>NZ_CP091716.1:7175622-7908744 GCF_022009635.1 Variovorax paradoxus
TCGCCGACGGTTCTCTCGAATTCCTCGCGCCGCGGCTCGCCGAGCATCTCGAACGCGAGCAGCGCATGCTCCACGTTGCGGATCCTGCGCTCGCCCTTGGCATGGTCGCTGTCGAGACGGTCCAGCAGCTCCCGCGAAATGGGCGTCCTGGCGCGCAGCCTGGGAAACAGCAGCTCGGTCTCCTTGCGATGGTGGCGCTTCTCGGGAAACTCGTCCACGTAGAAGAGCATGGCCCTGAGCGTGGCGAAGTCGGGCAGCGTGCCTTTCTTGCGGTGCTGCTCGAGCAGCATGACGATGGATCGGAGCATGGCGGCGAGCGCGGAATGCTCCTGGCGGATGATGCGGACGGTGGCGTGGGGCATGAGTGTCTTCCTGTGCATGCCCCAAGGGTCGCGCTTTCGCGGGACACGGGTTTGCTCCAGATCAAACCCCGCCCGGTGCGAGTCCGGATACTGGAGCGGTCCCAATCACCAAGCCGGAGTCGTGCCATGTACCAGCGAATTCTTGTTCCCATCGACGGCAGTTCCACCTCCAGCCGCGGACTGGCGGAGGCCATCCAGCTGGCCAAGCTCACGGGAGGGCGCCTGCGCCTGGTGCATGTCATCGACGAGCTTTCGTTCGCCCTGACCATGGACGCCTATGCGGGTTATGCCGGCAACTGGTCGGAAGAGCTTCACGGCAATGCGAAGAAGCTGCTCGACGACGCCCAGGGCCGGGCGATCCGGGAAGGCGTCGAAGTCGACGCGGTGCTGCTCGACAGCTTCAAGCGCAGCGTGCACGACCAGGTCATATCCCACGCGCAAGCCTGGAAGGCCGACCTGATCGTGATCGGCACCCATGGTCGCCGCGGAATCGGCCGCTGGGTGATGGGCAGCAGCGCGGAGCACATCCTGCGCATGTCGCCCGTCCCGGTGCTGCTGATTCGCGCACCCGAGAGCGCGAAGGCCGAGCACGAGCGCTTCACGCTGCCCAGTGGAGAACTGGCCAGCCAGTGAGCATTCAGCGGCCGATGTCCGCCGAGCGCCAGCGCGCCCGCAACTGCGCGATGTCGACGGCGTCTTCGGTGGAGACCTCGATGGCGGCCCTGTGTTCGTCCGCATCCAGGGGTTCGTGCGTGGCCAGTTGGCGTTCCAGCACGGCCAGGCCGGCTTCCGATGCATCCGTGCCCGCTGTCTCCCGCTCGGCCACCCGGCGGCGCAGCGTGGCCGGCGCGGCGCTGCAGTCCAGGATCGAGAAAGGCACGCGCAGCTCCGTGGCCAGGGCCTCGAAGCTGTGTCGCTCCGCACGCCGCAGGAAGGCCGCGTCCACGATCACGGGGTAGCCCGCCAGCAAGGCATCGCGCGCGCAGGCGCGCAGCCGCTCGAAGGTCCGGCGGGTCGCCTTGGCATCGTAGATGTCCAGGCCCGTCGTTGCGGAACGCTCCAGCGGGGCGAGGCCGAACAGGCGCTTGCGCTCCACGTCGGAGCGCACGCGCACGGCGCCGGCGGCGCACAGCAGTTGCAAGGCGACGCTGGACTTCCCGGAGCCCGAGAGTCCGTGCGCGATCATCAGCCGCGCTCCCTCCTCTGGCCGCGCCACCAGCCGCCGCGCGCATGCCAGGTAGTCCGGCCCCTTCTTCCCGCCCGGCGTCATGCCCGAAGCCATGGCACGCACCAGAGCCCTGTAGACCTCGTAGAAGCGCAGCACCTGCAGCCCCGCGTAGTCGCCGCTGTGCTGCAGCCACGCATCGAGAAAGCGGAACGCGAGCTCGCCATGGTCGTGCGCCTTCAGGTCCATGGTGAGGAAGGCGACGTCGCTCATGACATCGATCCAGCGCAAGGCCGGATCGAACTCGATGCAGTCGAACGGCGTGAGCGCGCCGTCGACCAGCACCACGTTGGCCAGGTGCAGGTCGCCATGGCATTCGCGCACGGCACCGCCCTGCTGGCGGGCGATCCAGGCCATGCGCAGTGCCTGTCCCTGTTCGTCGATCCAGGCGCCGATCGCGTCAAGCGACGCGGCACGGTCGCCCTCGCCTTCCCGCACCTGGGCGCGCAGGGAGGCCAGCACATCGTTCGCCGCGCGGACGATCGCTTCGGGCGCGCCGAAGCCGGACACGGGCGCCGCGCGCTGCGCTTCTCCATGCAGGTCCGCCAGCCGCCGGGCGAAGCCGTCGAGCAACCGGGGCTCCAGCGCATTCGACGTCAACAGATTGCGCAGCAGCGCGGATTCGGCAAAGCGCCGCATGCGCACCACGTGGTCGATCGGCGCGCCGCCAGCGCCATCGCCGACACGGGGCGACTCGCGTGTGCCGCAGACCGGCGCCACGTCGAGGTAGAGCGCCGGCGCGAAGCGCCGGTTCAGGCGCAGTTCCTCTTCGCAGAAGTGCTTGCGAGACTCCACGCTGCCGAAGTCGAGGAACGGCAGCCGCACAGGCTTCTTGAGCTTCAAGGCCTGCGTCGGCGTCAGCAGCACCCAGGAGATGTGCGTCTCGACCAGCCCCACGGGTTGTCCGGTTTCGCGCTGGAGCTCTGTGCGCAGTGCGTCGATCAGTGTGGTGTCCATGTGGCGTATTCCGGGTGGCGGGGCCCGGAATGGAGAACGGGGAAAAAGGGAGTCACCGGCGCCGGACGCGCCCGGCGCGCTCAGTGCGCCATCAGCACGGGCACGGTCATCTGCGCCAGTATCTGCCGCGTCACACCGCCCAGTATCCGCTCGCGCAAGCGCGAATGGCTGTAGGCGCCCATCACGAGAAGGTCGGCGCCCAGGTCGGACACCCGCGAGAGCAGTGCGTCCGCGATGCCGATCTCGGTCACCTCGGATTCGGCGCGCGCCTGCACCCCGTGGCGCAGCAGGAACTGGATCATGTCGTGCATCAGCAGCCGCTGCGCATCGCCTTCATCGCGCGGATGGCGCAGCGACAGGAGCGTGACGCGCGCGCCGCGCAGGGCGGGCAATGCTGCGTGAAGGGCCACGGCCGCCTCGCGCGAACCGTCCCAGGCCATCACGATGTTCTTCGGTACTCCAGGGAACTCGCCGGCCGAAGGCACCACGAGCACCGGCCGGCCGACCTCCATCAGCACCTGCTCGGCAAGGCCATGCGTGATGGAGTCCTTCCTGGTCGAGTCGTCGCTTTGCCCGAGCACGACGAGGTCGCTCGCATGCCCGTACCTCACCACGGCATCCTGCGTGACGCCGTCGACCATCTGGACCTCGTACGACAGGGGACCCGATGCGGCGATGTCCTGCCTGAACTCCCGTGCAATGCCCTCGGCGCGCCGGCGCAGGTAATCGGCCGACTCGGCGATGTAGTCGGTCATGCCGGTGGCGATGGCGTCGGCGGGAATCACGCCGTCGTGGAGGCCGGTGGGAACGAGCCCGACCAGATGGCTCTCGTGCGAACGCGCCCACCGCGCAGCCAATGCCGCGCGCGCGCGACTGCGCACCGATCTGTCCAGGTGCACGAGGATGGTTCTGAAATTCATGGATGCCCCGCAAGGTGGTGCGCCGTGTCCCGGCGCGGGATCTGGAGCGAAATGGCCCTCGGGCGCATGTTCGTGCGTCTTGCCGCCGCGGGTGTTGATGGCGATCAAGCCAGCGCAGCGCCGGATCAGCGCTTCAGTACGCACTTCTCGTACAGCCGAGGCGCCCGCCTCTCGGGGTCGTAGCGGCGCTTCAGCGCGTCGTAGGCCTCCATACCGTAGGCGCCGTCGAACTCCTCGCGCGTGAAGTAGCTGTCCGAATAGAGCGACTTGATGCCGCCCAGGCGCAGCACCTCCTGCTCGACCAGCCGGTTGAAATGCCCCGCTTCATGCGCCTCGCGGCTCTCGACCACGTCCCAGAAGCCGAAGTTGACGTACAGCATGCCCGCATCGAGCGGATACAGCACGAAGTCCGCGTCCGGGTCCGGCACGTGCACCGGGCAGATCCACACAGGAAGGATGCCGATCTCCCGCCGCAGGAACTCCAGGAAGGTGCGCGCGGAGCCGATCGGGATGTCGACGTCCTGGATGACGGACTCCACATGCATCCCCCGCAGCGCGGCCATGCGCCTGGTCACGCCCCAGCGGGCGTTCATGCGCATCAGCCGCGTGTAGGTGCGGGAGTTGAGATGGCTGCGGCCGAACATGCGCCGCACCAGCGGGTGCTGCGCCGCGAAGTTGCGCGAGCACCAGAACCAGTCGGTGTCCCAGCGCCACAGATAGTCACGCACGCAGAGATGATCGACCGGCATCTCCAGCAGCGAACGGTAGTAGATGCGCTCGAATTCGTAGTTGCTCGCCCAGGGCGCGGCATGCTCGAAGCGCGCGACATTCAGCACCATCGACCGGGGGCCGAACACCACGGCGTCGACGAAGTCGGCATCGCCTTGCGCCGCCTCGGCGAGTGCCGCGAAGAATTCACGCGGGTGTCCGTATGCGACGTGCTCCACCCGCACGAAGGGCTGCACCGGCTGCGTGCGCAGCACCAGCCGCAGCGCGTAGCCCAGAGAGCCGTACGAGTTCGGAAAGCCGAAGAACAGGTCACGGTGCTCGTTGCCGGGCGTGCAGTGGACGATGCGGCCGTCCGGCAGCAGCACGTCGAGCTCCAGCATCGTGTGGTGGACCAGCCCCTGGCGCATCGACGTGGCCTCGATGCCCACTCCCGCCACCGCCCCGCCCGCCGTGATGGTCTTGAGTTGCGGCACCACCGCCGGCATCACGCCGTGCGCGAGCGTGGCATCCACCAGGGTCTCGTAGGTCGACATGCCCTCGACCTCGACCGTGCCGCGCGACACGTCGACGTCGATGACATGGTCGAATTCGTCGAGGTCGATCCTTCTCCGAGGGCCGGCCTCGCGGTCGCGAAAGAGATTCGATGTGCGCTTTGCCAGCGCGACCGGCGCCCCGGGGCCCGTGCCGCCTTCGCGCATGGCGTCCAGCAGGCGGCTTCTGCGCGCCTCGTGGGCCTGCGCCGCGGTGCCAGGGGTCATGGCTTGGGCTCATACAGGTGCGCCCGGTCCATCGGGTAGCTCCGCGGCGTCACGTTGCCCTTGCTGAAGACGACCTGGAACAGATGCGTGTAGCCCGCGTCCGACCGGAACATCTCGGCGCAGCCGACCAGGTAGGTGCGCCAGACACGCCGGAAACGCTCGTCGAAGCGCTGCGGATCGAGGCGCTGTATCGCGGGCCAGTGTTTCTCGAAACGGTCGGCCCAGGCATCGAGGGTCGGCGCGTAGTGCCTGCGCAGGTTCTCGATGTCCAGCACCTCCAGGCCGTTGCGCTCCATCTCCACGATCACGTCGGCGAGGCTGGGTATCCAGCCGCCCGGGAACACGTGCTTGCGGATGAAGAGCTCGGTCTCGAAGCGGCCCACGTGACCGATGAAGTGCAGGATGCCGAGCCCGACGGGCTTCAGGAACTCCGCATGGGCCCGGACCACCTCCGGCAACTGGTCGCGGCCGGCGTGCTCCAGCGTGCCGATGGAGACGACCTTGTCGTACTGCTCGTCGACGTCGCGGAAGTCGGCCTCGCGCACCTGCAGCGAGGCCTCGAGCCCGCGCCGCTCGATCTCGTTGCGCAGCCACTCGACCTGCTCGGTGGTGGTGTTGAGACCGACGCCCGTGGCGCCGGTCTTCTCCTGGGCCCGGAACATGAAGCCTCCGAAACCGCAGCCGATGTCGATGAAGCGGTCTTCGGGGCGCAGAAGGATCTTGCGGCAGACGTGGTCGATCTTGCGGCGCTGTGCCTCCTCGAGGCTGGGCGTGCCTTCCGGCCAGTAGCCGCAGGTGTACATCATCAGCGGATCGTCGAGCCACAGGCGGTAGAAGCCGGTGCCCAGGCCGTAGTGCGCACGGGCATTGGCCTTCGCGTGGGCCGGGTCCTGGTTGGAGTGCCGCAGCTCGTGCAGGCTGTTCTCGATGCCGTTGAACGCGCCGGCCCGATGGTCGAAGCCGGCCGCCATGCCCGCCGCCAGGGCGGCGCCGAAATCGCCCTCCACGTCCACTTCCTGGTCGAAATAGGCCTCCAGCAGGCCGATGTGGCCGCGCGTCGCGGTGGCGAACAACGCCGCTTCGGTGTGGAAGACCACGGTGAACGCCGGCTCGCCCTCGCCGGCGCGGTGGCGGCTGCCATCGGGCATCGCGATGGCGAAGCAGGCCGCGGACCGCCGCCCGAGGTCGTCGAGCATGTTGCGCAGGGGCTGCGACAGCAGCATGGGGGCATCCGGTTCCGCTCTCGCCTAGCCATCCAGCGGCACGCCGCCGCCGAACCTGCAGATCCACTGGTCCGTGAGCTCGCGCTGCACGGCACCGAACGAGCGCTGCCAGTCGGCCATCAACTCCAGTTGCCGAAGCTGCGCCTGCAGCGCGCTACCCGCGACCGCGATCTGCCAGTTCATGATGGCCTGGAGGTAGTTGCCGTCGGATGGCACCGGCTGCGCCTGGATCAGGGGGAAGGGGTCCGTGGGCATGGGAAATGTCTCCAAGAATCTTCGTTCCATCCTAGGTGCCCGCCACGGGCGCGGCTTGACGCACATCAAGGCGCGCGCGGCATTCCGTCAGGACGGCGCGCCGCGCATGGCGCTTCGCAGGCGCGCGGCAGCCTGGCCGACCTGGGCTTCCATGACCTGCCATCCGTCGGAGTCGGCGGCATCCATCTCGGCCACCTTCTCCTCCACCGCCTGCAAGGCCTGCCGCAGCGCGAGGATCTGCTGCTCCAGGCCCGCGCGGCCTTCATCGCCCGCGCCGTGCGCCAGTTGGCTTTCCAGCCGCGCGATGGTCCGACTCGCCCTGTCGGCGTCCTGCAGGGCCTGCTCGACGATCGCACTCTGCGTGCGGGTGACAGGGGCATGGACGAACGCGGGCTGCAACGCCAGCGCCTGGCGATCGGCATCGGGCAGCCGCAGGCGTCCGCCGCGCACCAGAAGCTGCGATGCCGGTACGGCAACCAGGTGCCGCGAACCTGAAGGGAAGGATCCCATCTCGACGATCAGGAAGGTCACGCGTCTGTCGGTGCCCACGATCAGGTCCAGCGCCTTGCCGATCCGCTCGCCCGACGCGTCGTACACCGTGCGCCCGAGGATGCTCTGCCTTGCGCTCCATCCCGGGATCAACTGCCCGGTTTCAGTCAGTGTTGCGCCCGCATGCGTGGCGCCTGCCACCTGCGCGGCTGTGATATCAGCGCCTGCGAGCGCGAACACCAGTCCCACGACGGTGAGATGCCGTAGCATCTTCATGGAGCAGCCACCCTCAACCCGCCTTCATGGGCGCAGCCATGCCCTCGTGCACCGAGAAATAGCGACGGGCCAGCGCGACGAGCTCGTTGGTGCTCATGCGTTCCGCCGTTTCCCAGCCGACGATCTGCCCCGCCACTTCGGGCCTGTGCTTCTCGACGTAGTGGCGAAAGTCGGCCTGCGCCATGCGGGAGCCGGTGATGAGCACCTGGGCGATTCCCTTCAAGGCATCGCAGACCTCGCCGAAGAACTCGTGCTCGCTGCGAACGCTGCTGCCATGCTGGCGGGTGTAGCGGGCGCGTTCCCTGACCTGCTGCGCGAGAACCTTCGAGGCATCGAACTGGAAGACTTGCGCGGCATGGTGATCGACCCAGGCGACGGCATGGAAAGGCGACATGGCGGAGATCCGTATGGAGAAGGCAAGGAAGAAACGGGAGAGACAACAAGGGGGACGCGGCAGGCTCCCGAGCCGCTATGCCTCGATAAGCACCTTCAGCGCATGCGTCTCGGCCGCGCGCGCGAAGGTGTCGTAGGCATCGATGACCTGGTCCAGCCTGAACCGGTGCGTGATCAGCCGAGCCGGGTCCACCTTGCGGGACTGCACCGTCTTCAGCAGCATGGGCGTCGACACGGTGTCGACCAGCCGCGTGGTGATCGCGATGTTCTGCGACCACAGGCGCTCCAGGTGAAGATCGGCCGCGTGCCCGTGGACGCCGATGTTCGCGATGGTGCCGCCGGGCGCCACGATGTCCTGGCACAGCACGAAGGTGGCCGGAATGCCCACGGCCTCGATGGACACGTCGACGCCGCGCCCGCCGGTCAGCGCGAGCACCGCCCTGGCTGCGTTGCCGTCGGCGCTGTTGATCGTGTGCGTGGCGCCGAAGCGGCGTGCCACCTCCAGCCTTCCGTCGTCCAGGTCGATCAGGATGAGCTGCGAGGGCGAATAGAACTGGGCCGTGAGCAGCGTGGCCAGCCCGATCGGACCCGCCCCGACGATGGCCACCGTGCTGCCGGGCGCCACCTTACCGTTGAGCACGCCGCATTCGAAGCCGGTCGGCAGGATGTCGCTGAGCATCACCAGTGCCTCCTCGTCCGCGCCGGCCGGCACGGGGTAGAGGCTGGTGTCGGCATGCGGAATGCGCACGTACTCCGCCTGCGTGCCGTCGATGGTGTTGCCCAAAATCCAGCCGCCGGTGGCGCAGTGCGAGTACATGCCGCGGCGACAGTTCTCGCACTTGCCGCACGACGAGATGCACGAGATCAGCACGTGGTCGCCGGGATGGAAGGCCGTCACGCCGTTGCCCACGGTCTCGACCACGCCCACGCCCTCGTGGCCGAGGATGCGCCCCGGCGTGCAGCTGGGCACGTCGCCCTTGAGGATGTGCAGGTCGGTGCCGCAGATGGTGGTCTTGAGGATCCGGACGATGGCGTCGCCCGGCGCCTGGATTTCCGGCTTCGGACGGTCTTCGAGCGACTTCAGGCCGGGGCCCTGGTATACGAGTGCTTTCATGCCCTGCACGTTATGCCCACGAGGGTGCGGCCGGCTTGATCCAGCGCAAGGGACTGCGGCGCGGACGCCTTGACGCGGCCCGGGGGCCGGAGAGACTGCGTGCATGAACCTCCCCAGCCCTTCGGCCGTGATCGTCGGACTCGCCGTGGCACTGGGCATCGGCCTCGTGATCGGCACCGAGCGCGAGCGCCGCAAGGGCGACGGCGACCGCCGGGCGGCGGCGGGATTGCGCACCTTCGCCATCGTGGCGCTCACGGGTGCCATCGCGCAGGCCCTCCCCGCCGCGGCGCTGGTGCCCATCGGCGGCACGCTCGTCGCCGCGCTGGCTGCGGTTTCGCACTGGAAGAGCCGCTCGCCGGACCCCGGCATGACCACCGAGATCGCTCTCTTCGCCACCTACCTGATCGGCGTGCTGTGCGTGGTCGAACCGGGGTTGGGCGCCGCCTGCGGCATGGGTCTCGCCCTGCTGCTCGCGGCGCGCCGCAGGCTGCACCGGTTTGCCACGCAGCTGCTGAGCGAGCAGGAGCTGCACGACGGCGTCCTGCTCGCGGCGCTCGCCCTGATCGCGCTGCCGCTCATTCCCTCGCAGCCCGTCGAGATGCTCGGCGGCATCGCGCCCCGGCCTCTGGCCTCGATGGTGCTGCTGATCATGGCGATGCAGGCGGCCGGACAGGCGGCCGCGCGATGGCTCGGCGTGCGCGGTGGCCTGCTGGGGGCCGGCTTCGTGTCGGGTTTCGTCTCCAGCACCGCCACGGTGGCCTCGTTCGGCAACCGCGCGCGGGAACAGCCGCTGCACACGGGCCTGCTGGCGGGCGCCGCGTCGATGTCTGCGGTAGCGACCTGGGTGCTGGCGCTCGCGATGACCAGCGCGCTGTCTCCACAGGCAGGCGCCGCCTTGCTGCCCGTGGCGCTTGCCGGTGCGGCGGGCGCCGTGGCCGTCGGCCTGCTGCCGCTGCTGGCGGCTTCGCGCGACGCGGTGGCGGTCGAGCCGCCCGCCGCGCAGCGCAGCGCATTGCGTCCGCGCGAAGCGCTCGCCGTCGCGCTCGCTCTGGCGCTCGTCGCGCTGCTGGTGGGCTCGGCACAGCGGCACTTCGGCAACGCTGGCCTGCAGGCCGGTATCGCGCTCGCCGCGCTGGTGGATGCACACGCCCCCGTGGCCTCGCTCGCTTCGCTGCATGCGGCCGGCACATTGCAGACGGACTCCTTCATCCGGGGCGTGCTGGTGGCCATCGGGACCAACACGCTCACGCGCTGCGCGGTGGCCCTGGGCGCGGGCGGCCGGGCCTATGCGTTGCGCGTGGGGGCCGCATTGATGGCCAGCCTGGGCTGCGCCTGCATCGCGGCCATCTGGCTGCCGGCCTGAGCGGCTCCAGGCCGGGCTCAGCCCGAGCTCAGGCCGGGGCCACCGGGGCCACGGGGGCCGCACGCCCGCTGCACGCCGGCCGCGCGGGGGCCTTCAGCACCGCGCCCCGCAGCGGGTTCGGCCTGTACGCGGCCAGGCCCTTGAGCCCCGATTGCCAGGCTTGCATGTAGAGCTCCTTGAAGTCTTCGTACGCGCAGTCGGAGGGCACGTTGACCGTCTTCGAGATGGCCGCGTCGACGTAGGGCGCCACCGCGGCCACCATTTCCACATGCGCCGAAGGACTCATCTCCAGCGCCGTGACGAAGGCCGGCCCGAGCGCGGCCCGCTCGCCCCTGCGCTGGCGGTACAGCCTCAGCGCGTGGTCCTCGACCTCGTACTCCCGCGTCCCGCCTTCGGGCAGGCGCTTGCGACGCACGAAGCTCCAGGCGAAGGCCGGCTCGATGCCGTTGCTCGCGTTGTCCGAGAAAGCCAGGCTGATGGTGCCCGTGGGCGCGACGGACAGCAGGTGCGAGTTGCGCATGCCGTAGGCGCGGATGCGCGTCTTCATCGGCTCGGGCAGCCGGGACGCGAAAGTGCCGTGTCCGAGGTACAGGCCCGCATCGAACAGAGGAAATGCCCCGCGCTCGCGGG
Organism: Variovorax paradoxus; assembly: GCF_022009635.1. NCBI lineage: Bacteria > Pseudomonadati > Pseudomonadota > Betaproteobacteria > Burkholderiales > Comamonadaceae > Variovorax > Variovorax paradoxus. The sequence goes on from NZ_CP091716.1 coordinate 7,186,317, forward strand.
CCAGCGCGCATGAAGCGCCATAGGCCGCATCGCGCAGCAGCCGCGCGATGCGCCGGGCGGCTGCGCGGCCCGGCTGCGCGTCGTAGCGCAGGTTGAGCATGACCAACGCGTCCCCAAGGCCGGTGAAGCCCAGGCCGATGCGCCGCTTCAGCAGCGCCTCGCGGCCCTGGCGTTCCAGCGGCCAGGCGGTGATGTCCAGCACGTTGTCGAGCATGCGCACGGCCAGGCCTGCCAGGCGCGAGAAGTTCTTCTCGTCGAAGCGTGCGCCCGGATCGAACGGGTCCTTCACGAAACGCGTCAGGTCGATCGACCCCAGGCAGCAGCTGCCGTAGGGCGGCAGGGGCTGCTCGCCGCATGGGTTGGTGGCGGCGAGCGTCTCGCAGCTCGACAGGTTGTTGTCGGCGTTGATGCGGTCCAGGAAGAGCACACCCGGCTCCCCGTGCGCGTAGGCCGATCGCATGATGCGGTCCCACAGCGCCCGCGCCGGCCGCCGGGCGTATACCCACAGTCCGTCGTCGCGCCGGTGCTCCTGTGCGCTGCCGATGCGGGGGCCGGGTTCGGCGCAGTGCACCAGCTCGATCTCCCTGTCGTCGATCACGGCCAGCATGAAGGCATCGGTCAGCCCCACCGACAGGTTGAAGTTGCTCAGCTCGCCATCGTCCTTCGCGCCCATGAAAGCCTCGATGTCGGGATGGTCGCAGCGCAGCACGCCCATCTGCGCGCCCCGCCGCGCCCCGGCCGACTCCACCGTCCGGCAAGAACAGTCGAAGACACGCATGAACGGCACGGGTCCCGAGGCGCTGGAACGGGTGCCGGCCACCCAGGCCCCGTGGGGACGGATGCGCGAGAAGTCGTAGCCCACGCCCCCGCCCATGCGCATGGTCTCGGCGGCCTCCGCCAGCGCGACATAGATGCCCGGGTAGCCTTCGTCGTCGCCGGTGATCGAATCGCCCACGGGTTGCACGAAGCAGTTGATCAGGGTGGCCGTCAGCGCCGTGCCCGCCGCCGACTGGATGCGCCCCGCGGGCACGAAGCCGTCGCGCAATGCCTGCAGGAAGCGCGCCTCCCAGGCCTCGCGCTCGCCGGGTTTCTCGGCCTGTGCCAGGGCCCGGGCCACCCTGCGGTGGATGTCGTCGATGGAGTGCTCGCCCGCCTGCGCGTACTTCTCCATCAGCACGTCGCGGCAGATCGGCTGGACGGGCAGTTCGGGAAGTCTCGGGCTGTCGACAGTGAAGCGTGTCATGGCCATCGGCGAAGCGTGGGCCTCCCATGATGGACACGCACCACGCTGCAACCTTGATCCATCGCAAGGCCCCGGCCAAGGAGAACTCCTAGAGTGCCCCGAGCCGCCGCACAGGACCGCCGCCCCCGGCGGGACAGGCCCGCGGACACACGGATACAACGACACCCAGGAGAAGAAGACCATGCCAAGTCACTATCGGCTTGCCGACATCACAGTCCGCATTCCCTTCGGAGCCACGGAGCCGGAACGCACGGCCCTGCTCCAGGCGGCAGGCGTGCCGGTGGACGCATCCGGCGGGCCTGCGCGGGGCTTCATGCATGAACGGCGGCCGCTCAGGCTGGGCGGGGATTCGATCTGCCGCTGGTTCGACGCCGGCAACGCCGCGCTCGCGTCGGGGCTGCATTCCGTGAACGCCGGCGATCGCGCATCCGCCGGTCGCAGTCTGAGATGAGTCCGAGATGAGCATGCTTCGTTCGATCCTCGTCCATCTCGACGGCACGGACCGCACCGAGGTGCGCCTGCGCCTCGCGCACCGTCTCGCGGCCTTGCACGATTCCGCCCTGACCGCGCTTTTCGCGGTGTCGCCTTCCGTGCTGGCAGTGCTGCCGATGATCGGCGGCCTGCCTCCCATGCCGATGGCCGGCGACATAGACCCCGACCACCGCGCCCATGCCGCAGCGGTGTTCGAGCGCCTGCTGCAGGACCATGCCAGCCGCAGCGACTGGCGCGAGCTGCGCGGCGAGCCCGTCGTCGAGAGCTTCGTCCGGCATGCACTCACCTGCGATCTCATGGTGCTCGGGCAGCGCGATCCGCGCGACAAGGACGGCTTCGACGTGCCGGCCGATTTCATCGAGGCGGCCGTGCTCGCCAGCGGCAAGCCGGCGCTGGTCGTCCCGTTCGCGGGCAGGGTGTCCCCGAACCCCGCGAAGGTGCTGGTCGCGTGGCGCGGCGCGCGCGAATCCGCGCGTGCGCTGGAAACCGCCCTGCCCCTGCTGCGCCCGGCGCAGGAGGTCCACCTGGTGGCTTCTGCCGGCGCCTCGGACCCCGAGCCCGGAATGGCGATGTCGAGGCTGCGCGATTACCTTCGCCTGCACGGCGTCCGGCAGACGCGGGAGCACAAGGCGCCCGCGGAAGACAGGCATGCCGGCGAGGCGTTGCTCTCGCTGGCACAGGAAATGGGCGCCGGCCTGATCGTCATGGGCGCCTATGGTCACAGCCCGGCGCGCGAACTCGTGCTCGGGGGGGCCACGCGCACGGTGCTGGAACGGGCTCCGGTGCCGGTCTGGATGGCGCACTGAAGGGCTGCCCTCGCCCGCTGGAACTCGTCCTGCCTCCTTCCCTGTCCGGTTGGTCCAGGGGGCGGCAGACCGATCACGGCATTGCGACCCGGCTGCCCCAAGACGCTGCGGCGAACGCCTCGATGAAGCGCGGCAGTTCGTCGCGCGGCAAGCTGTCGATGCCGGCCGCGCGCGCACGGCCTGCACCGCCGAACCGGCTGCACAGCGCATGGGCGCCGTCCGGGCGCGCTAGCGGGGCGCGGACGCTGACGACGTAGCCGTCGTCCCGCGCCACGAGCACCGCATGCGCGAGCTCCGGCTCGCTGCTCGCCAGCTCGTTGGCGAGGCAGCCCTGCACGCGGCGGCTCCACGGAGCATCCGGCAGCGCGCGCACGCTCCCGCCGGCGCCCCGCCAGATCGGCATGGTGCCCACGGCCTGGCGGAGGTCGGCGTGGCGCACCGCATCGATCTCGTCGACGATGCCCTCGTGCGCCAGCATGTCGCGCGGGTCGCGGTAGCGCACCATCAGCCCGTACAGCAGGCGGGGCGCGATGCGCACGTCCTGCTCATGCTCGCCGTAGGCGTTGTAGTTGATCAGCATGCCCAGCCGGCGCAGCCCCGCGCAATCGCCGGGCTCGAAGCCGCCGGCGAGCGCCAGCCGGTCGGCCACGGCGGCCATGTTGTCGCCATAGATCCCGACCAGCGCCCAGGCGCGGCATGCGCCGCCCAGGTGGCGGTCCACGAGCAGTCTGGTGCAGACCGCGCTCGCCTCGTCGATGTGCGCCTCGAGATGCGGATGTCGCGGCACCTCGCCGGCGGCATGGTGGTCGAAGTAGCGCACGTGCGCGCCCTGGTCGAGCAGGTCCAGGAGGCCGGCGCGGTTGCGCAGCATCGAGATGTTGAACACGTTGACTTCGTCGCCGGCCCTCGCCGGAACGTCCTGCAGCAGCGCGATGTCGCGCTTGAGGCCCGTCACCAGCCGGACGGCGCCGGGCCGGTGCAGGCGCCATTGCACGGCCGCGCAAAGACCGTCGGCGTCGCCGTTGCGGACATCGAACCTCATGACCATCGCCGAACCCCGCTCCGCGTGCCTCAGGCGGAAACGCGCCATGAGCCGTCGGGCTGGCGGCATGCGCTGCCGCCGATGCCGTCGGGGCGGCCGCCCACGGTCACTTCGAGCCGGAATTCGCGGCAGCGGACGCCGCGCTGATCGAAGCCGCGCGTGGGCGTGAAGACAAAGCTGTCGCCGGTATCGTGATTGAGCCAGGCCGAAGACTCGCCGTTCGAAAGGGTCTCCAGCGCGCTCGCCGCACAGCGGCGGTCGCTGTCGTCCATCACCCTGGCGGCCAAGCTGCCGGGCGCGGAAGCCGCGAGCGAGCCGGTGAGCATCGCGCCGCCCGGCACGGCGGCCGGAAAGCCGCCGCAGGCTGCCACGAGGGCGGCGGCCATGATGGAAACGGAAAGTGCCGGGACAGGCTTCATTCGCAACTCCTCGGCACCGGTGCTTTCAAGTGCGTTCAGGCGTATGAACGCAGCCGGCGCGAAAAATCCGCCAGTGGCGCGATGCCGCTCGCCTCCGCGCGCTGGCACCAGTCCTGCAACTGCCTGGCAAGCTGCTCGCCCGTGGCGGTGGAGCGGCTCCACAGGGCGGTCAGCTCGCCGCGCATCGAATACATCGTAGCCAGCGCCTGCGAGGCCTTCAACGCCTGCATCACCTGCCGGTGCCGCGACGGCCCGAGGAGGCCCTGGTCCTTGCCCAGCCACGGCTTGACGGCCTTCAGCGCGCGCGCGGCCTCCGGGGAGATGCCGCGCAGGCGGCCGAGTTCGGCCACGCAGGCCGTCTTCAGGGAGCGCGTGTAGTTCGACAGCACGTCGTAGTGGCAGCGGATGATCGCCTGTACCGTGGCCAGGTCGACGTTCGCCTTGGGCGCGACCAGGCGCGGCGTGGGCGCCACGTGCTTCACGCGGGCCAGGCCCAGCGCCTGCAGCGTGCGGATGTAGAGCCAGCCGATGTCGAACTCGAACCACTTGCTCGAAAGCTTCGCCGAGGCCGGAAAGGCATGGTGGTTGTTGTGCAGTTCCTCCCCGCCGATCAGGATGCCGACCGGAAAGATGTTCGTGCTGGCGTCGCCGGCCGGCCAGTTGCGGTAGCCCCAGTAGTGGCCGATGCCGTTTACCACGCCGGCCGCCCAGAACGGGATCCACGCGATCTGCGTGAGCAGCACCAGCGCGCCCGGCACGACGCCGAAGAGCGCCATGTCCACGACGCCCATCAGCACGATGCCAAGGATCTTGTGCTTCGAGTAGAGATGCCGCTCCAGCCAGTCGTCGGGCGTGCCGTGGCCGTAGCGTTGCAGAGTCTCGGCGTGCCGCGCCTCGCGCATGTAATAGAACACCCCGCCCCACAGCACCCGGTTGAGCCCGTGCACCTGCGGGCTGTGCGGGTCTTCGGGGGTTTCGCATTTCGCGTGATGCTTGCGGTGCACCGCGGCCCACTCCCGGGTCACCATGCCGGTGGTCAGCCAGAGCCAGAAGCGGAAGAAGTGACTCGCCGCGGGGTGCAGCTCGAGCGCGCGGTGCGCCTGGTGGCGGTGCAGGAAGATGGTGACCGAGGCGATGGTGACGTGCGTGAGCGCGAGCGCGGCCAGCAGCACGCCCCACCACGGAAGATCCAGGACGCCGGAATAAAGCAGGGATGGCATTCGTACCTCTTGAACAGTGCCGGCCATTCTGCGGACCGCCGCGACGCGGACCTTGATGCAGATCAACACCCGTCGCCTGTTTGCCCGGCCTGCGAGACCACCCGCCGGAACTTGCCGCTGCGCCCGCACTGCGCGCGCTCGCCCGCGCGGCACCGGATGCGCACGCCCCTCGCTCCCTGCGCTTCGAGGAACGCCGCGAGCGCGGCATGTGCCTTGTGCAGGGTCTGCTGCGCCTTCTCTCCCTCTCCACGGGTCTTCAGCAGCAGATCGCACGGTCCCTGCTGCACCAGCTGGAAATCGAACAGGCCGGCCTCCTCCTCGAGCACCGTGCTCACCGCCAGCGGCACGACCTTCACCGCCGGCATGCCGGCGTCGCCCGCCAGGCACAGCGTGTCGTCGTCGCGGCCATGCACCTCGATGGCCGGCAGGTGCGATCCGCAACCGCAGGGGCCGGCCAGCAGTCTGACCCGGTCGCCCAGGTCGTAGCGGATCAGCGGTTGCAGATGGTTGGCCAAGTTGGTCAGCAGGGTCGTGGCTCCAGCGTGGCCCGGCGGCACCGCCCGGCCATGCGCGTCGACCGGCTCCAGGATCGCCCAGTCGCTGTTCAGGTGCAGCGCACCCATCGAGCACTCGAAGGCCAGCGACAGGAACTCCGATGCGCCGTAGCTGTTGGCCACCGGGCAGCCGAATGCCTTCCCCAGGAAGGCGCGGCCTGCCTCGGAAAGCGTTTCGCCGCCCGTCCAGATCTCGCGCGGCGCGGCCTTCAGCCGGCCGGCCTCCCGCTCCTGCGCGAGCACGATGGCGGCGCTGGGATAGGTCGCCACCACCGTGGGGCGGAACGCATCCAGTTCGGCGCACAGCCTGTCCAGCGGCTGCAGGAAGGAAATGCCGCGCAGGCGCGGCGCGAGGCCGGGCTGCAGGCGGCGCAACCGTTCGACCGATACCGTGCTCGCGAAATGCCCCCCGGTCGCGCCCACGAAGGCGATGCGCTCGGTCAGGCTCCATGGGTCGAACAGCCGGTCGAGGGGCCGCAGCAGCGGACGCCGCAGCGCCTCCAGCGCGTCGTACACGGCCATCGCGCGCGGATCCTGCACGAAGATCGCGGGCTCGCCGGTGCTGCCCGAGCTTTCCCATGCCGTGTAGGGCCCGAGGCAATCGGCCGCGATGTTCGCCGGCTCGGCGACGAAGCGGCGCAGTGCCGGCAGCGAGAGCGCCGGGTCGCAGACCCAATCCGCGAAGTCGCGCATCAGTTCCGCCTTGCGGGACACCGGCAGTTCTTCCAGCCGTACGGTGGCCGGATCGCAACCGGCCAGCAGGCGCCGGTACCGCGGCGAATGTGCCGCCGCGGCCGCGACCAGCGCCGCCAGCCGCTGCGAACGCAGCTCGGCGAGCGCCCCGGCGCCCGCGTTCGTGGCCATCGAGACCTCGGCCGCGATCACGTACGCCTGCCACGGATCAAATATCGGCGGCATCGGACGCGGCTCCAGGCGAACGGGTATCCATGGCGAATTCCTCGGCCACGGAGCTTGCGCCCTTGCCGGCGCGGCGGTTTGACGTGCATCAAACTGGCGGGCTCTTGCGCACTGCACGATGGGATGCCCCGTCACTCATGCCGCCTTCAACGCAATGAGCATCCGCCATCTGGACCGCCTGCTGTCGCCGGCCTCCGTCGCCGTGTTCGGCGCTTCCAACCGGCCCGCCAGCGTTGGCGCCACGGTGTGGCGCAACCTGCGCGCCGGCGGCTTCAAGGGCGCGGTGCACGGGGTGAACCCGAAACACGGCTCGCTCGACGGCGTGCCCGTCTTCCCCGACGCGGCGCACCTGCCCGCCGCGCCGGACCTGGGGCTGGTCTGCACGCCCCCGGCCACGGTGGCGCCGCTGGTCGCCGAACTGGGGGCGCTGGGCACCCGCGCGGTGGTGATCATCACGGCCGGCCTGGACCCGCGGCAGAAACAGGCCGCGCTGGATGCGGCCCGCTCCTTCACCCTGCGGCTGCTGGGCCCCAACTGCCTCGGCCTGCTCAGCCCGCACATCGGCCTGAACGCCAGCTTCGCGCACACCGACGCGCTGGCGGGCGACGTGGCCTTCGTCTCGCAGTCGGGCGCGCTGGTGACGGCGGTACTCGACTGGACGCGCAGCCGCGGCGTGGGCCTGTCGCACCTGGTCTCGCTGGGCGAGCACTGCGACGTCGACTTCGGCGACCTGCTCGACCACCTGGCCAGCGATGCGCGCACGCGATCGATCCTGCTGTACGTGGAATCCATCGAATCGCCGCGCAAGTTCATGTCGGCCGCGCGCGCGGCGGCCCGCAACAAGCCGGTGATCGTGCTGAAGGCCGGGCGTGCCGGCCACGGAATTGCTGCCGCAGCCTCGCACACAGGCGCGCTGGCAGGCTCCGATGCGGTCTACGACGCCGCGCTGCGGCGCGCCGGAATGCTTCGCGTCGACACGCTGCAGGAACTCTTCGTCGCCGCGGAAACCCTGTCGCGCTTCCGGGGCAACGGCCACGGCAGGCTCACGGTCATGACGAATGGCGGAGGCGCCGGCGTGATGGCGGCCGACGCGGCGGCGCGCGAAGGCGTGATGCTTGCCGACCCCGGCTCCGCGCTGCTCGCCCGCCTCGACGCGGTGCTGCCGGCGAACTGGTCGCGCGCCAACCCCATCGACATCGTCGGCGACGCGCCGGCCGGGCGCTATGCCGAGACGCTTGGCGCGCTGCTGGCCGACGCGTCGGCCGGCGCGGTGCTCTTCGTGCATGCGCCCACGGCCATCGTGCGCAGCGAGGACATTGCGCGCGCCTGCCTGCCGCTGGTGCGCGGCCGCGCCTCGCGCGTGATGAGCGCCTGGCTCGGCGACGACGCGGTGGCCCAGGCACGCAGGCTCTTCGAGGATGCCGGCGTGGCCGACTACGCCACGCCCGAGGAGGCGGTGCACGCCTTCGCGATGTTGCAGACCTACAGGCGCAACCAGGAGATCCTGATGGAGACGCCTGGCGCAGGCCATGGCGTCGTGCCGGACAGCGCCGCGGTGAGCGCCACGCTTGGCACGGCGCTGGCCGGGCAGCGCGAATGGCTCGGCGAACAGGAGGCCAAGTCGCTGCTGCGGGCCTACGGCATCGAGACGGTGCCCACCGTCGCCGTCGCGCCGACGCCCGAGGCGGCCGTCGAGGCGGCCAAGGGGCTCGGGTACCCGGTGGCGCTGAAGATCCTCTCGCGCGACATCACGCACAAGTCGGACGTCGGCGGCGTGCGGCTGGGCCTGCGCGACGAAGCCGCACTGCGGCGCGCGGCCGCCGGGATGCTCGACGCGGTGAGGAACGCCAGGCCGCTGGCGCGGATCGACGGCTTCACCGTGCAGCACTCGGTGCACCGCCCGCATGCGCGGGAAATCATCGTCGGCGCCAGCGTCGACCCGGTCTTCGGCCCCGTGATCCTCTTCGGCCAGGGCGGCACCGCCGTCGAAGTCGCCGCCGACACGGCCATCGCGCTGCCGCCGCTGAACCGCGCGCTCGCCGCGGAGCTGGTGTCGCGCACGCGCGTGGCACGCCTGCTGGCGGGCTATCGCGACTATCCGCCGGCCTGCCTCGATGCGCTCCACGACGTGCTCGTCGCCGTCTCGCGGATGCTCGCCGACCTGCCGCAACTGGCGGAGTTGGACATCAACCCGCTGTGGGTCGACGAGAACGGGGCACTGGCGCTCGATGCACGCATGCGGGTGTCGTGCATGCCGGCGCACGGCACCGGGCGCTTCGCGATACTGCCCTACCCCGACCAGTGGGTGCGCACGCAGACCTGGAACGGGCGCGAGATCGTGGTGAGGCCGATCAGGCCCGAGGACGAGCCGCAGCACCGGCGCTTCCTGGAGTCGCTGGACCCGGAAGACATGCGCATGCGGTTCTTCTCGGTGCGCAAGGAGCTGGCGCGCAGCGAACTCGCGCGGCTGACCCAGATCGACTACGACCGGGAGATGGCCTTCATCGCCGAGGACGTCGATGCGAACGGCAACGCCCGGACGCTGGGCGTTGCCCGCACCGTGAGCGACCCCGACAACGTCGAAGCCGAATTCGCCATCGTCGTGCGCTCCGAGCTCAAGGGCCAGGGACTGGGCTGCGTGCTGTTCGAACGGCTGATCGAGCATGCGCGCAGCCGCGGCACCGGGATGCTGGCCGGATGGGTGCTGCGCGAGAACACCCGCATGCTGAAGCATGCTGAAGCTCGCGGCCGCGATGGGCTTCAGGGCCGATCCGGCGGAGCCGCCTTCGTCGGGCCTGCGCCGGATGGTGCTGTCACTGAGGGCGTGAGCAGGCTGGTCGCGCTCGGCGGCGTGAAGCCGTAGAAGCGGTCGTTGAGATAGCGGCTGACCTCCATGATGTCCTGGTCTCCCCAGCCCAGCGACGAGGCCCGCTGCCACCGTCGCACCTGCTCTTCGAGGCTGTCCCAGTCGTTGACCAGCTTCCTGCCGCGCCAATGCATCTTCACGTCGTGGCAGGCCACGCAGTTGGTGTTGTAGAGCAGCTCGCCGCGGGACTGGGCCGCAGCGGGACCGCCGTGAAGGGCCAGGCAAGCCGCCAGGACGAGTGCGACCGGTGCGCGCCCGCGCAGCATGCGGCGGGCACCGGAGGGGATGGAAATCCAGCGCATGGAACTCTCCTTTTCGGAAACGGACGACGGCTTGCATCGTCTCGCGGCGACCGCGGGCGCACTTGATCCAGCGCAACGGAACCCCGGCGGCAAGCGCCTAGATTGAAGCTTCCTCAACCCACCCATGGAGCAAAGCGCATGAACACCGCACTGTCCCGCCTGGACCGCATCGAAAACCTCTTTCCCGACATGCTGCGCCGCTGGGCGCGGCCCCTGCAGCTGATCGACGAGGCCGAGCTGCCGGCCGACATCCGGCTCGACATCAACGAGAACGACAAGGAATACCTCGTCACCGCCGAGATCCCCGGCGCGAGGAAGGAGGACGTGCGCGTCTCCATCGACGGCAGCTACGTCTCCATCTCGGCCGAGATCAGGAAGGACGAGGAGAAGAAGCAGGGCCGCTCCATCGTCCGCGAGACCTATCGCGGCAACATGTCGCGCGGCTTCTCGCTGGCCAGCGAAGTCGACGACAAGACCGCCGTGGCGAAGCTCGAGGACGGCGTGCTGCACCTGACGCTGCCCAAGCGCGAAGGCTCGGCCCGTACCACGCTGAAGATCCAGTAGCCGTCACGCGACGGGCGCCGCCGGCAGCGGGCTCCCCGCGAGGGCCGCCCGGCTTTCGAAGAAGCAAGGAGCCCGCATGCTGAGCGCCTACATCACCCACGCAGACTGCGCGCGCCACGACATGGGCGCGGGCCATCCGGAAAGCCCCGAGCGGCTGTCCGCCATCCACGACCGTCTGCTGATCGCGGGCCTGCTCGACTACATGGCCCCGTACGACGCCCCGCTTGCCACGCAGGCCCAGCTGGCACGCGCGCACACGATGTCGCACGTGCGCGAGCTCATTGCGATGGCGCCTGCCGAGGGGCTCCGCTTCGTCGACCCAGACACCCGGATGAACCCGCACACCCTGCAGGCCGCGCTGCGCGCCGCCGGAGCCGCGGTGCTGGCCACCGACCTGGTGCTGGCCGGCGAGGCGCCCACCGCCTTCTGCAACGTGCGCCCGCCGGGCCATCACGCCACGCGCGATGCGGCCATGGGCTTCTGCTTCTTCAACAACGTGGCGGTGGGCATCCGCCACGCGCTGGACGTTCATGGTCTGAAGCGCGTGGCCCGGATCGACTTCGACGTGCACCACGGCAACGGCAGTGCGGACATCTTCCGCGACGACGGGCGCGTGCTCATGTGCTCCATCTTCGAGAAGGGCCTCTACCCCTTCGCGGGCGAGGACGACGACGGCCCGCGGATGGTGAACATCGGGCTGCCCTCGCGCTCGGGCGGCGATGCGTTCAGGGCGGCCGTCACGCACCACTGGCTGCCGGCGCTCGAAGCCTTCGCGCCGCAGCTCGTGTATGTCTCGGCCGGCTTCGACGGACACCGGGAGGACGACATGGGCAACCTCGGCCTGGTGGAGAACGACTACGCCTGGGTCACCCGGAAGCTCATGGACGTGGCGCTGCGCCATTGCGGCGGGCGCGTGATCTCGAGCCTCGAGGGCGGCTATGCGCTGAGCGCCCTCGCCCGCAGCGCCGCGGCGCATGTCAAGGTGCTGATCGGGGCCGACTGAGCGCCGCGGACGCGGGGCCGGGCGCCTTCGCGCCCCACGATGGCACGCTGGCTCAGTGCCCGATCGGGCCGTGCGCGCCGATACCGGTTTCCGAACGCACCTGCTGTGCCAGGAAGCCGCCCCGGTCGACCTGCGCACGCGCGCTGCGGTCGAGCACCGAGAACAGCCAGATGCCCACGAAGGCGATGCTCATCGAGAACAGGCACGGCGAGGTGTAGGGAAACAGCGAGGAGCCGGCCGGATGGCCGAGCGTGGCCTCCCAGACTGAGGGCGAGACCACCGTGAGCACCACCGAGGAAATCAGCCCGAGGAAGCCGCCGATCACAGCCCCGCGCGTGGTGCAGCCCTTCCAGAGCACCGACATGAAGAGCACCGGGAAGTTGGCCGAGGCCGCGATGGCGAAGGCCAGCGACACCATGAAGGCGATGTTCTGCTTCTCGAACACGATGCCCAGCAGCACCGCCAGCGCGCCGAGCGCCAGCGTGGTGATCCTGGACACGCGCAGCTCGGCCGCGCTGCCCGCGTCGCCCTTCCGGATGACGGTGGCGTACAGGTCGTGAGAGACGGCCGAAGCGCCGGAGAGCGTGAGGCCCGCCACCACGGCCAGGATGGTCGCGAAGGCCACCGCCGAGATGAAGCCGAGGAACACGTTGCCGCCCACGGCGTTCGCCAGGTGGATCGCCGCCATGTTGCCGCCGCCCTTGAGCAGGCCCTTGGCGTCGAGGAAGTCCGGATTCGTCAGCACGAAGGTGATGGCGCCGAAGCCGATGATGAAGGTCAGCAGGTAGAAGTAGCCGATCCATCCGGTCGCCCACATGACCGATTTGCGCGCCTCCTTGGCGCTGGGCACGGTGAAGAAGCGCATCAGGATGTGCGGCAGCCCGGCCGTGCCGAACATGAGCGCCATGCCGAAGGAGATGGCGGAGATCGGGTCCTTCACGAAATTGCCCGGCCCCATGATCGACTGGCCGATGCCCGCGGCCACCTCGGCCGTCTTGCCGTCCTTCAGCGCCAGGTCGGTCTTGACCTTGACCGCGCCCGCGAACATCGCCTCGGGGCTGAAGCCGAAGTGCCAGAGCACCGAGATCGCCATGAAGCTCGCGCCGCCCAGCAGCAGGCCGGCCTTGATGATCTGCACCCAGGTCGTGGCCGTCATGCCGCCGAAGAGCACGTACACCATCATGAGCGAGCCGACGATGACCACCGCGACCCAGTACTCGAGACCGAACAGCAGCTTGATCAGCTGCCCCGCGCCCACCATCTGCGCGATGAGATAGAAGGCCACCACCACCAGCGTGCCGGAGGCCGCGAAGATGCGCACCGGCGTCTGCCTGAAGCGGAAGGCCGCGACGTCGGCGAAGGTGAACTTGCCGAGGTTGCGCAGCCGCTCCGCCATCAGGAAGGTGATGACCGGCCACCCCACGAGGAAGCCGATGGAGTAGATCAGCCCGTCGTAGCCGGAGGCCATGACCGCGGCCGAGATGCCCAGGAACGACGCCGCCGACATGTAGTCGCCGGCGATGGCGAGCCCGTTCTGGAAACCCGTGATGCCGCCGCCGGCCGTGTAGAAGTCGGACGCCGAGCGGGTGCGCGCCGCGGCCCACTTGGTGATGAAGAGGGTCGCCACCACGAAGAGGCCGAACATGCCGATGGCGGTCCAGTTGGTGGCCTGCTTCTGCAGCTGGCCGAGGTCGGCACCGGCCGCGAGAGCCGCCGCGCCGAGGGCCGACAGTGCGCAGAAGACCGCCGCGGATCGCGCGCGCAGGATGGTCGAGGAACGCAGGCTCATGGCTTGTTCCCCTTCACGGCCTTGACCACCGCATCGGAGAGCGCATCGAACTCGGCGTTCGCACGGCGCACGTAGTAGGAGGTGATCGCCACGGTGAACACGATCACGCCGAAGCCCAGTGGCATGCCCAGGGTCATGACGCCGTCGCCGATGCGTCGCGCCAGGAATTCCTTGTCGAAGGCCACCAGCAGCACGAAGCCGTAGTACGCGGCGAGCATCAGCACTGCGAGGGTCCAGCCGAAGCGGTCGCGCCGGCGCTTGAGTTGCTGGTATTTCGGATGCGCGGCGATGCGCGCGGCCATGTCGTCTTCCATGGAGTCTCCTTGTTTGCGATGGGCGGATTAGGAACGCACGCAACGGCGCGAGGCTTGCGCTGGCGCAAGCCATTCCTCGTGTGCGCCGGCAAGATCTCGCAACCTTCAAAGGACACGAGACATGAACGCTCCCGATCTCCAGCCCCGCCTGCCCACCTATGCGCCACCGCAGGCGCTCGCCCGCACCGCCCACGTCGCAGGCCGCGCCGCCTACGACGCGCTGGTGGCCGAGGCGGAAGCCGACCACGAGGGCTACTGGGCCCGCCTGGCGCGCGAGTTCGTCGGCTGGAAGACGCCGTTCATCAGGACGCTGGACAGCAGCGACGCGCCGCACTACAGGTGGTTCGAGGATGGCACGCTCAACGTCTCATGGAACTGCCTGGACCGGCAGGTGGCCGCCGGCCGGGGCGACAAGGTGGCGATCGTCTTCGAGTCGGACGACGGGCAGGTCACCCGCACCACCTATGCGCAGCTGCTGGCGCAGACCTGCCGCATGGCCAATGCGCTGAAGTCGCTCGGCGTGCGCAAGGGCGACCGCGTGGTCATCTACATGCCGATGTCGGTCGAGGGCGTCGTGGCGATGCAGGCCTGCGCCCGGCTGGGCGCGGTGCATTCGGTGGTGTTCGGCGGCTTCTCGGCGCATGCGCTGCGCGACCGCGTCGCCGACACCGGCGCCACGGTGATCGTCACCGCCGCCCAGCAGGTCCGTGGGGGCAAGCGCCTGCCGCTGAAGGCGCTGGTCGACGAGGCGCTCGCGCTCGGCGGCTGCGAGGCGGTGCGCTCGGTCGTCGTCCATCGGCGCACGGGCGAGCCCATCGAGTGGACAGCGCGCGACGTGTGGATGCACGAGATCACGCAGGCCCAAGGCGACAGCTGCGAGCCCGAGTGGGTCGGCGCCGAGCACCCGCTGTTCCTGCTCTACACCTCGGGCTCGACCGGCAAGCCCAAGGGCGTGCAGCATTGCAGCGGCGGCTACCTGCTGCACGCGGCGCTCACCACCAAATGGACCTTCGACATGCACGACGACGACGTGTTCTGGTGCACGGCGGACATCGGCTGGGTCACTGGCCACACCTACATCGCCTATGGGCCGCTGGCCATCGGAGCGACGCAGGTGGTGTTCGAGGGCGTGCCCACCTATCCCGACGCGGGACGCTTCTGGCAGATGATCGAGCGGCACCGCGTCACGGTGTTCTACACGGCTCCCACCGCCATCCGGTCGCTCATCAAGGCGGCCGAGGGCAACCCGGCCGTGCACCCCGACCGCCATGACCTCGGCAGCCTGCGCGTGCTGGGCTCGGTCGGCGAGCCGATCAATCCGGCCGCCTGGGAGTGGTATCGCCAGCACGTGGGCGGCGGCCGCTGCCCGGTGCTCGACACCTGGTGGCAGACCGAGACCGGCGGCCACATGATCACGCCGCTGCCCGGTGCCACCGATCTCGTTCCGGGGTCGTGCACCCTGCCCTTTCCCGGCATCGCGGCGGCCATCGTTGACGAGACCGGCAACGACGTGCCCGACGGCGAGAGCGGCCTGCTGGTCATCAAGAAACCATGGCCGAGCATGATCCGCGCGGTGTGGGGCGACGACGCGCGCTACCGCTCGAGCTACTTTCCGCCGGAGCTGCGCGGCTGCTACCTCGCGGGCGATGGTGCCGCGCGAGACAGGCTCACGCGCTACTTCACGATCGGCGGGCGCATCGACGACGTGCTGAACGTCAGCGGCCACCGCATGGGCACGATGGAAATCGAGTCGGCGCTCGTGGCCTGCGCGGCGCTGGTGGCCGAGGCCGCGGTGGTGGGCCGCCCCGACGAGACCACGGGCGAGGCGATCAGCGCCTTCGTGGTGCTTAAGCAGCCGCGCCCCACCGGCAAGGAAGGAGACCGCCTGGCCGCCGAGCTGCGCGCATGGATCGGCAAGGAAATCGGCCCGATCGCCAAGCCCCGCGAGATCCGCTTCGCCGACAACCTGCCCAAGACGCGCAGCGGCAAGATCATGCGGCGCCTGCTGCGCTCCGTCGCCCGGGGCGAGGCGATCTCGCAGGACGTGTCGACGCTGGAGAACCCGGCGATCCTCGATCAGCTGACCGAGACGCACTGAGCCGGCTGGCTAACCGCCCGCCGGGCGCCGGTGAACGGGAAGCGCATCCACAGGGATGCGCAGGTACGCGACGCCGTTGTCGTCGGCAGGCGGAAGCCGGCCGCCGCGCACGTTCACCTGGATCGACGGAAGGATGAGCGTGGGCACGTCCAGCGTCGCGTCGCGCGCCGTGCGCATCGCCACGAATTCGTCCGCGCCGATGCCGTCGCGCACATGGATGTTGTGGGCGCGCTGTTGCGCCACGGTGGTCTGCCAACTGGCCTGCCTCGACGGCGGCGGATAGTCGTGGCAGACGTACATGGCCGTGTCGGGCGGCAGTTCGAGCAGCCTGCGCATCGAACCGTAGAGCTGGCGCGCGTCGCCGCCGGGGAAGTCGGCGCGTGCGCTGCCGAGGTCGGGCATGAAGAGCGTGTCGCCGACGAAGACCGCGCCGTCGATCAGGTAGGCCATGTCCGCGGGCGTGTGGCCCGGCACCAGCAAGGCGGTGGCTTCGACTTCACCAATGCCGAAGACTTCGCCGTCCCTGAACAGATGGTCGAACTGGCTTCCGTCGGGCAGGAAGGCGCGCTCGAAGTTGAAGAGCTTGCAGAAGGTCGACTGGACGACGCGGATGTTCTCGCCGATGGCGATCTTTCCGCCCGCCTGCTGCTGGACGTGGCGCGCGCCGGACAGGTGGTCCGCGTGCGCATGGGTCTCCAGGATCCAGTCGAGCCGCAGTTCATGTTCGCGCAGATAGTCCAGCAGCCTGTCGGCCGACACGGTGCCGGTGTGGCCCGACTTGAAGTCGTAGTCCAGCACCGGGTCGATGACCGCGGCATGCCTGCCCGCGTGTTCCCAGACGACATAGGACACCGTGCCCGTGACGGAATCGAAAAAGCCCTGGATCGTCGTGCGTGCGGTCATGGTTGCTCCGTGGATGGAAGTCCGGTCTTGCGACAAACAATATATATTTGAATATAATATCCAAATCGAAAACGTCAATCCGGCCCGATGAAGAATTCCACCCTTGCCATCGATCCCGAAGTGCTGCGCGGTGCCGCCGGCAAGGCGGTCGCGGCGCTCAAGCTGCTGGCCAACGAAGACCGCCTGCTGCTGCTGTGCCAGCTCTCGCAGGGCGAGATGTGCGTGAGCGACCTCGAGCAGGCGCTGGGCATCCATCAGCCCACGCTGTCGCAGCAACTGGGTGTACTTCGCAACGAGGGTGTGGTCAACACCCGCCGCGAGGGCAAGAGCATCTTCTACAGCGTGGCCGATCCCGCGATGCTGGAACTCCTCGGCGTTCTGTATCGCCTCTACTGTCCCCAGGAGAAATGATGTCCATCGACTGGAGCCACTTCACGCCGCTCGCCTCGCTGGCTGGCGGCGTGCTCATCGGCATCGCCGCCGCGATGTTCGTGCTGCTCAACGGGCGCATCGCGGGCATCAGCGGCGTGCTGGGAGGCCTGCTCAGGCCGTCGAGGGGCGACATCGGCTGGCGCGTCGCCTTCGTGCTCGGGCTCGTGGGCGCGCCGTCGCTCTACCTGCTCTTCACGGTGCTGCCCCGCCCGCAGATCGACGCCGGCTACGGCACGCTGGTGCTGGCCGGCCTGCTCGTCGGCCTGGGCACGCGCTACGGCTCCGGCTGCACCAGCGGCCACGGCGTCTGCGGCCTGTCCCGCCTGTCGCCGCGGTCGCTTGTGGCCACCCTCTCGTTCATGGGCGCGGGCTTCGCCACGGTGTTCGTGGCGCGCCATCTGCCCGGCATCTGAGGATGCGCGCCATGATCGCCCTCGCCTCGCTGCTCGCCGGCCTCGTCTTCGGACTCGGCCTCATCGTCTCGGGCATGGCCAACCCGGCCAAGGTGCTCGGCTTCCTGGACCTCGCCGGCCACTGGGACCCATCCCTGGCTTTCGTCATGGCGGGCGCCATCGCCGTCGGATCGGTCGCGTTCCTGGCCGCAAGGCGGCGCAGCAAGTCCCTGCTGGGCGCGGCGATGCGCCTGCCATCGGCGCGCGGGATCGACCGGCGCCTGGTCGTCGGCAGCGTCGTTTTCGGAGTTGGCTGGGGCATCGCGGGCTTCTGTCCCGGCCCGGGCCTCGTCGCCCTGGGCATGGGCGAAGCCAAGGCCCTCGTCTTCGTGCTCGCGATGCTCGCGGGCATGGGAATCTTCGAACTCATCGAGCACCGCGGGCGACAGCCCTGACGCTACCCGACGGCCGCCTGCTCGTCCGCCGTCGCATGCACCAGCAGCACGGGAACGCATGAGCCGCGCACGATCCGCTCCGTGCTGCTGCCGAGCAGCAGCTGTCCGAGGCCGCGCCGGCCTCGCGTGCCGGCAATGATCAGGTCGGCATGCCATTCCCGCGCCTCGTCTTCGACGAGGTTGGCCACGGTGCCGTCCGCTTCGCTGTAGAGCACGGTGTCGACCTCCACGCCCGCGGAACGCACGTGCTCGGCACTTCGGGCGAGCATGCGCGCGGCCTCCGCCCGAAGTTGCGACGACCCGTCACGCGCGTAGCCGGCGCGCGAAACCGAGAGATCGTCGATCGCGTGAAGCAGCCGCACCCGGCTTCTCATCGGTTTGGCGAGGCGAATCGCCTCCTCGATGCCCTGGGCCGATGCCGGGCTGCCGTCTACGGGAACGAGTATTCGTCGATACACGGATTGCTCCTTGCCGGGCCAGGCTGCATCCATGACCGCGATGCCAGCCCGCTCTTTGCGCATCGATTCTGCACATCCTCGCGGGCCTTTGGATTGACATGCATCAAGCATCAAGCGCGGATCATGCCCTCCACCACCCGGATGATGCGGTCGCGGCGTCCGACCGGTTCGGAGCTGCAAGGCGGAGAGAACCCCGGTACAGCGCTCGCGGTTCGTCCTTCTGAACACAGCGCCGGCGCCACTGTGACCAACCGCGCGCCGGTCTCGAACTCGGGAAGACATGGCGGCTTCCGTTCGCGAGGCGGCAGGACCGGGGCGATGTTGATGTGGCGCAAGCCCTCCCGCGGCAGGCAACGGAAGAATCTGCCTGCCCGTCGCGCCGGGGCCGGCGGCAGGTGCCTCTTGCAGGCGGCCCCGAGGAGAAGCCCATGTCCGTCTACAAGCACGTGCTCGTCCCGCTGGACGGCAGCCCCACGGCCGACTGTGGTCTGCAGGAAGCCATCCGTCTCGCTGGCGAACTCGGAAGCAGGCTGCGTCTGCTCAACGTGGTCGACGACTTTCCGATGCTGGTGGAGATATCGAGCACCTCCAGTTTCGAGGCCGGCCTGCAGAAGGCGCGCGAGCATGGCGAATCGGTCCTCTCGCACGCCCTGGCCCGGGCGACGGCCGCGGGAGTCGAGGCCGAGACCGTGCTGCGCGAAGTCACGCAGGAGCGCGTCGCCGAAGTCGTGACCGATGAGGCCGCGAAAGCAGCCTGCGACCTAATCGTGATGGGCACCCATGGCCGCCGCGGCCTCAGCCGGCTGGCGCTCGGCAGCGACGCCGACCGTGTGGCGCGAAGCAGCCCCGTGCCGGTGCTGCTGGTGCGTGCGGCAGCGACACCCGCTTGAATGCACATCCCCCCACGCCCTTTCAACCCAATGGAAAAGAACATGACATCCAACACACTTCGCAAGCTGATGGCATCCGCAGTCATCGCCGCCAGTGCCGGTGCATTTGCCGCCGACTACACCGCGCCCGGACAGCTCAGTCCGCCGGAGAGCGCAGCACAGAAAGCGGGTAACGCGACGCGCGTTGCGGCCGGCCGGGCCGCGCGCGATGCGGAAAAGGCCGCGCGGCGGGCCATGGACGCCACCAAGGCTGCTGCCGACAAGGGCAAGGCCACCACCGGCCAGGTCTCGAAGGCCCTGGCCGAAGGCATCCGCCAGGCCGCGCGAAAAGCGGCCCAGGCGGCCACCCGCCTGGAGGAAAAGGCTGCCATATCGACTGCCAAGGCGGTCGACGACGGCAAGGTCACCGCACAGGCCGCCCAGGAGGAAAGCCGGAAGGCGGCCCACGCCTCGAGGGAAGCCCTGGCCCGGGCGGAGGAATCGGTGGGCCGGTCCGCGCAGGCCGGCAAGGAGGAAGCCGAGAAGGCGGCGCAAGCCACGCGCGAAGCACTCGACAGGGCGGAAGAAGCCATGCGCTCGGCCGCCAGCGCAACCGCCGACGCCTCGGCACGCACGCTCGAAGCGGTGAAGCGCAAGACCCGTGCTGCGGCTTCCGACGGAAAGTGACGCCCGTGCCCGATCGCCGGAGGGAACGACCATGAACCCCGACATTCAACTCAGGCACGACGTCTTCGCGCAACTCAACTGGGACCCCGCCGTCAACGGCTGCGACATCGACGTGTGCGTCAAGGACGGCGTCGTGACACTGCGCGGCCAGGTGGCCGACGAGGAGCGGCGCGCCGCGGTGGAGCGCGCCGCACGCCGCACCGAGGGGCTGACGACGCTGCTGAACAGGCTCGTCGTCCGGCCTCCGGAATGAACTCGGCGAAGACCGGAGCGACCGGTTCGCTTCCGGATCCTTTCTCCGAGATCCCGTGGCCGATGCCGACAGCGGCACCCCGAGGCGAGCGCCCGCGGCGAACTCTTTGCAGGAGGCAATGACATGTACCAGCGCATCCTCGTTCCCTTCGACGGCAGCGCGACATCCCTGCGGGGGCTGCAGGAAGCGACGGCGGTGGCAAAGCTGTCGCACGGCTCGCTTCGCCTGCTGCACGTGATCGACGAGCTCTCGGTGGTGTATGCCGGCTGGGCACCAAACTGCATGCCGGCGTTGCGCAGCGAGGCGCTCCAGTTGCTGGAGACGGCCTGGCAGCGCGTCGAAGCCGAAGGTGTGAATGCCGACACCGTGCTGTACGACAACTTCGATGGCACCGTTCATGAATTGGTCGTCGCAGAGGCCGTGAAGTGGCCTGCCGAACTGATCGTGATCGGCACCCATGGCCGGCGCGGGTTTGATCGGCTGACCCTGGGCAGCAGCGCGGAAAACGTGCTGCGCCGCGCCACCGTCCCGGTGCTGCTGGTTCGCGGCTGCGAGCCTGCCTGACCTGCGGCCCCGAGCCTGCGGCTGCCCCACATGCAGGCTTGCGCTGCATCAAGCGTGGCCGCCGCAGCGGCCCATAACCTAAGTCCGTCGTCTTCGCAAGGATTCCCATGAACGCCTCCACTCCCCTCATCGCGCAAGATCCCGTCGTCGGCCTCGCAGCGGTCGGCGGCCCCTTCGGCATGGCCCTTGTGGCAGCCATGGAGGGCGCGTTCGTCTTTGGTGGATTGTCGACCCCGGCCGGTGCCGCGCGCTTCTGAGCCGCGGCCGCACGGAACGAGGACCCCAGCGCCATGAACACCCCAGACGCCACCCGGGGGCACGAGGCCATCTCCGCCTTCGGACTGACCAAGTACTTCGGCGAGAACGAGACCCGGGTCACGGCGGTCGACCATGTGGATTTCGTGGCGAACTTCGGCGAGATGGTGTTCCTCGTCGGCCCCTCGGGCAGCGGCAAGACCACCTTCCTCAGCATGGTCTCCGGCATCCTCCGCCCCGACGAGGGCACCGTGAACGTGAAGGGCGCCGACATCTGGTCGATGGACAAGGATGCGCTGGCCGACTTCCGGCTGAACACGATCGGCTTCGTGTTCCAGGACTACCACCTGTTTCCACGCCTGACCACGGCCGAGAACGTCGCGATTCCGCTGATCCTCAAACACCTCGACTGGGACGCATCGATCGCGCAGGCGAGGAAATACCTGGAGGTGGTGGGCCTCAGGGAGCGCGGCGACATCGTGCCCGTGAAACTCTCGGGCGGCGAGCAGCAGCGGGTGGCGATCGCGCGCGCCATCGTCGGCTCGCCGGAGATCCTGATCCTCGACGAGCCCACCGCCTCGCTGGACGGGGACACCGGCCGGATGATCCTCGCCTTCGTCAAGGACAGGATTCTCGATGCGGGACGCTGCATTCTCATCGTCACCCACGACGCGCGCATCAACGAGTACGCCGATCGCATCGTCCACATGGAGGACGGTCGCATCACCGGGCTGGACAAGGGCACGGAATGAGCAAGAAGCTGATCTTCGCGCTGGCGTTGACCGGCCTGCTGGCCGGACTGGTCGCTGCCTACGTCTTCGGCATCGAGCGCAAGGCACAACAGCCCGCGTACGCACCGGTCAGCAATCCCTACAGGACGGCGATCTACGCCAACGGCATCGTCGAGAGCGACCAGAGTTCGGGTGCCAACGTCAACATCTACCCCGAGGTCCCGGCCCTGATTGCGCAGGTGCTCGTGCACGACGGGCAGGCCGTCAAGGCCGGCACGCCGCTGGTGATGCTCGACGATTCGGTGCAGAAGGCCACGACCGAGCAATTGCGGCTGCAGGCCGAGGCGGCGCTCGCGCTGCTGAACGAACTCCAGGCCCAGCCGCGCAAGGAGGTACTGGCCATCGCCAAGGCACAGGTCGACCTCGCGCAGTCCAGTCTCAAGGTGGCGGACGATCAATTCGCAAAGCGGCGCGCCAGCTACAACATCGATCCGCACTCGATCAGCAAGGACGCCCTCGACACGGCCGACGATGCGGTGCGGCAAGCCGCGGCGGCGCTGGAAGTGGCCCGCCGGCAGTACGTGCTCGCGCATGCGGGGGCCTGGAGCTACGACATAGAGAACCAACGCAGGCAGTACGAGGCGCTTCAGCAGTCCTACAGGGCTTCCCAGGCATTGCTGCAGAAGTACGTCGTGACGGCCCGCATGGACGGCGTGGTGCTGGCCGTCAACGCCTCGGTCGGCAGCTACGTGTCCTCGCTCGGCGTGCTGGACAGCTACACGCAGACGCAGGCGCCCCTGGTCGTCATGAGCACGCCGCAGGACCATCTGGCTGTGCGTTGCTACGTCGACGAGATCCTGGCCTCTCGGCTGCCGCCGCCGGACCGGATCCAGGCCCAGATGTCGCTGCGTGGCACCGATGTGAAGGTTCCCCTGGAGTTCGTGCGGGTGCAGCCCTACGTGTCGCCGAAGATCGAACTCGCGAACCAGCGGCAGGAGAAAGTGGACCTGCGCGTGCTGCCCGTGATCTTCCGCTTCCGGATGCAAAGCCCCGCCATGGTGTATCCCGGCCAGCTGGTCGATGTGTTCATTGGACAGAAATGACAGGCACACCTGCTCCGGGCTGGAGGTGGCTGGCCGCGGTGCTTGCCCTGGCCGGCACGGGCCTGTCGGCGGGCTGCATGGTCGGCCCCGACTTCGTGCGCCCGGCGCCTGCGCAGGTGGACAGCTACACGCGCGGTGCCCTGCCTGCGACGACCGAAGCCGGCGACGGGCGATCGCAGCGCTTCGGCCCGGCAGCGGAGCTTCCCGCGGACTGGTGGCGTCTCTTCGGATCGCCCGCGCTGGACGAGGCCGTGCGGCAGGCGCTGCAGCACAACCCGACGCTTCAATCGGCCGAGGCCAGCCTTCGCCAGAGCCAGGACGAACTTCGCGCGGGCCACGGCATCTTCTACCCGCAGCTCGACGCCTCCTTCGGCGCCACCCGCGCCCGTACGGCACCGGTCCTGCAGGGCTCCTCCGCCGCCGGCACGATCTACCAGGTGGTCACGCTCAGCGGTGCCATCAGCTATCCGCTCGATGTCTTCGGCGGCGAACGCCGCACCGTCGAGGGCCTGGCCGCGCAGGCGGAGAACCAGCGTTTCGTGGCGATGGCAGCCTACCTGGCGCTGGAGGCGAATCTGGTCCAGACGTGCGTTGCACGCGCCGCCTACGTCGCGCAAAGGCGCACGACGGAAGAACTGATCGCCCTGGAGCGCGACCAGTTGCACAGCATCGAGGCCCAGGTGCATGCCGGCACCGTGCCCTATGCCAACCAGTTGAGCCAGCTGAGCCTGATCGCCTCCAACCGGGCGCAGCTCGCCGCGCTGGCGCAGAAGATCAGCCAGGCCGACCATCTGCTGGCCGCCCTGCAGGGCGACACGCCGGCCGAGGCTGCGCTCCCCGACGTCGACATCGGGGAGCTGACGCTGCCGAGGGACCTGCCGCTCAGCCTCCCGTCGGAACTGGTGCGGCAGCGCCCGGACATTCTCGCGGCCGAAGCGCAGCTGCATGCGGCCAGCGCGGCCATCGGCGTGGCAACCGCGGCCATGTTTCCGAGCTTCAGCCTGAGCGCCGGGTACGGTGCCGCCAGCCCGCAACTCGCCAGTCTGCTGGCCGGCGGCTCCCGCTACTGGAGCCTCGCGCCTGCCGTCGCGCTGCCACTCCTGCACGGCGGCACGCTGCGAGCCAGGCGCCAGGCCGCGATCGACGCCCACGCCGCCCGGGAAGCCGACTACCGTCAGACGGTGCTCTCCGCATTCGAGCAGGTTGCCGATGCGCTGCGGGCGCTCGAGCACGACGCGCAGGCACTTCAGGCGCAGGCCGAGGCGAGATCATCGGCCGCCGATGCGCTGGCCCTGCAGCAGGCCGGCTATCGCGCGGGACTCGTGGCCTATGTCGACCTGCAGAATGCGGACATCCAGTTCCACGCCGCAAGTCTTTCCTACCTTTCGGCATTGGCGCAGCGCCATCAGGACACCGTCGCCCTGTTCGCGGCGCTCGGCGGAGGCTGGTGGAATGCCCCGTCATCCGGTGCCGGCGCGCGCGCCGGGCAGCCATGAAATACGGCGGCATCCTGCGCATCGGCTTCAAGCTGCTGGTCAACGACCGGGCCAAGTTCTCGGCGCTGCTGATCGGCATCACGTTCGCCGTCTTCCTGATGATGCAGATGACGGCCATGTTCGCGGGCATTCTCAACCGCGCGTACTCCACGGTGACGAACGTCGGCGCCGCGATGTGGATCATGGACCCCGGCGTGAACACGCCGACCAGCGCCATCGCGCTGCCCGATTACCTGCTGGACAGCGTGCGGAGCATGGACGGCGTGAGCTACGCGGTGCCCATGTTCGTCGGCGGCGCCCTGGTCAGGCTCGACAGCGGCACCTACCAGTCCGTGACGGTGGTCGGACTGGACGATACGAGCCTGCTCGGGCGTCCCGAGATCGAACAGGGCCGGCTCGAAGACATCTACGCCGACAACTCGTTCTTCGTCGTCGACGATGCCGAGTTCCCCAAGCTCGAGAACCCGCACATCGGGAGCACCTTCGAGCTCAACGACAACCGCGGAGTGATCGTCGGCATCGCCAAGGTCGCCTCGAACGGTCTCAACGGAGTGCCGACGCTCTACACGACGTACAGCCGCGCGATCCAGTACCTGCCGACCACGCGCTTCACCATCTCGTACGTGCTGGTGCAACCCCGCGACGCCATGGCGGTCGCACGCATCAAGCGAGAAGTCGCCAGGCTCGGCTACGTGGCGCTGACCCGAAAGGAGTTCAACCAGGCCACCGCCGACTACTACACCTACAAGACGGGCATCGGGACCAACATCCTGATCATGACGGTGATCAGCTTCCTGGTGGGGCTCTCGATCTCGGGCCAGACCTTCTACAGCTTCATCCTGGAGAACCTCGAGAAGTTCGGCGCACTCAAGGCGATTGGCGCGAAAGGGACCGAGCTCATCTTCATGATCTTCTTCATGGCGACCTTCACGGCGCTGACCGGATTCGGGCTGGGCGTGGGCCTCGTGACGCTGATGATCACCGTCGCACGAACACAGCTTCCCAGCTATGCGGCCATCGTGACCTTCTGGAACCTGGGGCTGGCTTTCGCCATGGTTCTGGTGATCGCGGGCATCTCAAGCTACTTCGGCATCCGCCGGGTCCTGCGCATCGAGCCCTTCGACATCTTCAGGGGCTAGGGCCGGCAGGAACCGGGCGAATGCGGATGCACTCGCTCCGGCATTCATTCAGTCCCGCGCCCGAAGGCCCCCCGAGGCAGATGCTCCCGCCTCGCGGGTTGCCGTGTCGCATCGCGATCGGCGACACGCCGAAGGCGTGCCCTGCAAACAATGACAAACAGACAGGAGAAGAACGCACCGAGCGCGACGCCGAAGCCGATGTCCGCCGGGAAATGCAGGCCGACATAGATGCGCGCCCAGGCCGTGGCGACGGCAAGCAGACCGAGCAGCCAGCCGATGCGTCGAAGCGAGTCGCGGGCCATGAGGGAGAAGGCGATGAAGAACATGACGCTGGCGTGTGCGGACGGCATCGAACCATCGGCGCTGTGCAGGATGTAGCCCGGCGCCAGCCCCTGCACGAAAGGCCGTTGCACACCGATGCCCGCTGCGACGAGGTGCGAGATCACTGAAACCCCTACCGCAGTCGCCGCCACTGCGAGGATGTAGACCCGGTCCGACGACTTCGCGAATGCAGCCCAGCACAGCACGGCCGCGCACATGGTTCCCCCCCACTGGGCAATCAGGCAGCCCGCCAGAAGCATCCATGATCCCGGATCGTCGCCAGCGGCCATCCAGCGAAGGAGTTGAACGTTGATCTCATGCATGCGTCAGGTCCACAACGAAGATGCAGGGATGCAGCACTCCACGGCGAGCCATGACGAGCCTCCGGGACGGGCCGGAGCCCTTGAGAAGAAAGGCTACATTTCGCGGCTGCGGATCACCTGACTTCGGCATCAGGAATCCGGGAAATTTGTGAATGGGGTGTAAAGCCCGAAGAGACGGGCGGCCAAAGGGATCCCGGTGCCGGCCCGGCCTGAACGGCAATGCCGGCACGGGTGGCCAGGACGGCGAGCGACTTGATGCGGATCAAGCGCCGCGCGAAGCCGTATCGCAAGAATCGGCTCACGAACCACAACAAGCATCCGGCCCCGGACATGACCCCACTCCACCCGGCAACGCTGACGCGCGGCGCTCCGCAATGGCTTGCGAAATTCGAGGGCACGCACCCACGGAACATCGATCGGATTCCGAACGCCCCATGGCCTGCCTTCCTGGCCGGCCAGGCGGACAAGCCGGTCCGCGTGCTGCTGATCGACGAGGACGAAGGGTCCAGGCGCGCGGTCGTTCATGAACTGGTCTCGGACCCGCGTGTATGCGTCGTCGGCGAAGCCGGCAGCCTGCAGGAAGCCAGGCGCATGTTGTCGCAGCAGGAATTCGATGTGCTGATCCTCGACGTCCGGCTCGGCGGCGGCAAGGGGTTCGACCTGATCGGGACGGCCAAGGCCCATTGCAGCCGGGCCGAGGTCATCGTGCACTCCACGCTGGCCGACGAGGCCCATGTGCGCCGGGCCTTCGCGGCGGGCGCGTCGGGCGCGTCGGGCTATCTCGTCAAGAACTCCTGGTTTCAGGATTTCAGTCAATCCGTGCTGCAGGTCGTCAACGGCGGGGCGGCGGTCTCGCCCGACGTGGTACGGCACCTGCTCGTCCGGTGGGGCGCTTTCGCGCCCGCGCGGTCTTGCGACGATGCCGCTGCCCGCAAGATGCTCTCGGCCAGGGAGCGCGAGGTGCTGCGACTCGTGGCCGAGGGCAAGGTCACGCAGGAGATCGCTTGTCTCCTGTCGATCAGCGGACGCACGGTCTGCGCGCACATGAAGAGCATCCTGCACAAGCTGCAGGTGCGTACACGCGCGCATGCCGTGATCGCGGCCGTCGACCAGCGGCTGCTGTAGCTGGCGTCAATGCGCCATCAGCAACGGAACAGCCGCCTGCGCCAGCACTTCGCGGGTCACGCCGCCCAGCAGTTGCTCCCGTGCCCGGGCATGGCCATAGCCGCCCATCACGAGCAGGTCGCTGCCGAGCGCATCGGCGCGATCCATCAGCGCATCGGAGATGCGCAGCGACGTCGCGAGGCGCTCGACGCTGGCCTGAATGCCGTGCCGCAGCAGCCAGCCGCTCAGATCCTCGGGATCCGGTGCACGCCACGAGTTCGCAGCCGCCTCCCTGTGCAGGGCCAGCAGCGTGACATGCGTGGCACTGCGCAGCAGCGACATCGCGCCGAGCAGCGACATCGACGCTTCCCGGCTTCCATCCCACGCCACGAGAACCCTGTCCAGGCCCCAGGGAATGCGGTGACCCGTGGACGGGACGACGAGAACCGGCCGTCCCGCGTTCAGCAGGATCTCCTCGGGAAGCCGGCGTACCGCTTCGCACACGGCCGCGGCGCTGTCGGCCTGCCCCACCACGATCAGGTCGCTGGCCCGACCGAGATGGACGACTGCATGCAACGGGTCGCCGTCCATCAGCCGCGCCTCGCAGGAAAGCGCGGTCGGCTTCATCCGGCTGTGGAACACGTGCGCGACGGTTTCGGCCCGCCGGCGCAAGCAGAGGGACACTTCGGCGATCGCATGGTCGACGCGGTCCTCGCTGCCGGCAACGCGGGGCACGGGCCCGATGCCCGTCGAGGCCGGAACGCCCGTGGGCACGATGCCCATGAGGTGGCTCCCGTGCAGCATCGCGAGCCGCGCCGCCAGGCGAGTGCGGACCTCGCAGCACTCGGTGTGGTCGAGGTGCACCGAGATGGTCGAAAGCGTCATGCCCGCTGCCTCGCGGTGACCACCTTGCGGCCGGCATGCGTCCGGCCCCCGGAAGGCGCGGACGCCAGGGCGCCATGCAGCGTGCGCAGGGCCTCGTTCACCACGGCCTTTCGCGAAGGCTGCACCTGCGCGGCCGCCTGGGGCATCGCGGCAGGCCCAGGCGCGGGTCCGTCCTGTTCCTGCTGCCGCAATGCCTGCATCGGCGCCATGGCCAGCGCGTGCCAGTCCCCGGCGCGCATGACCGCGTCCATCTCGGCACGGGTCAGCGCGATGCAGTCCTGCAGCGTGCGCGATCCGATCGTCTCGAACATCGAGAGCGCGTGCAGCCAGATGCCGTATTGCGCCTTGCACAGCGCCAGCGGAAAGGTGAAGTCGGTGTTCGTCATGGCGTGTCCTCCAGCCCGAAGGGCTTCATCACGATGCTGAGGCAACACCGTCCTGCTCGGTTTGCGCGGGATCAAGGCAACACAAACCCGTGCCCCCTGTATCGGTTGTTACGGGTTTGAGCGGCATCAACCCGATGCGCGCCGGCGTGCCCATACTGGAGCGTCGATCCATTCCCCGGGAACTTCGACATGCCCTCCTCTTCCCCCGAATCAACAGTTCCGGACGACTTCACGCTGCTCGACGCCTGGTGGCGCGCCGCCAACTACCTGTCGGTGGGCCAGATCTACCTGATGGACAACCCGCTGCTGCGCGAGAAACTCGCGCTGCCGCACATCAAGCCGCGCCTGCTTGGACACTGGGGCACGACGCCAGGCCTCAACTTCATCTACGCACACATGAACCGCGCCATCAATGCGCGGGAACTCGATGCGATCTTCATCGCGGGCCCTGGCCACGGCGGCCCGGGCGTGGTCGCCAACACATGGCTCGAAGGCAGCTACAGCGAGGTCTATCCGGAAGTAGGACGGGACGCCGCGGGCCTGCGGCGTCTGTTCACCCGGTTCTCCTTTCCGGGCGGCATTCCGAGCCACGCGGCGCCCGAGACGCCGGGCTCCATCCACGAGGGCGGCGAGCTGGGGTATTCGCTGCTGCACGCGTACGGCGCCGTGTTCGACAACCCGTCGCTGATCGCCTGCTGCGTGGTGGGCGACGGCGAAGCCGAGACCGGCGCGCTGGCAGCGAGCTGGCACTCCAACAAGTTCCTGAACCCCGGGCGCGACGGTGCGGTACTGCCGGTGCTGCATCTCAACGGCTACAAGATCGCCGGCCCGACCGTGCTCGCGCGCATCGGCGAGGAGGAGCTGACGCAACTGCTGCGCGGCTACGGCCACGAACCGTACTTCGTGGTGGGCGACAAGCCCGCCGACATGCACAGGCAGATGGCGGCGGCGCTCGACACGGCGCTGGACGGCATCCGCGCCATCCAGGCCAACGCCCGCACCCACGGTTTCCGCGTGCGCCCCCGATGGCCGATGATCGTGCTGCGCTCCCCCAAGGGCTGGACCGGACCGCATTACGTGGACGGCGTGCAGATCGAAGGCACGTTCCGTTCGCACCAGGTGCCTCTCGCCGACTTCTCCGCCAGGCCGCAGCACATCGAGCTGCTGGAGCGGTGGCTGCGCAGCTATCGCCCGGAAGAGCTCTTCGACGCGGACGGCGCGCTTCGCCCCGAGATCGCCGCGATCGCGCCCAAAGGTGACCGCCGCATGAGCGCCAATCCGCACGCCAACGGCGGGCTCCTGCTCAGGGACCTGGCGCTGCCGCCCTTTCGCGCGCACGCGGTGCCCGTGGCGACTCCGGGAGCGACCGACGCCGAGGCCACGCGCGTGGCCGGCGGCTTCCTGCGCGAGGTCATGCGCGCGAACCTGCCGCATGCCAACTTCCGAGTGATGGGGCCGGACGAGACCGCGTCGAACCGGCTCTCGGCCCTGTTCGAGGTGACCGGGCGAACCACTACCGCCCAGGTATGGCCGGGCGACGAGAACCTCTCGCCCGAAGGCCGCGTCATGGAGGTGCTGAGCGAGCACCTTTGCCAAGGCTGGCTCGAGGGCTACCTGCTCACGGGGCGGCACGGCTTCTTCTCGTGCTACGAGGCCTTCATCCACATCGTCGACTCGATGTTCAACCAGCACGCCAAGTGGCTCAAGGTGACGCGCGGCATCGGCTGGCGCCGGCCGATCGCGTCGCTGAACTACCTGCTCACCAGCCACGTCTGGCGCCAGGACCACAACGGCTTCAGCCACCAGGACCCGGGCTTCCTCGACCATGTGGTCAGCAAGAAGGCCGAGGTGGTGCGCGTGTACCTGCCGCCGGACGCCAATACCCTGCTGTCGGTGGTCGACCACTGCCTGCGCAGCCGCGACTACGTGAACGTCATCGTGGCAGGCAAGCAGCCCGCGCCCCAGTGGCTGGACATGGAGTCGGCCGCCCGCCACTGCACCACCGGCCTGGGCATCTGGGAATGGGCCAGCAACGACGAAGGCAGTGCGCCCGACGTGGTGATGGCCTGTGCCGGCGACGTGCCGACGCTGGAGACGATGGCGGCCGTCGACCTGCTGCGCGAGAAGCTGCCGTCACTGAAGGTGCGCGTGGTGAACGTGGTCGACCTGATGGCGCTGCAGTCTCCGGACGCGCACCCGCACGGGCTGCCCGATGCGGACTTCGACGCCATCTTCACCACCGACAGGCCCGTGATCTTCGCGTTCCACGGATACCCGGCGCTGATTCACCGGCTGATCTACAAGCGGCGCAACCATCCCGGCTTCCACGTGCACGGCTACTGCGAGGAAGGCACCACCACCACGCCCTTCGACATGACGGTGCTCAACCGGCTGGACCGCTTCCACCTCGCCGCCGACGCGATCGCCCGCGTGCCGGGCCTGTGCGACAGCGCCGGCCACGTGCAGCAGCACCTGCGCGACAGGCTGCTGGAGCACAGGGCCTACATCACCCGTCACGGCAAGGACATGCCGGAGATCGAGGACTGGCGCTGGACGCGATAACCAACGCCGCCGATGTGGAGGTATTTCTGGTCGGGTGTGCGTGCTACGCTCAGGTCAGGCCAGTCATTTAAGCAATTCGTGCTCTATCTCCCCGCCAGCGCATGAAAACCACGCCCCACATCGTTGTTCTCGACGACGAGATCGATATTACGCAGCTGCTGGCCAACTATCTTCACGGCCACGGCTTCCGCGTCACCCAGGTGCACGACGGACGCGCGCTCATGGCGCTGATGGAAACCGACCCCGCCGATCTCGTGCTGCTCGACCTCGGCCTCCCTGGCGAAGACGGCTTCTCGATCGCGCGCCGCATGCGCGAACGCTGGCATTGCGGGCTCGTGATCGTCACGGGCCGGGGCGATGCAGTGGACAAGGTCGTGGGGCTGGAGGTAGGTGCGGACGACTACGTCACCAAGCCCTTCGATCTGCGCGAGCTGGTGGCTCGCGTGAAGGCCGTGTTGCGGCGGCTGGCTCCCGCCACGCCTGTGCCCCCGGCGTCGGCCGGGGCCTTCGCCGACAGGCTGCGCTTTGCCGGGTGGCAGCTCGATACCGCCGCGCGCAGCCTCCTGAACCCATCGGGCGAGCCGGTGACATTGACCGGCGGCGAATTCGACCTGCTGCAAGCCTTTGCGCGCCATCCCGGCCGCGTGCTTTCGCGCGACTTCCTGCTGGAGCAGACACGGGGGCGCGAGGCGGCCCCCTTCGACCGCACGATCGATGTGCAGGTGGGCCGGCTGCGCAAGAAGATCGAGGCGGACGCCGAAGATCCGCAGCTCATCAAGTCGGTGCGAGGCGCGGGCTACATCCTCGTTCCGCCTGTCTCCAATGGCTGACGCTGCCGGCGATCCGCTCCAGCTGCCCGGCGCGCCCGGCCAGGTACTGCCATCCGGCATCGACGAAGGCAGCGTCTTCCGCTCGCTCTTCGCCGCCTATCCCGATTCGCTGCTGGTGGTGGACCAGACCGGCCGCATCGTCCTGGCCAACCCCTCGGCGGCCACGCTGCTGGGCTATGCGCAGAACGAACTGGTCGGCCTGAACGTCGAGGCGCTGGTGCCGGACAGCATCCGTCCACGGCACGCCTCCTACCGCGAGGCCTATGGCCGTGCCCCGCGCCCTCGCCCCATGGGCACGCACATGGAGCTGGTCGCCAAGCGCAAGGACGGCAGCGAGGTCATGGTGGAGATCGCGCTGAGCCCGTTGCAGAACCACGGCCTGCCGTTCGTTGTCGCGGCCATCCGCGACATCGGGGCCTACCCTCGCGTAAAGCAGGCACTGCAACGCGCCCGATACAGCGAACATCTGGCCCAGTTGGGCCGCCTCGCGGTCGACACGCGCGACCTGCAGGCGGTGCTCGAACACGTGCCGGAGATCATCACCAAGGCCCTGGAAGTCGAAGTCGCGATGGTGTGGCTCCTCGACGCCAGCCGTGCCGAATTCCGCGTGGCCAGCGGCGTCGGCCTGGTCGCCGGCGAGGAGATCGGCGCGCGCATGGTCAACCGTCCGGACACGCCGCCGGGCTTCGTCCTCTCCCAGGGCCGGCCTGTCGTGGTGCAGGACTACGGCAAGGAGCTGCGGTTTTCAGTGCCGAAGGCTTATCTCGAGGCCGGGCTAGTGAGCGCCCTCGCGGTGCCGCTGTCCGACCGGGGCCGCGTAATCGGCATGCTCTCCGTTCGCTCCACGGAATCCAAGCGCTTCGGCGACGAGGAAGTGCGCTTTCTCGAGTCGCTGTCGAGCCTGCTCGCGACCAGCCTGCAGCGAACGCAGACGGAAGAAGCGCTCAACCATGCCCAGCGGCTCGAGAGCGTCGGCCAGCTCACCGGCGGCATTGCGCACGACTTCAACAACCTGCTCACGGTGATCCAGGGCAACCTCCAGGTCCTCGAAGAACTGCCGGCCCTCGCGCAGGACGGTTATGCCCAGCAACTGCTGGGGGCCGCCACACGCGCGTCGCGTCGCGGCGCGGAGCTCACGGGAAAGCTGCTGGCGTTCTCGCGCCGGCAGGTGCTGCAGCCGGTCGCCGTCGACACGCACGCGCTGCTGTACTCGCTGGCCGACATGCTGCGCCGGACCCTGGACCAGCGCATCGGCATCGAGATCGACACGGCCCCCGGTCGTCCGCTGGTGGTGGCGGACCCGGGACAGCTGGAATCCGCCTTGCTCAACATCGCGATCAATGCGCGCGATGCCATGCCCGAGGGCGGCACGCTCCACTTCCGCACGGCCATCTGCGGCGCGCTGCCAGCGATTCTGCGCAACCAGCGCAACGACCCGCAGGGCAGCGCCGCCGCGCACTTCGTCGCGATATCCATAGCCGACAGCGGCAGCGGCATGACCGATGACGTCAAGGAACGGGCGTTCGAGCCCTTCTTCACCA
Source organism: Variovorax paradoxus (assembly GCF_022009635.1). Lineage (NCBI taxonomy): Bacteria > Pseudomonadati > Pseudomonadota > Betaproteobacteria > Burkholderiales > Comamonadaceae > Variovorax > Variovorax paradoxus. Next base: position 7,219,636 of record NZ_CP091716.1, read on the forward strand.
CCAAGGAGGCCGGCCGTGGCACGGGGCTGGGACTCAGCACGGTATACGGCTTCGTCAATCAGTCCCGGGGCGCCGTCGCGATCGACAGCGAGATCGGGCAGGGAACCACGGTGACGCTCTACCTCCCGCAACAGGAGGAGGCCCGCGCGCCCGCCGCCGCGGAAGAACACGCGGGCGAAGCGCTTCCAGCCGGGCTGCGGGTGATGCTGGTCGAGGATGACGCGGAAGTCCGCAAGGTTGTCGAGAACTTCCTGTGCACGCTGGGCTGCGAAATCGTCATCGCGGCCTCTACCGCCGAGCAGGCCCTGGCCACCCTGGATACGGGCACCGAACCCTTCGACCTTCTGCTGAGCGACATCGCCCTGGGCGCCGGCATGCGCGGCACGCGGTTGGCCGCCGAGATCCGGCAGCGCTTTCCCCGCGTCGCGGTACTGCTGATGTCGGGCTTCTCGTCGGAACTCCTCGATGCCGACCGAGAGGTACCGCAAGGTTGGGAGCTGCTTCGCAAGCCTTACACGCGCTCCGAACTGGCCCGGGCCATGGCGAGGGTGCTGACCGGCAACGCCTGAGCGCCAGCGTCGACTGCGCTGCTACTGCAGCATCGCGGGTGCAGGCGCCAGGCAGCGCTGCACGAAGGCGGACAGGGCACCCACGTCCGGAATCTGCACATCGCGGCGTCCCTTGGTCGCGAACCCGATGACGTTGTCCCGCGCCAGCCGCGAGAGCGCGCGGCTCACGCTCTCGAGGGTCATGCCCAGGTAGTTGCCGATCTCGGCACGCGTCATGCGCAGCGTGATCTCGTCGGCACGCATCCCGCGCTCCGCCAGCGACTCGGCCCAGTAGCGCAGGAAATCCGCCACGCGGGCGTCAGCGGGCAAGGTGCAGACGGACATCAGCGAATCCCGGTCGTGCGCGATCTCGCGGCTCATGGCGGCATGCAGCACCTGCAGCAGATCGGGACGGGTGACGCAGGTCGCCAGCAAGGCCTCGTAGGACACCACCCAGATCTCGCCGGTATCCATGGCCACCGCGTCGCACGAATAGCGCCCGCTGGCGATGCCGTCGAAGCCGAGCCAGTCGCCTCGGAACTTGAGACCCACCACCTGCTCGCGTCCGTCCGCCGACAGATTCACGATCTTGAAGAAGCCCGAGTTCAGGATGTAGAGGTTTCCGAAACGCTCGCCCGCCTGGTAGATCGTGTCGCCCATGTGGACCACGCGGCGCTGCGGCCTGAGCTGCTCGCCGAGCAGCCTGAGCGTTTCGGCGGTGTTGCGATTCGCGCAATCCTGGCCAGGGACGGGCATGCCCAGGCCGGACGGGGAAGGAGCAGTCTTCGAGGGGGCGGCGGTGTCGGGCATATTGGTTCCTTGGTGGCCTTCGCGTATCGGTGAAGGAATGCTAGGAAGCCCTCGACAACGCAATGACAACGGCCGGAATCGGTGAGTAACGCTCGGTGAATGCAATGTGTCCGGCGTGTATCAACGACCTGCAATGTGCAGCAAGTCACGCTCGGGAGCCGCCACACCTTGACCTGTATCAAACACGAAGCCGACACCCCCCCTACCCTCGGAAGGTCACACACTGACCGTCGCCATGCCTCCTTCCAACATCGCCCGCAGTCCAGAGGCGGAACCGCAGCTCTCCCCGCTGAACGTGGCGAGCCTGCTGGCCCGCGCACGCATCCTGCAGCGCGCGGCGCTCGACGGAACCACCCGCCAATTGCTGCGAGGCAAGAACCTGGGGTTGCTCTACGAAGCGCCGCATGGCGAAGCACAGGCGCTGTTCCGCCGCGCTGCCGAGGAACTCGGTGCTCACGTGGCCGCCATGCGCTCGAGCCTGTCGCCGGCCAGTGCGCCTCAGGAAGTGCAGCACACGGCCCGCATGCTCGGCCGTCTCTATGAGGCCGTCGAATGCCAGGGGCTGGAGCCGGCTCTTGTGCAATGCATCGGGCAACACGCCGGCATCCCGGTCTTCGACGGCGCCGCAATGAGGGCGCATCCGGCCGACCGGCTCGCGGAACTCCTCGGGGACACGACATCGCTTTCCGACAATCGGCGGTTCGTGCTTCAGGCGATGCTGCTGGAGGCCATCGGCTGAGCCGCCGCGCGCGTCGCACGCGCCCTTGATCCAGCGCAACACGCTTTCGCCTCTGCCTTCCTACAGTGGATTCCACGGCCGCCACGGCTGCGCCAGGACGACCGGCTCCCATCCATCCACAGCAAGGAATCCTCCCATGAAGACCGATACCCAATTGCGCGACGACATCCAGGCCGAGCTGAACTGGGCCCCCGACGTCAAGTCCTCCGACATCGGCGTCACCGTCAAGGACGGCGTGGTCACTCTCAGCGGCCATCTCCCCAGCCATGCGGAGAAATACGCGGTCGAGCGCGCCGTCCAGCGCGTGTACGGCGTGAAGGCGCTGGCGATCGAGCTGACGGTGAAGCTGCCTTTCGACAACCAGCGCACCGACGCCGACATCGCCCTGGCGGCCGAGCGCGCGCTCCAATGGAACGTTCTGGTGCCCGACGGCAAGATCCGGCCCATGGTCGAGAAGGGCTGGCTCAGCCTGAACGGCGAAGTCGAATGGGACTACCAGCGCAGCGCCGCCGAAGTCGCCGTGCGCAACCTGATGGGCGTGACCGGCGTGTCGAACCTCGTGAAGGTCAAGCCCAGGGTGAGCCCCGCCGACGTCGAGAAGAAGATCCACGAGGCGCTCTCGCGCCAGGCCGATCTTGAAGCCCGCAAGCTCTCCATCTCGGTGGACGGCTCGCAGGTCACGCTGCGCGGCACCGTTCACTCCTGGACCGAGCGCGACGCGGTACAAGGCGCCGCCTGGGCCACGCCGGGGGTCTCGGTGGTGGTGAACGACCTGCTCGTGGACGCCTGAGATGCGCGTCGCGCTCGTCACCGGCGGGACCTCCGGGATCGGAGCCGCGACGGCCGAGGCGCTGCAGGCCGCGGGCTATCGCGTGGCCGTGACCTTCGCCAACCACGCGGAGCCCGCGCAGGCCTTCGCCGCACGCACCGGCATTCCGGCCTTCGGCTGGAATGTGGCGGATGCCGCCGCCTGCCAGGCCGGCGTCGCGCACGTGGAAACGGAGTTGGGCCCCGTCGACGTGCTGGTCAACAACGCGGGCATCACGCGGGACACGATGCTGCACAAGATGAGCGCGCAACAGTGGCGCGAGGTGCTCGACGTGAACCTGGGCGGCTGCTTCAACATGTGCCGCGCCGTCATCGGCGGCATGCGCGAACGTCGCTTCGGCCGCATCGTGAACATGGGCTCGGTCAACGGCCTGTCCGGACAGGCGGGACAGGCGAACTACGCGGCCACGAAAGCCGGACTCGCGGGCTTCACCAAGTCGCTCGCGCTCGAAGGCGCCTCGCGCAACATCACCGCCAACGTGGTTGCGCCCGGCTACACCGACACCCCCATGGTGGAGGCTGTCGCTCCCGAGGTGATGGCGCGGATCCTGTCGGACATTCCGGCGGGCCGCTTGGCCACGCCCGCCGAGATCGCGCGCGGCGTGGTCTTCCTCGTCGCCGATGAATCCGGCTTCATCAACGGCATCACGCTGTCGATCAATGGCGGCAAGTACATGGCCTGAGGCGGCGACGCCCTTGCCTTATTTTTTCCTGGCGAGTCCGCTATGAACACCACATCCCAGACAACCTCCTTCGATTCTGCCGTACGGCTTGAGCCGACCATGCGGGCAATGGTGCTGAACGCAGCGCTATTGCCGTTGGAGTTCGAGCGGCGAAACATTCCGCAGCCCGGCCCGGGAAAGCTGCTCCTGCGCGTGCTGGCATGCGCGGTCTGCCACACCGATCTTCACATCGTCGACGGAGAGTTGCCGCTACCGGTACTGCCCATCGTGCCAGGACACGAAATCGTGGGCATTGTCGAGGCGCTGGGAGCGGGCGTCGAGAATCATCGCGTCGGCGACCGCGTGGGCGTGCCTTGGCTAGCACACAGCTGCGGCTGCTGCACTTTCTGCGCTTCAGGTCACGAAAACCTCTGCGACGTACCGCGCTTCACGGGCTATCACCGCGACGGCGGATTCGCTAGTCACGCGATCGCCGAGGCGGCCTTCTGCCTGCCGCTTTCCATGCCCGAACCCGACGCCGCACGCATCGCACCCTTGCTCTGCGCGGGCTTGATAGGCTGGCGCAGCCTGAAGGCAGCTGGCGAGGAGGTGCGGCGGCTGGGTATATTCGGCTCCGGCGCCGCGGCGCACTTGATGACACAGGTGGCCACTTCCCAAGGGCGAGAAGTCCTCGCATTCACCCGACCTGGAGATACTGAGACGCAGCGCTTCGCGCGCAGCCTCGGAGCGAGATGGGCGGGCAGTTCCGGTGATAGACCGCCTGACCCGCTGGACGCGGCCATCATCTTTGCGCCAGCCGGCGAGTTGGTGCCGGCGGCGCTGCGCGTCGTGCGCAAAGGCGGCCGGGTGGTGTGCGGCGGCATCCACATGAGCGACATTCCCGCCTTTGCGTACCGGCTGCTGTGGGAGGAGCGCAGCGTGGTGTCGGTGGCGAACCTCACGCGCGCGGATGCCCGGGAGTTCCTCGATTTCGCGCAGACGCACCCGCTGCAGGTCCACGTCAGGACCTATCCGCTCGCGCAGGCCAACGAAGCGCTCGCCGACCTTCGCGCGGGCCGCATCGAGGGCGCGGCGGTGCTCGTGCCCTGACGGAACACCGCAGGCCGGACTTCAGAGCTCGCGCGACTCGCGGTACTCAGGCACGGTGCACGGCCAGTCGTGGCGTTCCTCGATGGCCAGGCGCAGCGCGTCGGCGGCCACCGGTTCCCCGTGGGTCACAAACACCCGGCGCGGCGCTTTCTGCCAGTCGAGCCAGGCAAGCAGTTCGTCGCGGTCGGCATGGGCCGAAAGGCTCTCCAGGTTCGCGATCTCCGCGCGCACGGGCACGTACGCGCCGTGAATTTTGACTGCATCGGCGCCCGCCATCATGGCCGCGCCGCGCGTGCCGGCCGCCTGGAAACCCGCGAACAGGATGGTGTTCCTCGCATCGGGCGCGTAGGCCTTCAGGTGGTGCAGCACCCGCCCACCGGTGGCCATGCCGCTGGCGGACACGATGATCGACGGGAAATCCAGGGCGTTCAATCGCCGGGATTCCTCGATCGTGTTGACGATGATGGTCTGCCCCTGCATCTCGGTGCATTGCCGGGCGCTCAAGCGGTGTTCGTCGGGATACCTTCGGTAGATGCGCGTGGCGTCCGCGGCCATGGGGCTGTTCAGGTACACGGGCATGTCGGGAATGCGGCGCGCCTGCCTGAGCAGCTGGATGCAATGCAACAGCGTCTGCGCCCGCCCGATGGCGAAGGCCGGGATCAGCACGATGCCGCCGCGCGCCGCCGTGCGGTTGATCACGCCCGCCAGTTCGGCGAGCGTGTCGGTCGCCGGATGCCCGCGGTCACCGTAGGTCGACTCCACCACCACGTAGTCCGCCGGATCGACGACCTCGGGCGGCCGCATCAGCAGGTCGCCGCTGCGTCCCAGGTCGCCCGAAAACAGGATGCTCGCCCCTTCCCAGCCCACGCGCAGGCTGCCGGCGCCCAGTATGTGGCCCGCCCTGCGCAGTTGCCAGGACCAGCCCGGCCATGGCGCGCACTCCTGGCCGAACGGAACCGGTTCGAAGCGTTCGAGCGCAGCGCGCGCCTCCTCCTCGGTGTACAGCGGCAGGGCCGGCTCGTGTTTCGAGTGGCCGTGCCGGTTGGCATAGGCGGCGTCCTCCTCCTGCAGGCGGCCCGAGTCGGGCAGGAGCAGTTCACAGAGTTCGCGGGTGGCGGCGCTGCAATGAACCTTGCCCCTGAAGCCGAGCCGGACCAAGCGGGGTATGAAGCCGCTGTGGTCCATGTGCGCGTGCGTCAGAAACACCGCGTCGATCGAGGACGGTTCGACCGGCAGCGCATCCCAGTTGCGCAGGCGCAGTTGCTTGAGCCCCTGGAAGAGCCCGCAATCGACCATCAGCCGCCGGCCCTCGTGCGTCAGCAGGTATTTGGAGCCGGTGACGGTGCCCGTGCCTCCGAGGAAGTCGATGCGCATGGAAGCCTCAATGCGACATCAGCACCGGCAAGGTCATCCACTGGAGCATGGACAGCGTGGCGCCGCCCATCACCCACTCGCGCGCCCTGCTGTGGCCGTAGCAGCCCATCACCAGCAGGTCGGAACTCAGGTCGGAGGCGAGCGACAGCAGCTTGTTGCCGACGTCGTCGTCCTTGTCCCCGCCGGGATGCAGGCGGATGTTGCCGACACCCTGCGCCCGCAGGTAGGCCTGCAGGCTCTGCAGCGATGCAGCCGCACCCTCGCCGTACGCGACGACGTCCACGCGGTCCGCCTTGCACAGCCACGGCAGGGCGGAACTCACGGCGCGCGCGGATTCGCGCGTTTCCTTCCAGGCCACCAGCACGTTGCGGCCGATGGGACCGATCGGCCCCGCGTAAGGCAGCACCAGCGCCGGCCGGCCGCTCTGCACCAGCACGCTTGGCAGGAAGTCGCCGGGCAGTTCTGCGTCCATCGGGTCGTTCCGGTCACGCTGGCCGAGGATCAGCAGGTCGGCATATAGGGCACGCCGGCCGAACCCCCAGGGCCCGTCGCTTTCGGCCTCGACCCAATGCAGGCGCGGCGAATCCGCGCTGTGCTGCATGAAGGTGGCGTGCATCCTGTCGCGCGCGTCCTTGTCGATCTCCTGCATGATCGCGACCGCTTCCGCGGCGGCCTCGATGGCGTAGGGGTAGCGCATCAGCGCCGACAGGGTGCACGGCTGGGCCGTCACCTCGGCATCGAAGGTCTCGGCGAGCTGGCGGGCCAGCTCGATGCGCTCCGCCGCGCGGGCCGTGCCGTCGAGGTGAAGCAGGATGGATTTCGGGGTCGGCATGGAGGCTCTCCTTGGGTTGGGTGGGCGACGGGATTCACCTTAGGCCCGCAGGCCCCGCACGGGCTTGCGCTGCGTCAACCAGCGGAAGGAAAGCGGCGACCCGCATCGAGGCTTGATCCATCTCAACACCCGCACCCGGTGCGGCGCGCAAGATGTTCTTCACCATTTCAATGGAGAAGTCGCATGCCTTTCCTGACGAAGAATGTCGGAGTCCTCGACCGCGCGCTGCGCATCGGCGCAGGCCTGCTGCTCATCGCCCTGGCGGTCAGGGGAACCATCGGGTTCTGGGGCTACATCGACGTGGTGCCGCTGCTGACGGGCGTGGTGGGCAACTGCCCGGGCTACACCCTGTTCGGCGTCAGCACCTGCCCGCGCGACGGACGCTGAGATCCGGATGCGTGTCCACCGAACCACGGAGGACCGGATGTCGATCCATCTTCTGCTGCTCATCGTGCTGTGCGCTGCACTGGGCGGCACCGTCCTGTGGCTCGTGTTCCAGCTGGTCATCAAGTGGCTCACGCTGGACTGAACTTTCTGGAAGCCATCCGATGTGCATGAACCTGCTGCGCAGGCTCGCCGGCGCGCGGCTGCCTTGCGTCGAAGCCGATCCCGCGATGATCGACAGGCTGCGCGTGCTCGAGGCCGCCGGCCAGATCGAGGTCCGGATTCCCCCTGCCTCTGCGGGCACCGACGACGGCCCGCGTCAGGACGTGGCCACCGTGACCAGCATCACGCCCCGGGGATGGAAGACACTTGCCGCCGATGCGCCTCCCGGCGAAGCGCTGAGCTTCACCGGCACCAGGCGTCGATCTGGCGAATGAGGTCCGACCACACCGCATGTGCGGCCGCCGCCGCCAGCAGCACGCCGGCCAGCCGCGCGCCCCAGGCCTGGCGGACACCGTCGCCGGCCAGGCGCAACCAGATCCATGGGCCGATCAGCAGCGAGGCACTGCTTCCGACTGCAAACAGCGCCATCAGCAGCCCGCCCTGCATGGGGCCGTTGCCGAGACTGGCGAGCATCAGCGCCGAATAGAGCATCCCGCACGGCAGCCCCACCCAGAGCAGCCCCGTGGCGAGCACGCCCAGCCAGGTGCCGCCGGCATGCGGACGCAGGCGTGATTCGAGCGCGCGGCCGATGCGCCGCGCCCACAGCGGCTGGCGCCCCGTGACGGCCAGCATCGCGCCCCAGGCGAACACGAAGACGTGCAGCAGCACCCACAGCGGCCGCAATGCGGAAACCTGCGTGCTGGCCAGCGCGAGGCTGTCGGCGCTGGCGGCCGCGACGGCACCCGCTGCCGCGTAGCTCGCGATGCGGCCGAGATGAAAGGCGCCGGGCGCGCCGAACCCCGCCACCGCGCCCCGCCCTGCGACCGGAAGCGGCACGATCCGTATCACCGCCGAAGAGGCGGCGCCGCACATCGCCGCGCAGTGCGGCCCGCCGGCCAGGCCCATGAGCAACGCGGCACCGGCGAGCGCGAGTTGCATGTTCAGACCACGCGGGAGAAGCGCGTGCGGTTGGAGCGGCAGTACCGGTCGAACACCATCGCGACCGCGCGCACGAGAAACCAGCCTTCCTCGGTCACCTCGAGGGCATGGTCGCTCAGGCGCACCAGGCCGTCGGCGACCAGCGTTCCGAGCGCCGCGAACTCGGTGGCGAAGTAGCGGCGGAAGTCGACCGCGAAGGCTTCGCCCGTGGCATCGAAGTCGACCCGGCCCCGGCACATCAGCGCCGTGATCACTTCCCGCCGCAGCAGGTCGTCGCGCGACAGCGCAAGGCCCCGCACCACCGGCAGGCGCCCCTGGTCGAGCAGGTCGCGGTATTCGTCCAGGCTCTTGGCGTTCTGGCTGTAGGTGGCGCCCACGCGTCCGATGCCCGATACGCCGAGCGCGATCAGGTCGCCCTCAGGCCGGGTGCCGTAGCCCTGGAAGTCGCGGTGCAGCCGCCCTTCCTTCTTCGCGACGGCGAGCGGATCGTCGGGCAGCGCGAAGTGGTCCATGCCGATGTAGACATAGCCTGCATCGGTGAGCTTCGCGATGGCGTCCGCGAGCATGCGCACGCGCGTCGAGGCGTCCGGCAGCTCGTCGGGGCAGATGCGCCGCTGCGGCTTGAAGCGCTCCGGCAGGTGGGCATAGGCGTAGAGCGCGATGCGGTCGGGCCGCAGCGCGCAGACCTGCGCGAGCGTGCGCCCGAAGGAGGCATCGTTCTGTCGCGGCAGGCCGTAGATCAGGTCCAAGTTGATCGACCCGAAGCCCAGCGAGCGCGCGTCGTCCATCAGCGCGAAGACCTGCGACGCGGGCTGGATGCGGTGCACGGCCTGCTGCACGGCCGGATCGAAGTCCTGCACGCCGAAGCTCAGGCGGTTGAAGCCCAGCGCCGCGAGGTTGGCAAGCCTGTGCCTGTCGACCGTGCGCGGATCGACTTCGATGGAACGCTCGCCGCCGGGCACGAAGGCGAAGGACCGTCGCAGCAACGCCATGAACTCGCCGAGCTCCGCGTCGTCGAGGAAAGTCGGAGAACCGCCGCCCAGGTGCAGCTGGGCCCCGGTGGCGCTGCGGCCGAGCTGCGCGACCTGCAGCTCCACTTCGCGCGCCAGGTAGGCCAGGTACTGCCGGCCCCATTCATGATGCCGGGTGACGATCTTGTTGCAGGCGCAGTAGTAGCACAGCGACTCGCAGAACGGGATGTGGACGTACAAGGACAGCTGCGACGCCGCGGGACCGGCCATGCGGCGATGCCGCAGGGCCTGCACGTAGTCGTCGGCGCCGAAGGCCTCGACGAAGCGATCGGCGGTGGGATACGAGGTGTAGCGCGGCCCGGGCACGTCGAACTGCCGCAACAGGTCGATGGGCAGCGGCGCCTGCACGGGCCCGGAAGCGAGAGCGATGGAAGTCATTGAGAGGGTGTACCCACGGGGGCGTCGGGTTGTCCGGACACGGCCGGCCCGGCCAGCAGCAGCGTGCATGCGCTCGACGCCGCCGCCATCAGCCAGAAGACGAAGAAGGCTCCGGTATAGATGCCCTGGCGCGACATGCGCAGCGCGTCGGCGCCGCAGAAGGTGTTGATGGGGTCGACGAGCGCGAACACCAGCACCTCCATGCCGCAGGCCACCAGGAAGGACGGCCAGAGAATGCCCGCGAACAGGCGACCCCCCTTCACGGCGCCGCCTGCCGGACCACCGGCGACATGTCCTCCGCCGGCGTCATCGCGTGGTCGCGGCCGGTCAGCGCGGGAAGGTGCTTCTTCACGGCCAGGGTCTTGTTGATCTCGAGGCCCTCGCGGTAGTAGTCCTCCGACACCAGCGCGTCGGGGCTGTGCCAGGCCAGCCAGAAGGTCACGAAGCTGGCGATCATCACGGCCGCGGGGCCGCCGATCACCATCCAGAGCAGCGGATGGCGCCACCAGGGTTTGTCCGCCTCGGCTGCGGGTGCGTTCATCGTCGAATCGGTTGCTGCGTTCATTCCAGACCTTTCAGCGCGGCACCAGGAAGGCCGCCTTTTCGGAAACCTGCGCCCCGCTGCCCTCCTCGCGGATGCTGAAGTGCACCGTGTGCGAGCCGGGCGGCGCGGAGCCATACGGCACCTGAAGCCGCACGGCGACCCAGCGCGACTGCGCGGCCTCGACGCCCACCGGCTGGTCGGGCGACACGCTCAGGCCATCCAGCCCGCTGGCCGCGATGAGGTACTGCTGCGGCTGCTCGGTGGCGTTCATGATCTGGAGCCGGTAGACGTTCTCCAGCCTTCCGCCTTCCGCGATGCGCGCCAGCGAGGCGCGATCGCGCACCACGTCGACCTTCAGCGGCGTGCGCATCACAAGGCTCGCCAGCAGGGCCGCCACCAGCAGCGCCAGGATCGCCGTGTAGACCAGCACCCGCGGGCGCAGCACGCGCCGCAGCAACTGCCTGCGCGACCAGCCCGCCTCCATGCCGTTCTGCGTGTCGTAGCGGATCAGCCCCGGCGCGTAGGCCATCTTTTGCATAACCGTGTCGCACGCATCCGCGCAAACGCCGCAGCCGATGCACTCGTACTGCAGACCCTTGCGGATGTCGATGCCGGTGGGACACACCTGCACGCACAGGCCGCAGTCGATGCAGTCGCCCAGCGCCATCGTGCGCGGATCGGGCCCCTTGCGGCGCGGTGCGCGCGGCTCGCCGCGTCCGGGGTCGTAGGTGACGATCAGCGTGTCGCCGTCGAACATCGCGCTCTGGAAGCGTGCGTAGGGGCACATGTATTTGCAGACCTGCTCGCGCATGAAGCCGGCGTTGCCGTAGGTGGCGAAGCCGTAGAAGAACACCCAGAAGACTTCCCACGAGCCCATCTGCGTCTGCAGGAAGGCCATGCCGAGCTCGCGGATGGACGTGAAGTAGCCCACGAAGGTGAAGCCGGTCCACATCGCGATGCCGATCCACACGATGTGCTTGAACCACTTCTTCACCAGCTTCTCGAGCGACATCGGTTCGGTGTCCAGCCGCATGCGCGCGACCCGGTTGCCTTCGATCCTCTGCTCCACCCACATGAAGATCTCGGTGTAGACCGTCTGCGGGCAGGCATAGCCGCACCACAGCCGCCCCGCCACGGTGGTGAAGAGAAAGAGCGAGAGCGCGCTGATCACCAGCAGGCCCGAAAGATAGATCAGGTCCTGCGGATACAGCACCAGCCCGAAGATGTAGAAGCGCCGGGCAGCCAGGTCGAACAGCACCATCTGCCGCCCGCCCCACTCCACCCACGGCATGCCGTAGAAGACCAGCTGCGTGAGCAAGACCATGGCCCAGCGCCAGCGCGCGAACATGCCGCAAACGCTGCGGGGGTAGATCTTCTTCGTGGCCTCGTAGAGGCCGACCTCCTCGCCGCCGCCCGCGCCCGGATTCGAGCTCGCTATGGGAATGATCTTGCGGGTCATGGCGGGCCGCGGACGTCAGGGCTTGGCCGCCGCCGTGCTGTTGGACAGCCCCCAGACATAGGACGCGACCATCCGGATCTGCGCCTCGGTGAGGCGACGTTCCTGCGCGGGCATCTCGTTGCGCTTGCCCGAATTGATCATCTGGATGATCGCCGCCTCGCCGTAGCCGTGCAGCCAGATCTTGTCGCTGAGGTTGGGCGCGCCCAGGGTCTGGTTGCCGACGCCACCAACGCCGTGGCAGGCGACGCAGACCGTGAACTTCGACTTTCCGAGGCCGGCGCGCACCGAGTCGTGAGGTTCGCCCGACAGGCTCAGCACATAGTTGGCGACGTTCTTCACGTCGTCGGAGGTCCCCACGGCGGCGGCCATAGGAGGCATCACCCCCACGCGTCCCTTGGTGATGCTTTCGGTGATCCTCTCGGGCGTGCCGCCGTACAGCCAGTCCTTGTCGGTCAGGTCCGGAAAGCCCTTGCTGCCGCGCGCGTCGGAGCCGTGGCACTGAGCGCAGTTGCCCATGAAGAGCCGCTCGCCGATCGCATGGGCCTGCGGGTCCCGCGCGATCTCCTCGACCGGCATCGCGGTGTACTTCGCATAGACGGGAGCGAGCTCCTGGGTGGCTTTGGCGACTTCCGCCTCGTACTCGCCGCGCGAAGTCCAGTCGGACTGCCCGCGAAAGCTCCCGAGCCCCGGAAAGACCGCCAGATAGCCCAGCCCGAAGACGATGGTCAGCACGAACAGTCCGACCCACCACATGGGCAGAGGATTGTTGGCCTCGCGCAGGTCCCCGTCCCAGACATGGCCGGTTGTGTTGTCGGCGCTGGGCGCGACGCGCTTGCGCGCGGTGAGCCACAGCAGGATCACGCAGCCGAGGATGCTCAGCAGGGAGATCACCGCCACGTAGTTCGACCAGAAACGGCTGATGAAATCGCTCATCGTGCTCCTCCCTTCAGTCCTGCTCGAAAGGCAGGCGTGCTGCTTCCTGGAAGCCTGGCGCGTTGCGCCGCGAGTAGGCCCAGATCACGATGCCGATGAAGAGCGCGAAGCAGACGACGGTGGCTGCGATGCGCAGGGTGGTTAGGTCGATCATGGTTTGTGTCCTTTGCCGCTTCGCCTACTTGAGCGCCAGGCCCAGCGATTGCAGATAGGCCACCGTGGCCTCCATCTCGGTCTTGCCCCGGACCTCTTCGGTGGCCCCGGCGATCTCGGCATCCGAGTAGGGCACGCCGACGCGGCGCAGCGCGCGCATGTGCGCCGGCAGCGCCTCGGCGTCGACCAGCGTCTTCTCCAGCCAGGTGTAGGCCGGCATGTTGGATTCGGGCACCACGTCGCGCGGGTTGTTCAGGTGGATGCGGTGCCATTCGTCGCTGTACTTGCCTCCCACGCGGTGCAGGTCGGGCCCGGTGCGCTTGCTGCCCCACTGGAAGGGGTGGTCGTAGACGAACTCGCCCGCCACCGAGTAGTGCCCGTAGCGCAGCGTCTCCGAACGGAAGGGGCGGATCATCTGCGAGTGGCAGTTGTAGCAACCCTCGCGCAGGTAGACGTCGCGGCCGGCCAGCTGCAGCGGCGTGAGCGGCTTGACGCCCTGCACCGCCTCGGTGGTCGATTTCTGGAAGAAGAGCGGCACGATCTCGACGAGACCGCCGACGGCCACCACGACCAGGATCAGCACGATCATCAGCAGGTTGTTGGTCTCGATCTTCTCGTGCGTGAAACCGCCGGAGCCGGGAGTGTTCGGGTTCATCATGCGTCCTCAGGCGTGGGCCATGGCAGGGGGCGGGATCTCGGCACGGGCGGCGCGGCCGGAGATGACGGTCATCCAGAAGTTCCAGGCCATCAGCAGCATCCCGCTGAGATAGAGAACGCCGCCGATCACGCGCACCAGATAGAACGGGAAGGTGGCCTTCACGCTCTCCACGAAGGTGTAGGTGAGCGTGCCGTCGGGATTGATGGAGCGCCACATCAGGCCCTGCATCACGCCGGCGATCCACATGGCCGCGATGTAGAGCACGATGCCGATGGTGGCGATCCAGAAGTGCACCTCGATGGCCCTCGTGCTGTACATGGCGGTGCGGCCGTACATGCGCGGGATCAGGTAGTAGAGCGAGCCCATGCTGATGAAGCCCACCCAGCCGAGCGCGCCGGAATGCACGTGGCCGATGGTCCAGTCGGTGTAGTGGCTCAGGGCATTGACGGTCTTGATGGACATCATCGGCCCCTCGAAGGTCGACATGCCGTAGAACGACAGCGCGACGATCAGGAAGCGCAGGATCGGGTCGGTGCGCAGCTTGTGCCAGGCGCCCGAGAGCGTCATCACGCCGTTGATCATGCCGCCCCAGCTCGGCGCCAGCAGGATCAGCGAGAACACCATGCCCAGCGATTGCGTCCAGTCCGGCAGTGCCGTGTAGTGCAGGTGATGCGGGCCCGCCCACATGTAGGTGAAGATCAGCGCCCAGAAGTGCACGATGGACAGCCGGTACGAATAGACCGGCCGCCCCGCCTGCTTGGGGATGTAGTAGTACATCATCCCGAGGAAGCCGGCCGTGAGGAAGAAGCCGACGGCGTTGTGGCCGTACCACCACTGCACCATCGCGTCCTGCACGCCGGCGTAGGCCGAGTAGCTCTTCATCCAGCCTGCCGGCACCACCGCGCCGTTGACGATGTGCAGCAGCGCAACCGCGATGATGAAGGCACCGTAGAACCAGTTGGCCACGTAGATGTGGCGCACCTTGCGCCGGCCGATGGTGCCGAAGAACACGACGGCGTAGGCCACCCAGACCACCGCGATCAACACGCCGATCGGCCACTCGAGTTCGGCGTACTCCTTGCCGCGGGTGTAGCCCATCGGCAGGCTGATGGCGGCAGCGACGATCACGGCCTGCCAGCCCCAGAACACGAAGGACGCGAGCTTCGGCGCGAAAAGGCGCACCTGGCAGGTGCGCTGGACCACATGGAAGCTGGTGGCCATCAGCGCACAGCCGCCGAACGCGAAGATGACCGCGTTGGTATGAAGTGGCCGCAGGCGCCCGTAGCTGAGCCATGGAATGCCGAGGTTGAGTTCGGGCCATGTCAGCTGGGACGCGATGACCACGCCCACCAGCATGCCGACCACCCCCCACACCACGGACATGAGCGCGAACTGCCGCACGACCGTGTCGTCGTATTCCGCGGCGGGTGGTTTCGGTTCCTGCATCATCGTGCCCTTGAATGAGTTGCGGGCAGTTTCCGTGGGTACCCTGCCCCCCGGGTTGATGCAGATCAATCGCCGTGCAGGATGCGCTCGCCTTCCGTGTCGACGTCGTCGAACTGGCCGCGCTCCACGGCCCACCACAGCCCGCCGAGGATCGCGAGGACCAGCATCACGGACAGCGGAACGAGGAGGAAGAGGATGTCCATCAGCGCGCGCCTTCTCCACCACGCGACAGCCGCGCCGCGTTGAGGATCACCACGAGCGAACTCGCGGCCATGCCGAGGCCGGCGAGCCATGCCGGCAGCCAGCCCGCGATGGCCAGCGGCACGCACAGCGCGTTGTAGCCCGCGGCCCAGAAGAGGTTCTGGCGCACCACGCGCAGCGTCCTGCGGGCCTGCGCGATCGCCTGCGGGATGCTGGCGAGCCTGTCGCCGAGCACGACGAAATCGGCATGCGCGCGCGACAGCGGCACCGAACGCCCGAAGGCGAACGAGGCATCGGCACGCGCGAGCGACGGGCCGTCGTTGAGGCCGTCGCCGACCATCGCGATCTGCCGGCCCTCGGCCTGCAGCCGCCACAGCACGTCGAGCTTGTCCTCCGGCGTGCAGCCACCCTGTGCGAAGTCGATGCCGCAGCGCGCGGCGATCTCCCTCGCGGCCGCAACCCTGTCGCCCGAGAGCAGGCGCACCGTGAGCCCTTCCGCGCGCAGCGCGGCCACGGCGGCGGCGGCATCGGCGCGAGGCTCCTCTGTAAGGACGAAGCTCGCGAGCCAGCCCTGCTCGTCGGCCAGGTGGACCTGCGCAGCGTCGACCTCGAGCGCGGCCACATCGCAGAAGCCCGCCGAGCCCAGGCGCACGTGCCGGCCTGTGTCCACAGGCGCACGCACGCGGCGCATGCGCCCCTCGATACCCTGGCCCGCTGTCTCGGCGACCTGCTCGGCCGTCCAGCCGGGCGCCGAGCGGAACTGCGCATTCCATGCATTCACCAGCGCCTGCGCCACGGGATGCAGGGACTGCGCGGCGAGCGCGGCGGCCACTTCGAGCGCATCGCCGGGACGCAGACCCTGCCGGCAGTAGATGCGCTCCATGCGGGGAACGTCGCCCGTCAGCGTGCCCGTCTTGTCGAACACCACGGTATCGACCGATGCCAGCGCCTCCAGCGCCTGCAGGTTCGACGTCATCACTCCGCCGCGCGCCAGCGTGCCGGCACTTGCGAGCATGGCGGCCGGCGTCGCGAGCGAGAGCGCGCACGGGCAGGTCACGATGAGCACGGCCACCGCCACCATCAGCGCCCTGCCCGGGTCCGTCGGCCACCAGAGCGTTGCCGCCACGGCCGCCGACGCCACCACCACGACGAGGAAGGGTCGCGCCACCCGGTCCGCCAGCAGCGCCAGGCGCGGCTTGCGCGAGGCGGCGCTCTCCATCAGCCGGACGATCTGAGCGAAGCGCGTGCCCTCGCCCACCGATTCGATGCGCACCCGCACCGGCGCCGACAGGTTGTGGCTGCCGGCGAGCACGCGGTCGCCGCACGGACGGGGCACAGGACGGGATTCGCCGGTCAGCAGGGCCTCGTCGGCACTGGTGTCGCCTTCGATCACCACGCCGTCGGCCGGAAAGGCTTCACCCGGACGTACCCGTACCAGGTCTCCCACGGCGAGCCGGCGCACGGCGACGCGCGTCCAGCCGCCGTCGGCGGCAAGGCGGTCGATGCTGTCGGGCAGCCGGTTCATCAGCGCATCGAGGGCGCCCGCGGTACGCTCCCGCAACCGCGCCTCCAGCCAGCGGCCAGTGAGCAGGAAGAAGACGAACATCGTCAGCGAGTCGAAGTAGACCTCGTGACCCAGCGGGCCGCCGGCATCGAAGGTGGCGGCACTGCTGACCGCGAAGGTCACGAGCACGCCGAAGGCCACCGGCAGGTCCATGCCGATCCGGCCCAGGCGCAGGTCGCGCCAGGCACTGCGGAAGAAAGGCCCGCAGGAAAAGAGCACAACGGGCAATGTCAGCACCCAGGAAGCCCAGCGCAACAGCAGCGCCGAATCGGCGCCCATGTCGCCGGGCCGCGCGACATACCCCGGGTAGGCGTACATCATGACCTGCATCATGCAGAAGCCCGACACGAGCCAGCGCCACAGGGCCAGGCGCGATTCGCGCCGGCGCAGTTCCCTGACGAAGCGATCGCTGCCCGGCAGCAGCCGGTAGCCGGCCTTCGCGCTGGCCTCGAACCACCGCGAGGGCAGCGTTTGCGCGGGCGACCAGACGACACGGGCGCGCCGGCTGGCCGCGTTGACCTGCGCTTCGCTCACGCCGGGCACCTGCCGCAGCGCGGCCTCGACGGTGAAGGCGCAGGCCGCGCAGTGCATGCCCTCGACCACGACCTGCGATTCCCAATGCCCGCCGTCGGCCGCATCCAGTTCACGGCCGAAGGCGGGCCATTCGGCCGGGTCGTCCAGCACCTGCCACGCCTCTTCGCTGGCTGCAGCTGCTGCGGTGGGAAGTGCGGGGATCGCGACGCGATCGGGGGCGAACGTGGCATTCATCGGCCGAGCCTAAGAGGCGGGCCCGTCGAGGTGCTTGATCTGAATCAAGCCGCGCGGCACGGGACATGCCTAAGCTCGACCGCCACACCCTGTGGAGAGCCTCATGTTCAAACGCATCCTCGTCGCCACCGATGGCACCGCCCTTTCGAAGAAGGCCGTCGACAGCGCCTTCTCGCTGGCAGTACAGAACGACTCGGACCTGGTCGCCCTGACCGTCGTTCCCCGCTACCCGAAAAGCTATTTCGAAGGCTCGATGACCTTCTCCGCCGAAGACGTCGGTCGCATCGAGAAGCAGTGGGCGGAGAAGGCGCAGGCCATGCTCGACAAGGTGCGCGACCGCGCGCGGGAGCGCGGCGTGCGGATCAAGACAACGCAGGTCAGTTCGGACCTGGTCGCCGAGTCGATCATCGCCGCGGCGAAGAAGCACAGGAGCGACCTGATCGTGATGGCCTCGCACGGACGCAAGGGCCTCAAGCGCCTCCTGCTGGGAAGCGAGACGCAGCAGGTGCTAGTGCGCTCGTCGCTGCCGGTTCTGGTGCTGCGGTAACGATTGATCTAGCGTCTTGTACAGCTCTTGTAGCGCGCTTGCGCACAGCAGCATCAGGAAGAGCGGCTAGGCATTCGAACAGTTGCTCAGCATATGAAAATCCAATATGCAGCACGGCTTTCTTGTTGAAGTAGAGCAGCCATGCAGACAGAAGAGCTAACGAGACCAGCAGCGTCAGCGTCGCGGCCAATCCAGGATCGGCGAGATTGATCGGGGCAAATTGGGGCGGTGAAAGTTGCAGAACTTTGGCGATGATCAGTCCGTAGGCTATACCCATCAAGCTGGTCACGATACCCACAGGCTTCATCGCCAACATGTTTCGGTGAAAACCGAAAGCAATGCTCTCTTTAAACAGCAAGCCCTTGTTGTTTCGCGTCAATTCACGAAGGCGTTTCGCAACACCGTTGTAAACGTCGTCCGCCTTTGCCGGATCCGCTCGCTCCTCCTGTGCAGTCGGCATGGCAATCTGCAGCTTCGTGCCGACCAGCGCGTGATACCGCTGCTTGCTGACACCATCCAGCGCGGCGGTTTCACGGTGTCGTAGGGCAATGGTGGTCGGCAGGCCGCCCCATTTGGCAAGCAAGCTCTCTTGGAGTTGCTTGCCGCGACCACGCGTTACGCTCGCCAACGTGTAGAGCGCGCCGCACCCGCCGAGTACGGCGACGACCGCCGTCAGGACTGGGTGGCGAGGCCCGTAGACGCACACCAATGGCACAAGCAGTGGCAGCGCCACCATCAACCCCGGGAAAAGACGCGCTTTGCGCTCGTAAGGGTCCTTTAAGAGGTCAATCATCGGCTCCCCGCTTTTGCATACATCGGTCAAATTCCTCGAAGAACGCCGACCCGTTCATGAGCCCACCGCGGCCTTCATGGCCCGCAGGTCACCCTTGTCGCCGGCAATCAGCGACACTGCAGGTAGCCCGTCCTGTGCCATCCCCAGTGCCAGGTACACCAGCTGATAGAAGTCATCAGCACTTGGATCGGCGCCATGGCCTTTTGGATCACTGTGGCATTCCCCCACGTAGCCGACGATCCCGGCGGTTCGCCTGGAGGCTTCCCGCCCCGCGCTCGCGACGCCCTCCACCCCCCGCTCGAAATGACCAGGCGATGAGCGACTATCGGAAGGCGCCTCGAGTGCATCCACGACAACGATGGCATTGATGTTCAAGTCGTGATAGCCAAGCAGAATTCCGCCTGTCTCGTTGGGAAGATGGTGTTCACGCATCGCACACATCTTTGCGGTGACACCTGCATCGATGAACAAGTCCATGTCGTCGAATGCGATCCGGTGCTCCTGATGCACGGAGAGTTCATGAATCACGACTGTGCCAGTGTCAGTCTCGCGCGACCAGACGCGGACGCAAGCCCCGTCGGACGTGACCAACTTCTGAACTTGCTCTGCCAGTAGCGCGGCGTGGACTTGCACCGAGGAATACGGCATCACCACCGAAATATCCCGGCAACTTGCGCCGCTCCAGAACGTACCAGCGCTCCCTTGAAGGTGGTGCTCACCCCAATCTTGCGCAATGACGGCACGGTAGTACTGAGCCTCCAGCGATCTAAGACGCGTCGTCCGCGCCGCATCCTCTAGCAACAGGGCGCACCCGGACCCGGAGGGCGTCAGGAACACGGAGACGTGACGACCGGCATCATCATGTGCACTTGCAAGTCTCGGGTACTCCAACGTCGTGGAGGCATCCACGACCAGTCTCCCGCTGCTCAGGGCTGGCAGGAGACCTCCATCAACCAGATCACATGCATCCGCATGCACCGGCGTAACGACCGCCGCGCCATCGCGTATCTCTTTGGCGCGAGCGGCAACAACCTGTTCCTTATAGTGGCCCAGATGCCGAAGATCCGCAGGGTGACGCACCAGGTTGTGCGGCTTGATATGGTCCTTGTCGACGGCTGTCCACTCTCCCCAACCCGAACGCACCCACAGATCGAGCATCGTCGCGCCGAGCGCTCCAGCGCCAACCAGTGTTGCCATGGGCCCGGAGCCGACGGTGCCTGCCTGGCGCCGCGCGGCCGCTTGATCGACGCATTGCAGTACCTCGATCGCCTCGATCTCAACCATTGTCCACGCCTCCGACTTGGCCACCGGCTCCAGCAGCTTCACTCGCCAGTACTTATCGCCGACCCGATGGAGCTCGCCCATCATCTCGCCCAGCTTAAGCTCGCCGTGGTTGACCAGATAAGCGCGTCTTGCACAACGCTCCGCCGGGACGTCCAGCGCGCGCGTGATCGGCATGTCAAGCAGAATGACGGTTCCGGTGCTGTCCGTTGCGGCGGCGGCACCGTTGCTTCCCACGGAGGTACTGATTGCCAGTTCGAGCGCGGCAACCAGATCGACGCCGCGTGCGCTCAGCATCTCAGCCAGCAGGCCGAGCGTTGGAGGGTCTTCTTCGATGCGCCCATGCACGACGGGGGGCAACCGAAGACTCACCAAGGAAAGGCTCGGACTGCGCTTGACACCCTCCAGGCGCAGTTGCAGCAGGAAGGTAGCGCTGTGCTCCGTGCGCTTGACTCCCTCGAAAAGGTCAATTTTTGTTGCGGATTCTCTGTCAGAAGGGCGTCAACGTTCCACGGCAGGACCAGTTCGTTGGAGGTGGTGAAAAAGAGCTGCTCGACGGGTTGATCCGCGGGATGCAGCTCCCCACGGGCCGTTTTTTCCAACCAGAAGTTGATACGCCCGAGAAAACTTTCGGGCGTCCAGGTTCGCGTCACGGACCGCGGCGGCTCGAAATAGAGGCAAAGGCTTGGCGGGCATCCAGGCGTGGCGTTTTTTTGACCAGATCCAGCTCCATCGTGAGCTGGCCGACCTTGCGCTCAAGCGCAGCGATCTTGGCTTCGTACTCCGCGATGACCGATGCTTCGGCCTCTTCGGTGCTGAGCTCGCCCCGGTCGTACTGCGTCAGCCACAGCTGAATCAGATTGGTCGACAGCGTGTACCTCTTGGTCGCATCACGGCGCCCGATGGCGCCGCTACGGATGTTCTGGCACAGCTGGATCTTGAACTCCGGCGCGTAGCGCCGGTACGGACCTCTCGATGACATGACCTTCTCTTGGTTGAAGGCTCGGCCAGCGTATCAGTTCTGATTTGCCCGGTAGTCCAGCCGTAGAGGTTCACTCCAAGCCGACTGACATGGGTAGAAGTCATCGGGGCGACATACGATTGCGACATGCCCCCTGAAAAGCACATTCAACTCGCAGCCGTAGAGCAACGCGGCAACGCCTTCGAGGTGCTCTTAGCATTCCTGAAACTCGGACTCACCTCCTTCGGCGGGCCAGTTGCGCACCTGGGCTACTTTCGTGCCGAGATCGTCGAGCGCCGTCGCTGGCTCGACGAGCGCAGCTACTCGGACCTGGTGGCGCTGTGCCAGTTTCTTCCCGGCCCAGCCAGCAGTCAGGTTGGGCTGGCCATCGGGCTGACGCGTGCCGGCTGGCTGGGAGCGTTGGCTGCCTGGTGCGGCTTCACGCTGCCATCTGCCTTTGCGCTCATCCTGTTCGCCTACGGCATCGAGCATTGGGGCACGCTTGCGGGAAGCGGTGCGGTGCACGGCCTGAAGGTTGCTGCCGTGGCCGTGGTGGCGCAAGCCGTGTGGGGCATGGCCAAGAACCTGTGCCCAGATCGCATGCGCGCCGCCATGGCCCTCGTCGCGGCGCTTCTTGTACTCGTCCTGCCGACGGCGCTCTCGCAAGTCATTGCCATCACGGTTGCCGGTGTGGTCGGCTGGCGGCTGCTGGAGCTGCCTCCGCAGCAGGCGGTAGTGCATCGCAGCTATGGAGTCTCGAGACGAGCGGGCGCCATTGCCCTGGTCCTGTTCTTCGGTCTTCTTGCAGGCCTGCCGATCATCGCGGCTGTGACTCAGTCGCTGCTATGGACGGTCATCGAAGGCTTCTATCGTGCCGGCGCCCTCGTGTTCGGGGGAGGTCATGTGGTGCTGCCGCTGCTGCAGGCGACGGTGGTTCCGGCCGGTGTGGTCACGAACGAGCAATTCCTCGCGGGATATGGCGCTGCGCAGGCCGTGCCCGGGCCCTTGTTTACCTTCGCGGCCTACCTGGGCGCGGTTATGCATGGACCATTTGCTGGCTGGACGGGCGGCATCGCGCTGCTGGTCGTCATCTTCGTGCCAGCCTTCCTGCTCGTCGTGGGGGCAGTGCCTTTCTGGGATGCATTGCGCCAACGTAAGGGCGTGCAGTCTGCCATGGCGGGCGTGAACGCGGCCGTCGTCGGCATTCTGTTGGCTGCCTTGTACGATCCCGTCTGGACGAGTGCGATCCACACGCGCACCGACTTCGCCACGGCCCTCGCGGCGTTTGCGCTGCTGGTCTACGCCCGCGTGTCACCCGTGATCGTAGTGTTTCTCGCGGCTGCGGTTGGATGGGCTTTCCTGGGCTGAGTTTGAATGTGCTGCCGCCAATGAAACAACTTTGAAAAAAGAGGAAGGACTCGCTCAGGAATCTTGACTAGCTGGCCCCGCCTCCGATCAGAGTTGGTGCGCAAATGATTGGTCGCGAAGAGCCAGTTTGACCTGCCCAGGGCGATGGGCCGGATCTGGTTCTCCACCCGGTTTTTGTCCGCCGGGAGGTCGCCATCGTCGATGTAGCGCGTGAGCGCCCGCCAACGCTTGAGGCTGTAGTCGATGGCTCTGGCCGTGGCTGACCCCTCGGGCACCTTCTGCCGCTGCGCAATAAGCCATTGGTGCAGCGCATCGGCCACCTTGCGGGCGCGCTCTTGGCGGATCCGCTTGCGCTCCTCGCCCGCAAGAGCGGCTACGTCGCGCTCGATGTCGTAGAGCTCGCCGAAGAACTTCAAGGCTTGCTTACCCACCAGGCTGCCATGGTTGACCCCATAGCTCGTGGAACCTGCACCTCGCGTGCACCAGGCAGCCGACCTCGGTGATGCCGAACTCGAAGCAGTCCTTGTAACCTGAGAAGTCATCGCACACCAGTGTCCTGCGCCAGCTGTGCTCGCCGCCAAGGCCGAGGAACGCGCGGGCATGCCCCCCTCCGCGGCCCTCGGAGAATTCGAACACCACCGCGCGCAGCGTAAGCGACCAGTAATACCATCTTGACCAAGCAATGCTTACCTGGCCCGCGAGCTAGATTTCGGCTGTCAGCCATAAAAGGTCATTGAACGCCTTGGCTCAATTCTCGCGTCGCTACCGCTGAATCGAGGCCCCCTTCCCCCGAATTGCCGCTAGTCACCAAACCAAAAAATCACCCATAGGCCGACGGAGCCATATGCAAAAAGCATGGTCAATGTTTCGCGTTGAAGAGCAAGGCATGCGCCCTGCAAACGAATGCGAATCATCATTTCAACCCTCTCTCATCACAGACGCTCCCCTCGGCTGAGATTGCGCGAGGTCCGTCCGTTCGTCAAGCCGAAGTTAGTTCACACAGGGACAGCGCATCGCGTGTCCAAGTAGAGGCACTCGGGGGCTAAGATGGGATTGTTAGATCGGCTGCAGTGGGCCCCGAGTTACTTCCGATCTGTGCTGCCAGTTGTGCGGCAGCAGTTCATCGATGCGGCTGTTCAGATGTGTGGGCAGTCTGGTCAGCACGTCATTAAGGTACGCGTGCGGGTCGTGACCGTTGATCTTTGCCGACTGCACGAGGCTCATGACGATGGCGGCGCGCTGGCCGGCCAGCTCACTGCCTGCAAATAGCCATGCTTTTCTTCCGAGCGCCCATGGACGGATCAGATTCTCGCAATGGTTGTTATCCACGTTTACTTCGCCATCGCGCAGATTGCGCGTCAGCGCCTCCCAAGCGTTCAAGCTGTAATTCGGGGTCTTGGCCGTGGCACTGCCGACGTGCCCGCGGGCACGTTCCAACTGCAGCCATGTGTGTAGCTCTTCCCAAAGCGGCTGCGTGACGGCGATCGGCACGCACGGTCGGGGCGGAGTCGGCCGCTGGGTCATGGGCAGCAGCGCGGAGCACATCCTGCGCATGTCGCCGGTGCCGATGCTGCTGGTCCGTGCGCCCGAGAGCGCCAAGGCCGAGTCCGAGCACTTCACGCTGCCGAGCGGGATGCTGGCCAGCCAGTGGTTCCTCGTCGGTGGAGCGCGGCGCGATGTCCGTGCCGTGAATGCACGGTTGGCATTGACGACGCTCGAGCCAGTACTTCCGCGCGCGGGACTTGCTCCATTTCGACGCAAACCTGACGTGCACAGTCAGCCAGAAACAGCAAGTGGCAGATAAAATTTTTACGTGAACAACGCCCGCCTTCGTCGTCTCGCCGCAACGCATTGCCTGTGGTGGTGCTTCGCCGGCGTGGTGCTTTCGATGTTGCAGCCTTTCCTGTTCACGCACTTCCGCCAGGACGGCTGGGAAGACGAGCCCGGCTTTCGCGTGCGCAATGTGGAGGCCATGGCATTGTTCTCTCCCGACGACCGGGCGGACCACAAGAAAGAGCTCGAGACGACGCTGTACGCCCCGGCGGGCGCGCATGTCGACACGCCGGATGCATTCCAGCAAGGCATCGAAGCGCTGATGGCGCTCGTGCTCCTGGTGCTGCCCCTGGTGGTGGTGTTGATGCGGCTCCTCCTGCCTGCAGCGCGCGCCATGTGCGAGTGCGTGCCGCACACCGGAGGGGCTCCCCCTGCGACTGCGCTGTGGCGAACTCAACCTCCCTCCGCTGCTCCTCCCCTGACGGCCTGACAAGCGACGTCGCCTGACGTCATCTCCGGTTGCGCGCTCGCGCGGCCGGCCCTCTTGTTTCTGGCCGAAAGGTTCACATGACTTCGATTCCATGGTGCTCGACGAGCACCCCCTATGCGCTCGCCCGTTCAATCCGCGAGTCGCCTGAACGCGCAGGCAGGGCAACGATGCGGGGTGCATCATGAACGCGCTCAATATCGCGCTGCTGCATTGGATCGCAGCGGGCGAAGATCCAGGTTCGTGGGCGCTTCTTGCAGGTCGCACGATGGCACTCTGGGGCGGCCCCGCCAGCGCGGCGATCCTGCTGTGGACGGGATGGAAGAAGCCGTCCGAGCGCGCCTATCTCCTCGTCGTGATCGCGGGCGCGGCCGCGGCGTCGCTGCTGTCGCACACGCTGGCCTCGGCCTTGAACTTTCAGAGGCCTTTCGTCCAGGGGCTGGTGCCGGGCTACATCACCCACGACGCGAGCGGCTCGCTGCCGAGCACCCATGCAACCGTGATGTTCTTCGTCGCGGCGGCCTTCCTGATGCGCGATGAACTGCGTCGCGCCGGATGGGCACTCGTTGTCCTGGCGAGCCTCACCGGGTGGTCGCGTGTCTACGTCGGCGTGCACTTTCCGCTGGACATTGCCGCGGGGCTCGTGTTCGGCTTGTGCCTGGCCGGCGCGCTTTCGGCTGTCCGTTGGATGCGTCCGAACCGCCGCGGCGCACACGCCGAGCGGCCTGCCCGCCGCATCGACCGCGAAGCGGCGGGTCTCACGCCTGCACGCCGAACAGGGTTCCCACGCCGGCCGTGATTCCCATGGCCAGTGTGCCCCAGAAGGCCACGCGCCACACGCTGCGCGCGACAGGCGCGCTGCCGATCCTGGCGGCGGCAGCGCCCAACAGCGCGAGGAAGGCGGTCGCGGTGCATATGGTCCACGGCAGGAGTGCGTCGGAAGGCGCACACGCGACCACGGCGAGCGGCAGCGCAGCACCCACGGCAAAACTCGCTGCCGACGCCAGCGCGGCCTGCAAGGGCCTTGCGCTGAGTGTTTCCGAGATCCCGAGTTCGTCACGCGCGTGCGCCCCGAGCGCGTCGTGGGCCATGAGCTGCGCGGCGACCTGCTGCGCGAGCTTGTACTCGAGACCGCGGCGCACGTAGATCGCCGTGAGCTCCCGGTGCTCCGCGTCCGGCTCCGTGGCGAGTTCGATGCGCTCGCGCTCGAGGTCGGCCTTCTCGGTGTCGGCCTGCGAATGCACCGACACGAACTCGCCGGCGGCCATCGACATCGCGCCCGCGACCAGACCCGCGATGGCAGTCGTCACGATGGCCTCGTGGCTGGCGTGGGCGGCGGTGACGCCCACGACAAGGCTGGCGGTGGAGATGATGCCGTCGTTGGCGCCCAGGACGGCGGCGCGCAGCCAGCCGATGTGTTCGGTGCGATGGCGCTCGGCATGCGCGCGGTAGTGGAGTGATTTCATGGGAAGTTGGCAGTCAGCGTGAAGAGCGCCCGGGCAACATGCGAAGGAGCGTGTTGTCGTGCGTGAGGTAGTGATGGACCAGCGCCGCGGCGGCATGCAGCCCGATGAGGAAATAGCCGGCCGTAGCCAGGGTCTCGTGCACATCCTTGAGCTGCTTCGACAGGGCTTCGTCTGCCCCCAACAGCGAAGGCACGGACAGGCCGAACAGCACGATGGGCTTGCCCTCGGCGCTGAGTGTGAGCCAGCCCAGCAAGGGCGTGGCGATCATGAAGGCGTACAGCGCCAAGTGCATGAGCTGAGACAGCCTGTGCTGCCACGCGGGCGGTGCCGGCACGATCTCCGGCGCAGCGCCCGCGCTCCAGCGCACGGCAAGCCGCACGGCCACCAGCGCCAGCACGCTCAGACCGAGCAGGAAATGCAGCGGCTTCAACGCGCTGCGCAGATCGCTGCCCCTGGGCGCGAGCCCGCGCAGTTCCATACAGGCATAGACGGCGGCAAGCAGCAGCAACATCAGCCAATGAAAGGCAATGACGGCTGTGCCGTAGTGGGAGGTCGAATTTTTCCAGGACATGTCGCGTGCCCTCAAAAATGCGTACCGACGATGAACTTGAGCAGCCAGCGGTCGGCTTCGCCGGTCAGGCCCTTTCCGATGCCGACGTTCACATCGAAGCGATCGAACTCGTGGTCCAGCGCCA
The DNA here is from genome assembly GCF_022009635.1 of Variovorax paradoxus. NCBI lineage: Bacteria > Pseudomonadati > Pseudomonadota > Betaproteobacteria > Burkholderiales > Comamonadaceae > Variovorax > Variovorax paradoxus. The sequence goes on from NZ_CP091716.1 coordinate 7,246,530, forward strand.
CGAACAGCGTCTTGCTGTTCTTGCGCAGCGGATCGGGATGCGACAGCGGACCGAGTTCGTTGTAGGTCTCCACACCGATCTGGGTCTTGTCGTTCAGGGCATAGGCGATCTTGGCGTCCACGTCGAGCGTGACGGGCCCGCCGTGCGGCGACAGGCTCCAGTCGATGTTGGGATTCACCGCCAGCGTCCAGGGGCCGGTGCGGTATCCAAGAATGCCCTTGAGCTCGGCGTTCCATGCGGTGGGAGACACGCGCAGGCTGGTCTTGCCGATTTCCAGGTTCGCGCCCCAGAACATCCCCTGTGTCTTGTCGTGCGGTGCGATGTACTTGATGCGGACCTTGGCGCCATCCACCTTGGGGTCGGCATTGGGAGCGCGGCTGGAGAGCACGTAGAGCCCGAGCTCCAGCGTGTCGCTCACGCCGTAGTAGAACTCGGGCGTGAGGCGGTAGACATGCCGCGGCGGCTGCTCGCCCGCGTAGCCCGGGCTGGACGCGCCGGAGACCACATAGTTGTTGTGGACATCGACACCGAACTGCCCCGGGGCACTCATGTCGTCGAGATAGACCTGGATTTCTTCAGGAGCGGCCATGGCCCGCGGCGCAACGGACATTGCGCCGGCAAGAAGCAGGATGCCGATGGCGCCATGGACGCGCGCGCGGCTGGAAGATGAATTCACGATAGAACCTTTCGACACTGAACAAGATCGCTGCGCGAGCGCGCGCAGCAGGGTCGACGTCGCATGGCGAAGTCGCTGCTCAGGTCAATGCAGGGGGCGCAGTCTTGGGCGGAAGGTGGCGCCATGCGGCGGTGGGCGGAGGTGCCCGGCAACGTGCATGCGGACGCTCGAGCGGGCCGCGCGAGGAAGGCGTCCGAGGCACCGGCAGGAGCACGATCAAAGGCAGCAAGGCCAGGACCAGGGCCATCAGGCCGGCCAGCGCGTCGTGGAATGCATCGGGCTGGTCGATGCTGGCGCCCGAGGGCACGAACACCGTGGTCTCGGGGCTGGCCACGTGGCCGGGCCGCTCGTCGGGCTCGAACTGCACGGTGGCGCTGACCGCGCGTATGCGAAAGCCGGGTTCGTCCTCCCAGCCGTCATCGCGAAAATGGATGGCGATGAAGGGCTGCAGGGCAACCAGCAACATGGCGAGCAGCAGCCACCACGCCACGGATTCCGGGCGTCGGAGCAGATGCCGATACGGCTGCAGTTTCATGCGGTCTCGAACCCTGGTCGGAAGGCGGCCGCGCGCGAAAAGGACAGTTCGACCGCGCAAGCCCGAAAGCGCCAAGGGTAAGCAGGTCGAGCGCAAGAGCAAAGAGGCGCATCGCAATGTGCCCGGGATGCCAAAGAGAATCAGTCTTCTTATTACCTTCCGCAGCGGCACGCGCTCGCTTTGAGATCGCAAAAGGTAAGCCGTTTGTTGATTTCCATGGAAATCAACAAGCTTGCTGCAGGTGTTCATCGAAGCGCTGCAGCACGGCGTCGTTGGGGGGTCGTTGGACCAGCGGCAGCGGCAACGCCTTAATCGGCGAGGACGGTCAGCAAGTGGCCCAGCGCCGCCCGAACTTGATGAGGGCACGTCTGCACGCGCCGTGCACAGTCACACTGAGACAAGTGGTCTTGGGTGAAATCCCTGGTGAGACCTCGCAGATCGCTAAGGTCGACCGATCGTCGGCAACACCAGTGCGAGAAGTGCGCAACGCAGCCGAGGTCGGCCCGCGTGGTACTCGGCGCGTACTGCCGAGCGGTCAGATGATCGGCGTACGCGAGGACGAACGGTGCGAAGAGGCCGTTGCGCAGCCATGCCGTTGACGTCGGCTCATTGGGCTGTTGCCGGTCTCATAGACACCGACCTAAGCTTTTTGAGCTTTCTCGAACTCTATGGAAGGTCTGATCAAGAGCACGTTTCTTGCATGAATGATTGAACCCTGCAAAGGAGCAAGAGCGATGAGCCAGATCAGTTTTGCGGATGCGGAGCAAGCGGGCAAGAGGAAAAAGACCAGGCGCGAAGTCTTCCTTGGCGAGATGGAACTGGTGGTGCCGTGGAAGGTGCTGCTCAAGGTCATCGAACCCCACTATCCAGTGGCAGGGCGAGGTCGTCGGCCTTACTCGCTGCAAGCCATGCTGCGCGTGCACCTGATGCAGAATTGGTTCGCCCTGAGCGACCCGGCGATGGAAGAAGCCTTGTATGAGATCGCCTCGCTGCGCACGTTCGCCGGACTCGGTCTGGAGGCGATCCCCGACGAGACGACCATCCTGAACTTTCGCCACCTGCTGGAGGCCAACGATCTGGCCGAAGACATCTTCAATCAGGTCAACGCCCACCTGGCTAGGAAGGGACTGCTGCTCAAGCGCGGCTCCATCGTGGACGCAACCATCATCGCTGCCCCGAGCTCCACCAAGAACAGCACGGGCGAGCGAGATCCGGAGATGCACCAGACGAAGAAAGGCAACCAGTGGCACTTCGGTATGAAGGCGCACATCGGCGTGGACGCAGACTCGGGGCTGGTGCACACGGTGACGACCACAGCGGCCAACGAGGCGGACGTGGAACAGGTGAGCGATCTGCTGCACGGCAAAGAGGACGCGGTGTGGGCGGACTCGGGTTATCGCGGAGCACAGAGCCGGGTAAAGCGCAACGTGCAATGGCACATTGCTGGTCGGCCCAGCGACATAGCGAAGGTGACGCAGAGCCGAGCCAAGGCTAGGGCGCGCAAGCAGGAATACCAGAAGGCCAGCATCCGAGCAAAGGTCGAGCATCCGTTCCGGGTGATCAAGCGGCAGTTCGGCCTGGCGAAGGTGAGGTTCAAGGGGCTGGCCAAGAACACGGCACACGTGATCACGCTGTTTGCGCTGTCGAACCTGTGGATGGCCAGAAGAAAGCTGATTGCAATGGCGGGACAAGTGCGCCCGCAGGTAGCGTGAAGGGGCCGCAGAGGCTCTCAACCGCGTGGAATGCTCGGTACGACGAGCCTGCCAGCGCCGCGGGACCATACGCACACTGGTCATCGAGCCAATTTATGACTTGATCAGACGTTCCCTAGTCTTACTGTGTCACAAGAGTAGCTTTACGTCTGCCCTTCCGCAGCAGGGGCACTGGCCAAGACGAGCGATCAACAGATAGCTCAGTCGATGGCGCAGCGTCGTGATCGACGTCGCCACGTGGCGCTGTGCGCGCAGGACTGCCGCGGGGGATGTAATCCTTGGGAAGGGCAGGCACCTGGCGTTGGATGAAGTTTTTTTTGCCGCCGACAGACTTGTCGGCGACGAGGCGTTCAGCCATCAGGAACCCGTAGGCCGCGATGCTCAAGGCGGCATGGTGATGGAACCCCCGCCACCCTCGGCCCTCGTAGTGGCCGAGACCGAAGTCCTGCTTCAGATCCTGGTAGTCGCGCTCGATGCGCCAGCGCTGATGGGCAACGCCGACCAACTCGTCGATCGGCGTGTCTTCTGGCAGGGTGGACAGGAAGTACTTGCTTGGCTCAGCGTCGCCTGCCGGCCACTCGATGAGCAGCCACTGCTCGGGGCGCAGACGTGCCTTGCCCGTATTGCCTCCAGCGTGGCGCACTCGCACGGCCGCGAAGCGGCCGTTCAGTGTGTCGTTGGTGCCCTCTCGCCAGCTGATGTTCTGGAACGCTCGGCTTGGCAGGGACTGCGCCAATGCCTTGACGCTCACGGGTTGCAGCGCCGCCGTGCGCCGGGCATCACTGGCGGGCGGCCCATGCCGCTGTAAGGTTTGGGTGGCAGCGGCTGAACGCCAGGCGGCCAGACCACCACGGCAGATGTGACACCTACCGCGTAGAGCAAGCCCATGTCGCTGAGCGCTTGGCGAAAGGCGTTGTCCACCCCGTAGCCCGCATCGGCCAGCACGCAATAGCGCGGTGCGCCTTCATCCAGCAGCGTGCGCAACTGCTGCAGCGCGATATGCGTCTTCGTGGCGAAGCGCACTTCGTCGGGAACACCAGCCTTGGCGCGGCGTTCCGGATCTGAAGCCCAGTCCTCGGGCAGGTACAGCTGCCAAGCCACGGGCAGGCTGCATTGGCTGCTTGCAAGGGAGATGCTCACTGCCACCTGGCAGTTATCCTGCTTGCCCAGCATCCCGCAGTACTGACGGGTGACACCAACAGAATGGCGCCCCTTCTTCGGGAATCCGGTGTCGTCGATGATCCACCAGCCGCCTTGGCTGAAGTCCATCTTGGGCATCACCCACTGGCACACGCGTCGCAGCATCTGGGTGTCGGACCACTCGGCCTTGGCCACGAAGTGGTGAAGTGACTGGTGCCGGGCGCTCGCGTGCATCGGATCGACCCGCGCGGCCATGGGCTCCACGCTCTTGCGTGACAGCGGAAGCATCAAGCCCGTGCAGTAACCGCGAAGGCCGGCGTGCCGGTCAGCGTGACCAAGGCCTTCGCTCAGGTGCTCAAGATACCGATCAAAACGCTCTGCTGCATTCATCGATCCTCCAGCTCGAAGTCCGGAAAATCGAATTATGTCATTTATGACACAGTAAGACTAGAGATGGTCCTGCAGAGCGTAGCCGGGCCGCAGGGCTGGAATGGCACGCTCGTGCCAGCACGGGTCGCGAGCCTCATTCAGCGCTTCTCGGAGCGAGACGCCGAGCTTCCTGAACCCCTTGCGCGAAAGTTGTTGAGGGCGCTCGATAGCCTCGTCGATATGGGCGACCGACGCGCGGCTGCGATTCAGACGAGCGAGGTCTTCCGACGAGTCAAGCTTACTTAGCTCGGAACGAGGCATGGATGCGATGTACTCCAAGGGGCTCCTCAAATATAGTCACGATAACTGTGCGATCGTGCTTTTTGGGGCATCCGCAAGTTACAGCTCGATTCCATTTCATGAGTTCGTCCCCGCGGCCCTCTTTAGGGCGAGAAACTCCATCTGCAAGGACTCTCTTATCTCTTCTGTTGGCGCCGACCGGAAACTGAGCCAGTTTTGTAGGTAGTGCCGAAGTAAAAGTGAGCCAGGTGTTCAACCTACCCTGCTGTTTATTTAAGCAGCGGGGTTCGAGGAGTGATCACCATGGACTTGATTGGCAGGATCCGACGGCTGCACGTGAGGGACAAGCTGTCAGAGCGCGAGATAGCGCGCATGACGGGGCTGTCTCGCAACACGGTGTCGAAGTGGCTGCGTGCACCGGTTGCCGAGGCGCCGAAGTACCGGCGCGAAGCACGGCCGAACAAGCTGAGTGCATTCGAGACGGCGCTGAAGCAGGCATTGACGGCCGATGCGCGACGGCCCAAGCATGAGCGGCGCACGGCACGCGCGCTGCACGCCGAGATCAAGGCGGCGGGCTACAGCGGCGGCTACTCGGCCGTCACTGACTTCGTTCGAGCCTGGCGCCAGGGCGAGGTGACCTGCCCGCTTTCTCCGAGACATTGATTTCTAGGAAGATGGCTCCCGCCCGAAGAGGAGCCCATGAAGAAGAGTCGATTTTCAGAAGAACAGATGGTCACGATCCTGCGCGAAGCAGATCGCACGACGGTGCCCGGTGCACACGTTACCGCCCAACTGATATCTGCGAGCGGCATCGACGGGATGGATCACGGCCATGGGAAGACCTCGAACTCCAGGACGGCCGGCAGTACCAGGTTGTCGCCGGCAAGCTCCAGAGCCTCGCATTTGTAAGTCTGCGCGAGTCGAAGCAACCGGCGCAGTGCATGCCACCCCAGCGCCTGGGTCGCCGCGATGTTGTGGGCCGTGACCTCGGCGCGCCAGCTGTAGTCGTCGAGCTCGAGGATCAGGAGACCGCCAGTGGACGGGAAAACGCCACAGGTCTCGCCCGAAAGATCTTCCGCGTGAATCTGCTGCGCGATCTCCCAGGGCAGATGGAGTGTGCTGACACGCAGCGTGCGGGCAATGTAGCGATGGAGGCTGAGGGGCGGCAACGCGGAATATCCGTCGGTTGCCTGAACATGAAGGGTTGGATCGTTGTTCATTTGAGGTTGAAGTGGTGTGAAAGAGAAGCAAGAGGGAAAGGAGAGAAGCCGCGCCTGCGCCCGTGCAGTACGGCCCTGTGGCGGCGGCAAGACACTTGTCAAGACGCGTCGAGCGAGACGGCACAATCACCTCATGACGACGAAGCAGGAGCTGCCCGACGAGGCGTTGAGCACGATGGCCATCGAGTGGCGCAGGAAGGCACTCGAGGGAGACCTTCACGCACGCGGTATCGCCCACGAACTCGAAACGGAGTTGCGCCGACGTGCCGGGGCCCCATTCACGAACTACGACACCCTGGACCTGCGCCCCCTCGAATCGAGAACAGCGCGGCGCAGGTGGTGGTCGTTCTGGCGGGCACCCTGACGGCAAGGCATGACACGGCGTGCGCGCCAGACCGTGACCGCGTTCGATGCATCACTGCATCGGAACACCCTCATCTAGCGAAGGCGGCGCCTGGTCGAGCTCGACGCCACGCCAGAACGCACGCTCCTGTTTGATAAGCCGCGAGATATCGGCCTCCTCGCGTTCGATGCGATAGATCTGCAGGTCCTGACCGCCCAGCAAGGTGCGTCCGCAGGCAGCCTGAAGGGCGCGGCAGGAGCGCTCAAACACATCGAATGCCAGTGCAACGAGCCTGCGAGCGCAGCGGGGCAACACACACTCTCGTCATCAAGCCAATTTACGACTTGATCAGACGTTCCCTAGTCTTACTGTGTCATAAATGACATAATTCGATTTTCCGGACTTCGAGCTGGAGGATCGATGAATGCAGCAGAGCGTTTTGATCGGTATCTTGAGCACCTGAGCGAAGGCCTTGGTCACGCTGACCGGCACGCCGGCCTTCGCGGTTACTGCACGGGCTTGATGCTTCCGCTGTCACGCAAGAGCGTGGAGCCCATGGCCGCGCGGGTCGATCCGATGCACGCGAGCGCCCGGCACCAGTCACTTCACCACTTCGTGGCCAAGGCCGAGTGGTCCGACACCCAGATGCTGCGACGCGTGTGCCAGTGGGTGATGCCCAAGATGGACTTCAGCCAAGGCGGCTGGTGGATCATCGACGACACCGGATTCCCGAAGAAGGGGCGCCATTCTGTTGGTGTCACCCGTCAGTACTGCGGGATGCTGGGCAAGCAGGATAACTGCCAGGTGGCAGTGAGCATCTCCCTTGCAAGCAGCCAATGCAGCCTGCCCGTGGCTTGGCAGCTGTACCTGCCCGAGGACTGGGCTTCAGATCCGGAACGCCGCGCCAAGGCTGGTGTTCCCGACGAAGTGCGCTTCGCCACGAAGACGCATATCGCGCTGCAGCAGTTGCGCACGCTGCTGGATGAAGGCGCACCGCGCTATTGCGTGCTGGCCGATGCGGGCTACGGGGTGGACAACGCCTTTCGCCAAGCGCTCAGCGACATGGGCTTGCTCTACGCGGTAGGTGTCACATCTGCCGTGGTGGTCTGGCCGCCTGGCGTTCAGCCGCTGCCACCCAAACCTTACAGCGGCATGGGCCGCCCGCCAGTGATGCCCCGGCGCACGGCGGCGCTGCAACCCGTGAGCGTCAAGGCATTGGCGCAGTCCCTGCCAAGCCGAGCGTTCCAGAACATCAGCTGGCGAGAGGGCACCAACGACACACTGAACGGCCGCTTCGCGGCCGTGCGAGTGCGCCACGCTGGAGGCAATACGGGCAAGGCACGTCTGCGCCCCGAGCAGTGGCTGCTCATCGAGTGGCCGGCAGGCGACGCTGAGCCAAGCAAGTACTTCCTGTCCACCCTGCCAGAAGACACGCCGATCGACGAGTTGGTCGGCGTTGCCCATCAGCGCTGGCGCATCGAGCGCGACTACCAGGATCTGAAGCAGGACTTCGGTCTCGGCCACTACGAGGGCCGAGGGTGGCGGGGGTTCCATCACCATGCCGCCTTGAGCATCGCGGCCTACGGGTTCCTGATGGCTGAACGCCTCGTCGCCGACAAGTCTGTCGGCGGCAAAAAAAACTTCATCCAACGCCAGGTGCCTGCCCTTCCCAAGGATTACATCCCCCGCGGCAGTCCTGCGCGCACAGCGCCACGTGGCGACGTCGATCACGACGCTGCGCCATCGACTGAGCTATCTGTTGATCGCTCGTCTTGGCCAGTGCCCCTGCTGCGGAAGGGCAGACGTAAAGCTACTCTTGTGACACAGTAAGACTAGTGCACATGAAACGTATCGCCGACAAGCTGTTCGGCGACGACTATCAATGGAGCGTGCTCGGTGCGGGCCGCCACCAGCTGCCGCTGGTGACCCAGGCTGCATTGATGGGCGGTCATGTGCGCGTTGGGCTGGAGGATTCGCTGTCGCTCGGCGCCGGCCGCCTCGCGACATCGAACGCCGAACAGGTATCGAAGATTCGGGGCATTCTCGAATCGCTAGGGCTGGAGGTCGCAACACCGGACGAGGCACGACGGATGCTCGCTCTCAAAGGGCGGCAGCACGTGCTTCTGCCCTGAGACGCATCCGCAGCGAATTGTCCCGCGCTTGAGTCGCCAAGCCAAGTCCAGGAAGCACCGCTGTATCCGGTCCAATGCCGAAGGACGTCGACTCTCAGACACCGTGGGTAGTCCCGTAGCCGGCCGCTGCAGCGTCTCGTGCCGGCCAAGGAAAAGCAGCGAGTTAGCTGCGTCAATTTGCAGCAATCGCCACAGAACATTCGCCTGCACGATTCGGTCGGCACTACGGTCTGGCAGTGTTCGGGCTCAGGGGCGCCGGAACGCTGATCCCAACAACACGACCTGCCCGTGGTCGGCTGCCGCCGCCAGATAACCATCGAGCATACGCTGGACCCAACGAGCGCGTCACGGGCACTGCACTCGGCTCCAACTCCGGAATCGGCCGGCCATCGTTTGGGAACGGCGTGATTCCCATTATGCCAAGAACGGCATGAATCACTTCTCACATGTCATTTGTCCCCCCCCCGACGCTCCGCGAGAATTCCGTCGAACATAGACGGCGCGCTGGCACGGGAGCCGCCACCGAAGGAGACAAGAATGCGTGGAAGTGTCGATCCCGACTGCGCGGCCATGGTCAAGGCCGCCCGCTCGGCCGGGGCGAAAGAGATTCATGAGATGGACGTGCTACAGGCGAGAGAGAACATGCGCGCCCGCAGAAGCGCGACGCAATTGCCGCCTCGAGCCATCGTGCGCAGCGACGATCAGGTCGCGACAAGCGAGGGTCGGTCCGTGAGGGTTCGGATCTACCGACCGCCGCACGCATCGACCGACCCACTCCCCGTTCTGATCTATTTTCATGGCGGCGGATGGACAGTCGGCGATCTCGATGTCTATGACTCCATGCTCCGCGATCTCAGCGCGGCCGCCGCGTGTGCCGTGGTGTCGACTGACTACCGCCTGGCGCCCGAGCATCCGTTCCCTGCGGCGATCGAGGATGCGTGCATCTGCGCGCAGTGGGTCAAGCAGCAGGCGGGTACCCTCGGCTTCGATGCATCGAGGATCGCTGTCGGTGGAGATAGCGCCGGGGGAAATATCGCGGCAGTCTTGGCGGGCCTGCATGGAATCGAGCATGACACCCGGTTCATATTTCAACTGCTCGTCTATCCAAACACCGATCTGCGCGCTTCGGGCCCTTCATACGAAGAGCCTCAGGAAGACCAGATCATCGATGCTGAAGCGATCAGGTGGTTCATTCAAAAATACTTGGGGGACCAGGATGCGCGCGAGAACTGGAAGGCCTCGCCTCTTCTTCAGTCCGACATGTCGAAATTGCCAGCAGCCTTGATCATCGCGGCAGGCTTCGATCCGCTGAGAAGCGAAGGCCGCGCCTACGCCGACGCATTGTCAGCTGCCGGAGTCAAGCTGAACTACGTGTGCTTCGAGCGCCAGATACACGGCTTCTTCCTCATGACACGGATCACCTCCGAAGCGGGCCTGGCGCAGGCGTTGGCGGCCGAGAGCCTCAGGGCGGCCTTCGACACCCATGCAACCCCCTGCGTGTTCCCCGACCAGCGCCACGTGACTTCTTGACCACCACATGATCAGCCACATCCAAGCAGCCGTGCTTCACGAGCCCGGCGACACGCTCTCCATCGAGCAACTCGAGCTGGCGCCGCTGCGAAACGACGAAGTGCTGGTGAAGCTCGCCGGCACCGGCATCTGCCACACCGACCTCACAACGATGAGACGGCCCTTCCCCACAGCGCAGTCGATCGTTCTGGGCCACGAAGGCGCCGGCATCGTCGCGGCCGTCGGCAGCCACGTGAGTCGGCTGGCGCCGGGCGATGCGGTCGTGATGAGCTACAACGCCTGCGGCCGATGCCGCAACTGCGTCCGTCAGGCCTCCATGTACTGCAGGAACTTCTTCGGCAGCAACTTCCTGGGCCAACGGGAAGACGGAACCACCGCGCTGTCCCAAAGCGGCGTCCCGGTCCGCAACAACTTCTTCGGGCAGTCCTCGTTTGCCAGTCATTCGGTTTGCCGGGAGTTCAATGCCGTAAAGGTGGAAACCAAGACGCCACTGGCCATGCTGGGCCCGTTGGGGTGCGGCATCCAGACCGGCGCGGGCGCCATCATCAACGTGCTCAAGCCGGCGTTCGGACAATCGCTGGCGATCTTCGGCGCCGGATCCGTGGGGCTGGCGGCGCTTCTGGCGGCGAAGGCGATCGGCGTCGGCACGCTCATTGCCGTGGACATCGATGCGACGCGCCTGAAGCTGGCGCTGGAGCTCGGCGCAACCCATGTGATCGATCCGCGCAAGGATGACCCGGTCGCCGCTATCCACGCCATCACCGACGATGGCGTGGATTTCAGCTTCGAGACGACGGGAAATCCCGTGGTGATGCGAGCTGCGGTAGAGAGCCTTCGGGCACTCGGACAATGCGGCCTGGTCGGCGGCACGCCGCCAGGCACGGAATTCACGCTCGACGTGCGTGACACGATGACCCAGGGCAAGACGATCAGAGGCATCGTCGAAGGTGACGCCAATTCACATGCCTTCATCCCCGAACTCATCAAAATGCACGAGCAAGGCAGGTTTGCCTACGACAAGCTCATCCGCTTTTATCCATTCGAGCAGATCAACCAAGCGATCGCGGATTCCGCTTCCGGCGTTGCCGTCAAGGCGATCGTCCGATTCGATCGCTGAGACCCAGAGCGGAAATCCGGGGCACGACCAGAAAATTTGGAGACCTGAATGAAGACGATAGAAACAGACTACTTGATCATCGGCGCCGGTGCCATGGGAATGGCCTTCGTGGACGTACTCCTGCGCGAGACATCGGCCACTTTCGTCATCGTGGACAAGTACGACCAGCCTGGCGGGCACTGGAACACGGCGTATCCGTTCGTCCGCCTCCATCAACCTTCCGAGTTCTATGGCGTTGCGTCCAAGGCGCTCGGCGCACGACACATCGACAAGGTGGGATGGAACGCAGGACTCTATGAGCTGGCGTCGGTTGGCGAGGTCTGTGCCTATTTCGATCAGGTCATGCAGCAGCAGTTCCTGCCATCCGGCCGGGTCACCTTTCTCCCGATGTCGGAGTACCGCGGAAACGGTCGAGTAGTCTCGCTCGTGTCCGGCGAGCAGATTGATGTGGCGGCGCGCCGCACAGTGGACGCGACTTACATGCGCGTGACCGTCCCTTCAATGCGCGAACCGCCCTACGCCGTCGATGAAGGCGTGGTCTGCATCCCGCCGAACGAACTCCCAAAAAGAGCCGCCCATTTTCATGGCTACACGGTCGTCGGCGCCGGCAAGACCGGCATGGACGCTTGTCTTTGGCTGCTCAAGCAGGGGGTGGATCCGGGTCGCATCACATGGATCACGCCACGTGACTCCTGGCTCGTGGACCGGGGGCTCACGCAGCCGGCCGAGCAGTTCGCGGAGTCGACGCGCGCTGTCATGGCCGGGCAGATGCAGGCGATCTCGTCGGCAACCTCTGTCTCCGATCTCATGAAACGAATCAACGGCTGCGGGCGACTGCTCAAGCTGGAGAGGGCCGATATTCCTACGATGTATCGCTGCGCAACAGTCTCCAAGGCGGAAATTGAGCAGCTGCAGCGCATCGAGAATGTTGTTCGGCTCGGCCGCGTCAGACGGATCCGGCGCGACGAGATCCTTCTGGATGCAGGGGCCATCGCCACCGACCCACAGACGCTCTTCGTCGATTGCACCGCCGATGGCCTCGAGAAGCGTCCGATCGTCCCCGTCTTCTCAGACTCACGGATCACGCTTCAGGCGCTGAGATCGTGCCAGCAAGTCTTCAGTGCGGCCCTCATCGCACACATCGAAGCCGCATACGAAGAAGAAGACCGGAAAAACGACTTGGCGACGCCGGTCCCGCACCCGGACACCGACGTCGATTTCCTTCGAGTCACGATCGCGAATGCGCAGAACCAGATAAAGTGGGACTCCGACCCCGCACTGCGCGAGTGGCTGAGCCAATGCAGGCTGGACATGTGGGGAAAGCTGATGCCGGTACCGCTTGGCCAATCGCCGCAGGACGACGCCCTTCGAGCAAGTCGAAGAGCCGCCGCCGAGGCGATGTGCAGAAAGCTCGACGAACTCCTGGGTTCCGAATCATGAGCGCCGACAGACGCGCACGCCTGAACGGAGTTGATGTCGTCTATCGGGAAATCGGGGAGGGGCCGCTGGTCATCTGCCTCCATGGTTTCCCTGATTCTCCGGACACGTGGGCGGACGCAGCGAGGCAGATCGCATCCGACGGGTACCGCGTGGTGTCCCCTTTCCTGCGTGGGTATGGGCCGGCGGGCTCGGCGAGCGATGGCTGCTACATGGCGTGGGCGGGTGCGGAAGACATCGCCGCGCTGATCGGGCATCTAGGCGAGAAGCAGGCCCGTCTCATCGGTCACGACTGTGGCGCTTCCGTTGCACACGCCGTCGCGGCCGTGCATCCCGAGCTTGTCTCGCAGCTCGTGACAATGTCGGTTCCGCACGGACGCGCACTGTTCTCAGCACTCGTCAGCGACCAGGCGCAGCAGCGCCGAAGTTGGTATGTCTTCTTCTTCCTGAGTCCTCTCGCCGAACTCGGCCTGCAGCACGACGACTATGCGCTGATCGAGCGTCTCTGGAAGGACTGGTCCCCCGGCCATGCGGTCCCCATGGACCACGTGCGGTCCGTGAAGGCGATGTTCAGCGAGGGCGAAACGCTGAAGAATGCCCTGTCGTTCTACCGGCAGACGCATCTTCCTTCTCACACGCAGACGGGTTGGGCGGCCGCCGCCGACAGGGCGCGCGCCATGATCTCGGTGCCCACACTGTACTTGCACGGTGCCAACGACAACTGCATCGGCGCCACAGTCAGCGAAGGAGTCGATCAAATGTTCACCGGGCCCTTCCGTCGTGTCCTCGTTCCGAAGGCCGGTCATTTTCCGCACCTGGAGAACCCCCAATTCTTCGTCGAAGAGGTAAGGCGATTCTTCGCTTCGGCCTAGTCGATGGCAATTCGGATTCATGCGGTCGACGGTATGAATCGACTCTCCGAATTCATTTCTATTCAACAGACTTCATTCGGAGAATGTGACTTCGCACTGAAGGAGCACGTTGTCGTTGTTCCATTCGTGACGAGCGTTCGTCGAATTAACTCTCGCATTTCAAGAAAGTAGACAACCATGACCGGAAGATTGAAGGGCAAAGTCGCTGTCATCACGGGTGCCGCAGGCAACATCGGACTCGCCACGGCGGAGCGCTTTCTCGCGGAAGGCGCCAGCGTGATCGCGGTGGACCGGAACACCGAAGGGTTGAAGGCCATCAAAAACTCGACTGCGGACAATCTGCTCGCCATCTCGGGCGACGTGACATCGGAAACCGATACCTTAAGCCTTCTGGAGGCGGCAACGAAGCGCTTCGGAAGAATTGACATCTTCTTTGCCAATGCGGGCGTCGAAGGCGTCATCCGGCACGTCCCCGACTATCCGATGGATGCCTACGATCGGATCATGGAAGTCAATGTCAAGGGTGTGTTTCTCGCCATGAAGCACATTGCCCCCCATATGAGCGAGGGCGGAAGTTTCATCGTCACGTCGTCGATCATGGGGCTCATCGGAGTCCCAGTGAACGGACCGTACGCGGCGAGCAAGCATGCCGTGGTGGGCTTGATGAAGTCCGCCGCGATCGACTTCGCCCCTCGCAAGATCCGATTCAATTCCGTCCATCCGGGACTGGTACAGAGCGAAATGTTCAACCGGCTCGTGCAGGACTACGAGGATCCCGAAGCAAAGCGCAAGGCTGCACTCGGCAGCATCAAGCTGGGACGATGGATCGTACCGGCCGACATCGCGAATGCCGTCCTGTTCTTCGCCAGCGACGACAGCAGCATGGTCTCCGGCCAGACGCTCGCGATCGACGGCGGCCAACTCCTCTAGACCGCGCGAAGATCCTTCGTTCGCCACGCTGTGAGCGCCGCGACATCCGGCGCTCGCGCCCTTGCCTGTTGAATGCCGAAGCCCTCGTCCTTCGGCGAAATAATTCCATGAACCACAATGAGACTTCAAATGATGTGCGGGTCGCCATCATCGGCGCCGGATTTGCCGGGCTGTGCATGGCGGTGCAACTGCGCAAGCACGGGATCGAGGATTTTGTCATCCTCGAGCGTGCCGCGGACATTGGCGGCGTGTGGCGAGAGAACGTCTACCCCGGCGCTGCTTGCGACGTCCCGGCCGTGCTCTACTCCTACTCCTTCGAGCAGGGCTACCCCTGGACCCAGGCCTACCCGCCCCAGGCTGAGATCCTGGGGTATATGCGACACGTGGTCGAGAAGTACGACCTGGCGAAGCATCTGAGATTCGGCGTCAAGGTCTGCGGCGCCAGCTTCGATGCAAGTGCTGCGCGATGGACCGTGGCAACCCTCGGCGGCCCGCGATTCTCCTGCGCGGCGCTCGTTCCGGCCGTCGGTATCTTCAACGAACCCATGACGCCTTCGATCACCGGAATTGCCGACTTCGAGGGCGAGATCCTCCACTCGGCGCGATGGCCGCGGCAGGCAGCACTGGACGGTCGTCGCGTCGCCGTCATCGGCACGGGCGCCAGTGCGATCCAGATCGTTCCCGAGGTTGCCAAGCGCGCGGCGGAACTCACGCTGTATCAGCGTACGGCACCCTATGTCGTGCCCAAGGCGACGATCGATCCGAGCGATGCGGCCGCGGAGCGTGCGCGCGTCTTCGCCGAGTTCGAGATCGCGGCCCGCCGGCGCTCGGATTTCGAGGTGACAGCAAAGGCACAGGCGGCTTTCGCAGACTATCTGGCCAACCAGGTTCCGGATCCGGTCTTGCGGGCCAAGCTGACCCCTCCGTTCGTGATGGGCTGCAAGCGCACCCTGTTCTCGAATCACTGGTATCAGGCACTTCAGGGCGATAACGTCCATGTCGAGACGGAAGCGATAGAGAAGCTCACGGCCAACGGTATCCTTGCGCGCAACGGCACCCAACGACCATTCGATGTGATCGTCTTTGCGACTGGGTTCGATCCATCGAACTACCTGCCCGGCATCGACGTCGTTGGATCGAAGGGCCGCAAGCTCAACGACACATGGCATGAAGGCGCCGAGGCCTACCTCGGCATCGCAGTGCCGGGATTCCCGAACATGTTCCTCATGTATGGCCCGAACACGAACGTGGCAGGCAGCATCATCTACATGCTCGAATGCCAGGCGGAGTACATCGTCAAGGCGCTGGAGCTGATGCACGCGAGGAACACGGGCACGATGGAAGTCACAGAGGAGGCCTACCGCGGCTACAGTGACACGATCCAAGCGCAGCTGTCCGATTCCACGCTGGCGGCGTCGCACTGCCAAAGCTACTTCATGAACGCCGCAGGTCGCATCGTGACCAACTACCCGGGCACCTCACTCGACTATCGTCACGCGACGGAGATCGTCGATCCATCCTGCTTTCACTTCGGCTGAAGCTTCACCATGACACTCGAATCCTTCGATCCCACCGCGGTCCGCTATCCGGCGACCAACTTCGTCCAGGGCACTGTCTTGGCAGGCGACGCCGATTCATACGAAATCCTTCGGCCGTCGGATGGAAAGCTCGCGCGTGTCGAGCAATGCGCTTCCGTCGAACTCGTCGACCGGGCCATTCAATCGGCCCGGCTGGCATTCCGCAAGTCGGGTTGGGCGCAGCGTGCACCGCGTGAGCGAGCACGCGTGTTCGCGAAGTGGGCATCCCTGGTCGTCGAGCACGCCTCCGAGTTGGCGCAATTGGAGTCGGTGGTCTCCCCGCGGCTCTACAGCGATGCCCACATGTGGGACATAAACAATGCCGCAGAACTCATCCGCTTCAGCGCCGAGGCCGCGGACAAGCTGGAAGGCCAGACACTCGCCACGGCCGCAGACGCATTGAGTATGGTCGTGCGGGAGCCCTATGGCGTGGTGGCAGGCATCACACCGTTCAATGCGCCGATGGCGCTGGCGGTCACGAAGGTAGCTCCGGCCCTGATCGCAGGAAACGCCTGCGTCATCAAGCCTTCGGAGTTCACGCCGTACTCGCTGGTCAGAATCGCGCAACTGGGCCATCAGGCAGGGCTGCCAGAGGGACTGTTCAACGTCGTGTCAGGCTCCGGTGGCAGCACAGGCAGTGCGCTGATCAAGCATCCCGACGTTGACTACGTGAGCTTCACTGGCTCGACCACGGCGGGTGCGCGGGTCATGGCGGACGCCGCCCTGGCCGGCGTGAAGCCCGTGAGCCTGGAGCTTGGCGGCAAGAGCCCTCACCTCGTGTTCGACGATGCCGGAGACATCGACACGCTCGCAGAAATGATAGTCGGCAGTTGCACGCGCAACGCAGGTCAGGTCTGCTTCACTGGCTCACGCCTGGTGGTGCACAAGAGCCTCGCGGATCGGCTGATCGAACGCATGCGGGCCATTATGGTCGACATCAGGCACGGACCCACATGGGACGTCACTTCAAGAATGGGACCCATCATGTCCGAGGCCCAAGGCCGGCGTATCGAGGACATCCTGGCGCGCGCGACGGATGCAGGCACGCGCGTTCTGACGGGCGGGCGGCGTGCGGAAACGCCCTTCGGGGGCGTGTATTTCGAACCGACCATCCTGCTCGCCGCCACGTCCGACAGCCCCGCAGTTCGCGAGGAGTTCTTCGGGCCGGTGTTGACCGTACAGACCTTCAGCGAAGACGATGAAGGAATCTCCCTGGCCGGGCATCCGATGTTCGGGCTGGCCGCGGGTATCCACACGAAGAGCCTGGAGCGCGCCTTGCGGGCCGCCCGCAGCATCTCGGCGGGCTCGGTCTGGATCAATCACTACGGCCCCGTTCCGGACTACAACAGCCCGTTCTTCTCGCCTCACAAGCAGTCCGGACTGGGACAGGAGGGCGGAATGCCTGGGGTGCAAAAATACTTGAAATCAAAGGCGATCCGGCTCAAGCATGGCTTCTTCGCCTGAGCCATCGATTCGCGACGGACGCAACGACTAGATCGCTTCTTGTAAGCACTGCTTGAACATTCTGTTCAGCACCTCCTTTTCACCCCTCAGGTTGAAGCAGCACATCGGTCCGCTGACCAACTCATCCTTCTGATTGATCATGCAAACTCGACCAGATTCGACATGGTTTCGCGCTTGGCGCCGAGAGGTGATCCACAGGCAGTCGTCCTGCTGGAGTAAGGAAAGCGCCACCTGCCCGCGGCTGATTTCTATGTCCGGCAGGTTCGCATGACTCGCCTTTCGGTGCACCGCGAGAACGCGATCCAGCTTGCCGCGCAAGGGGTTCTCCATCTGTGGGAGCAGCCATCGTTCCTGCGCGAGTTCCTTCCACGTGACTTTCTCGCGGCCGGCCAGGCGATGCCCGGCCCCGCACAAGGTCTGAGGGAACTCGTCATACAGCGCTAGCACTTCCACCTTGCTGAGATCGACGGGGATTTCAGCATGACTCAGCATCACGTCGATCGATCCGCTGAGAAGGTCGGCATACAGGTCGCCGCCCATCGCTTCGGTCAGCTTGAGTCTGAGATTCGGCATCATCCCGTTCAGGGACCTGATGGCGCGAGCCAGCAGATCCGTGGCGAAGGTCGGCAGAACGCCGATCCGATATTCCTCGCTGCCGGACCAGGAGCCGCGAAGATCCGACTCCGCCTCTTCGATCTGCGCGAGGATGCGGTGCGCGTGGTGCACCAGCCTCAGCCCGGCGGACGTAGGCACCACGCGCTTGGTGCTCCGATCGAACAACCTGGCGCCCACCAACTCCTCCAACTGAGCCAGCATTCGCGAGGCCGCGGGCTGTGTGATGTGAATCAGGTCCGCCGTGCGGCTGAGATGTCGCTCCTTTGCGAGCGTCACGATGAGGCGCAATTGTTTAAGAGAGAGAACCCGTTCAAAAGTGCTAGTAGTGGTCATATATACCAACAATGACATGAACGAATTCTACGATTTCATTTCACGAAATGCGCTTCGACTCCAACAATGGCGGCCACCAACGACAAGGAGACACAATGAAAATGAATCGCCGCCAGGCCATGGCCATCACGGGCGCCGCGTTGACGGCCGGAAGCCTGCCGTCGTTTGCGCAAGACAGCTACCCAAAGAAGGCGATACGCATCGTACTGCCATGGGTCGCTGGAACGCCGGGAGACACCGCATTGAGAGCTGTGGTCGAACGCATGTCCGTTGATCTAAAGCAGCCCATCTACATCGACAACAAGAGCGGCGCCACGGGGACCGCGGCGATGCCCGAAGTGCTGCGAGCTCCCGCCGACGGCTATACCCTCTTTCACATGAATTCCTCGTCTCTGGTGGCGCCGCTGCTCTACCCTGCCGCCAATATCGACTACGTTCGAGATTTTGTCGGCATCGGGCCCTTCAGCTCGATATTCTCCGTATTGGCCACGAGCACGGCCCAGCCCTTCAAGACCGTTCCTGAACTGGTCGCCGCCGCCAAGGCGAAGCCCGGCGCACTAACGTACGCATCCGCAGGAAACGGGTCGCCGCCTCATCTTGTCGGCGAACTGTTCAAGCAGGCTGCAGGCGTCGATATTCTTCATGTCCCGTATGCACAGGTCTCACAGGCTCTTGCCGATTTGACAACGGGTCGCGTGGACATGATGTTCATGGGGGCGCCGCTTGCGGTCCCCCAGGTGACGGGAGGGCGCCTGCGAGCGGTTGCCGTGACGAGCGCGCAGCGACTGCCCTGGATCCCGGAAATCCCGACCTTCGTGGAGGCGGGATACAAGGATGTCGTGTTTCGACAGTTCGACGGATTGCTGGCACGAAAAGGCACGCCGCAGGGTGTCGTGGGCATTCTCGGCGCAAGCCTTCAGAAAGCCCTTGCAACGCCCATGGTTCAAGAGGTGTTCCACAAGAACTCGATCGAAGTATTCTCGCAGTCGTCGCAGGACTTCGAGAAATACCTCGCCGTCGAATCTGTCAGATGGCTGTCGTTCGGCAAGCGCATCGGCATCTCGGCAGCCTAGAGACTTGCCCTCGGTCTCGGCCTGGACGCGCACCGGGCACCACCCGTTTCTTACCCAGGCAAGCGGCCGGCCGCCGCCTTCAGTGCTTGCGCAAATGCCAGCGCACTGGGCTTCGGCTGCGTTCCGCGACGCGACACTGATATGGTCGCTCCCTGTCAAGGGCACGGGACTGTCATTTGTTAGACCAGTGGCTCGGGGTGATGCGGCACAAGTCTGCTGCTGCGACGATGGATCAGACTGATATCCGTGGGTTGGTTACCGTCTTGTTCCCCTGCACGAACGGACGCACCTTCCTGGGTGAGACGAGTCGTACCTCATAGCCCAATCCAATCAGAGCTCGACCCCAGTCGTGTGCGCCGCCGCAAGCTTCCATGACGACCAGCGCAGCAGCGTGATTGGCAAACCACTCCAGCATCCTTGCGCGTTTCAACTGCAAGCGCTCGATGCAACCGGTATCCATCTCGACCCAGTGCAGCTGAAACACCTTCTTGGCAATGTCGACGGCAATGACGGTACGTTCCATGATGGTCTCCATCTCGATGTTGACAGTGTCTCCCATGATCGACTGCTTCGACTGCATGGTCGTCAGTTGGTCGCTCGGGACACGACCCGACGCTGAACTCGTCCACACGATGCTGGATGCGGCCATCGAGACGGTGGTCGATACCGAAGACCGGCCTGTGGTTCACTCCGATCGTGGTGAATCGCCCCGGCTTTCATGGAGGCCAGTTGGTTTAAGTCATGCCGCCGTCTTGGCGGACTGACTGGCGAGTTGCCGGTAATAGTTTGCCTCAGCTTCTGCAGGCGGGATGTAGCCGATGGGTTCGAGCAGGCGATGGTGGTTGAACCAGGACACCCATTCGAGCGTCGCGAACTCCACCGACTCCTTGGTCTTCCACGGCGCCCGGCGATGGATCAGCTCGGCCTTGTAGAGGCCGTTGATCGTCTCGGCCAGGGCGTTGTCATATGAGTCGCCTTTGCTGCCCACTGATGGCTCAATGCCAGCCTCGCCCAGTCGTTCCGTGTACCGGATGCTGACGTATTGCGAGCCACGATCGGAGTGACAAATCAAGCTGCCGTCGCGTTCGGGTTGACGGTCGTACAGCGCTTGCTCCAAAGCATCGAGCACGAAGTCCGTGCGCATCGAGCTGCTGACCCGCCAGCCCACGATGCGTCGGGCGAACACATCGATCACGAAGGCGACGTACAGCCAGCCCTGCCATGTCGACACGTACGTGAAATCCGAGACCCACAGCTGGTTCGGGCGCTGCGCTCGGAACTGCCGGTTGACCCGATCCAGCGGGCATGGTGCTCTGGAGTTGCTGATAGTGGTCTTCACCACCTTGCCGCGCATCACACCTCTCAGCCCCAGGCGCCGCATCAGCCGCTCGACCGTGCAGCGGGCCACCGTCGTGCCCTCGCGCGCCAGTTGCCTCCAGACCTTGTCGGCCCCATAGACCTGCATGTTGGCCTGCCAGACGCGCTGTATCGCCGGAATGAGGACATCGTCGCGGAGTGCTCTGGCGCAGCGCTTATGCGGCTCGCGCAGCAGCGCCGCGTGCCGCCGGTAGCCCGACGGGGCGACCTGCAAGACCCTGCAGATCGGCTCGACCCCGAAGGTGGCACGATGCCTGTCGATGAAATCCCTCAGGACTTCAGCCGGCGGTCGAGCTCCGCCTGGGCGAAAAACGCGCTCGCCAGCTTCAGGATCTCGTTGGCTCGGCGCAGTTCCTTGACCTCGCGTTCGAGCTCCTTCATCCGCTGGGACTCGCTGGTCGTCACGCCTTCTCGAACGCCGTTGTCGACCTCATCACGCTTGACCCATTCGTTCAGCGTCTGCGGCACGCAGCCGATCTTCGGTGCAATCGACTCGATCGCCGCCCACAGCGACGGGTATTCCCCACGGTGCTCCTGCACCATCCTCACTGCGCGCTCACGCACCTCGGGTGAGAACTTGTTCGACTTCTTCATGGCTCAATCCTCTCAGAGTGTTGAGCCTCCACAAAATCCGGGGCGATTCATGGTGCCCACTATCGCTGGCCTGGGTGGCTCTCGTGCATCGCCGATGCGAAGCTGATTCGCTCGATGTCGCGTAAGGGGTACTCGCCTGACAACGCGGCGTGCGAAGGCTTCTTCGGTCGGTTGAAGACCTAGCTGTTCTATCCTCGCAACTGGCAGTCCACAACCGTCGAGCAGTTCATACAGGCAGTGGACTCCTACATCCGTTGGTACAACGAACAGCGGATCAAGATCTCACTGGGCTCTCTCAGTCCCATCGAATACCGAGAGAGTCTTAGACTAACGACATAAAACCAGTCCAAGTTTTTATCCGCACCCCCGTCTAGGAATTCAATCGGCGATCGGACATGGGAGGAACAGACACTTCCCATGCGACATCAGTCAATCGTCGATTACGCCTTGGTGGCCTCTCAAGCGAGCCAGCGAGCAACTGCTGGTGCGCCTCTATGACAGCTTTCGGTTGCCGGACAAGAATTGCAAGGGAGCCCCACCCCAACGCTCTTTGCTCCTCTGTTGTGCGACGGCAGCATCCATCTCTTGGACATGAGCAGGCAGCCAGTGGAGAAGCTCGTTGGCAAGAGAATCGACGAGCCTCGCCTCTACGTGGTGCTCCAGCCTCCGTGAGCTCACGACGGCACGCACTTCCTCGAGTGATCGAAGCACTGCGGCGTGTTCATCCAGGTGGCAGTGGGCGTTGGATCCACCCAGTCTTCGCAGATCGGCATCCTCGGTTGAGAAGTGACTGGACGCGTGTGTTCGCAACGCATCGAGCGCTTGAATGGTCTCGCCTCGCGGCGACATCAGCAGGCTCAGAATGAGTTGCTGAAAGACAGCATGGTCTTCGTCAAGCTCCGGGTCGTCGAGCTTCAATATCGATGAATTCATCGTCACGATGGTTCCTGTCACTGAGCAGTTTTGATCGCTGGGATCGCGGAAGGACACGCCTCTGCAGGCTCCGTTCACGGCAAGCCTCAGCGCCGCTTCCTAGAGGTCCAGAACGAGGACCTTCGACTTGGAGCGGGAGCAGCACGGCGTGAATTGATCGTTCTTTTGCTGCTCGTCCGGTGTCAGGTATAGGTCCCGATGATCGGGCGTTCCTTCGAGCACCCGCGTCAGGCATGATCCGCAGACGCCTTGCTCGCAAGAGGTATTCACCTTGATTCCGGCGCACAAGAGAGCCTCGGTCACAGACGTGCCTCGTGCAACGGCGATGACCTGGCCGGTACTTGCCAGTCGGACATCGAATTCAGAGTCGGAATCTGTATTGATGGCTGCGCCCGAGAAGAACTCGTAGTGCAGGCACTCCTCTTTCCAACTCGAATGTCGCGCAGCTTCGAGGACAGCATCCATGAAGCCTTTCGGCCCGCAGACGTAGAGATGCGTTCCTGGCTCAGGCTGAGCGAGCAGAGACGCAAAGTCGAGTCGTTGCACGGCATCGCCATCATCCAGGTGAAGCGTGGCCCGCTCCGAGAATGCCTGGACCCGCTCACGAAACGCCATCCGCTCTTCGGAGCGTGCGCAGTAGTGGAGATCGAAGTGTTCGCCGGTCGCGGCCAGTCGGTCAGCCATGCAAAGTATGGGCGTGATGCCGATGCCACCTGCGAGCAGAAGATGTCGCTTCGCACCATGCGCAAGCGCGAAGTGATTCCTTGGTGGAGAGATGACCAAGGTGTCCCCTTCGTGCACAGCATCATGCAGTGCCTTTGATCCACCACGTGAAGCCGGCTCTCTGAGTACAGCGATCGAGTAGCGGCGCCGCTCGGTTGGCGGATTGCATAGTGAGTACTGTCGGGTGATGCCGTTCGGCAGCATCAAGTCGATATGCGATCCGGCGGAGAAGGCGGGGAGCATCTCTCCGTCGATACCTACCAAGTCGAAGCCAAGGATGTCGGTGGCCTCGCGGGTCTTTCGCTCGACGCGCACGGTCAGCGATGGTGTCGTAGTCATGTCTTCTTGATAATTCACGTTTAGACACCGATTGGGGTGCCGGTTGCCGCGGCCTTCAGGCCTGCCGCGCAAAGGCCTTGTGTCTCTTGAGTGCCAGTGTCAACACGGCCGACAGCAGTGGCCCCAGTGCGATCAGAAGCAGGCCACCCGAATACCCGCCGAAGTGGTCCTTGGCGAAACCGAGAACCAGGGGGCCGATGAAGGCCCCGAGTGCGCCGATCGAGCTGATCAAGGCAATGCCTGCCGCGGCACCCGCACCACTCAAGTACTTCGGGGGAAGATTCCAGAATGACGGTGTCGCCGGGTTCATGAGGATCGCAGACAGGCCAAGCCAGACCACCGCGATGACCGGCGAATGGGCGTAGAGCGCGGCAACCACCAGACACGCGACGCCCAGAAGACTCGCGCCCGCCACATGCCAGATGCGCTCCCCCGTCTTGTCAGAGTGCCGCGTCCAGAAAATCATCCAGACGGCCATCAGGACGTAGACGAAAGACATCGACCATCCTGTGGCCGCATAGCTCAGGCCCAGTTCCCTGATGATCAACGGCATGAATGCCGCCGCACCGAACAAGCCGACACCATTGCCCAAGTAGATCAATCCGAGCACAAGGACGATCGGAGAGGTCAGCGCCGACATCAACTTGCTGCGCCCCAGGGCAGCGGCGCGTGCATGTTCCTGATCGAGCTCGCGCTGTAGCCAAGCCTTGTTTCCAGGCGTGAGCCAATCGACGTCGGCGGGCTTCTCAGGCAGTACGTAAAGTATCGATATACCGAGCAGGATCGAGGGCACCGCTTCGACGATGAAAAGCCATTGCCAGCCTTGCAGACCGAACCAATTGATCCCCAGCAGTAAGCCCGAGATCGGTGAGCCGACTATTGTGGCCATCGGCACGCCAAGCATGAAAATGCCAATCACGCGTCCTCGCTGCGCCGCAGGAATCCATCGGGTCAGGTAGTACAGGACTCCGGGCACAAAGCCTGCCTCGGCCGCTCCGATCAGAAAGCGCACGACGTACAAGCTGGCTTCAGTCCTGACGAAGGCGGTTGCCAGCGAGAGTACCCCCCAACTGATCATGATGCGTGCAAGCCAACGCCGCGCACCGACACGTCTCAGCATCAGCATGCTTGGAATCTCGAAGAAAAAATAGCCCAAGGAGAACATGCCAACGGCGAGGCCGAAGGCCGTCGCCGAAAGACCCAGGTCCTTGTTCATCTACAGAGCTGCGAAGCTGATGTTCGTGCGATCAAGGAACAGAAACAGGTAGAGCAGTGCAAGATACGGCGCCAGCTTGCTCGTGAAGCGACCGACGACCGCTTCGCGGTGTCCGGCGTCGGCTTCGAGCACTTCGCCCTGAGGCGATGCGACGTCTGCGAGGGGTGAATGGATAGCGCTCATATCGTGTCTCCCGGTTGTTCGAGCGTGGCGGGCAGGCTTCTCAGGCCTATTCGTCTACGATGTGCTGTCCTGCCTCGAAAACAATCGGAGGCTCGTCTGGGTCGAAGCTCACGCCAACCGGGTCTCGCCCCTCAGCCACTGCCTTGACCTCACGCTCCAGCAGTCTGCGCAGCATCACGATGCCCCGATCGCTTGTGGCCATGTGCTCTTCAGAGTGGAGAGTGATCGGTCCTTGGCCGACCTGCGCTTCGTAGTCGTTCGGCCTGGCGCGACGTTCTTCGGACGTCATTTCCGCCCACGGCTTCATCGTCGCTGCGTCCTTGCCCATGGGCAGCATCACGCCCTTCTCGGTCACCCGTCCGGCCGTGTAGATGCGGTAGTGGGTGTCGTCGATGGGGACGGTCCAGCCGATGGTCTCGACGCGGCCAAACTTTCCCACCATCGGATTCGGCACCACCCGCAGCGTTGGCAGACAGACCTCCGTCACCCGGCGAAACTGGCGGCCGTCCGGCAGGTCGCGACGCGAGACGACTTTCACGCCATATGGCGTGGGCTCGAAATCCGCATGCGGCATCATGTTCATCGTCGGAGTGAACTGCGTGCCGGAGAAGGTCCCGTGCAAGATGGGCACGTGAAACGGGTCAACCACGTTCTCGTAGTGCTGTAGCCAGTTGCAGGGCGCGATGGCCGGGCCACCAGTGCCGATACTCGTATCGTCCACGTCGAGAAACTCGCCTTCATCCATCACTTCAAGGCATTCATAGCGCGGCAGCGTGGGCATGCGCTCGGGCGGCCCCATGTAGGCGAAGATCAGGCCGTACTGTTCGCGCACCGGATACCAGGGCTGGCGCACACGGTACCTCACTTACGACCGCTGCATCGCTTCCGGCATAAGTGCATTGGGCTCCCTCTGGAAGCCGATACAGCCTGCGTTGCTAAGCTGGTCAGTACAACGCTGGATGGCGCCATCGAGACAGTGCCGGAAACTACTGACCTGCCTGTGGTTCACCCCGATCAGGGTGACCACTACCACTGGCCAGGTCGGCTATCAAGAATGAGCGACAAACCTCACCCGCTCGATGGTTCGCAAGGCATTCGGGCCTGATAACGCAGTTTTCGAAGGCTTCTTCGGTCGGCCGAAGAAAAAGCCTTTCTATCCTCGAGATTGGAAGAACGCCGCCGTCGAGCAATTTCATTGAGCCACAAAAGACGTCGAGCACACTCTTCAGGCTCGCTCGTGTGACCTGCCCCCTTCCAGCCGTACCAGCGTAATGGCAGTGAAGTCCGTCAACTTGGAGAATGACGGACATGAGAAAGAGCAGATATACCGAGGAGCAGATCATCGGTTTCATCAAGCAGGCCGAGGCCGGCTTGCCCATCAAGGAGCTGTGCCGCAAGGGCGGCTTCAGCGACGCCACCTTCTACAAGTGGCGTGCCAAGTACGGTGGCATGGAGGTGCCCGATGCGAGGCGCCTGCGTGAGCTGGAGGCGGAGAACAACAAGCTCAAGAAGCTGTTGGCCGAAGCCCACCTGGACATCCACGCGCTGAACACCGCCTTCGGGGTAAAGCGTTAGCCCCACAGGCCAAGCGTGCCGCCATCGCCACCATGATCGAGCAATGCGGTCTGAGCGAGCGGCGGGCATGCAGGCTTGTGGGGCTCTCACGCGACAGCTGGCGCAACCCACCCGAGATCGATGCCATGACCCAGGAGCTCAGCAGCAAGATCGTGGAGATCGCGCACGTGCGCCGGCGCTTTGGCTATCGGCGCATCCACGACATGCTGCGCCCGCACTTCCCCGGGGTGAACCACAAGAAGGTCTACCGGCTCTACAGCGCGGCCAACCTGGCCGTGCGCAAGCGCAGGAAGGCCAAGCGGCCCGTCAGCGAGCGCGTGCCGCTGCAGCTGGCCAGGACGGTCAATGAGGTCTGGAGCATGGACTTCGTCAGCGACAGCCTGAGCACCGGGCGGCGCATCAAGTGCCTGACGGTGGCCGACGACTTCAGCCACGAGTGCGTGAGCATCTCGGTGGACTGGGGCATCTCGGGGCAGTACGTGACGCGGCTGCTGGACCAGGCGGCGGTCTTCAGGGGCTACCCGCTGGCCGTGCGCACGGACAACGGCCCGGAGTTCACCAGCAGGGCGTTCATGGGTTGGGCGCAGACCCACGGCATCCGCCACATCCTGATCGAGCCTGGGCGACCCATGCAGAACGGCTACATCGAGAGCTTCAATGGAAAGTTCAGGGACGAGTGCCTCAACGAGCAGTGGTTCGAGACGCTGATGCAGGCCAGGTCGGCCATCACCGCCTGGCGCCAAGACTACAACGAGGTCAGACCGCACAGCAGCTGTGGGCGAATGCCACCGGCAAAGTTCGCCGAGCAGCATCGCCAGCGCGCTGGCGATGCTGCTCGAACCAGCTCAACCACCATCGAGATCAATTAATCTTGAAACCCCGGACTTCCTCGTTATGAATGGCACGGCGGAAGGGGGCAGGTCACGTGGTCGATAGCCGTTGTCCGGGTCAAAGCCGTAATCGGGAAAGAGATGCCCCTGCTCGGTCTCGATCGCGAGAATCCGACCTTGACGCTCCCATTGGATGGTTCGCGCACTGGCCTTCGCCCGGGTACAGGGCGACAAGGTCGCCACCTCGGCAACGCCAAGCCAATGACCCGAAGACATCACAGCCTGACGCGCATCGGCTTGCATCCGGTCCTGGATCGCAAGCGTCCTTTGAAGCTGGGACGCGGGCGCGGGTGAGTTCACAACAATCGTCACAGGAATCACCGTATGGTTTTTTCGAGTTTGCTCCGCTCATCTGTATCTCCTGTCTGCTGATACTTCGGACGCTTTGGCATCATTCATAGAAATTCTCTAGATTGGCCCTCGGCTCGGGAAAAGTGGCGTTGCATCAAAACCGCGGATAGTTGGGATTGCGCCCGTACTCCTCGTGCAGGTAGGGACGCGGCCGACGAACCGCATCGATGGCTGCGAACACATCAGTCGACACGTCTCTCCACTGCGTGATGCCGCGCCACTTCAGCCAGTTGGGCAACACGAATCGCTCTTCGGCGCCAGCACCGGGTTGTCCCTCAAGCAGATACACCTTGCCATCGGCCGCGAGGCACGCAGCCTCGGGGTAGTTCCATCGCACGATTTCAACGGACACGTTGTCGCAGCAGATCAGGTGGCGGGCGCCGCCTGGCAGTTCGATGACCTGCCAGCGAAAGCACGGGTGCGGGGGAATGTCATCGTGCATAGCTGTCTCCTCCTTGCGGCACGTCAATCACAAGGCCTGGGTTGAATGCGCCGTTCTCAGGCTCCCCGTGCCAGTTCACATAGCCACGGGGATTGCTAACAACCCGGCATCGGTCCACGTAATAGTCGAAGCTCTGGTGCGTATGGCCGTGAATCCAGAGCACGGGAGTGTCGAAGAACGCCGGCAGCATCTCGTTGACGTATCCGCCAGAAGACCACTCCTGCGCATGCCACGGTGCAAGAGAGCGCCGGTGCGGCGCATGGTGGGTGACGAGCACCGTCGAACCGCTGAACGGCTCACCCAGTTTCCCGCGCAGCCAAGCGCGTTGGCGCCTGTGGAGCAGCAGCGTGTCCATCGGAGTCAAACGCCGCGGCCCAAGCGGGCCAAACATCCAACCGGACGCCTTCGGATCGTTGATGCGGATCTCGGCATAGTCTGGGAGGAAGCGAGCGCTCTCGGCCATCGCCCGGTGGCGATCCGACAACAGGCGCATTGGTCGCCCGGGAAAGCCTGGATCGTCGATGCGAAGCGCGAAATCCGTCCACAAGGTGCACCCCAGGAATCGGACACCGTCGATCACGATTTCGTCGCAGTCCAGGAAGCCGACGCCCATGGCCTTGGCTTGGCGGCGCATCTCAGCGAGTTCCTCATGCATCACGGCGCCGAAGTACTCGTGATTGCCCGCAACCAGGACGACCGGCTTTCCGGGAAAGCATTTGCTGGCCCATGCAAACGCATGACGACCCGGTGAATGAATATCGCCGGCGAGGACGACGACGTCGAACTCGACGTTGCCATCGAGTTCGAACGGCTCGAAATCGAGGTGCAGATCTGAAAGAACCAGCAGCTTCATCGGCATATCAGCCGGGTGGGTAGCGAAACGGCGCCGGCGCTGCGTGCGGAACAACGGCGATAACGCCGAAGATGGAAGAACTCCTCCTTTCTCAAGTGGCTAGCCATTTTTCATCCACACGACGCAACGCCCTGCCGTCTCCTCCACTCGAAGCGGATGATTAGCGAGGACGTCTCGAGGCCTACCGCGCCTACGTCCGTTAGCGGAGTCCAACCAAGGGGCTATCCGCCAGCCCGAAGAGGCGGCATATTGATAGAGGAGCACAAGAACCGATCGCACGACTATCGGCGGCGCCCACTGCTCGTCGAAGACGTGTGACGAGCACAACGGCGCCGCTTCGACAGAAAAACTGGAGATGCAGCGTTCAGACAGAAATGAGCTGATCGCAGCCTTCGCTCCCTTCCAGTCCTTGTGACCCTCCTTAAAGGTGTCGGCACGGTGCTCTGCGCATAGCGATGCCCAAGGACCTTGGTCGTTGTTGATTTCGGACGGTGCCCCGCAGACGATGCAGGTAGACCGGAGCTTTGCCTCGACCTCGCGGATGACCTTATTGATCTGAAGAGCAACCGCGTCCTGGTTCTCTTTCAATTCGAACAACGCACCCGTCACGCTTGACGGCAGGTCGTCATTTATGGCAACGCGAGACCTGCCCTGCAGTATGTAGATGAAGCTGGGTGCGCCGTACTTCTCGCTCATTCGGGTCCAATGGAATCCGCGCTTGTCAGCACCGAGCAAGGCATCGATTCGGCGGCATGTGTCTACCAAGGACGGAAGCCAACCGCGAAAAAGCCGATAGGCACGCTGCTTCTCAGCGACCACCAACGGGAACATATATGGATACCGTCCTTGCAGCGCTGCCGAGGTAATGATCTCGGAATCGACGCCCAGTTCGAGCATGAACTGTCTTTCGTGATCCACGAGGGTTCGTTCATCGATCTTGTCCAAGTGCGTCTTGTAGATCGAAGCGATGGTCTTGCCATCGAGTCCACTTCCATAGGTGTGTTGGCGCGCGTGGGCTGTGAGTACGGGGTCCTCGCTCAAGACATACAGTGCTTGGAGGCGGTCGGATGCGGCAATCACTGAGGCCCCGAATCTGGCCGGAGGCTCTGGCGGCACAAGCGGCTTCATGACACCCTCCCGTCGAGCGCGCTGAACGCAGGTGCAGTCGTCCGAACTTCTGGCCTCCCGATGCCGAGCATTGCGGCTTCGTCTTTCCACCCTCGCACCACATCGAGCACTTCAGCCGCAACAGCGGCGGCTGTGGCCGCGGTCAATCCGTAGAACGCTGCGGTCCCAACGACCGTGTCCAAGTTCGGCCGGTTGTCCGAGTGATCGAGGTTCAGGACATGAGTCGCTTTGTCAACGTCCGGATTCACATCGAAGGCAGGGGCGAGCCGCCAGGCATTCCTTTCGCGAAGGAAACCATGGTTTCGCAGATGATCGTCACGGTTTCCCACCGCGACGTTGAAAACAACCCGACGAAACAACTGCGCGAGGTCCTCGCCGATGTGTTGGATACTCTGTGACTTCAGGAACTGTGCGATCTCCAGATAGCTTGCGTTGTCGCCCCGTTTCTTGCCCAGGAGCGTCATGGCAGAAGCGTAGAGCCGACGTGTCCCGCCCGAGCGGTCAAAGCGCTTGATGCAGAACGTGCCAAAGCCGCTACCTAGCGACAGCAATTTGGCCTCCGGTACCTCAATCCCTGCACGCCTCGCAAGGTGGTGCACAAGAAACTCCCAGGCGCCGACGTCGCGTTTGTCACTAAGCATGGAGAGCTTGGCAATCCACAGCGAACCGTTGTCCACATCGAGGAAACTGACCTTCGGCCGTGCGCCCCCCAACGATGCTCCCGGAATGAACAAGGTCGTCAGGGCACGCCGAGATGCCTCGGTCTTGAGGAGTTGATGCAAATCGATCTCCTGCGCGGCGGCCGCGAGGTTGTGCAGTTCGGCGGCGGGCGGAGCTGGCACGGCGCCGGCATCAATGAACTGCGCTGCACCCGCCGGGCGAAGTCGCAGCGCGCCTTGACGAGTCAGGTCCTGCACCCCGCACATGAAGTCCCACGCCCGTAGTTCGCGCGGGCCGCGCCGCTCGTCTCGCGCTTGAAGCCACTCCCACTGCTCCATGAGCGTCAGCCCCCAACGGTCAGGGCAGATGTCTCTGAATACAGCGAAGTTTCCGGGCTCGCTCGGCGCAAAGAAGAGCTGCTCGCTCAGCGGCAGGTCAGGACTGAGGCAAAAGGCATGCGCATCGTCGAGCCAAGAGCCGGTGTAATGGAACCGGATGCGGCCGCGATCATGAGCAAGCATGCCCACCTGTTGCAGTGCCCCCAGGTCGCTGTCGAGCCAGACCTCCAAATCGCTTGCTCCGGAGTCATTGCTTGACCTCATGACGCAGCAGGCCACTCAGGGCACCACACAGCGACCGTCATCCTTTTCCGACTGGCCCGCCTCATGATACGTTCGTACCGAAGCGACTCGCCGGGAACCTGTGGCGACTTGGACCTGGCTCTTGGGCCTACTGCTTGCAAAGTGTCATGCACAGTGTCACGATGCACCGACAGGTTTGCCATGTCATCCAAGAACACATCTGCATCATGTGGGTCCAAGTGGTCCAAACACAGCGGCGCCGAGATCGACGTGGTCGACGTGGCAAAGCTCTGGGCATTCAAGCGTGAATGGCAACGCAAAGACGTCGAACGCGTACGGTCGGGGCAGTGCACTCCTGATCGAATGAGCTGGTTCTCACACGAGCGGGCGCGCAGCGTGAAGCTCGTCGACTCTTCGTATTGACGGCGTGATTGCAGCCAGTCGTTGTCGCGGAGATCTGGTTGCCAATCGCGGCGTATGAGATAAGCCTTGCTCATCGCCCGACCTGCTTCACGCGCCGCCTGAGAATCACCGTCGAGTCGCCACGGTACGGCGCACGTAGAGTTAATGCCCCAGACATTGGGACCAGCCCGCCAGTGCGTCGACAAGGCACTTGATGTAGGGGCGCTCGAGAAGTGAGCGCTGGAGGCATAAGACCGCGTCATCGTATTCCTCGCTCTCTGTCGACCGTGTGTGGCCAGGGCAGAAAAAATCCCTTGTCCACACCGAAGGCAGCAAACGGCGCCGACGCATCCATCAAGCCGTCGCGGACGTAGTCGATGGTCTCGTGGTGGTGCCCGTGGACCAGAAGTCTGGCGCCAAGCGCGATGGCAAGGTCATCGAGGATCAGAAATCCGCGAGGATGGGCAGAAGGCGCTTCATGCGTGACCAGGATGTCCGCGCTCTGCAGGGACAGAGAATCGATTTCGTCCGGGAAGATACTCGAATGGTGCTTGCGCGCGTAGCCGCCCCTCCAGCCATCGTGCGCGGTCGCGCGGCCCCTGCGCGCATGCCTGAGCAGCTCGTCTCTGGATCTGAACGGTGCTTGTGACGGCGGCTGCGCTGGATCCCATATCTTTTGTCGAAAGACACCGCCGAGCCCTGCGACCCGGTAGCCGGCAATGTTTCGGACAATCCCATGCAGGTTACGCTCAGCGAGCTCAGAACCGAATAGACAATCGAAATCGTCATCGGTATCTGTGTCGTGGTTCCCATGGATAAACCACACGTCGGTCTGGTGGAGGATGGACGACAGCTCCAAATGCAATGGTCGCGGTGGTTGAAGGTCGCCTAGAAGAACAATCGCTTCGGGTCGGTACCGTTGCACTGCATCCGTGATCGGCGCGAACGCGCCATGCGGGTCTCCAAAGAACATGATCTTCGGGGCGTGCATTGGATTCGTCGAGCGAGCGCCGAGGCCTAGCCAGCCTTCGGCCCGGGCCAGACTTGGCGATCGAGCGTGATCGATGTGTCGGACCCATGGTGCACAAAACGCGCGCCACCCTCTTCCTCCATCAGGAAGTGCGCGGTGTCGTCGCCCATCGCGCCGCGCGCGGACCAGAGCTTTGAGACCTCTCGCAGCTGCATCCGGTACGGATCGCTTCCCAGCGGCATCAGGTATTGCAAACGCTGAAGCGCGGAAACCCCCACCTCCTTGATCAGGCCTTCCAGGTCCTTCTCGAGCATGAGGAAGGCACGAGCAGGAAACTTGCTCTCACCCACCGATGCGATCCATGTAGGAAGGAAAAAACGCATCGGGAAGCTGAGCATGACCGTCTTCCATCCATCAAGCTGGATTCCAAGAATTTGTGGCGTTACGCCCGTGCGATCGTCAGGTGATGTGAGGAACATGGAACAGATCAGTTGGTTGCGAACAAAAAGCTCCAGTCGGCGAGCCAGCCACTTCCGCCGCACCGGCGAACTCTTTCGCTCTGGAAGCCGCTCGGCGGCTGGCGCAGGCATTCCTGCGAAAGCGCCACAATTGTAGACGAATATGCAGTAGATCAAACTGCGGTAGCTGAATATGCGGTCGACCAATCGGCCTGATCTCGGCATGCTCGCCGCATGGAAATTGGCAGTGGTGGAGACTTCGCAAGACAGCTTTTGTCATGGAATCTCAAAAAGCATCGGGCAAAGCTAGGTCTGTCTCAGGAAGACCTGGGCACTCGCTGCGGGTTTCACCGCACCTACGTCAGTCGTATTGAGCGGCTTGAGACGGGCCCTACCATCGACAATGTGCATCGCCTGGCCGTCGGACTTGGGACGACGATCGGGGAACTGTTCAACGAACGCGAATTCCACAGCGCGGGCGAACCGTCCAGTCACTGATCACCAGTGCGGGCTGGATGTTCGAGTAATGCATCGCCTTCGAGGCTTGGATCTCACTGGGCACAGGCATCAAAAGCCCTCACGTCCAGGGCTATGCGTGTATGACCACGCCGATGTTGCCGAGTACCTGTTGATGTGTGCGTGTGTTGTTTACTGTACCGCTGGACAGACCATCACATTCTGTGTCGCGACGGGGTATCGTCGAGCCCATCCAATCACTGGCGGGGAAGCTTCGCCCCCTGATAGGTTCTGCCCACGCCACACTGACATCTCATCGCCCGTGCCGCTCTGGCGATGCCGGAGGGGAGCGATCGTTGCCCACCCGGCCAATCGCCTGAACGATCAAGGAATCCGCTGACCGGCGCATGACTGCAAACAGGGTTCGCCACGAGCCCACCTCGCTCCAGTTATGACGCGTTCTGTAGCGGCCTATCGCAACCTTTCGCGGTGTTCTAGCCTTTTTCCCTAAAAGACCATGATGCGGGCTTCCCAGCCTACGCTGGCGGCTCGGAACCGCGGGCTGTGCCGGTCGCGTTGTCACCCAACAGGTTCGCGACACGCGACCGCGTGCCGGCCTGGCTTTGGTAGTAGCCCACAGCACAGTTGAGACGTTTGTGTGGCCCGTGAGGGCCATGGTGTCGGCCAACGACACGTTCTGCGTCCCGGCTTCGGTCACGAACCCCGACCGGAGCGAGTGCGCAGAGAAACCACCCTCCAAACCCGCCAACGCCGAGCGCTTCTTGCCCATTTCACGCACCGTGCCCGGCGTCAACTACTTTGAGCGGCGCTCAAGATAATTGTCGTCCGCCAGCACCGCGGCCGGCGTGAGGGGCTCCGCCACATGGCGCTCCTTGCGAATGCGTCGAAACAGCGCCCCTGAGGTGTTGCCGCTGGCGCTCAGCCACGCCTGCATAGCCTGCGCAGCGGGGCCGGCCACCGGCTTGAACATGTCTGTGCGCGCAGTGCCCGCCTGGTTGGTCTTCGAGCGCCGCAGTTCGTAGATGAACGAACCGTCGCTCAGGAGCCTGAGTTTCTCGAATGTGGCGCCGGTGACTTCCGATCGCCTGCGGCCGCCCGAAGCAAAGGCGAACAACAGCAACGCACGGTCCCTCAGGCCTCGCGAGGACGCATCGCATGTCGCGAGCAGCGCCAGCAGCGGCTCTCGCGTGAGTGGCGCTTGCTTGCGCGGCGCGACGTCGCGCGCCGCATACGCACACCGAAAGCTCGCGAGCGCCTCGCGCACGCGCGGGTCTTCGCAGGGATTAGCCGCGTGCCCAGCAAGCGGTGGCAACAATGACCGCGCAACTCGCTGCCGCACAAGCGCGCAGCGTCTCAGCCGAAGAGCAACTCGCAAGGATGCGCGACAAGCTCGAAGGGCTGGCGGCCAACGAAACACGCCTGAGAGAAGTCCACCGCGTCGCTCAAGAACGTAATACAAAAGCCGCTGAGGATGCTGAAAACCGCCACTTCGCCAGTGAGCGTCGCCTGCTCGCGGAGGTCGACCGGGAGCGCCAAGCCGCCCGGACCATGCTCGCTGAACTGGCGAAGGAACAAAAGCTACGGCGCAGGG
This sequence comes from Variovorax paradoxus, assembly GCF_022009635.1. Taxonomy (NCBI): domain Bacteria; kingdom Pseudomonadati; phylum Pseudomonadota; class Betaproteobacteria; order Burkholderiales; family Comamonadaceae; genus Variovorax; species Variovorax paradoxus. The sequence goes on from NZ_CP091716.1 coordinate 7,281,648, forward strand.
CAGAGGAAACCGCGGCCTCCCTAAACGCGACCGTCCAGGCAGCGCAACGGGACATCGATAAGGCGACCGGCGCATTGGCCAACCAGTCAGGAGGCTGTGCGCGTGCGCAATGACCTTGATGCGAAACTGATTGACGCACGCACCGACCTCGCCCAAGAGCGCGCTGCGCATCAGCAGACTCGGGACATGCTTTCGCACGCCATCGCCGCAGCGCCTGCCGCCACCCCGAAAACCAAGAGCAGGCGCGTAGCCCGCAGATCTGCAGACGCTGGGTGTTGATCGGAGCAACTCCGCGCCGGCCTTCTGGTTGCCCCACGGCCCAACCCATCCCGTTGCTGCACCGATGCCGCTCGAGCGTTCCCGCGCGAGGCCAATGCCTGAATAAACCATGCCATGTATACGGGTATTGCCGCTTGGCGCCAGCATTTTTCACGCGAAGACACCAGCACCGGAAGGTTGAAGAAGACGCAATCTCGTGTTTCAAAGAATGCATAAATCTTCAGTCTCTCAGTCCATGCACGACTTCCGTCGCTCCCCCTTTGGATCTGCCCAATTGATGTGCAAGCATGGTCCGAAGCTCGGTAAGGAGCCGCACAGTGAATTTCCCGCGCCTGGATTGCGAAGCTGACCAGTTGCCTTCATGGTGCCGGCCTTTTCCAGCAGTACCCCTCTTCTTGGCGAATAGAAGCACACCGACGTGCAAGGAGACGCCATGTCGTCGAGCCTCGCCTGAGAACCATCTCTGCCCATTCTTCTGGCCGGCGGTAAATGCAGAGGCAAGGCAGTCACTACGCAGCGAAAGCCACTACATAGAAAAAACCGGAACTGCAATCACACCCCTGGAGGGGTAGATGGGCGCGGCTATTGATGCGGACAAAGTGTTCACGACCTGGCGGCGGACGCTCCAGACCCGAGAACAGTTTTGCTACCCTGCACTTTGATTTTGCCTCGGCAGAGCGCTTGATCTGAACAGATCTATCGGTCTCAAAAGAGCAATCGCACGACGCAAAAGATCCCTCGCGGCCTCTCGCGTTTCCTCCCGAAGTTCATCTAAGAAAGCAGTCGACATAGGCTCGTCGGTCGAGGCCAGCGAGTTGGTGACCAGCGCCACGCGGACGCCCGAGGCCTGCGCCTCGGCCAGGCTGGCCACCGACGCATCGGACGGCACGAAGTACGGCGACACCATCTTGATTTCCTTGTCCGCCGTCCGGAACCAGCGGATCACGCCTTCAGTGACCGTGCCCTTGATCGAGTTCTCGCGCTCGTTCAGGCCCGCGGTCTTGGTGAGCGGGTCGAACAGCACGCGCGCATCGGCCCACAGCAACGGGCTCAGCTGGCGCTCGGCCAGTTCGAAGGGCAGGTTCATCATCGGCACCACGTCGAGCGGCAACCGGTTGGGCTCGCCCTCGAGGGCATCCGCGATCCGGCCGTCCGCCGGAATGCGCGGCGCCTGGGGCGGCTTCGCGGCCGCGGTGCGGGTCTCGAAGTCCTGCTGCAGCTGCGCCGTCGTCAACGCGCTGTGGGCGATGCGGCCCACGGGGTAGACCACCTCGCTGTTCCAGTAGTGATCGAACTCGTCCGACAGGCCGCGCACCACCGGCCCGGCCGCGAAGACGTCCATGTCGACGAAGTTGCTGCCGGTCGCATTCATCACGTACTCGTCCGCCATGTTGCGGCCGCCCGCGACGGCAGTGACGTTGTCGGCCACGAACAGCTTGTTGTGCATGCGCCGGTTGATGCGGTCGAAGTCGAAGCCGGAGCTGATGAAGCGCGTGGTGTCGCTGCCGCGGCCGGCCGGGAAGGGATTGAACAGGCGCACCTGCACGTTCGGATAGCTGGCCAGCGCGAGCAGCAGGTCGTCTTCGCCGGTCGTGTAGAGGTCGTCGACCAGCAGCCGCACGCGCACGCCGCGCAGGGCGGCATCGCGCAGCTCGCGCATGAGCGCGCGGCCGGTGTTGTCGCCGGCCAGCAGGTAGTACTGCACGTCGATGCTGCGCGTGGCGAGCTTCGCCAGTTCCATGCGGGTGGCAAACGACGTCGGGCCATAGGGCAGCAGGCGGAAACCGGAGCGGCGGTCGTCCTGCGGCAGCACCTTTTGCGTGATCGCGTTCAGCGGCGTGTCCGCGTAGTCGACGATGGCGCTCACGGGCGGCTGCGCAACGGGAGGCGGCAGGCTGGCGCAGCCGCTCGTCATCAACAACGCCGAGGCCATCGCCAGCGTGGCGATCAGCGAGCGCCACCGCGCGGGTGCGCGCATATCGCTCCAGCAGGCAGTTGTCATTTTTTGTAGCTCCCGGATCGATTGGAGAGGCCGTCGCATCGCACGGCGACCCGGCAGCGAGTATTCAGGCTACGGCAAGACCTGGCAAGACCCGGCAGGTGTCGGGGCATGAAGTGGAGAGCCTCGGCCAAAGGCTGCAATACTGGACCCGGGACACGACCGCATGACCTTCACTACCCCGACCCACCTCGACGCCCCCGCGCTCGCACTCATCGACACCTGCGCGCGGGCTTCCCTCGAACTGCTGCAAAGCAACCTCACGCCGCACGGCATCCTGGCCGCCAGCCGCACCGAGGCTGCCGTGGCGCGGCGCTACACCCGCATCTTCGGCCGCGACGCCGCCATCTGCGTCATGGCCATGTGCGGCACCGGGGTGCCCGCGCTGGAGCAAGGCGCCGTGGCCAGCCTCGACGCACTTGCGTCGCAGCAGGCGGCCAACGGGCAGATCCCCAAATACGTCGACCCCGAGGGCCAGGACGCCGACTTCTGGTACCTGGGCTGCATCGACGCCACGCTGTGGTGGCTCATTGCGGTGGACCATGTGCGCAGGCACGGCAAGGTGGGCGCCACGCACTGGCATGCCGAGGTCGAACGCGCGATCCACTGGCTGCTGGCGCAGGAGCACCAGCACTTCAGGCTGCTGCAGCAGAACGAGGCCAGCGACTGGGCCGACATCATGCCGCGCTCGGGCTATGTGCTGTACACCAATGCGCTGTGGTTCGATGTGAAGCGCCGCTTCGCGCTCGATCATGCCGAAGAAACCCGGCATCACTTCAACCACCTGTTCAATCCCTTCCAGCGCGACCTGCCCGAATACCACCGCGCGCGGCTGCTGCGCCACTATGCGCGGCGCGGCCGGCGCGACCCCGGCCTCTATCTGAGCTTTGTCAATCTTGCGGTGGTCGGCGACGAAGGCGACGTGTTCGGCAACGTGCTGGCCATGCAGAGCGGCCTGGCCGACACGGCGATGGCGCACCGCATCGTGCGCACCATCGAGGCGGCGCATGCCTCGCAGCCGTACCCGGTGCGCGTGGTGCTGCATCCGCTGTCGCAGCAGCACGAGCTGTGGCGGGCGTACATGGGGCGGCACCAGCAGAACATCGTGCACCAGTACCACAACGGCGGCATCTGGCCTTTCGTCGGCGGCTTCTGGGTGATGGCGCTGGCCAGGCTGGGACTGCATGAGCAGGCATGGAGCGAGCTTGCGCGACTGGCGCAGGCCAACGCGCAGGACGACTGGCGCTTCACCGAGTGGTTCCACGGGCGCACGCTGGCGCCGATGGGAATGGCGGGGCAGAGCTGGAATGCGGCTGCGTTCCTGCTGGCGCGGCGGGAGTTGGTGGGGGATGGGGCGGCCTGGTGAGCAGGCGACCTGGGCTTTCGCGGCTCACGCCGCCGGCATTAACGCCTTGTGCGCCGCGATACCGGCATCTACTTCGTTCTTGAAGAAGGCATAGCAGTACCAGCGGTAGGAGTCGGTGTTGTAGATGGTTGCGTTCTTGTGCTTCTCGGCCAGACGCTTCACCTGCTTCGAACCGATGAAGTGCCCTTTTCCCGAGGCCGCCGTCGCGCCATGAGGCGTGTTGCCGGTGCACTGCGGGATATTGGCGTCCGACCGAGGCGCGTAGTGAGCGGCATCGAGCAATTGGCGATGTTGCTGGCATTCGCTGCAGACGTCGGCGAGCCCGAGGTTGTGCCCCACTTCGTGAATCAGCACCCCGGCATGAAAGTGGCCGACCGCACCGCGCGGGAATGCCGGTCCGATCGCCATGAGATAGCCACCGCGCCCACCCTTCAGTGCGGCGGCGTCGCCCGCTTCATTGCTCTTGTACAGAATCCAGCGTGGATCGCGCATGTCGTTCACCATCTGCTCGAGCTTGGCTCGCACATAGCTCGCGCGCGACGCAAACCCGGATTCGGCGCTCGCGTTGCCGGCTGCCACGCCTGCCTTGCGGGTCGCGCTGCTGCCATGCCATGCACGCGCGCCAAAGATGCTTTCGTAGTGCGTCTTGCCCGGCCATGTGTGCAGGCCGACGTTGCGCTTGGCTTCCTCGAGCATCAGCAGCGCGATGTCGAGGCCGGCGCCCAGTTCGTTGACCCGTTCCTGTTCGAAGCCGATGAAACGCACATGGCGATGGTTGCCGGCGGCAGGCGACAGCACGACTTTGTCGACCATCGCCTGGCACTCATCGATTGACATGTCCATTGCCAGCATCCTGATGCCGCCGCCATCGGCAAACTGGATCGCATGGCGAACCTTGCCCAAGACAAGGTCGAGGGGAAACTTCTCACGGATGTATTCGGACAACCTCGGCATCTGCGCCACCTTGAAACTGGAAGCGACGAGTTTCCGTCAAGTGAATACTTTCCGCCTCCCATGAATTGGTCACGCGGCAAGCCGCCTGACCAATCCATCGGGCCGTGCCGGGCTCAGAACGGCCAGGTCGGCTTGGGCACGGTCATGTCGACCCTGACAGCCCTGTCGTGGTCATTGGTGCTGTTTTTGTCATTGGCATAGAACAGCGCGGCTTCCTTCGCGAAACCGAAGCTGCCTACCTGGGCCGCGGCCGCGGCAGAGTAGGTGACGCCCCACAGGTCGAACGTGGCGCGCTGGTCGCGCTCGGTCATCCGGGACAGCGCAATGAGCAGGTTGTCGTTGCCGTTCAGATTCGCGGGATAGCTGGCGTAGGTTCCATATCCCAGCTTGGCCTTGTCGGCGGCCCAATTGGCCTCGGCCTTGGAGAGCAGACGCTGATGCAGGTAGAGCTGGGTAAGGATTTCCCATCCGCGCGTCTTGTCGCCTGTGCGCTCTTCCCAGTAGTGGATCCACTGGAGATAGAACGCCATGCGTGTTCCGTTCTGCTCCGTATAGTCGGACTGCCCCCAGATGCGGCGATAGGCGCCCTGGACCGGGTCTGCCTCGGAGCGAGCCGCCACGATCCTGTCGAACGCCGAGCGATAGGTGATCCGGTCCCTGTCCAGATCGGCGCCAAGCTCTCGCAGCAGGCGCCAATTCTTGTGCAACGGGAACAGGTTGTTTGTAACCTCCGAGCTGAGGCTGCCATGGGCGTTCAGGAGGTTCTGCTGCAGGCCGTGCCCCAACTCATGGCTTTCACCCCAGGTGCGCGGACTGAACCCCCAGGAGATGTCGATGGGATTGCCCGAGCAACCGGCTCCGCATCTGGCGTAGACATCGACGTTGAAGTGCTGGACATCGGGAGCCCGGTGAAGGGCGTCGCTGGTGCAGTCCCATCCCCAGGCCGCGCAATTCGCCAGAACCGCCGCAGGCAACGCCTTGCCCGGAACCGCGAAGCCCGCCAGCTGGTAGGCATCTTCGATCACGTAGGTGCGCAACTCCTTCAGGTAGCGATCGATGTCGCTGCCATAACCGCTGTCCTTCAGGGCCCACTTCATCATGTCGACACGCGTATGGACTTCGACGCCCGGCAGCTTGATCTCGGCCCAGTCGAATGCGGTGGCATTCAAGTTCGCGGCGAAATCCGCGACATTGCCGCCGTTGGAAATATCGATGAACGGATGCTTGGCAACACCGCGAATACGCAACCGGACCTTGGCATCGGCGGGCGCACCATCGAACACCAGTTGCAGCGTGCCACCATAGGGGCTCGTGATCTCGGTGGCAGCTTGCGCGTTGAGCGCGATGCTGGGACTTTGAAGGAAGCGGGGACGGTCGTATTTGTAGGACCACAACTGCGTCGAACTGGGATTCTGGGTGTTGATGCGCAACGAAACACGCGCACCGGCGGCGTCGACCACCTGGACGGCCAAGGTCTTGCCGGGAACGGCGAAGCGTCCCAGCGCGGTGAAGCCCGACGCCTGCGTCAACGGGATCGTCAGCACTTCGTCGGTCGCCGACACGTCGAATCGGGCCGCGGTTCCGCTCATGAATGTTCCGAGATCCGGCTGCGCACCGCCCTTGTGCCGAACATAGGCAACCAAGCTGTCGGCGACCAAGGCCCGCAGGAAGGCCTCGGTCTGGCCCGTCCTGGTCATCGGGTACTTGATGTCCCGTCGGGTGACATCGCCCCAGAGCACGAGCAGGCGCTGCAGGTTCGTCGCCGGCTGTTCGAAGATATTGCGCCCGGCCAGATTGAAAGTATTGATCTGCTTGCGGAACATCTCGGAGGGCGCGAGCACCTCTTTCGCGAGGCCGACAACCTTGCTGCAATCGTTGTCGCGGCATGCGCTCCAGTCGTAGCTGGCTCGCCAGTCGCTTTCGGCCATTCTCCGCAGCAGAGGCAGGACGTCCGTGAACTGATTGAGTGCCGCGTCGTTCGCGGCGACGGTGCGTCCCGCTTTCACGGCATCATCGTCGAAGAAATTGCCGCCGTACGGGCCAGGCATCAGCCCCATGCCGGCCAGAATCTTGTGGCTTGCATCGTCGGTGCCCCACCCGTCCCATCCTTTCGTGTGAACGTACAGGACTGGCCGGCCCGACGCCAACAGCTGAGCCACGCGGGACCCGAGCGCAGGATCGGCCTTGACATCGGATCCCAGCAACAGCAATCGCGAGCCAGTGCCGCAGTTGTTGGCAGCAGAGAAATCGCATGCCGTCGCAACCACATCCACCCCGGCCGCTTTGAAGCCGCTTGTCACCGCGGCGATGTCGATGCCCGAATAACTCAGATCGAGCGAAGCCGGCAGCTGCTTCGTCGCATCGCCGGTGACCAGCCAGCTCAGGACCCGGCGAAACACGGGCGCATGCGCAAGGTTCGCGGAATCGCCGAACTGCCGCAGGACATTCGACCCGTAGCCCGCGCCACGGCCGTTTGCCGCGATGCTCAGGGCGGCGAGAACGTGGCCCTTGTCACCGACGATCAATGGCTGGGCCGCCTCGGGGCTGATCGGCAACACGAATTGGGAGTACTGACCCGGCTCGAATTCACTGCTCTGACCGTCGTACAGCGCCTTGGGCAAATCGGCTTGCCGAGTCGAAAGCTTCTTGGCGAAATCGTTGGCGCACCTGGCAACGGCCGCGGCGTCGGTCAGGCCGCTCGGGTCACCGGTCTGCAAGGCGAAATCGATGCTCTTCGAGCAGATGATTGGCTCGGCAATCGGCGTCGTGGCGGCGGGTGGTGCGCCGCCGGCGCTCCCTGCGGTCCCGCCGCCCCCTCCCACTCCGTTTCCGCCTCCGCATGCGGCGATGAGCGCCGCGAGGCTACCCACCACCAGGTACCTGGAAAAATTGATCGGCATTTGCTGCCTGCTCCCTGTTTTTTGATGATCCTCCGGCCACGAAGCGATGCGATGAACCTGCATCGCATACCTGGCCGCCTCTTGTTCGACGGCAGCGCCAATGGCGTGCTTTTTTCGAACCGGCGGAGTTTGCCTAGCGGAATCGCCGATCCGCCGACAAGGGGAGAGAGTTCGTAGCTATCCGTTGAAAAGTGCCGGAAGCCACGCCTGCCTCGTGGTCGTGCAGCAGCGGAAACGCGCGCACGTTCTCAGAGCCGTTCCCACACCTGGACCACCCCCACCAGGTGAACGACGCCATACACGAGGCAGATCGCCGAACTCCACACCCAGAAGGCCGTCAGGCGCCGTCGATCGAACATGAACAGCGCCACGACCACCAGCCCGCGCAGCAGGTACACCGCCGTGATCGCGGGCAACGCAAGCGCCAGCAGCGGCAAGGGCTGCAGCACCCCCGCGCCTGAAAGTGCATAGGCCGCCCAGACGCCCAGCATGCAGGCGATCAGCAAAGTGACGAGGGCCGGATACAGATGTCCCGCCGCCGCGCCCGCGGCCATGCGCTCGCCGGCACCGAAGAAGCGATACCACGCAGGCCCGCTGAAGATGATGCAGATGTGCAGCAGCGCCGCAATTGCGCTCAGCCCGGCCCCGACAAGCAGGGGAATGTTGTAGTCGCTCACGAAGACTCTCAAGGAAGATGCTTGCGGTCGCGCACGGTCGCGCGCGTCGGGCCGAAAGCGCCGAAGCGCACGGGCAGGCCGCTCAGTGCCTCGGCATGCGCCACCCATGCATGCGCGCTGGCAATGGGGTGCGGTTCATAGATGGGTTCGGCGCCCTGCAGCAGGCGCGTCAATTCTTGTTGATGCGCGAGGTCTCGCACGCCGCCGGCCGGCAACGCGGTGAGGCGGCCTGCATCCTCGGTGCGATAGCCGGCGCACCAGCGCAGCCCGGCGCTCTCGACGGCATCGAGGTGGCTCACCACCAGCCCGTCGAGCGTGCCGACCGCATCGAGCGCATAGCGCAGCAACACCGCATCGGGGTGCCCTCTGCGGAACACGCCCTGCCAGCCTTCGTCCGTGTTGTGCGGCTCGCGCAGGCGGGCGTCGAGCGCCCGGTCGTGGGTGGGCAGCGGTCCCGGGCCGTGCCGCGTGAGGTAGCTGCGCAGCACGCCGAGGTGCTGCACGGGTGCCTCGATGCCCACGTCGTGCAGCACCGCCTCGACAGCCGCCGTCGAGATGGTGCTCCACGTGGTGTGCGGATGAAACCCGCGCCACTCGTCGAGCAGCACGCCCTGCGCGCCCTCGAAGATCACGGTGCCGGGCCGCGCGAGGCGTTCAGCGATGCGGTCGGCGCTCGCGGGCGGCGACTGCGCCAGGCACGGCGCGACGGCATCGAGCCAGCGTTGCGCGAGCGATTCGTCCTGAAGCATCGAGAGTTCCAGCGCAGCATCGGCATGCACGGGCGCCATGTGCGCGAATTCATGCAGCAGCGCGGTGCGAGAGGCCTGCAGCTTGCCGAGCGCGCGTTCCGGGCGCGTCAGGTCGCCGTAGCGCAATGCTTCATCCGGCGCGGCAAGCGCATGCCGAACGGCTTCGCCGACACCCACGCCGCAGGTGCCGTGCGCATCCGACCCGCGCGCCCATTCACGCAGCCGCCCTGCGGCCTGATGGAATGGCGTTGTGACGCGGCAGCGCGCATCGACCAGCAGGCGCGAGAAGGCGTCGCTCACGCCCGCACGCCGCAGCGCTTCTTCCTCGATGCGCAACGCCGTGGGGTGCACCACCACCGGACTTGCCAGCACGGTGCCGACGCCCCCATGAAAACTGCCGGCGCCGAACTGCGAGAAGGTGTGATGGCGCCCGTCGGCCAGCACCACGTTGTGCCCGGCCTGCGCGCCTCCATTGAAGCGCACCACCGTGTGCGCCCCCGGCGCGCCGCTCAGGTGATCGGTGAAGAGCCCCTTGCCGCAGTCCCCGAAGCCGAGGCCGAGCAGCGAAACGTAGCGCGTGGCCTTAGCGGCTGCGGCGGTCACTGCACCGTCAGCCGAACAGCCGCTTCCACCATGACGACCGCGGGCTTGCAGCGGCGGTGGCCACGGCAGGCGGCGCGCGGCGCGATGCCGTCGGGTCGAGCAGCGCGGCGTAGCCGTCGAGCGCATGGAGCACGCCGCCCACGCGCTCCTTGGCCATGCCGGTGCCGCTCATGACGCCGGCCAGCGCCTCCAGGCTGGGCACGGCCTTCTCGGTGAGCGCGACGATGCCGGCCGCCACGGCGCAGGCGTCGTCGGGCGAATCCATGCAGATGACGTGATCGCCCAGCAGTTCGCGCCAGCGGCCCTCGCATCGGCGGCGGCGCTGGGCGTCGGGGATCAGGAAGAACAGGTGCGTGGTCTCGGCCGCGGCGGCGATGACTTCCTCGATGGGGATGTCTTCGTCGAGCTTCTCGCCGATCAGGCCTTCGATCTGGTGGCGCGACACGGCGGGGTACGGCAGCTCGTCGCCGGTCACGAACAGGTAGCCGCGCTTCTTGCGCTTGACCCAGCAGTCCATGTCGGTGTGCTGGGCCATGACGTAGAAGGCCAGCTCGTAGCTTTCCTCGCCGGAGCCGCCACCGCCGCCTTCGAGAAAGCTCCAGGTGAGCCACTGGTCCATGAGGCTGGCGGTCGACTCGAACTGGCCGACCTGCAGCGGCGCGTGGTCCGAGGTGGCGTCGCCGATGGCCATGAACATGAGCTGGGGGTCCGCCACGCCGCAATCGGTGAGCAGCTTCATGAAGGTGGGCAGTTCCTTGCGCGCCAGGGTCTGCGGGATGTCGCCCATGGAGCCGGTGACGTCGAGCGCGAAGACGATACCCAGGGAATTGGGATGGTCGGCGTTGTCGCGCGACTCGCGCACCTTGAGCCCCTGCGGGTTCATCAGCGCATGGGTGGAGCGCTGGGTGAAGACCTCGGCGCCGGGCTTGGCGGCGCGGTCGGCAATGAGTGCCGTGTGGGCGGCGTGCGAGTAGTTTCCGTAACCCATGAAGTGACTCCTTGATGCGGAAGGAAGAGGAAGGCAATCAGCCGCCGCTGCGCGGCGCTGGATCGAAATGAACGAACTGCGGCGCACCGAAGGCTTCGCGCGAGGCCGCGGACAGCGCCTGCTCGATACCCGGCGCGCCGAGCCGCTCGCAGGTGGCGGCGTCTTCGCTGCACTGGCGCAGCAGGGTCGCGAGCGGCGCGGGGGTGCGGGCGCCGTAACCAGGGGCACCGGCTGCGTCACCCTCGCCGCCGTGCAGCAGGGCACGCACGGTCCACGCTGCCTGCATGAGATCGCGCGTCGCCGCTGCCTTGTGGGCCACGCCGGTGGCGTGCTGCGCGCGCGACCAGCCGATCAGCAGCACGCCGTGGTCGCGCGGATGCACGAGCGCATGCGCGGGCGACAGGCCGCGGTGCGTCCAGCCGGCCCCGTGCACGAAGGCCAGCACCTCCAGCATGCGGCGCCAGACCCACACCGCATGACGCGGGTCGATGCCTTGCGGATTGGCCTGCGCCACGTCCTGCAGGCTGCCCCAGAAGCCGGTCGGGTGACGCAGCACCAGCGCCTGGCGGTTGCCCTCGCCCAGTCCTTCGGCAATGCCGGTGCCCACACACTGCGGCAGGCGGCGCGTGAAGTAGGCGGCACCAGGCGCCGACAGGTCCTGCAAGGCCTGCAGCACCGAGGCTTCGCGCAGCAGCACGCCGTTGGCGGCGCTGTCGCGGGCAAGCTTCATGGTCACGCGCTCGGGCAGCGCGCCCAGGCGCTCTGCCAGCAGCACGTCGCTGTGCTCGCCGGTGGACAGCGGGGCCAGCACGCGGTAGCGCGCGCCGCGCCAGGTGAGGATGTGGCCGCCGGGCACATCGGCATTCGCCCTGCGCAGCGCGGCGCGGAAGCTCTCGCGCTCGACGATTTCCTCGCCGCGCACGATGGTGGCACCGCAGTAGCTGCAATCGACGGTGCGCCAGCGGGCGGCTCGCGGCAGCGGCGCGGAACATTGAGGGCAGCTGAGAGCGAGCAGCGACAGCATGGCCAGCGCCCTAGTCGGTCTCTGGAGCGGCCGCCGGATCGGGCGATGCCAGCACGCGGTCGATGCGGCGGCCCTCGAGCGCCACGATCTCGAAGCACCAGCCGGCGCAATCGATGTGCTCGCCGACCTCCGGCAGGTGGCCGGACACGGCCATGAGCAGGCCCGCCACGGTGTTATAGCGGCCGCGCTCCTCATCGGGCAGCTCGCGGATGCCCAGGCGCGCGCGCAGCTCTGACACCGGCATGAGGCCATCGAGTTCCCACACGCCGTCGGGCCGCTCGCGCGCCCAGGCGTCGGTCTGCATGCCGGGCTGAAGCTCGCCGGCAATGGCTTCGAGCAGGTCGCGCGGGGTCATGAGGCCTTGCACCACGCCATATTCGTCGACCACGAACACCAGGCGGCCGGCGCGGGCGCGGAACTGCTCGAGCAGCTCCATGCCGGTGAGGGTCTCGGGTACGAACACCGCGGGCGTGGCTTCCTGGCCCAGCACGCCGGTGTGCGCGGCGCCCAGGCGCAGCAGGTGCGCCACGCTGATCACGCCGACCACGTCGTCGAGCGAGTTGCGGCACACCGGATACCAGGAGTGCACGAGGTTGAGCGCAGCCGCGTCGGCCACCTTCTGCAGCGCCTGCCGCACGGTGAACGAGGCGTCGAGCCATTCGATGTCGGCGCGCGGGATCATGAGCGACGACAGGCGTCTGTCATCGAGGTGAAACACATTGCGCACCATCTGGTGCTCGTGCTGCTCGATGACGCCGGCGTCCACGCCTTCTTCGAGGCTGGCCGAGATTTCCTCTTCGGTGACCGAACGGGCCGCGTTGGCGTCGATGCGCAGCAGCTTCAGCGTGGCGGCGGTGGCGCCGGCCAGCAACCACACGAAGGGCTTGGCCGCCTTGGCCAGCCCGCGCATGGGGCGCGCCACGAAACGCGCCACCGGCTCGGGGTAGAGCTGGCCGATGCGCTTGGGCACCAGCTCGCCGAAGATGATGGTGAAGAAGGTGATGCAGGTGACCACCGCCGCGGTCGACACCACGCTGGCGGTGCCGGCGCCCATGCCGACCGATTCCATCCACACCGCCAGCGGCGCCGCGAAGGCGGCCTCGCCGACGATGCCGCTCAGCATGCCGATGGAGGTGATGCCGATCTGCACCGTGGACAGGAACTGCGTCGGCGACTCCATCAGCTTGAGCGCCGCCTCGGCGCCGGCGTCTCCCGTTTCGGCCAAGGCCGCGAGACGTGCGCGGCGGCTGGTGGAAAGGGCCATTTCGGACATTGCGAACGCCGCGTTGAGCGTCGTCAGCAAGGCCAGCAGGAAGACATCCATGAACTGAGGGGGAGAATGAGGGAATGGCACTTTACTTGATTGGCGACCTGCAAGGCTGCGACGCCCCCCTCGGGCGGCTGCTGCAGAAGATCGATTTCTCCCCCAGCCGCGACACCATCGTGCTGCTCGGCGACCTGGTGAACCGGGGTCCCGATTCGCTCGCCGTGCTGCGCCGCGTGCAGGGCTACGGGGCCTCCGCGCTGAGCCTGCTGGGCAACCACGACCTGCACCTGCTGGGCGTCGCGCACGGTGCGCGCAAGCCCGGCCGCAAGGACACGCTGGCCGAATTACTCGCGGCACCCGACAGCGAAGCGCTGCTCGACTGGGTGCGCCGGCAGCACATGGCGCTGCACATGCGCATCGGCAGCGGCGACCTGCTGATGGTGCATGCGGGCGTGCTGCCGCAATGGACGGTGGGCGACACGCTGGCGCTGGCCGCGGAAGTGCAGTCGGTGCTGCGCGGGCCGGCGCTGGGCGAATTCCTGCTGTCGATGTACGGCAACGAGCCGGCGCAATGGCAGGACAAGCTCACCGGCAGCGCCCGGCTGCGCGCCATCGTCAACGCGCTGACGCGGCTGCGCTTCTGCACGGCCGACGGCGTGATGGAGTTCGAGGCCAAGGACAGCGCCGCCACCGCGCCCGAAGGCTACATGCCGTGGTTCGACGTGCCCGGCCGCCAGACGGCCAAGGCCACGATTGCCTTTGGCCACTGGTCGACGCTGGGCTGGCTCTCGCGGCCCGACCTGCTCTCGACAGACACCGGCTGCGTATGGGGCGGCTGCCTGAGCGCGGTACGCATCGGTGCAACCCTGGACGAGCGCGAGCTGATCCAGGTCGAGTGCGAGCAATCGCAGAAACCGGGCAAGTAGCGCCCGGCCTGCGAATCCGGGCGCCCGCCCTCGCTCAGGAAGGCAGCCGGAACTTGTCGAGCGACATGCGCTGGCGGCCCTGCGCATCGAAATTCTCGGGCGCAAGCCAGCGTTCGAACGCGGTGCGCAGCGCCGGCCACTCGCTGTCGATGATCGAGAACCAGGCCGTGTCGCGGGTGCGGCCCTTGTAGATCACCGCCTGGCGGAAACGGCCTTCGTATTGAAAGCCCAGCCGCAGCGCCGCGCGCTTCGAGGGCTCGTTGAAGTCGTCGCACTTCCATTCGTGGCGCCGATAGCCGAGTTCGTCGAACACGAGCTTCATCAGCAGGTACTGGGCCTCGGTGGACATCGGCGTCTGCTTGAGCAGCGGCGAGAAATTGACAGTGCCGACTTCGATGACCCCGTTGGCGGGATCGATGCGCATCAATGCCAGCGAACCGACGGCACGGCCGCTTTGCCTGTCGATGACAGCGAAGTGCATCGGGTCGGTGCTCTTGGCGATGCGCTCGACATAGGCCCGCGTGGTGTCGATGTCGTCGGGGCGCTCGATGCCCAGGTAGGTCCAGTCGCGCCCGTCGGGGGCCTGCGCGTAGGCGGCGTGCAGGTCGTCGACATGCCTGGCGGCATCGAGCGGCTCGAGCGTGCAGAAGCGGCCCTCGAGGGCGCGGCGCGGCGGCAGGGAACGCGGAGCCCATCCGGGCAGGTCGGGGCCGATGGACTGGCCGAAATCGTTGTGGCGGACTGGCATGAGGCGTCTTTCGAAAAAACAGGAACGACCATCGGGTCGGGACATGTAAAGTATCCGCATCCTGGCTCCAGCAAAAGCGCCACGGCTTTTTCATTTCATGGTGCCACGCCCTTCTCTTTCCCCTGCTGCGCTGCTCGAATCCCCGCTCACCAGGGACCGCGAAGCGGGGTCGATGCAGCGCCAGTTGCATGACCGGCTCAAGCGCGCCATCCTCGACGGCAGCCTCGCGCCCGGCAGCCGGCTCCCGGGCTCGCGCGCACTGGCCGAATCGCTCGAAATATCGCGCAACACCGTCACCGCGACCTACGAGCATCTGGCCGCCGAAGGCTACGTGCAGCCCGACCGCCAGGGCACGCGCGTGACCGAACTCTCGTCGCCCACCCTGCCGCCCCAGCGCGCAGGCAAGGCCACCGCCGTGCCGGACACCGCGCGGCGCCTGTCGAAGATCAAGCCTGCCGTATCGCGCGCCGAAACGGACGTGGCACTGCGCCCCGGCGTGCCCGCGCTGTCGCACTTTCCGGCGGCCGCGTGGCGGCGCTCGCTCGACCGTGCGATCCGCGGCGCCGGCCCGGCCGCGCTGGGCTA
Organism: Variovorax paradoxus; assembly: GCF_022009635.1. Taxonomy (NCBI): domain Bacteria; kingdom Pseudomonadati; phylum Pseudomonadota; class Betaproteobacteria; order Burkholderiales; family Comamonadaceae; genus Variovorax; species Variovorax paradoxus. The sequence goes on from NZ_CP091716.1 coordinate 7,296,713, forward strand.
TGGCGACCCGCTGGGCGAGCCGCCGCTGCGCGCGGCCATCGCGCGGCACCTGTCGGTCGCGCGCGGCGTGCGCTGCGAGCCGCACCAGGTGGTCATCGCCGAAGGTGCGCAGGAAGCCATATCGCTGTGCGTGCGGCTCCTGTCGAACCCCGGCGAGACCGGCTGGGTCGAAGACCCGGGCTATCGCGGCGTGAAAGCCGCCATGCATGCGGGCGACATGCGCATCGTGCCGTTGCGGGTCGACGCCGAGGGCCTGTGCGTGAGCGAGCGTGACTGGCAGAAACACCCGCCCCGGCTGATCTACACCACGCCTTCGCACCAGTACCCTGGCGGCGCGGTGCTCGGCATCGCGCGCCGGCTCGCGCTGATCGCGCAGGCGCGCCAGCACGGCGCCTGGATCATCGAGGACGACTACGACAGCGAATTCCGCCACACCGGAGAGCCCATCGGCGCCATGCAGGGGCTGGTGGACGAGGCGCCCGTGCTCTACATCGGCACCTTCAGCAAGACCATGTTCCCGTCGCTGCGACTCGGCTTCCTGGTGGTGCCGACACAACTGCTGCCGGTCGTGCAGGCGCCCCTGGAGGAAATGCTGCGCGGTGGCCACCGCCACGAGCAACTGGCCATGGCCGACTTCATCGAAAGCGGTCAGTTCAGCCGGCACCTGGGCCGCATGCGCCGGCTGTATCGCGACAGGCAGCAGGCCCTGCGACTCGCACTGCAAAAGCACCTGAAGGTGCCGCATGAGATCGAGGGCGGCTACTGCGGCCTGCACCTCACGGTGCGGCTGCCGGCGCGCTTCGACGACCGCAGGATCGCCGCAGAGGCACTGCGGCACCGCATCGCGCCCTCCCCGCTGTCGGCCTTTGCCATGCAGCCGCAGCCGTCGGACAACGGGCTGGTGCTGGGGTATGGCAATACGCCGGCGGAATTGCTCGAGCCGCTGGTCAAGAGGTTGTCGTTGCTGGTGCGGGAGGCCTCGCGCGACTGTTAGCCACGTACGTGCCCGCATCTAAAGTTGCTTGACGTGCTTCTCGCTATCTGGCTGAAATGCCGATTGAAGTAGGCCCCATCGGTGAAGACCGCTGCTCAATGCCAATTGGCAACAATAACGGAGTTCAAGCTGCCCTGATAGCTCGCCGGCAATGTCGTTTGTCCGACCGCGGGCGGGGAAAAACTGACCATTGCCTGCACAAGGTTCTGCACTTGGCTATCGAGCAACACTTTGCCGTCGCTTGTCTTGAACTGTTCGATATGGCTAGGGTTGGGTGTTTCATTCCCGAACACCATATATTTTGTATAGAACTTCTTGACAAGCACCTTGTCCGTCGTCCCGATGATGCTGACCTCCAGATCGTCACCGCTTTGGCGAAACCACAGTTGATCTTTCGAGACACTTGCACCGAAGCGCAGTACATCGACATTTCCAGCGGTTCCGTCAACGTCAAAAATCTGATCCTGGCCATCGCCCCTGTTGAACGAATAGATGTCGTTCCCGGCTCCTCCATCCAGAATATCGTTACCAGTTCCACCAATCAGCTCATCGGCACCGGCTTCACCATAGATGGTGTCATTTCCTTCGCCGCCAATGAGCGTGTCCGCTCCCGCACGGCCATAGATCAGGTCGGCCCCTGCTTTTCCATTAATCGTGTCTGCACCGGCGCTGCCCAAGATGTCGTTATCCGAATCGTCGGGCGCAGGGAATACGAGAGCCCTGATTGCGTCTACATCGAATGTCGAGCCATCGGCAAACTTGATGCGTTGTACTGGGTTGAAGTAATCCTTCTCATCAAGGAAGTCGAAGAAGCCACGAACAACGATCTTGTCGATCGACCCTTTGATGCTCAGCTCCAAATTCTCATAGCCGTCGCCTTTGACGTACCTCGCGGTCACATCGGAAGGCAAGACGCCCTCCTTGAACTGAAGCGTATTGACTCGAAGGCCTGTTGGGCCGTAGTACAGCGAGTTGAAGGAATTCGGATCGGGGCGAATGGAAAATACGATCGTGTCTTGCCCATCGCCCCGCCCAAACAGGTACACATTGCTGCCCACGCCACCGTCCAGTTGATCATTACCGGCCCCACCATCCAGCGTGTCGTTACCCGATCCCCCTGTCAGGACATCCTCACCGTCCTGCCCATAGAGCGCATCGTCTCCACTACGTCCGTCCAGCACGTCTGCTCCGCCTTGCCCATGGATCGTGTCGCTGGCATTCGTGCCATTGATAGTGTCAGCTCCAGGGGTGCCTGCGAGAACCCGCGACATGAGCGCTGCAATGTTCCAAACCGTTCCGTCTGCGAATTCAACCCGCTGTACGGGGTTAGAGACATTGGCAGGGTCATCCGAGTAGGAAAAGAAATCACGGACCGTGACCTTGTCTGTCGTCCCCGCAATGCTCAGCTCTAGACTTGCGCTCCCAGCATCGGGTACTCGCTTGAAGATCAACTCCGAAGGCAGCACACCCGCCTTGAATCGCAACACGTTGAGCTTACCGACCGTCGAGTCGTAGGTCGAGATGATGGTGTCCTGACCGTCACCCTTACCGAACAGGTATACGTTGTTACCCATGCCACCGTTCAGCTCGTCGTTATCGGCACCACCGTCGATCGTGTCATTGCCGCCGCGGCCATTCAGCACGTCCGCCCCGGCCAGTCCATAGATCGTGTCGTCGCGATTCGTTGCGTTGATCGTGTCCGCCGAGGAGGTCGCAATGAGGCTGAGTGACTGGAGGGTTGCCGTGTTCCAGACCGTACCGTCTGCAAATCGAACCAGTTGGACCGGATTGCTGAAATTGGCCGGGTCTTCCGAGTAAGAGAAGAACTCACGCACCGTCACCTTGTTGGAGGTTCCTGCGATGCTCAATTGAAGGCTCTCGCTGCCGACATCAGTCAGGCGCCTTATAACCACATCCGACGGCAACACCCCAAGCTTGAATTGAAGCACGTTGAGCTTGCCAGCCGTCGAATCGTAGGCCACCGTGATGGTGTCCTGGCCATCGCCCCTGCCGAACAAGTAAACATTGTTCCCAGTGCCACCGTTCAACTGATCGTCACCGGTTCCACCATCGAGAGTGTCCGTGCCGTCTTCTCCATAGAGTTGATCGCCACCTTCTCCGCCATTCAGGACGTCGTTGCCTTTTCCGCCGTAAGCGATGTCGGCACCGTTTCCTGCATTGATGACATCGTCTCCATCCATGCCATCGATCAAATCGTGACCGCCAAGCCCATTGATCGCATCGGCAGCATTTGTCCCAAACAGCGAGTCATTTCCTTCACTGGAAATGCCGCGCAGCTTCGACTGAAGCGTTTCACTGCTCCAAGACTTGCCATCCGCAAATTCCACTCGCTGTATCAGCGCAGAAGGATCTCCTCCCCACGCACTTCGCAGCGTGAACCTTTCTGAAGTGTTTTTGATCGAGAGGTAGATGTTTGTCTTGTCTCGCGAGACGACCAGATCCTCAACAGCAACAGACGCATCCACTCGAATGACATTGTGGATGCCAGTTCCGGCTTGCTCCTCGATCTGATCACTCCCCATCCCGCGATACATCAAGTAGGTGTCATCACCTCCCTCCCCGCGGAGCACGTCGTTACCCGCGCCTCCGTCCAAGGTATCAGCTCCGTCCCCGCCATACAACTGATCGTCGCCAGCGCCACCGTTAAGCACGTCGACTCCACCCAGACCGTAGACGATGTCATTGCCACCCAGGCTGCTCAACGCGTTGGACCTTTCGTCGCCATAGATTGTGTCGGCACCCTCGGTCGGCGAGCCGTTCGCCATCACTGTCAACTCACCCTTGTTCCAAATGGTTCCATCCGCGAACTGCACCCTATCGATTACGGCATCACTGAAAGTAGTGAACCAGTTCTCCAATGTCAGCTGATCGGTCGCTCCCTTGATGGTCAGGATCAGATTGCGCGAGCTTCTCGTGACCTGTATGTCTGTGGGATTGAGATCAGCCGCCATCTTCACGACGTCCAATTCCCCGTTCGCTTCACCCCGATCATTCGCAACGTCGCCGCCCATGCCGCGCGACATCACGTAGACGTCACTACCCAGTCCTCCTTCGAGCCTGTCGTTGCCGAGCCCGCCATCCAGCACATCGTCACCCGCGCCGCCGCGCAGCGTATCGTTGTCCATGCCGCCAATGAGCGTGTCGTTGCCTACCCCACCGTCCAGGGTATCTCTGCCCGCTCCGCCATTGATGGAGTCAGCGCCTGCGGCACCATAAATGACATCATCGCCGCCAAGACCATTGATAAGGTCGCTGGCATCCGTGCCGTACAACGTATCGGACAACTCCGTCGCCGTGCCGTTCGCCACGGTGGCGAGAACGCCAGCACTCCAGATCGTTCCATCTGCGAACTGAACTCTCTCGATCTGGTATCCAGTGCCTTTGAACCAGTTCTTCAGCGTCACCCGGTCCGTGGAGCCGTTGATGCTCAGATAGAGATGATCGACATCGCGGCTCACCTTCACCTCGCTGGCGAGGATTCCGGCACCGAACTTGACGGTATCGACGTTGCCCTGGCTCGAGTCATAGTCGCTGATCTCGTCCTGCCCCATTCCACGGTAGGCCAGGTAGGAGTCGTTGCCCTTGCCACCGTCCAGGCGGTCATTGCCGGCGCCCCCATCCAAAGTGTCGTCACCCCCTTGACCGAAGAGTTCGTCGTTTCCTCCCAGGCCGTTCATCGCGTCAGCTTGCGCGTTGTCGCCGTAAAGCGAATCTGCTCCTTGTGACGCACTCGTCACGGCGACTGTCTTGAAGTTCGTCACGTCCCAGCGAACGCCATTGGCAATGCCAATGCCATCTGGAACAAAAGTCAGCGGTGTCGCGTTCGCCGCACCCTTGAAGATGAAGTTGCTCGCGGAAAGCGCTTTCGGCGGCAGGTTGTAAAAGCCGATGAAAATACTTTGACCTTCAGCCTCCGCGAATACCTTCGTAAAATTAATTCCATCCGAGAGGCCTGATGTTTGATCGAAGATAATTGTCTTGAATTGCGAGAAGTCAGTAAGCCAATCAACCTGACTGAGGTCGATTTTGTCTGCGGCGACATCGAAGTCGTAGATCAAATTGGCCATTGCAAAACTACCACTAGCGTAGCCAGCGAACTTGCTGCCGCCGCCTGTTGGCGTCATTAGAAAAGTATCTGCGCCAGTTCCACCGATGCGCACGCCAGCACCCGGTGCGCCTCGCCACGAAGTGGGGGCCATAGTTTGGGTGACCTGCCATATGGAAAGTTCATAGGGGCTGAGACTGGGCGGAGGAACTGGAGGGCTCGTCGCGCTGCTTGATATGTCAACAAAACCATCGTCCCCATCGAGCATGATGATGTCGTTGCCGTCGCCTCCATCGAGGCTGTCGATTCCCGCTCCACCAACGAGGATATCCACTCCAAGACCGCCAGTCAGCTTGTCATTCCCGTCGCCACCGTCGAGGAAACCGCTGCCGCTGGTCAAGCGGTCACTACCCGCTCCACCCAACAGGATGTCGTTGGCCTCAAACCCATGAGCGGTGAGAACGTCATCGCCTGCGCCGCCATCTAGGAAGTCGGCGCCGACACCCCTTCCTGCGTTGAGTTGATCCGCGCCATCCCCGCCGAAAAGCCGGTCATCCCCAGATCCGCCATCCAGGTAGTCATTGCCGCTTTGTCCAAACAAGCTGTCCTTGCCGGCCCCGCCATATACCTTGTCATCGCCAGCATCGCCGTTGAGTGTGTCGCCATCATCGCCTGCGTAAAGTTGGTCGTTTCCGTCTCCTCCGTAAAGGGTGTTCTTTCCGTATCCACCTAGAGCATCAACCGCGAAGCCATAGGTCCCGTCGGACAGTAACCCCGGATAGCCACCAGTGAATACAAGCATCACCCGATCCATGAAGGAATAGTTGACGCTCTCATATTCAAACCCAGTCCCGGCCCCCACCAAGATGTCGTCACCCGCACCACCGGCGATCAGGTCTGCCCCGCTATCACCGATAAGGAGGTTGCGCCCGCTGTTACCTGAGATGATGTTGTTAGCACTGTTGCCGAGTCCCAAGATGTCACTGCTGCCCGTCATATTGAGGTTTTCGACCTCGATTTTGTCGGCCAGCGTGTACGTCACACTCGAATTCACGGTATCTGTGCCGCCGTTCGCCAGTTCGGTGACCACATCGCCCACGTTGTCCACGATGTAGCTGTCGTTGCCAGAGCCACCGATCATGGTGTCGACGCCGCTGCCACCGTCGAGGTAGTCATTTCCCGCCCCCGCGTCGATCAAGTTGTCAGCACCATTGCCGGTGAGCCGGTTGTTGCCAGCGTTGCCCGTAGCTTTGACGGCCTGCGTCCCGGCCAAGGTGATGTGTTCGAGGTTGGGCTTGTCCAAGATGGTGAAATCCACGCTCGACACCACCGTGTCGCTTCCTTCGTTGGTACGCTCAATCACCGTGTCATAGCGGCTGTCGACAACATACGTATCGTCTCCGGATCCTCCGACCATCACGTCATTGCCCAACTGGCCGTCGAGAACGTCGTTGCCTGCCCATCCGAAGAGGTGATTGTTGCCTGCGTTGCCGATCAACTGGTTGTTTAGGTCGTTGCCCGTGCCACCCGCATCCTGCGTGCCCGTCAGCGTCAGGTTCTCCAATCCTGCGGCGAGTGTGTAGGAAACCGAAGCCTTGACGCTGTCCGTTCCTTCGTTATCCAGTTCGACAATAGTGTCGGACACGTCATCGACGATGTACGTGTCATTCCCTGCACCGCCGCGCATCACGTCCGTGCCCGCGCCGCCGTCCAGCACGTTGTTACCTGCGTTGCCGGTCAAACGGTTGGCGTTGGCATTGCCCGTCCCGTTGATGGCGGCCGCACCGGTGAGCGTCAAGTCTTCCACCTCATCGCCCAGCACGTAGCTGACGCTGGATTTGACGACGTCATAACCACCACCGGCGACTTCCCGGACGATATCACCCGCGTTGTCGACGACATAGGTATCGTCGCCTGTGCGGCCTTCCATGGTGTCTGCGCCTGCTACGCCGTCGAGCGTGTTGCCGCCCGCATCACCCACGAGCACATCGTCTGCGCCGGTGCCGGAAATGAATGCCTTCGAAAGCGCAGGCAATGTGTCCGCGTTGGAGAAAATGAAGTTCGCGGCGGACAACTGTGCCGCCGTGACCCCTTTGAAGGTCAGGTACTGCGTCCCAGCTGCAGGCTGTCCCAGCCAGACGCGCAAATACTGCTCGCTGTTGTAGGTCACGGTGCTGAAGCTCAGCTCGCTGAAGGTCCGGACCGCGCGGATCAGCGACAGGTCGATCTTTTCCGCGCCGTCGGCCACATTGAAGTCGGCCACCAGGTTTCTCAGCAGGCCCACTGATGCGCCAGCCGACAGGTCTTCCTTGAGAATGAAGCGATCACTGCCAGTCGAGCCGATCACCTGGGCAAAGACCAAGGCATTGCCGGTTAGCGTTGCATTGCCAAGCAACTGGGTTGCCGCTTGGGCATGCTTATCCAGAGCCTCGTCACCTTGCATCAGGATCACATCGTTGCCGGCGTCTCCGTTGACCAAGTCCAGGCCCGTACCGCCGATCAACTGATCGTTACCGGCACCACCGCGTAGCACATCGTCACCCGCGCCGCCATCGAGGATGTCATTGCCGCCATCTGCGCCGTCAGTCGTGGTATCCCCCACCAGCGTGTCATTGCCCGCGCCTCCATGCAGCAAGTCATTCCTTGTGCCTCCATAGATCGAATCATCGCCGGCACCGCCCCAGAGGGTGATGTCGTCATTCGGCAGAACGACGTTGATCTCGTTGCCATCCGATCCGATGGCCGGCCGGTTCGCCGTCAAGAACTCCCTGGCCGTGAAGCCTTCTGGCACCGTCAGAAAACTGGTGGCGCCGAGATTTGATGGCAACACCCCCTTGAGCAGCACAGTCTGACCGTTGCCGAAGTCGATCTTCGTGTCGGCACCCTGTTGAGTCAGTTGCAGCGCCGACCATACGTCCACCGCAAATCCGGACACCACGATCTTGTCCACGCCGGCCACAAAATCGGTCACCACATCGGTGGCACCGGCGTCCTTCTCGATCACGAACCAGTCGGCCTCGTTGCCCCCGGTCAAGGTGTCGTTGCCCAAACCTCCGAACATGGCATCCGTGCCATCCCCGCCAGACAGAGTGTCGTTGCCTCGCCCACCAATCAGCGTGTTGGATGCGGCGTTGCCGGTCAATGTGTCGTTGAACTCGCCACCGATCAGGTTCTCGATGGAGCCTGGGGTCTGAATGGTCAGCTTGGCGCCGGCCAGCGTTGCGGTTCCGGTATTCAGGTCAATCCGAGTCGCACTACTGATCGCCGCCGCATTGATCGTGTCCTGCCCGCTATTCGTATCGTTAAGGACATTGCGCCCGGCGGTAGCCGCCAGTTGAGCAAACTCATTCGTATAAACGTAATGATCGTCCCCGGTCGCAGGGACCGCCCCAAACACATCCATGCTCCAGTTGTTCAGCGTGCCCACATCACCGGTTGTGGTGTCGATGACCTTGAGGGTCCAATTGCCGTTCGCCGATTCGCCACGCAGCAGCGCTGTGTCGAACACATAGTCGAGCGTGCTCGATCCGTTGAAGCTGGTGTCGCCCCGATCCGACGCGGTGCTGCCCGGCGCTTTGCCGGGGCGATTCATCAGGATCGACTCGGTCCCGGAAGGCGAGATCAACTTGACAATCAGGTCACCAGGTCGCGCGTGGGTAATGTTGAGTCGAATCTCCACATGCTCCACACGAATGGGGGAATCGTTTACGGTCAGCGTGTGGCTGGTGCCATTTAGGCTCCCATCGGCGATGGCCAAATTCAGGGCGCCGGACGCAACGGGCTGCAGCAAGTTATTTTCATTGCCATACGCTTGCTGATTCGTCCAGGTCTCCGCCAAGCGAATAGCGGCGCGGGCGTCCACTTCGCCATAACCGTAATCATGGCTCGCGTGCATGCCGCCGCCGTTCCAGGTCTTGCTGCCATTGGTTTGCCAGGTTGTGCTGGCATCATCAACCTTGCGCGCGGAGATGGTCAAAATTTGCTGGACGTCGCGGTATCCCAGCGTCGGATTCGCTTCCAGCATCAATGCCACGATGCCGCTCACGATGGGTGTCGCGAAACTAGTCCCTTGGGCGACCGTCTCGTTCGCCCCGAAAGTCGAGCCATTGCTGGTTTGTACCAGACGCGAGGTTGAACTCACGTTGGAGCCGGGCGCACTCACCAGAATGCTGGCGCCAGGGCTGGAAAACGGCTTGCCACCGATCTGCAAAAGGCCCAGGTCTGTCTTCGCATTGATGGCACCGACGATGATGCTGGAGCGGGTGTTGGAGACACTGGAGTAGTTTGTGTTCCCGCCCTTCGCGCGGTCGTTTCCGCCGGCAGTAACGATGACAGTCCCCAATCCCTGACGTCCGAGCGCGATGGCGTTCTCATAGGCCACCGGCAGGCTTCCGATCTTTGCCGGAGTGAACTTCACATCGAAGTTGCTGGCCGCGCCCCAACTGTGGTTGACCACGTCGTATTGCTGCATCTTTGATAGCGTGCCGAAGTCTTGGGCACTCAACCAGTGGCCCGCCACGGTCGCGCCGTAGGCGACACCCACGCCGCCAATGCCGTTTCTGCTCCCCACCATGACGCCCGCGACCAGCGTGGCGTGCCCGCTCAGTTTTCCTTCGCTGCCTTCGCCAGCCAATTGGCCCGGCTGTGAACTGGCCAGCCACTGCGCGTCGATGTTGTCTTTGAGGTCACCATGCCGGTAGTCGAGCACTTCCTTGGTCGTTCCAAATGCGCCACTCGGCTCGAACTGACCAATACGCACCCCCTTGCCGGTGTAGTTCTTCCAGACGGGCAGGATGTTGGCATTGGCCAAGTACCACTGATCCGTCACCAGAGGATCACTGGGCATGTCGGGAGTCTTGAGATACACCGCCGCGCGCATGCCGGCAGATTGGCCGGTGTTGATATCGATAACCGTCGCGGCCACGTTGCCCTTGCTGTCGATGACGGTGTACTTGAACCCCATGAAGCCGGTGAAGCTGGCGTCGGGGGTAAAAAGCACGTCGCCCGCGGAAGTGATGCTGGCCGTACCGCCCGTGACATCGAATAACTGGGAGATCTGCAACGCATCGCCTTGCCAGTCGATATCGTTGGCAAGCAGCTGGCCTTTGCCGATCAGGTGCGGATTGGTGCGGTCGAAGTTCGTTCCGTTCTTGTCCTTACTGAGTACGTCCTTGACCGGCAGCGGGTTCTCCAGCCCAACGCTGGTATTGCTGGGAATCTCGACTCGGTTCACGTCGGCAAAGTTGGCCCGCTCGACATTCTTCACAAAATCGGTGCCGTCACGTCCGGCGACGGTGTCGCTGATCCAGACGCCATCATCCGTCTTGAGAATGCGGTACTCGGAATAGTTGCCCTGGAGTTCGACGGCATCGGTGCCATCGCCACCATCGATGGTGTCGTCACCAGCCCCGCCTTTGAGCACGTCGTTGCCCAAGCCACCAAACAGACCGTCATCGCCCAGGCCGCCATCCAACAGGTCGTCACCGGCCCCGCCGGAAATGTTGTCCTCCCCGCGATGGCCGCGCAGCACGTCATTACCCGCTCCACCATCAATCAGGTCGTCACCGTCCTCACCGGACAACGCATCCGCTGCCGAACTGCCGATCAGCACGTCGTGGCCGTCGCCACCGCGCATGAAGACACTTCTGCGACCACCCGCCACAAAGATATCGCTACCGCGGCCGCCTTGCGCGACCTCTACTTCGGCCTGAGACAGGTTGAGCGTGACGCCTCGGTTGCCAACGACTTGGACTATGTCCGTGCCCGCCCCACCGCGGATGTTCTGCTGCAGGTCGTAGGCATCGATGAGCAGAATGTCATCGCCAGCACCGGCGTTGAAGGTGTCGCTACCCAAGCCGCCGGCCAACCAATTGTTGTTGGCGTCGCCAGTGAGCACATCCCTGCCATCGCCTCCCGCAGCATTCCGGACGCCCTTGCTGGTGACATCGATGGTTTCACCTGCATCATTGCCTGCCACATAGGAACTGGTTGCGGCCGCATTGGTGCCCGCTTGCGTGTTGATAACCGTGCCGGTTCCAGAGGTGCTGCTGGTGCTGCCGTTCGGGTTGGCCAGGAAGTTCGCCGCGATGGCTTCCTTGATTTTCCCGTTTTGCACAAAGGTCCCGCGCGCGAGCACCTCGTTGCCGTCACGCACCTCACCGCTTTGTGCAGTGTTGGTCAGGTTGACCTGGGTGATTCCGAGTTCAGCCAAAGTCTTGAGTTCACTGGCCTCGCCACTGTCGACGACACCATTTCGATTGGCGTCGTTCCAGCTCTTGCCGTCGTGGTTGCCGTCCACCCACACCTTCACACTGCCCCACGCTGCATCGGCGCTAGTGAAAAGGTTGTCGTTGTTGCTGTCCATACTCTTCAATGCGGCGAAGCCATCCTTGAAGCGCTTCTCTCCCGCGTTGCCACCGGTCCCTGCAGCACCACCGAAGTATTCTGAGAGCGTTTCGCTGATGTTGTCGATCTTGCCGTTGCCATTGCGATCGACAGCGACGATGCCATCGGTGGCGCTGACCCAGCCGGTTTGCTCCAGGCTACCGCCGTCGTTATCCGCATCGAAGAGAACGGGGGCCGTGCCGTATTGCGTGAGCCTGACGCCGTCACCATCGAGATCGAGCACGAGCGGGTCAGTTGGCAGCGTGAACTGGGCCAAGCTGTTCGCTGTGTTGAGCCAACTGCCGATCAGCCACGGATCGGGGTTGTACAGACCGCTTCCCAGTAAATTGCCGTTCGGATCAATCACCGGCGCCACCGTATTGCCGTTCCCTGGACGCCAGCCGTCCGCCAGGATCTGAGTGATCGCCGCAGCACTGGTGTTATCCACCGAACCACCCACAAGTTGGTTGTTGTTCAGGTCATCGGCGTTGTAGGTGAGATTCCAACTTCCACCGCTGGCAACCTGACCTTGGGTGACTTGGGCGATTTGCGCATTCGGGTCAAGTGCGGCTTCTTGTGCCGCGGCGAGTGTGTTGGCGGTCGTGAAGTTGAATGCGTTGGCTTCTGTGCTGTTACCCGCTTGCCCGAACACCGTTTTCAATTCGCTATGAATAGTTCCGTCAGTGGTCGTGACTGACTCGGTCAGCGTGTGCTCAATAAGGTCGACATTGCGAGTGATAGTGCTTCCATCATCAAAGGTTTGAGTAGTCCGACTGGACAAGACCTTGTCATCGCCGTCTTGCACTACAACGGTACGCGTTCCATGGAGAGAGGGCACATCGTATCGTGTCGTTGTGCTTGCACCGCTCTCGCTTTTGATGCGCTCCTGATAGATATCACCAAATGAATCAAAAGTGACATCGCGACGCTCCCCATTTTCGTAGACGATGCTGGCACTGGAAGAGTTGTCGTCGTACATTGCCACATCCGTCACCACATAGCCAACCACGTTGAAGGTCGCTTTGACATGAATGTCATACGCGGCGCCTTCTGGTGTGTCCTTCAGTCGGAGCGTATCGATGACATGCTCGCTTGCCGAATTACGATACACGTGATTACCGTAGGCCGAAACTACTCGTCGCGCTTGCTCAATGACATAGGCAGTCTTGTCCGCGCCACTCAAACCCATGCCATTTGCAATGGAATCGAGACGTGCAAACTCCGCAAAGGTGCTGTCGGAAGACATTACTATACGATTGACACCTGAGTATTCAGTATTAAGTCTCGAAAGTTCTTTGCGAAATGTGAAGGCGGTGTACCTCGCTACAGTCTCATCATCAATCCATGCCTTCACGTAGGCATCGCCTCGCTCCGTTAGCGAGAGACCTCCGGGATTGGCAACCAGTTCGTTGTGCGCGTTTCTTCTTGCGCCTACGCGCTCCGTCGCACCATGACCGCGCCCTTCATGAAAGATGTCATCGATAAACTGAAGAACGGTGAAATCATTAGACAAGGTCAGGTATTCAGCTTTGACCAGGACTGTCCCCGGCTTCACCAGCGCACCAGTCTGAGGATCCCTGACGGGATCTCGGAAGGTAGCATGCACGTCCGCTGGCACAGCATCTGTCGTTGCCGCTAGTCGAATCACCATCTCGCCACTTGCTAGGGCCTTGCGAAGAGGCTCCAGCGAGGTCAAGCTTTGATTGTTGATCAATGCAAGAGCACGACGAAGCAACTCCGGATTAGCACCAGTAAGCCCGGAAAACACAATTGAATTTATGACGGTCATTTAGTTACTCCCTTGTATAACGCCCACTGACGGTGATTGCGCCAACACAACTTCCTCCACTGACTCTTCCGGTTGTGTCGTCGCGTCTTTGATCTAAAACGATGCTGAAACTGGGTCCGGCGTAGCGGCTTGTCGCGCTCCACTCGAACATGCCCCAGACATAAGCCGGAGGCCAGGAACGGGGGCTGGCGTGTGACGAGGTATCCCCATTGATAAACCACGATCCGGTATAGATCGCAAGCTCGTAGGGATCCAGGCAGAAACCGCTCTGAGGAAGAGAGGTCACGAGCCTCAGATGCTGAAGCATGCCGCTGGACCCTTGACTGCGAGTGATTGCGTAGTACTGACCCAAGTCTCCTAACCTGTCCAAATGGAGATCCATGTAGCGCGTGCCGCTCACCGTGTATCGCTTGTAAAGGTCGAACTCAAGGTCTGTTCGCGGGCGCTCTGTCAGCGTGATGCCCATCTTCTTCTCGACCTCTTTCACGCTGGGCGGCTTCCCCTGTTTCGGGTAAAGCGAGAGCAGGTTGTCGATCATCCACTTGAGTTCGGAAGGCCAATGATCGGCAACGCGAGGATTCTGCGGAGGCAGGGGTGTGCCCTCGGGTTGCGGCACAAGTCGCATCAACGGAGCGCTCATCGATTTTCGAGACGACACCTGTTGTGGCGCAGTGCATGCGGAAAGAATCAGTGCAGTTGCTAGCACCGCCCCAATTTCAAGCCTTCGCAGATTTCTCATCTCAGTTCCGCTCTTCTTTCTAGCTAGACTTTCCACGAGGTCTTTCATCGCTCCCTCATGCTTTCACCGCTCGCCCTCTGGACGGGGCTGAGCAGGAATTCAATAACTCTTCGCTTGCCTGTCTTGATCTCCGCCGTGAGATTCATGCCCGGGCTCAGCTTGATAGGTTTTTCATCCACATCGATGGTCGTGTCGTTGAGGTTCAGCGTCACCGGGAAGATCGCCCCGCGCTTCTCGTCATTCACGGCATCTGCGGTCACCGTCTTCACGGTCGCGTTCACCGTCCCGTAGCGCGTGTACGGGAACGTCTCCAGCTTGATCGCCGCTTCCTGCATCGGGCTCACGAAGCCGATGTCCTTGTTGTCCAGCGTCACTTCGGCCGTGACCTGCGCCCCATCGGGCACGATCACCATCAGGGGCTGAGCCTCCGTGACTACACCGCCTTCGGTGTGTGCGGCCAATTGCTGCACTGTGCCGGCCACCGGCGCCTTGAGCGTCGTCAAGCGTTCACGCTGACCGGCCTTGGCCAGATCCTGCGTGCCCTGCTGGCGCTTGAGCTCGGCCGCCGCTTCCCGCGTTCTCAGGCTGTGCTTGGTCTCGGCGATGTAGGCAGCCCTCGTGTTCTCGCTCTCCCTCAGCGTGGCATTGGCCTCGGCCAGCCGTGCCCGTTGTGTCGCGAGGTCGCGCTCCAGCTCGATGCGCTCCCTCGTGCGGTCCTGGTTCGCATGACTCGACATGAAGCCTTGGTTGGCCAGTTGATGGAAGTCGGCCTCTCTTTGCCTGGCAATCGGCACCGTGGTCTCCAGCTTGGCGACCATCTCGCGCACCGTGGCGATCTCGGCCTGGCGACGGTTGATCTCTGCGGACGCTTTGGCCAGCTTGGCTGTGATGTCGCTCCACTCGTCGCTCAATTGCGCTCTGGCGGCGTCGATGTCGACCTCCGACCAGCTGCCGGGGATGTTCTTGCCAAGCTCGGGTGCGCGGGAAGCGGTTGTCGCGTTGAGCGCCTGTTGCAGCGCGCGTGTGCGCAGCACCTCGGATTGCACGGACTTCAGCTGTTCGTCAATGCTGGTCTTGTCGGCGTTCGCAGTGGTGGGGTCGAGTTCGACCAGCGGCTGGCCCGCTTCGACATGGTCGCCATCCCTGACCAGCACGCGCTTGACCACGCTCACCTCCAGTGGTTGGATGATCTTGGTGCGCTCGCTCACGATGATCTTGCCGGGCGCTACAGCCACGATGTCGATCTGCCCAAAGATGGACCACGTCAACGCAATGAGGAACAGGGCAATCAGCGCATAGGCCAGTCGCCTGGGTGCGGGGTGAACGGGGGTGTCTTGCAAGCTGAGTGCTGCGGGCAGGAACGCTGCTTCATCGGACAAGCGCCTGGGGCCGGCCAGTTCGTGGCGATGCTTCCAGGCGGCCTTGAAGACGGCCTTGTAGCGCCCCAGCAGCTCGAAGGCGGGGTGCCGCATGTTGCGCGCGTGCGGCGCGTTGGCCGCAGGGGCAGTGGTGGAAACCTCTGGCGTCATGCTGGTGCTCCCGATCCAGCCCCGTCACTCGTCTCTGTCGGATGCCCACCGCCTTGCATGTTCCACAGGTGCGCATAGATGCCCTTGGGCCGGGCCAGCAGGCTCTCGTGGGTGCCTCCTTCGACAATCTTTCCCTTGTCCATCACGATGATGCGGTTGGCGTGCCGCACGGCGGAGAGGCGGTGGGCAATGATGAAGACGGTGCGCCCCCTGCAGATGTGCGCCATGTTGCGCTGCACGATGGCCTCGCTCTCGTAGTCCAGTGCGCTGGTGGCCTCGTCGAAGATCAGGACGCGCGGGTGGGTGAACAGGGCTCTGGCGATGGCGATGCGCTGGCGCTGGCCTCCGGAAAGGCTGGCTCCCTGCTCGCCCACCATGGTGTCGTAGCCCTCGGGCAGCTCGCTGATGAATTCATGGGCGCCGGCCAGTTGGGCTGCATGAATGATGGCTTCGAGCGGTGCGGCCGGATCGACGATGGCGATGTTCTCGCGCACGCTGCGGTTGAAGAGGGTGTTCTCCTGCAAGACCACGCCCACTTGCATTCTCAGTTGTGCCGCGTCGATGAGGCTGATGTCGATGCCGTCGACCAGCAAGCGTCCCTGCTCGGGGGCATACAGGCGCTGGATGAGCTTGGTCAGCGTGCTCTTGCCGGAGCCTGAGCGCCCGACGATGCCGATGACTTCGCCGGGGCGCACGTCCAGGCTGACGCCGTTGAGCACAGGTGCCGCTTCGGGGCGGTAGCGGAAGGTCAGGTTGTCCAGGGTTACGCGACCCTTGAGCGCTGGGAGCTGCGCAGCGGTGCTCGGCGGCACCTCGGTGCGGGTGTTGAGGATGTCCCCGAGCCGGGCCATGGAGATGCCGGTCTGCTGGAAGTCGGTCCACAGCTGGGCCATGCGCATGATGGGCTGCGACACGCGCTGGGCGAACATGTTGAAGGCGACGAACTGGCCGACCGTCAGGTCGTTGTTCATCACGAGGTGCGCGCCGTACCAGAGGGTGGCTGCGTTGACTAGTTTGCCGATAAGGTTGACGCCTTCGTTGGCCCAGCTCGCGAGGTTCTGGGTTCGGAAACTGGCGGAGATGTAGGCGGCCAGTTGGTTGTCCCAACGGCGCCCGAAGGCCGGTTCGAGCGCGGTGGCCTTGACGGTCTGGATGGCGCTGACGGTCTCCACCAGCATGGCCTGGTTCTCCGCGCCGCGCGCGAACTTCTCGTCCAGGCGGCTGCGCAGGATCGGCACCACCGCCAGGCTCAGGCCGAAGTACAGTGGCATGCTGGCCAGCACGATCAAGGTCAGGGGCACGCTGTAGAACAGCATGACGGCCACGAAGACGATGGAGAAGACGACGTCCAGCAGCACCGTCAGGGCATTGCCGGTCAGGAAGCTGCGGATGTTCTCCAACTCGCGCACGCGGGCAACGGAATCGCCGACGCGCCGGGCCTGGAAGTAGGCCAGGGGCAATTGCACGAGGTGGCGGAACAGCCGTGCGCCGAGTTCGACGTCGATGCGGTTCGTGGTGTGGCTGAAGACGTAGCTGCGCAAGCCGTTGAGTAATGACTCGAAGACAACAACGACCAGCAGGCCGATGACGAGCACATCCAGCGTGGTCAGGCCGCGGTGCACGAGCACCTTGTCCATCACGACCTGGAAGAACAGCGGGCTGACCAGCGCGAACAGTTGCAGGATGAAGGAGATGAAGAGGACTTCACCGAGCAGCTTCCTGTGCTTGACGAGGCTGGGGATGAACCAGGAGAAGTCGAACTTGGCGAGGTCGCCTGCAAGGCTGGCGCGGCTGGTGATGAGGATGAGTTCGCCCGTCCAGTGTGCGGCGAAGACTTCCAGGGGTTCGATGACGGGGCGGCCGTTCGAGGAAGAGGGGTCTTGCAGCAGGACGCGTTGGGCATCGCACTGGGCAAGGATGACGAATCGTTCCTGGCCGGACTCGTCACGCAAAACTGCCAATGCGGGCAGCGGTGTCAGGGACAGGCGATCCAGCGTCGTGCGGGAGGACTTGGCCTTCAGGCCCAGATGCTTGGCTGCGCCCAGCAGCGTGGCGGTGTTGATGGGCTCGGAAGAGGCAAGGCCCAGTTGATGAGACAGCAGCG
The DNA here is from genome assembly GCF_022009635.1 of Variovorax paradoxus. Taxonomy (NCBI): domain Bacteria; kingdom Pseudomonadati; phylum Pseudomonadota; class Betaproteobacteria; order Burkholderiales; family Comamonadaceae; genus Variovorax; species Variovorax paradoxus. The sequence continues at coordinate 7,314,318 of NZ_CP091716.1, forward strand.
ACGCATCGGCTGCAATCTGGTGGAAGCGTGCAATCGTGCACAGCGCGATGAGCGAAGGAGCCCCCGCGTCAGGTGCTTCTTGCGGGCGCGCGCGCTCCACCCCGTGCTGTTGCACGACTCCCTCCCCTATTCCCATTTGGGAACCCCCTGCTAAATTATTAGTGCAGCAAGATACCCGACTGCCAACCGGCTTACAAGCACAACCCTAAGGTGCATCAAGTCGTTCATTAAGTTGAACATGAAAGCCGTTATTAGCCTTCCTAGCCCATTGAGGAGGCCCGGTGCGAGATACACAAACGTTGCGACTCGATCGCATTACCTCCTCACTGCAAAAACGGATTGGTCGTGCATGGCTTGGCGCTGATGAAGAACAATCGTGACGAACGGCAAAGCTACCCTCTCGCGTTAGCCATATGCTCACGCCGAAAACTGCGCGGCGTGCTCCCCACCCACTGCCGGAAGCGCCGATTGAAATACGCCTCGTCCGCGAACCCGCACTGGTGCGCGATGTCCCGCACCAGCAGCGACGTGGACGACAGCAATTCCTTCGCGCGCTCGATGCGCCGCTCGGTCACGAGGTCGGTGAAGGTGCGGTCGGTTTCCTTGCGCAGCAGGTTGGCGAGATAGTTGGGCGACAGGAACGCGGCCGCGGCGGCATCGGTGAGCGACAAGGGCTTGTCGAGGTTGTCGCGCACATAGCGCACCACGCGCTGCAACGCGTCGTGCTGCGAGGTCTTGCCGTTGTGCTGCAGCGAGAGCCGCATCAGCGCCTGCTCCTGCCGCATGCAGGCCAGGGCGATGATCTGCTGCACGATGCCGCGCATGGCGATCTTGGCGCCGAAGCTGCGGCCCGCGTTCAGTGCATGCAACTCATCGAGCCAGCCGCGAACGCGCGCGAAGTCGGCCTCGTCGAAGGCGAAGTCGACGTACTCCTGGAACAGGAAGGGTGCAAGGTCGGGGTAGCGTGCGAGCGGCACGTCATCCAGGTCGAGCGCGTCGACGTCGAGTTCGGGCCACAGGAAGCGCTGGTCGAAGTTGACGATGCAGTACAGCGCCTCGGGCGGGTGCGGAATCACGTGCACCCGGTACGGCAGCACGAAGCTCAGGTGGCGCGGGCCGAAGGGACGCACCTCGCCGCCGATGGCTTGCTGAGAGTGCCCTTCGATGCCGATCTGGATCTGGAAGTACGCATGCCGGTGCGGCAGCGTGAGTTCGTTGCGCGCGCCCTGGAAGCGGATGTCGAAGTCGAGGTGGTCGGCACGCTCGTGCATGCCGTAGGTGCGGACGGACGTGGAATGAGAGGGGCGCATCGGGACTGGCGTGGCGGCGGACTTCTGCCGCGAGGGTACTACGCCGGCCAGTTTGCGGCCCGATGCGCGGGCCGTCTTCAGGCGCTCAGACGACCACGACTTCCAGTGCGCCGACGCCCGCCACGGTGCCGCGCATGCGGTCGCCGCGCTGCACGGCCGCCACGCCGGCGGGGGTGCCGGTGAAGATCAGGTCGCCGGGCTGGAGGGTGAACAGGGTCGAGAGGTAGGCGATGGTGTCGGGCACGTTCCAGATCATGTCGCCCAGGTCGCCGACCTGGCGTTGCGCGCCGTTGACTTCGAGGCGGATCTCGCCTGCCGCGGGGTGGCCTGCCTTGGCCACGGGCACCAGTTCGCCACAGGGGGCGGAGCCGTCGAAGGCCTTGCCGGTGTCCCAGGGGCGGCCCATTTTCTTGGCTTCGGACTGCAGGTCGCGGCGGGTCATGTCGAGGCCGACGGCGTAGCCGTACACGTGGGACAGGGCGTCGGAAGCAGCGATGTTCGAGCCGCCGGTCTTGAGCGCGACGACGAGCTCGATTTCGTGGTGCACATCGTTCGACAGCGTGGGATAGGCAAACTCGCCGCCGTCCGCGACGATGGCATTGGCCGGCTTCATGAAGAAGAACGGGGGTTCGCGGTCGGGGTTGTGGCCCATCTCGCGGGCATGCTCGGAGTAGTTGCGGCCCACGCAGAAGATGCGGTTGACGGGAAAGCGCGCCGATTCGCCCTGGATGGGCAGGGAATGGACGGGTGCTGGGGAAATGGCATAGGAAGTCATGCGACGACTCTAGCCAGAGGCATCCCCTGTCCCAGGGACGGATCTACGCGAGTCTTGGACTCAGCTACGGTACTTGCGTCTCTCGCCGCGCGGCCGGCCCTCAGCCAGCCACGCCGAACGCGGTATCGAAAGTCCCTTTGACATCCAGCGGCTGCTTGATGAGCCCCACCTGCCGGTAAAAGTCCGCCGTCCCCTGCTGGTCCGAGATCACTTGCGCATCGATGGCCACCCACTTCTGCTGCCGCCGCTCGAACTGCAGCTTCGCCGCCTCGGGCGGTATGCCGATGATCCGTGCCAGCGCGGCCGAGTACGCGTCGACATTGCGGTACGACCACAGCTGTGCCTTCACCACGCGCTGCAGAAAGTCCTGCAGCACCGGACGCTTGGCCGCGATCGCGCTGTCGGTGGCCGCGAGGTAGCTCAGGCCCGGCAGCAGTCCGCGGCCGCTGACCAGCACCCGCGCATGATTGCTGACCTCGGCCAGCGCCGTATACGGCTCCCACGTGGCCCAGGCGTCGACCGAACCCTGCGTGAGCGCAAGCTTGGCGTCGGCGGGCGCAAGAAAGCGGATGTTCACGTCCTCCGGCTTCAGGCCGGCCGCGGTGATGGCCTTGAGCGTGACATAGTGGCCGATGGAACCACGGTTGGTGGCGACGCTCTTGCCCCTGAGATCGCCGGCCGCCTTCAGCGGCGAATCGGGCCGCACCAGCACCGCCGTGCCGTAGGAGTCGGAGCGGTTGGCGCCGATGGCCTTCACGCGCGTGCCGGCGGCCAACGCGAAGATCAGCGGTGCGTCGCCGATGGGGCCGGAGTCGACCGCGGCCGCGTTCAGCGCTTCGGCCAGCGGCGCGGCGGCCGGGAACTCCGACCACTGGATGTCGTAGCCGAGCCCCTCGAGCCCACCCGCCGCTTCGAGCAATGCGAGCAAGCCGCCCTTTTGGTCACCCGCCTTGAGCACCGGCCGGCCCTGTGCGGAAACAAGGGCGGGTGCTGCGGCGATGGCGGCAGCCACCGACGCCCCCTGAACAAGAAACTGGCGGCGTGAACTGTGGACGGTCATGGCTGTGCGGTTGTTGCTCATGCGAGCGGGTCGAAGGAAACATGGTCGGCAAAGCGCGCCGGGTCGGTGCTCTTCTTGAGCACGCCCACGCCTCGGAAGTCGCGCGCGTAGAACTCGACTTCGTCGCGCAGCGCGCGGCCCAGCGGATGGTGCTGGTGCGTGAGCGTTCCCAGCAGCGCGCGCAGGTCTTCCACCGCCACGTTGGGCGAATACTTGGCGAAAAGCCTGGCCGATTCGTTCGGGTTCTCGGCCACGTAGCTGGAAGCTTGCGCAATGGCGCGCACCAATGCGGCGACGGTGGCCTTGTCCTTGCGCACGAGCTCGCCGCGCGCGCCGACGATGCAGCACACCTTGTCCTTGTATTCGCCCGAGAGATTGCTCGCCAACTCGACGTAGGCGCCCTGGTTGCGCTTCTCGATCAGGTAGACGTTGGGGTCGCCGTCGGCGATGGCCTGGATCTCGCCCTTCTTCACCGCCACGTCGAGCAGGTCGGCCGGGTACTGGCGCCAGGTGACGTCCTTGTCGGCGTCGATGCCGTTCTTCGCGAGCAGGATCGAAAAGAAGTTCTTGCCGGGGCTTGCGATGTCGGACACGCCGATCACCTTGCCCTTGAGACTCGCCAGGTCGCTGACGCCCGCGCTCTTCGCGCCCACCAGCCGCACGCAGCCGCCGTGCGAGCTGCCGACGATCTTCACGTCGAAGCCCGCCTCGAGCGGCTTGAGCCAGCGGTGGATCATGCCGACGGCCGCGTCGGCCTTTGCCGTGGCCAACGACTCCAGCAGCTGGTCGGTCGAGCCGGTGTAGTTGATGAGCTCGACCTGCAGGCCGTTGCGCTCGAAGTAGCCGCGCTCCTGCGCCACCACCACGGGCGACAGGCAGAACGCGGCGGCATTCCATGCGAAGGTGAGCTTGCGCGAGGACTGCGAGAAGGCCTGCGAGGCGATCAGGCCGCCGGAGGCAAGCACAGCGGCCGCGCCGCCGGCGCGCAGCACGCCGCGGCGGGAAAGGCTTGCGTTCGTCTTCACAGCAGCAATTCGGGTTCGGCTTCGACCAGGCCCTCGTAGAGGCTGTCGAAGGAATGGATCGCGCCTTCGGAGCCGCCGATCTGGCCGTGCGTGTGGCGCGCGGTGGCCGCGTCGATGGGCTGCGGCTTGCCGGCGGCCTCGGCCAGCAGCTGCGTGTGGCAGGCGTTGTCCAGCGCGATGTACCACCACGCGGCCGCCTCCACCGTCGGGCCGGCCGTCAGGATGCCGTGGTTCTTGAGGATGGCGCCCTTCCTGTCGCCCAGCGCATGCGCGATGCGGTCGCCCTCGCTGCTGTCGACCACCATGCCGGTGAAATCGTCGAACAGCGCCACGTCGTCGTGGAACACGCAACTGTCCTGCGTGAGGGTGTCGAGCTTGCGGCCCAGCGTGGACCAGGCCTTGCCGTAGGTCGAATGCGTGTGGGCCGCCGCGACGATCTTCGGGTTGTGCTCATGGATGGCTGCGTGGATGGCGAAGGCGGCCTTGTTGAGCGGCCGGTCGCCGATGACGGTCTCGCCCTTCGAATTGACGAGCAGCAAGTCGGACACCTTGATGCGCGAGAAATGAATGCCGAGCGGGTTGACCCAGAAGTGATCGGTCAGCTCGGGGTCGCGCGCCGTGATGTGGCCGGCCAGACCCTGCGCGAAACCGAACCGCGCGAACAGGCGAAAGGCACCGGCCAGGCGCTCCTGCCGATGGCGGCGCTCGGCCTCCACGGTGGGGCGCGGGGGGACGGGGTCGAACCAGTACTTCTGCTGCGGGTTCGGGTTCAGCTTCAGCGGCTGGGGGGCGTTGCGGTCGATGGAGAGAACGGCGCTCATGGGGTGTCCTATGTGTTCGGTTTTTGCTCCCTCCCCCGGAAGGGGAGGGAGAAAGTCAGGTCAGGCCGCCTTGCGGATGGAGGCTGCGCGTTGCGCAACGAGTTCGCGCGTGCGCGGAATCAACTCGCGCCCATAGTCCAGCGCATCTTCCAGCGGATCGAAGCCGCGGATCAGGAAGGTCGTCACGCCCAGGTCGTAGTAGTCCAGCAGCGCATCGGCGACCTGCTCGGGTGTGCCGACCAGTGCAGTGCTGTTCGAGCGCCCGCCGATCTCCTGCGCCACGGCGGTCCACAACCGCTTGTCGAGCCGCGAGCCCTTCTCTGCCGCGGCCAGCAACCGCTTCGCGCCTTCGCTCTGCTGCGGGCCGCCGCGGTTGTAGCCCTGCACCACGCGCAGCCGTTTGGTCTCGGCGAGGATGTTCTCCGCGCGCGCCCATGCGGCTTCTTCGGTCTGCGCCAGGATCGGACGGAACGACACCGAGAAGCGCACGCTGCGCCCATGTTTGGCTGCCTCGGCGCGCACCCGCGTGGTCAGCTCGCGCGCCTGGTCGAGCGACTCGCCCCACAGCGCGTAGACGTCGGCGTATTTGCCGGCGACCGGAATCGCTGCTTGCGAAGCCCCGCCGAAATACACCGGCACGTGCGGCTTGCCATTGCGCGTCTGCAGCGGCTTGACTTCGGAGAACGCGTTCTGGAAGCGGTAGTGCGCGCCTTCATGGTCAAAGGGGCGCTCGGCCGTCCATACCTTGTGCAGCACGTCGAGATATTCGTCGGTGCGGGCGTAGCGCTGATCGTGGTCCAGCCAGTCGCCGTCGCGGCGCTGTTCCTCGTCGGAGCCGCCGGAGATGTAGTGCACGGCGAGCCGGCCACCGCTGAACTGGTCGAGCGAGGCGAACTGCCGCGCCGCCAGCGTGGGCGCGACGAAGCCGGGCCGGTGCGCGAGCATGAAGTGGATGCGCTCGGTCACCGAGGCGGCATGGGCCACCGTGAGCGTGGCGTCGGGGCCGGTCGAATGGTGCGGCACCAGCACGCGGTCGAAGCCGGCCGTCTCGTGCGCCTGCGCGAAGGCGCGCACGTAGTCGCGGTCGAGCGCAGGACCCTTGGCCGCGTGGATTTCCGAGACCTTCTGGCCCTGGATCATGCCGATGAATTCGACGGCACCGTCTTGCTGTGGCTGGCTCATGTTGTTCTCCTTGTCGGGGGTGGAAGGGAAATCAGGCAACGGGCAGGCGCAGCACGCTCTCGAAGCTGCGGTCCCACAGGGGTCTGACGTCGGCCGGGCCGTCGAGCACGCCGATCTTCAGGAAGGTGTCGGCCACGTCCTGGTGGCTGCGCACCACGGCGTCGCTGACGGGGCCCAGGCTGTAGTCGCTGCTGCGGCCGTTGAAGAGCTCGACGATGTCGCCCACCGGCACGCGGGTCTCGGCCGACTGCGCACGGGCATACGTCAGGAAGTTGCCGTTGCTCCACGCAAAGGCGCGCTGCAGACGCTGCAGCAGGTCGGCCAGCGCGGCACGGCGCGGTGCGTCGTCCAGCGCGCGCGGATTGGCGTAGATGGGGAAGTTGCCCGACAGGTAGCCCACGCCGGTCTTGATGACGCGCGCGCCGTACTGGATGCGCGCCAGCTGGCCGTTGTAGCCGTAGATGGCCCAGGCATCGAGATCGCCGCGCGCGAAGGCCGACAGACCGTCCGACGGCGTGAGGCTCACGGCCTGGATGTCGCTGAACGACAGGCCCGCCTCGGCCAGTTGCTTGGCCAGGTAGTAGTGCGAAGTGGTGGCGCGCACATAGCCCACGCGCTTGCCCTTGAAGTCGGCGATGGTGCGGATCGGCGCGTCCTTGCGGGCCAGCGTGGCCTGGTTGTTCAGGTCTTCATGCGTTACCGCCACCAGTCTCACGCTGGATTTCTGCCGCGCCGCGAACACCGGCGGGATCTCGCTGCCCGAGCCCAGGTCGAGCGCGTCGCCATTGATGGCCTCGATATGCAGCACGCCGTTGTTGAGTTCGCGCCAGTCGATCTTGTAGGGCGTGTTGGCCTGGCCGGATGCCGTCAGCAGCGGCCGCCAGAGTCCCTTGTAGGTACCCACGCGCAACGTGACGCCCGAAAGGTCGGTCGCCGGTGCAGCGGCCCGGGTCCAGCCGGCGGAAGCCGCCGCGCCCAGTGCGGCGGCGGCTTGCAGCAGACGACGCCGGTCCAACGGGAAATCTGGTTTCATGGACCGGACCGTACCCAGAGGCGGCATGGAAGCGAACGCAGAAAAACGAGTTTGCATATGCGGGATGCATCGTTTTCCGGCGCCGGCCGGCCGGCTACCGTGCGGAAACCATGAGTGCACTCCCTTTGCGACGCCCCTCGGCCACGGCCGAAGAACACCCATCCGCAGCCCAGGGCGTCCCGGCCGCGCCCGCGCTGCTGGCGCAGTTGTCGGCGCGTTTCGCGGCCACCGCCGCCGACCACGACCACAGCGGCGCCTTCCCGCGCGAGAACTTCGACGCGCTGCAGGCGCACGGGCTCATCGGCCTGGTGGCGCCCGCCGCGTACGGCGGCGGCGGGGCCACGCTGGCCACGGCGCGGCGCGTGATCGCGGCCGTGGCACGCGGGGAGCCGGCCACCGCGCTGATCCTCACCATGACCTATCTGCAGCACCACGCGCTGACACGCGGCGACAGCCGCTGGCCGGCGCACCTGCGCGAACGCGTGACGCGCGACGCGGTGGAGCGCGGCGCGCTGATCAACGCGCTGCGCGTGGAACCCGCGCTGGGCTCGCCCGCGCGCGGCGGCCTTCCGGCCACTGTGGCTCGCCGCGACGCCTCCGGCTGGAAAATCGACGGCCACAAGCTCTACACGACCGGCATCGAAGGCCTCTCGTGGCTCGCAGTCTGGGCACGCACCGACGAAGCCACACCGCGCACTGGCGTGTTCCTGGTGCCGCGGCATGCCCCCGGCGTGCGCGTGATCGCCAGTTGGGACCATCTGGGCCTGCGGGCCTCGGGCAGCCACGAGGTGGTGTTCGAGAACGTCGCCATCGGCGCCGACCACGCGGTCGACCTGCGCGCGCCCGCCGACTGGGCGCCCGACGCCGGCAGCCAGACCGACATCGACGCCCACGCCACGCAGCAGGCGTGGATGACGGTGCTGCTGGGCAGCCTCTACGACGCGGTGGCCGCGTCCGCACGCGACTGGCTGGTGGGCTTCCTGAACCAGCGCGCGCCCGGCAGCCTCGGCGCGCCGCTGGCGAGCCTGCCGCGCGTGCATGAGCACGTCGGCGAAATCGAAGCACTGCTGCGCACCAACCGCGTGCTGCTCGACGACGCCACCGCCGCCGTGGACGGCGGCCATGCGCAACCCGCCATCGACAGCGGCCTGTTGAAGTACACGGTCACTGGCAACGCGGTTCGCGCGGTCGAACTGGCGCTGCAACTCAGCGGCAACCACGGGCTCACGCGGCAGAACCCGCTGGAGCGGCACTACCGCGACGTGCTGTGCAGCCGCATTCATACGCCGCAGAACGACGCGATCCTGGTCGCCGCGGGCAGGCGCGCGCTGCTGCCATCGGGAGGCGCCGCATGACTTCCCTGCTTTTCTCCAAGGCCTCCCGCCGCGACTGGCTGAAGCAAGGCACGGCGCTGTCGCTGGCCGCCGCCGGTTCGCTGCGTGCCTCCTTTGCCCAGGCGCAGCCGCAGACCACGCTGGTGCTCGGCGACCAGGCGGGCGGGCTGCGCTCGCTGTTCGAGGCTTCGCGCGCGCTCGAAGGCGCGCCGTTCGCCTACCGCTGGGCCAACTTCCAGGGCGCCGCTCCGTTGTTCGAAGCGCAGCGCGGCGCGGCGGTCGACACGGCCATGGCCGGCGACCTGCCGGTGCTGGCCGCCGCCGTCGGCAAGACGCCGCTGAAGATCGTCGCCACGCGCGTCGGCAAGGCCGATTCGCTGGGCATCGTGGTGCAGCCCGATTCGCCGCTGCGCAGCGTGACGGACCTGCGCGGCAAGACGGTGATCGTGTCGTCCGCGCGCGGCAGCATCTCGCAATACCAGCTGTACGGCGCGCTCGAAGAGGCCGGCGTGAAGCGCGAAGAGGTGACGGTGAAGTTCGTGCTGCCCACCGACGCGGCCGCCGCCTTCGCGTCGAGGCAGATCGACGCCTGGGCCATCTTCAATCCGTACTACACCATCGCCGTGCAGCAAGGCGGGCGCATCCTGCGCGACGGGCGCGGCATCAACACCGCGCTGGGCTTCATCACCGCGAGCGAGCATTCGCTGGCCGATCCGGCCCGGCGCGCGGCCATCGTTCAGTTTCTCGATCGGCTCGGCCGCGCGGGCGACTGGGCACTGGCCAACCCCGAAGCCTATGCGCAGTCGTACAGCCAGCTCACGCGGCTGCCGATCGAGGCCTCCCGCATCATCACCGCGCGGGCGTCGGTGGCGGGCCGGCCGGTGAGCGAGGCGGACATCGTCGCGTTGCAGGCCGTGGCCGACCGCTCGGCGCGCGACGGCATCCTGCCCGCGCGGGTGGACGTGCGCGCGATCACCGACACGCAACTCTGGAAACGCGCCGCGTGATCGCGCCGCTTCGCGAATTCGTCGGCGCCTTCGGCCGGCTGCTCGACACCGCGCCCGACGAGCCCCGCATTCTTTCGGATGGCGGCGCGCTGCTGCGCACGCTGGTGGCACGGGACAACTGGCTGCCTGAGGCCTTCGCGCAGCCCGACCCGGCGCGCTACCAGCAGTTCCTGCTGCATGCGGACAGCACCGAGCGCTTCTCTGTTGTGAGCTTCGTGTGGGGGCCTGGGCAGGCCACGCCGGTGCACGACCACACGGTGTGGGGGCTGATCGGCATGCTGCGCGGGGCCGAGTACAGCCAGGGCCATGCGCTCGATGCGCATGGGCATGCGCAGCCGTGGGGCGAGGCGGTGCGGCTCGACGCCGGCGACGTGGAAGCGGTGTCGCCCACCGTCGGCGACCTGCACCGCGTGCACAACGCGTACGCGGACCGGGTGTCAATCAGCATCCACGTCTACGGCGCCAACATCGGCGCCGTGCGGCGGCATACTTACACGGCGGAGGGCGGACGCAAGCCCTTCGTCTCCGGATACTCCAACGCGCTGTTGCCCAACCTGTGGGATCGCAGCGCCGAACTCAGACCTTCTCCGACCGCTGCATGACGACTGCTTTCTTTCCCTTCCTGTCTTTTGCCGCCGTGCGCGAGCGCCTGCTGGCCCGCGAAGAAACCGCGCTGCTCGACGTGCGCGAGGAAGACCCTTTCGCGCAGGAGCACCCGCTGTGGGCCGCGAACCTGCCGCTCTCGCGCATCGAGATCGAGGCATGGCGGCGCATTCCGCGGCGCGACACGCTGATCGTGCTGTACGGCGAACACGCCGGCACCGACCTCGCGCCGCTGGCCGCGAAGACGCTCGCGGCGCTGGGCTACACGCACGTGCATCTGCTCGAAGGCGGCCTCGAGGGCTGGCGCAAGGCAGGCGGCGAACTGTTCCGCGACGTGAACGTGCCGAGCAAGTCGTTTGGCGAACTGGTCGAGCACGAGCGGCAGACGCCTTCGCTGTCGGCGCCCGAGGTGAAGGCGCTGATCGACGCCAAGGCCGACGTGGTGGTGCTCGACGCACGCCGCTTCGACGAATACCAGACGATGAGCATTCCGTCGGCCACCAGCGTGCCCGGCGCGGAACTGGTACTGCGGGTGCGCGAACTCGCGCCCGATCCGGCAACGCGGGTGATCGTGAATTGCGCGGGCCGCACGCGCAGCATCATCGGCACGCAGTCGCTGGTGAACGCGGGCATTCCGAACCCGGTGGCCGCCCTGCGCAATGGCACGATCGGCTGGAAGCTGGCGGGGCAGGTGCTGGACCACGGTGCCGGCCGGCAAGCGCCTGCCGGGGTGTCCGACGCTCACCGCAAGCAGGCACGGGCCGATGCGCGCCGCGTGGCCGATGCAGCGGGCGTGCGGCGCATCGACCTTGCCGCGCTGTGGACGCTGGAGGAGCCGGGACGCACCGTGTACCGCTTCGACGTGCGCACGCCCGAGGAATACGCGGCGGGCCACGTGCCGGGCTTTGCGAGCGCACCTGGCGGCCAGTTGGTGCAGGAGACCGATCACCAGGTGCCCGTGCGCGGCGCGCGCATCGTGCTGGTGGACGACGACGGCGTGCGTGCATCGATGAGCGCTTCGTGGCTCGCACAGATGGGATGGGAGGTCCATGTGCCGGACGCCGTGCCAGAGGCCGCTGCGTTCAGCGAAGCGGCCGCGCCCTCATCCGCCTATCCGCCCATCGCGGCCGCGGTGGCGGAGATCACGCCGCGCGAATTGGCGGCGCTGCAGCAGCAGCAGCCGTCATCCGGCATGGCGGTGATCGACGTGACCACGAGCGCCAACTATGTCAGGCGCCACATCCCGGGCGCGTGGTACGCCATCCGCGCGCAGCTGGCGCACGCGCTGGAGGCGGTCATTCCCGCATCGCGTCGCTACGTGCTGACCTGCGGCAGCAGCCTGCTCGCGCGCTACGCGGCGGCCGACCTTCGCGTGCTGCTCGATGCCCAAGGCAAGCGCGATGTCGAAGTGCTGGTGCTCGCAGGTGGCAACGCCGCCTGGTTTGCCGCAGGGCTCGAAGCCGAGAGCGGCGAGACGCGCCTGGCAACGCCGCGCACCGACCGCTACCGCCGCCCCTATGAAGGCACCGATGCGCCGGCGGAGGCGATGCAGGCCTATCTCGATTGGGAGTACGGCCTGGTGGCGCAGTTGGGGCGCGATGGAACCCATCATTTCGAGGTGTTGTCCAACACGGGTCATTCGAGCGAAAGCGGCCTGAAAGGATGACAACACGGCGGTGACACTGTGTAGGCCGGGTAAAGGCGGCAAAGGCCGTCATCCGGCGAAAGGCCGAAGCGTTGGTTGTGCATAGCGACAACAACTCATCAAAGGAGCTTCGCCATGAGAGTCCCGATCCTTGCCTTGTCCGCCGCCGCGTTGGCCGCCGCAGTCCTGACCGGCTGCGTGGTCGCCCCGGCCGCCCCCGTTTACTCGGCGCCTCCGGGCGTGGCCTATGTGGCGCCGACGTATGTCTCGCCTGGCGTCGGCTTTGTCTGGGCCTATCACCCGCGCTACGGCTGGGGCTGGCACCACCCGCAGTACGGCTGGCACCGCGGCTGGCGTTGAACTGAAATGCAAAAACGGCGCCCTCGGGCGCCGTTTTTTTACGTCGGAGCTTGGTCAGCTCAGCTCGGCTCGGCGCTCTTGAACAGCGCGGCAACCTTGCGCTTGCTCTTGATGTTGCTCGAGATGCCACGCGCGGGCGTGGCCTTGGCGGCAGCTTCCCAGGCCGGCGTGGTGTCGGGCTCGCCCGGCTCGTAGGGCTTGTCGAAGAACGGATCGCGCGGCGCCGCGGGCGCGCGGTGCGGGCGTCCGCCACCGCGTCGGGCGTCGCCGCTCAGGCTGCTGCTGCGTTCGCGCGGCTGATCGAGCACATCGCGTGCGTCGCCGGCTTCGCCTTCTTCGCGCCAATGGCGGCGTCCGTCGTTGATGCGGCCGCGCGGGCGGTCTTCCTCGAACTCGACGGGTTCAAGCTCGATCTTCTTCTTGATCAGCTTCTCGATATCGGCCACCAGGCGCGCATCGTTGCCTCCGCTGGCAAAGCTCACGGCCAGGCCCGAAGCGCCGGCACGGCCCGTGCGGCCGATGCGGTGCACGTAGTCTTCGGCGTTGAACGGAATGTCGAAGTTGAAGACGGCGGGTACGTCCTTGATGTCGAGGCCGCGGGCCGCGACATCGGTGCACACCAGCAGGTCGACCTCGCCGGCCTTGAACGAGGCCAGCGCCTTCAGGCGTTCGTCCTGGCTCTTGTCGCCGTGCAGCGCGGTGGTGCGCAGACCGTCGCGCTCCAGCGAGCGTGCGAGGCGCGCGCAACCGAGCTTGCTGTTGACGAACACGAAGGCCTGCGTGATGCCGCGCTGACGCACGATCTGCTTGAGCGCACGGCGCTTGTCGTCGTCGCTCACGCTGTAGAAATGCTGCTCGACCGTGGAGGCCGTTTCGTTCGGGCGCGCCACCTCGATGGTGATCGGGTTCTGCAGGTAGCTGCTGGCGAGCCGCTTGATTTCAGGGGAGAACGTGGCCGAGAAGAGCAGCGTGGTGCGCTGCTTGGGCAGGTAGCTCAGGATGCGCTGCAGGTCGGGCAGAAAGCCGATGTCGAGCATGCGGTCGGCTTCGTCGAGCACCACGTATTCGACCTGGTTGAGCACCGCGTTCTTGGCTTCGATGTGATCGAGCAGCCGGCCCGGCGTGGCCACCAGGACTTCGACGCCCTTCTTCAGCTCCAGCGTCTGCGGCTTCATGTCGATGCCGCCGAACACGACGGTGCTGCGCAGGTTGGTGTACTTGGCGTACAGCTTGATCTGCTGCGCGACCTGGTCGGCCAGTTCGCGGGTGGGCAGCAGCACCAGGGCCCGGACCGGATGCCGCGCGGGCGAGGTCGAGGCGTTTTCATGCTTGAGCATGCGCTGCAGCAACGGCAGCGAGAACGCCGCCGTCTTGCCGGTGCCGGTCTGGGCGGCGCCCATCACATCCTGCCCGGAAAGCACGACCGGAATGGCCTGCTCCTGGATCGGTGTCATGGTCTCGTAGCCCATTTCGGCCACGGCGCGCGCCAGCGGTTCCGCCAGCGATAGATTGGAGAAGGAACTTGTCATTGAGCCCGCTATTGTCGCATTGCCGCAAAAAACAGCAGTGACCGCGGCGTGACAACGTCCGTGCCGACGGAATTGCTATTTATTCAATAGCACCAAAGACAACAGGCACGGGCTCTGCGAGCCCGTCAAACTCAAAGGCTGCGCGCGTTGAAAGTGTCGCAGGCCTTGATCTCGCCGCTCTGGTAGCCCGCGCCGAACCATCTTTGGCGCTGCGCGCTGGTGCCATGGGTGAAGCTGTCGGGCACCACCGCGCGGCCTGCGGAACGCTGCAGGGCATCGTCACCGATCTTCTGCGCGGCGTTCATGGCGGACTCGATGTCGCCCGGATCGAGCCACTTCTTCGACTCCTGGGAATGGTGGGCCCACACGCCCGCGAAGCAGTCGGCCTGCAGCTCGACGCGCACGCTCATCGCGTTGTTCTGGGTCTGGCTCAGGCGGTTGCGCATGCCGTCGACCTTGGCGGTGATGCCAAGCTCGTCCTGCACATGGTGGCCCACCTCGTGCGCGATGACGTAGGCCTGCGCGAACTCGCCCGGCGCGCCGAGCTGGTTCTTGAGCGTGTCGTAGAAGCCGAGGTCGATGTAGACCTTCTGGTCACCGGGGCAGTAGAACGGCCCCATGGCCGACTGCCCGGTGCCGCAGGCGGTGGGCGTGGCATTGCGGAACAGCACGAGCCGCGGTGGGTGATACGTGCCGCCGTTCTGCTTGAAGATGTCGGTCCAGACCACTTCGGTGTTCCGCAGCACGGTCGAGACGAAGGCTGCTTCGCGGTCGTTCGACGGCGGCTTGGGCGCCGGCCCCTGCTGGGGTTGCTGCTGCACCTGGGCAGGCCCGCCGCCGCTGAGCAGGCCCAGCACGGTGAGCGGGTTGATACCGAAGACCCAGCCCGCGATCAGCGCGACCGCGATGGTGCCGATGCCGATGCCGCGGCCGCCGATGAAGCCGCCACCACCGCCCCCGCCGCCTTCACCGCGGCGGTCCTCGACGTTGTCCGATTGTTCGTTGCCTTCCCATCTCATCGCGCGCTCCTTACCGGCCTTTTGCAGGAGTTGTTGCCGGTGACCGCAGGATGGTACTTGGCCCGGCGGACACCGGGGTAACCGGCCGTCAGCGAAAGGCGCGACGGCGCGTCAGGTTTTCGGCAGGGTGACGCCGCGCTGACCCTGGTACTTGCCGCCGCGGTCCTTGTAGCTGGTCTCGCACACTTCGTCGCTCTCGAAGAACAGCACCTGCGCGCAGCCTTCGCCCGCGTAGATCTTCGCGGGCAGCGGCGTGGTGTTGCTGAATTCGAGCGTCACGTAGCCTTCCCATTCGGGCTCGAAGGGCGTGACGTTGACGATGATGCCGCAGCGCGCATAGGTGCTCTTGCCCAGGCAGATGGTGAGCACGTTGCGCGGGATGCGGAAGTATTCGACCGTGCGCGCCAGCGCGAAGCTGTTGGGCGGGATGATGCAGTAGTCGCCGTGCATGTCGACGAAGCTCTTCTCGTCGAAATTCTTGGGGTCGACCACCGTGCTGTGGATGTTGGTGAAGACCTTGAACTCAGGCGCGCACCGGATGTCGTAGCCGTAGCTCGAGGTGCCGTAGCTGATGATCTTGTGGCCCGAGGATTCGCGCACCTGGCCCGGTTCGAAGGGATCGATCATTCCTTCGTTTTCGGCCATGCGCCGGATCCATTTGTCGCTCTTGATGCTCATATGCGCTCGCTGCTGCTGCGGGGGAAATCGGGGGGCGAATTGTGGCATGCGCCACCGCCCTGCCCTTGCGGGAGACCCGCCGCTTGCTACAGCGCCTGCGAGATCACCGTGCGCTCGACCAGCCGGTCGTCGCCCAGCACGATCATCGCGAACAGCATTTCCTCGAGCGTGTTCGCCCGCTTCGTCTTGCGCGCCAGCAGCGGCGTGGCCGAAGGGTCAAGCACCAGGAAGTCGGCTTCGCAACCCGGCTGCAGGTTGCCGATCACGCCATCGAGCCCCAGCGCGCGCGCCGCGCCGCCGGTGTGGCGCCACCAGAGTTCCGAAGGCGCGATGCTCAGGCCGGTCTTGGTCTGGCCTTCGCGGCCCACGTAGTAGGCGGCCATCATGGTGTGGAACGGGCTGAAGCTGGTGCCGCCGCCCACGTCGCTGGCCAGCCCGTAGGGATAGCCCACGCGGTCGGCCGCGCCGAAGTCGAAGAAACCGCTGCCCAGGAACAGGTTGCTGGTCGGGCTCACCGCGGCGGCGGTCTTGGTGTCGCGCAGCAGTGCGCGGTCGGTGTCGTCGAGGTAGATGCAGTGGGCGTACACCGCGCGCTCGCGCATCAGGCCGAAGCCGGTGTACACGTCGAGGTAGGAGCGCGCCTTCGGATAGAGCTCGCGCACCCAGGTCACTTCGTCGCGGTTCTCGGCCACATGCGACTGGATCCAGGTGTCGGCGTACCTGGCGGCCAGCTCGCTCGCACCACGCATCTGGGCGTCGGTGCTCGCGGGAGCGAAACGCGGGGTGATGGCGTAGCCCAGCCGGTCGGTGTTGTGCCACTTGCGGATCAGCGCCTCGCTGTCGATCAGGCTCTGCTCGGTCTGGTCGCGCACGCCGTCAGGCGAGTTGCGGTCCTGCAGCACCTTGCCCGTGATCATGCGCAGGCTGCGCCGCCGAGCGCCCTCGAAGAAGGCCTCGACCGACGCCACGTGCGAGGTCGCGAAAGTCAGCGAGGTGGTGACGCCATTGCGCAGCAACTCGTCGAAGAACACGTCGGCCACTTCGCTCGAATGCGCGGGATCGGCGAACCGGCTTTCCTCCGGAAAGGTGTAGTTCTCGAGCCAGGGCAGCAGCCCCGGCGAGGGCGAGCCGATGATGTCGGTCTGCGGGAAGTGGATGTGCATGTCCACGAAGCCCGGCGCGAGGATGCGTCCCGGCAGGTGGGTCGTGTGGGCATCCGGGTGGCGCGGCGCGACGGCGGCATGACTGCCGGCATCGAGCACGCGCTGGCGGCCCGTGCCGTCGGGCGCCACGACCAGCAGGCCGTCTTCATCGAACAGGGGCTGGCCGGCGGCATCGAATCGCAGGAGGGAGGCGCGGTAGGCTTTTTTCATCGTGGTTGCGGAGGGTAATCCAGCCCCGGCCCACCGCAATTTCCATGCGTGTATGAGTGCTATACGCCGAACGCACTCTCACTGCCACACCCGAAACACCCTTCCCGTGAGCGGTCCTTCGATGCTGCGCACATAGGCCAGCGCCACGCGCGCGGCCGGCACGGTTTCGACGCCCGGAAAGAGCGCGCCATATGCCGCGAGAGATTCGGTCAGCAGCGTGGGACTCACCGCGTTGATGCGCAGGCCGCGTGGCAGCTCGATCGTCGCGCCCAAGACGAAACCCTCGACCGCCGCATTCACGGCCGCGGCGTTGCTTCCCCCGCGAACCGGGTCGTCGGCCGCGACACCGGTGGTCAGCGTGATCGAGCCGCCGTCATTGAGCACATGCTGGCCGAGCAACGCAAGCCGCACCTGGCCGAGCAGCTTGTCCTGCAGGCCGATGTTGAAGTTGGCGGCCGTCATCTCGGCCAACGGCGCGAAGTGCAGCCCACCCGCCGCCGACACGATCGCATCGACCCGCCCCACGGCCGCATACAGCGCCTGGACGCTCGCCTCGCTCGTGATGTCGACCTGGTGATCGCCCCGCGTGCGGCCCGCGCGCACCACCGCATGCCCGCGCTCCGCCAGCGCCTGCACGACCGCGCGGCCGATCTCGCCCGTCGCGCCCACAACCAGAACCTTCATGGAAAACCTCGCCAAAAGTGAATCTAGGAAGCGCTCATTGTTTTGCGAACCATTGATTTGATAAATTGCCAACCAGTTCGCCAATTCGAAACTTTTGGTTCTCAATATGGACAAGCTTCGCGCCATGGAAGTCTTCGTCGCCACGGTCGACGCGGGCAGCTTCGCGGCCGCCGCCGAGGCGCTCGATTTGTCGGCCGTGATGGTCGGCAAGCACATCCGCGCGCTGGAGGAACAGCTCGGCGCCCGCCTGCTGGAACGCACCACGCGCCGCCATGCGCTCACCGAGATCGGCGCCGCGTACCTTGAACGCTGCCGCGACGTGCTCGCCAGCGTGCACACCGCCGACGGCGTGGCCGAGTCGCTGCGCGCCGTGCCGCAGGGCGTGCTGCGCGTCACCGCGCCGGTGGCCTACGGCGCGCACAGGCTCACGCCGGTGATCGGCGAATACATCGCCGCCTATCCGCAGGTGAAAGTCGACCTGAGCCTCAACGACCGCGTGGTCGATCTCGCGGAGGAAGGCTTCGACTGCGGCATCCGCTCGGGCGCCGCGGTCGACGAACGGCTCATCGCCAGGCCGCTGGCCCTGGCCCGCATGTTCGCCGTGGCCAGCCCCGCATGGGTGGAACGCCACGGGCAGCCAAAGCATCCGTCCGACCTGGAGGCCTTTGCGCTGCTGGGCTTCGCAAGCTGGGGGCCGGACCATTCATGGCGCTTCACGCGCAACGGCCAGACGGTGCATGTGCCCGTGCGCGGTCCGCTCACCACCAACAACGGCCAGGCGCTGCTGGCCGCGGCCATGGCCGGCATGGGTGTGATCGTGCAGGCCGATGCGCTGCTGGGTCCTGCCCTGGCATCGGGCCAGGTGGTGCAACTGTTGCCCGACTGGGAACTGCCCACGCGGCAGGTGCACATCATGCGGCTGCCCGAAGCCCGGCCAAGCGCGAAGCTGCGGACCTTTGTCGACTTCGTGGTCGAGCGGCTGGGCTAGCTAGCGCCCCACCCGCCCCTGCACGCCCTCGACCAGCCAGTTCATCTTCAGAATCTGCTCGTCGCTCAACTGCGCGCCCTTGGCGATCACGACGTGGCCTTCGTTGTCGCGCACATCGGCCGCCACGGCGCGAAACGGCTGCAGCTTGCCGGCAGCGATGTCTTTCTGGCGCGCCAGCACTTCGTCCTGCACGGTCTTGGGTACCTTGGAGCCGAAGTCGCCGACGCGGATCATTCCTTCTTTCACGCCGCCCCAGAGGTTGCCGCTCTTCCAGGTGCCGTCGAGCACGGCCTTCGCGCGCTGCGTGTAGTAGCCGCCCCACTGGTGCGTGACCGCGACGATCTGCGCGTCGGGTGCGATCTTGCGCATGTCGGAGTGGTACGCAATGGCCAGCTTGCCGCGCTCCTGCGCCGCGGACATCACGGCCGTCGAGCCCGTGTGGAAGGCCACCACGTCGGCGTTCTGGTTGAACAGCGCCATCGCCGCGTCGCGCTCCTTCGGCGGATCGAACCACTCGTTGAGCCACACGACATGCACCTTGGCATTCGGGTTCACCGAACGCATGCCGAGCGTGAAAGCGTTGATGCCCTGCAGCACCTCGGGAATCGGAAAGCCCGCGACGTACCCCGCCACGTTGGTCTTGGTCATGCGGCCGGCCGCGATGCCCGCGAGGTAGCGGCCCTCGTAATAGCGCGCATTGGCCGTCGCCACGTTGGGCGCGGTCTTGTAGCCGGTGATCGACTCGAACTTCACGTCGGGAAAGTCCTTCGCCACCTTCAGCGTCGGCTCCATGTAGCCGAAGCTCGGCGTGAAGATGAGCCGGTTGCCCTGCTGCGCGAGGTCGCGGATCACGCGCTCGGCATCGGCGCCTTCGGACACGTTCTCCACGTAGGTGGTCTTGACCTTGTCGCCGAGCGCCGCTTCGACGGCCTTGCGGCCTTCTTCATGCTGGCGCACCCAGCCGGCGTCGGTGACCGGCGTGACATAGACAAAGCCGATCTTCAGGGGGACCTGCGGCTGCGAAAAGGCGGGAGATAAAAAACAGGCGGCTGCCCACACCAGAACGGCGCGGCCCGCGAGGTTTTTGTACATGGTGTTCCTCTACATGGCCCCGGAAATGCAAAACCCCGCAGTCGGCCGGGACGCCCGGCTGCGAGGGGAGCAGGATTTTAAACGGGCCCACCGCCCACGACGCGGCCGGGGCATTGGCCTACTTCAATGTCGGCGCTTCGCCTTAGGCCCGCGGCGCCGGGCTGCGCGAGCCTTGCGCCACAGATTGATTCATCACCGAGAGAAGAAAGAAAGGCCAGCCACCATGACCGCATCCACCGTCAACGACTCGCTGACCCCGCTCGACATTTCGCAAGCCGTGCTCGAGGGCGAAGAAAACCCGAACATCGCGCGCCCGCTCACGCCCAAGGAGCAGGCCGCGCGCGGCGTGCGTGCAGAACCGGGACGCCGTGCCCGCCTGCAACGCGCGTTGCGCAGCCCGGCTTTTGCCTGGGGCGGTGCAGCGGTCACGGGCCTGGCGCTCGCGATGTTCTACGCGCGCCGTACCCACCGCATCTGAACTCAAGGCGTGTTCGGCTAGGGCGCTGCGGGGTCGTGCGCGGTATCGCCGTGCAGGCCCATGCCGAGGCCGCCACCACCGCCCTCGCCGCCGCCACTCTTCGCACCACCACCGCCGCCTTTGCCTGCGCCTCCTTCGCGCGGAGTCGCACCCTTTGCGCGCACCGGCCCTTGCTTGGGAATTCCGAGTTGCGGCGGAATCGGATCGAGGTCGAGCACGTCGCGAATGAAGAGCCGCAGCGACACCACCAGGTCCGCCGTCTCCACCGGCCGGCCCGCCACCATGTCGTTGGCGGCCTGCGCAGCCAGGCGCACCTGCTCTTCGGTGCCCAGCAGGATCACGTCCGAAAGCGCGGCTTCCACCGCATCGCGGATGCGCCGGCGCCTGTCGGATGCAGCGAGCGCCGATGCTTGCGCGCCTTCACGCGCGCGCAGTTCGCGCAGGTGGCTCGGGTCCACCGACAGGTCGCCGGTGAACGAACCGCCGAGCACCTTGTAGGCCGCGATCAGCGTCTTGAGCCGCTCGTTGATCTGCCGGTTCTGCCGCTCGCGCCGCTGCTGCACGCTGTGCATCACCACGAGTCGGATGCCCACCGCCACCAGGGACACCACCACGAGGCCGAGCAGCGTCGTCAGAAGGCCCTGCCAGGAACTGAAGTCGAGTGAGTTGCGCATGGTCCCGGAAGATCATACGGCCGCACCCGGCCCGCGGTGACAGCGCTCAGGCCGATACGGCCGCCGCTCGATAGCGCTGCGCCGGCAGCGTGCTGGAAAGCCGGCCCGACATCGCACGCCGCGCCGCCTCGAAGGCATCCCACTCGGCCAGGTCCGGCAGCGCGGGAATGGTGACGCGCTCGCCCTGGTCGAGCCCGGCCAGCGCCGCGTCGACCATGTCTTCGGCGGTCATGACGATCTCGCTCGGCAGGTGCTGTACCGGCAGGCCGGCAATACCCCAGAACTCGGTGGCGGTCGCGCCCGGCAGCACCGCCTGCACGCGAACGCCCTTGCCGGCCAGTTCATGCTGCAGCGAATGGCTCAGGGCCAGCACGAAGGCCTTGCTGCCGCCGTAAACGCCGTTGAGCGTCTCGGGCGAGAGCGCCACGACCGATGCGATGTTGATCAGCGTGCCCGCGCCGCGGGCCACGAAGCCCGGTACCGCCGCGTAGGTCAGGCGCGTGAGCACGTTCACGTTGAGCGCGATCATCTCGTCCATCTTGTCGATGTCCGAGGCCAGCAACGGCGCGGTGGCGCCGACGCCCGCGTTGTTCACCAGCACGGTGATCGCGCTGTCGGCGCGCAGCACGGCTTCGACGCGTGCGATGTCCTGCCGGTCGGTGAGGTCGGCCACCAGCGTGTCGACCTTGCGTCCGGTTTCACCCGCGAGCCTGTCGGCCAGCTTGCGCAGGCGCTCGCCATTGCGCGCCACCAGGATCAGGTCAAAGCCGCGCCGGGCGAGCCGGTCGGCATAGACGGCGCCGATGCCGGACGAGGCACCGGTAATGAGGGCTGTGCCCTTGAGGTTCGTTGTCATGGAGCTTCCTTTGTCGCCACGTCGTGTGGGCGTGAGAGGAAGTTTCCGCCTGTAGCGTTATGGCGTAAATGTCATATAAGCCACCTTTTAGGCCATGCGCCGGTCTACCGATCTACGCCTTCATGCAGCCATCGCCTGCTGGCGCGCCACGCGCCGCACACTCTGCGGCGGCTGGCCCAGCGTGCGCAGGAAGGCGCGGCGCATGCGCTCGGGGTCGCCGAAGCCCACTTCCTGCGCGACCACGCCGAGCGCCAGCCGGCCCTCGTCGATCAACGCCCGCGCCGCTTCCACGCGCAGGCTCTCGACCGCCTGCGCGGGCGACTGGCCGGTCTCGGCCTTGAAGGCGCGGCTGAACTGGCGCGGGCTCAGGTGCGCCACCTCGGCCAGCTCCTCGACCGACAGCCCTTCGCGCAGATGCGCCCGCGCATAGGCCAACGCGAGCTGGATGCGATCCGACTTGGGCTCCAGTTCCAGCAGCGCCGAGAACTGCGACTGCCCACCCGCGCGCCGGTGGTACACGACCAGCTTCTTCGCAATCAACCGGGCCATGTCGACGCCCAGGTCCTCCTCCACCAGCGCGAGCACGAGATCGATGCCGGCGGTCATGCCGGCCGAGGTCCAGAGCGAGTCGTCGTTGATGAAGATGCGGTCGGGCTGCACCTTGGCGAGCGGATGGCAACGCTGCAGCTCCTGCGCAAAGGCCCAGTGCGTGGTCACGCGGCGCCCGTCGAGCAGCCCCGCGTCGGCCAGCCCGAAGGCGCCGGTGCAGATGCTCGCCACGCGGCGCGCGCTGCGCCGGCCGGAGCGCAGGATCTGACAGAGCTTCTCGGAGGTGGGAGTGATGGTGAGCGAACCGGTCATCACCAGGGTGTCGAACTTCGCGGCGGTGTAGCGCTTGCTGTCGACCGTCACGCCCGAGGAACTGACGACGGGGCCGCCCGTCTCGGACAGCATTTCCACGCAGTAGACCGGCTGGTCAAGGTGCATGTTCGCAAGCTCGAAAGCAGCGATCGCGGCCAGGTCGAGGATCTGGAAGCCGGGGAAGACGAGCACGCCGATGCGCTTCATGCCGATGTCCTGAAAAGAGGTTTATCTATTGTTCGGGACGACAGCCTAAGCAGCTTGCACGAGGCGAGCGAGCCCCAGGGTCATTGAAGCGGGCAATGGGCACGGCCGAGAGGCCCACCGTGACCGGGCCCCCTCTTGTCGGACTGTGGCTCTCTGGCATCGAAAATTTGTGAACAAGTTCACAGAAGTCTTCGCCACGGCCTGCCCGGCCACATCCCTGTCAGAAACGATTTACTGACATTTAGATACGTCAAGTTACGATTGCGCAGTCAGGCCCCGGTCAGTTCGGCCGCCGGGCTCACTCTTCCTCAAGCACAACGAACGGAGTCCCGGTGATTGCTGTCAGCGGCGCATTGCAGCGCGAATTCGAAACCTCTCCTGCCCTGCCCGAGCCCCGGAACGGTTCTCCCATGCGCACCCTCTGCTGCGTCGTCGCCATCTCGGTTTTCGTCAGCGGCTGCGCCACGGCCAACATCGCCTACACGCCGCGCGCCAGCCAGGACACCGCGCAGACAATCAAGTACACCGACGGGGTGGGCACGCTGTCCGAGAAGGACGAATCACGCGAGCTCTTCGTCTACTCGCGCTTCAAGATGCAGGGGCCGACCCAGCCGACCTTCACGCTGGGCTACGCCAACAACACGGCTGCGCCCGTGAACTTCAGCACCGACAACGTCAAGGCCTACTTCCGCGGCGCGCCGGTGCAGATCTACACCTACAGCGAGCGCATTGCCGAGATCCAGTCCGAGAAGCAGGCCAAGCAGGTGGCGCTGGCCATCATCGGCGGACTGGCGGCCGGCGCGGCGGCCTATGGCGCCTCGCGCCAGACCTACCGGCAGAACTACTCGGGTTCCGTGGTCGGCCGCCACGGCATCACGAGCTTCGCCGGCACGAACACGGTGCGCGTGTACGACCCCGTGGCCGGCATGCTGGCGGGCGCGGCCGTGGGCGGCGCGACGGTGCTGGGCATCCGGCAGATCGAGTACAACGCAGAGAGCCAGGAGCAGTCGGCCAACTCGATCCTGCAATTGAACACGGTGGAGCCGCTGCAGATGGTGACGGGCGACCTGGTGCTGAAGAACTGCTGCGACCCCAACCCGCGGCCCGACGACGTGATCCGCCTCGAGGTGACGGCGAGCGAGAAGACCTCGGTGTTCGAGTTCGTACGCTCGCAGGTCAAGACCCGCTGAAACTCCCCCTCCACAGCCGCCATGACGTCACCCCTGCGCCTCGACTTCAATTTCACGCCGCTGCCGAACACGCCCACGCTGCCGAAATGCACGGTCGTGAGCGCGGCAGGCTATGCCTTCTTCAGCGACGAGAAGGTCGCGCTGGCCTTCGGCACGACCTGCGTGGCCGTGGCCGTGGAAGGACGGGACCCCGTGGCGGTGCCCTATTTCGAACTCGCCGAACTCTCGCTCGGCAATCACGCGATCACGACGACGGGGCACACCTACCCGGACTTCGGCCTGTTCGGCGGCCTGCTGTCCGGCGGCGCCACGAACAAGGAGGTCACCAGCTCCACCACGCAGCCGAGCGCCCAGACCTTCATCTCGCTGGTCACGCACGTCGGCGAGCTGCACCTGCTCTTCACCGGCCTGTCGCCGGCCGTGTTGCGCATGTTGCTGGCGGAGGCCTTCACCGTATGGC
Source organism: Variovorax paradoxus (assembly GCF_022009635.1). Lineage (NCBI taxonomy): Bacteria > Pseudomonadati > Pseudomonadota > Betaproteobacteria > Burkholderiales > Comamonadaceae > Variovorax > Variovorax paradoxus. Next base: position 7,338,562 of record NZ_CP091716.1, read on the forward strand.
GCCAGAACCAGCCGGACTGGCTCGAGAAGCGGCGCAAGTCCGTCGATGCCTACGTCGATCGCGAAGGGCTCGACGAGCAGACGCGCACCGCGCTGAAGGAACGACTGCTCACGTCGCTGGTGCCGGTCGCGCCACCACCGGCACCGTCCGGCCCGTTCGCCGGCACGGCCATGGCAGGCGATTTCGAGGCCCCCGTGCGCATGGGGGTGTGCCCCTCGTGCAAGACGACGATTCCGTTCTTCTCCGAGGAATGCCCCAAGTGCCAGGCACTGTTCGGGCCCGACTCGGCATGGCAGGTCCGGCCGCTTTGACCTGACCGGGCCACCGCGGCGCGCCCTTCCCGCGCGGCGATGGGCCCCGCCGCCAATGGGCAAGCGCGCGATCGGCCGCGCCGCCACACAATGGATTCGCCCCATCATGACGAATCCGACGACTCCCGACGCGCCCGCGGCGCACACCGGCACCGACACCCACTGGCAGCGCAACCTCGCCGTGTGCATGTTCGGCTCCTTCACCACCATCATCGCGATGACGCTGCTGCTGCCGTTTCTGCCGCTGTACGTCGAGCAGCTGGGCGTGAGCGACCACGCGGCCATCGTGCAGTGGTCGGGCGCAGCCTATGGCGCGACCTTCTTCAGCGCCGCGCTGGTGGCGCCGCTGTGGGGCCGGCTGGCCGACCGCTATGGCCGCAAGCCGATGCTGATCCGCGCGAGCCTGGGCATGTCGGTGGCGATGGCGCTCATCGGCATCGCGGGCAACGTGTGGCAGCTCGTCGGCCTGCGCCTGCTGGCCGGGCTGCTGGGCGGCTACGCCTCGGGATCGATGGTGCTCGTGGCCACGCAGACGCCCAAGGCACGCACCGGCTGGGCACTGGGCACCATGTCGTCGGCCATCATGGCGGGCAACCTCGTGGGCCCGCTGGTGGGCGGCGTTCTGCCGCCACTGATCGGCATCCGCGCGACCTTCTTCGCCGCGGGCGCGATGATCTTCGTGGCCTTCCTGGCCACCGCCTTCCTGATCCGCGAAGAAAAGAAAACCCCCGGCGCCTCGAAGCAGCGCGGCACCGCCGACGCCGGCTGGGCGGCCGTGCCCGACAAGCGCCCGCTGGTCGCGATGCTCTTGACCGGCATGCTGCTGATGCTGGCGAACATGTCGATCGAGCCGATCATCACGGTGTACGTGGCCACGCTGGTCGAGGACCCGAACCGCGTGACGATGATGGCCGGCCTCGTGATGTCCGCGGCCGCGCTGGGCAGCATCCTCTCGGCTTCGCGGCTGGGCAAGCTGGCCGACCGTGTGGGCCACTGGAACGTCATCGTCGGCTGTCTCGCGGTGTCGGCGGTGCTGCTGGTGCCGCAGGCCTTCGTGACCTCGGGCTGGCAGCTGGTGGTGCTGCGCTTCCTGATGGGGCTGTCGCTCGGCGGGCTGCTGCCGTGCATCGCGAGCGTGATCCGCCACAACGTGCCCGAGCGCGTGGCCGGCAACATGCTCGGCTACTCGACCTCGGCGCAGTACACGGGCCAGGTCGCGGGGCCGCTGCTCGGCGGCTTCGTGGGCGGCCATGTGGGCATGCGCGCCGTGTTCCTCGGCACCTGCGTGCTGATGGCCGCGGGCGCTGGCTGGAACTGGCTCGCGAAGCGCCGGCAGCCGCCAGGCTGACCGCCGCGCCTCGCGAGCCTCGCTTTTCGGACCTCGGACTTACTCGTTGATCGACGTGCTGCGCAAGGCCGCGTCGGCCTTGATCTCCGACTCCGAGAACGGCACCTTCAGCCACTGCCCGGCGCTGTAGGCGCGGGTGTAGTCGCCGTTGTGCTCGGACGCAGGGTCGTCCGACAGCGAGAAGGTCAGGAAGGTGTGGGCCTCCACGCCGCCCTCGGGGAAGCGCACGATCTGCATGTAGCTGTTGCCGTTCGGGTCCTTGTCCATCGTGTAGCCGCCCTTGTCGAGGCGGTTGTCCGAGCACGAGATGGTGAAGTAGCCCGGCCCGCCGCAGCCGCCGTACAGCGGGATCTTCTTGCCGCCGCGGGTGGCGAACAGGTAGTCGCCACGCTGCGCGTCGACCGCATAGCCGCTGGCTTCCACGCGCAGCACCGCGGCGCCGAAGGCCTGGCGCAAGTTCTGCGCGGTGGTCGGGTCGGTCTTCAGGCCGCGTGGCGTCTGGATCGGCGCATCCGGGTCGAACGGCGTGGTGTAGATCGCGCTGCTGGGCAGCAGTGCGCGGTTCCAGAACTCGTCCCACAGGTGGGCGCCGCGCGAGGCGGTGACGCCGGTGTTGTCCCAGCTGCGCAGCGCATTGCAGGCGGCCGTGGTGTCAACGTTGCGTGCCGGCGTGAACGTTTCCTTGGCCTGCAGGTCGCCGTTGACCGCGAAGGTCGCCGGCAACGCGCACACGATGTCCAGCGCCTCGTTCTTGAACACCTCGGCCGTAAGCACGCGGCTGTTGAGCACCATGCGCTTGACCGTGTCGACCGTCGCGCCCTTGGCGCCGTAGCTGTCGGTGCCGTCGATGCGGCCCTGCGCCAGCAGGTTGCCCATGCGGGTGCGGAAGCTCACCGCTTCGGTGCGGGCCGCGCCCATGATGTCCGGGTAGCCGGTCAGCGGCACCTTCGGATTGGCGAGCCAGTAGCTGTCGTTCATGTTGGCGACGTAGTCGTCGCGCATCAGGCTGGGCATGCGCGACGGGCCGATGGCGCCCTTCTGCACCGAGTCGGCATCGGTCTGCCAGTCGCAGGCGCTGCGCGAACCATCCAGGATCGGCACGCGCGGAGACGAACCGCGCAGGGCGTTGGCGACCTGGCTCTGGCTCGAGCAGCTCGCCATCTGGTCGGCCGAGACGTTGGGCACGGCGCCGATGTCGGCATACCAGGCCTTGTCGCTGCCACGGCCGACGGCCACGGTGTTGACCCACGGGATGGCCGCTTCTTCACGCTGGATGGCGATGAATTCGTCGAGCGACTTCGCCTGGTTCCAGCGCAGCCAGTTGCGGAAGGTGCGGTAGTTCTCGCCGTTGATGTCGCGCATCGCATAGGCCGTGGCCTGGCCCCACGGCGGCAACATGGAATTGGCCGCATTCAGGTTGAGCATCGGCCCGTACTCGGACTTGTAGAGCGTGCGCGTCACCTGCGTCATCTCGCCGGTCGCGGCCTTCACCTTGATGGTGATGGCGTCCGCCTGCATCTTCACGGCCTTGCCGTCGCGCATGTAGCTCGTCGGATCGCCCGAGGCCAGCTGCAGCTCGTAGATGCCGAAGCGCCGCGCGGTCGACACCGTGTGGCTCCAGGCGATGTTGTCGTTGAAGCCGATCAGGATCACCGGAATGCCCAGGAACGAGGTGCCGCTGATGTTCAGCTGCCCCGGGATGGTGAGCTGCGCCTGATAGAAGCGGTCGGGCCCGCGCCAGTACCAGTGCGGGTTGCCGAACAGCAGCGGGCTCTTGTCGCCGGTGGCCGCCGTGCCGAAACCGATCATGTTGCTGCCCACGCCTTCGTGGCCGCCGACCTGCATCGGGAGTTCGCCGATGTTCAGCGCCGCGTGCTGGACCCCGAGTTTGCGGACGTGGCTGCGCGCGCTCAGCTTCTGCGGACCGTTCGGCTCGGGCGCGACAGCGGTGGCGATGGCCGTCAGGAAGTTGCTGTATCCCCCCGCCAGGTTGGCCGCATACATGCGGCGATAGATGTCGTCGGTGGTGATGGGCTGCACCCATGCCTCGGTGCGGCAGGCCGCATGCGCGCTGCCGCCAGCCCTGGCCTCCCGCACATAGCGGTTGTAGCCCGCCGTGAAGCCCTCGACCATCTTCTTCAGGTTGTCGGGCTGCGCGTCGATCATCTTCTTCAGCACATCGGCCGATATCACGTGGCGGTGGAAGAAGTCGGAGTCGATGTTCTTCGGCCGAGCGATGGTGCTGCTGGCCACGAGCTGCGCATCGGCGCCGAGATACTGCGAGCGCTCGCCGCGATAGGTGAGGAACGAGTCGGCCATGGTGCAGAGGTTGTCCTCCGCCTGCGCATAGCCGTAGCCGTAGCCCACGCCCGCGAAGTTGTCGGCCTTGATGTGCGGCACGCCCATGGCGGTGCGGCGTATCTCGGCCTTATAGGTGGCATCGGCCTGCGGATTGCCCGGGTTGGCGGGGCTGCCAGGCGTCGGAATGAACGAGAAGCCGTTGTTGCCGCCGCCACCGCAGGCGACCAGGGCGGCTGACGCCGCGAGTGCGAGCATGAACGGCGGCACGAAGCCGCGACGGGATGTCTGTTGTCTCATGAAGTCTCCGGTTGATGCTCTCTTGATGGAGCATGCCGGAGCATAGGCACGGGCGCGGCCCGTGGCTTGAACGCAGCCGCTGTGATGCGCGGGCAGCACCACGCATTCAGTTTCTGTGCATGCGTAGATCAACCACGCCGAACGACCTGGACAGAAAAACGCTTGTGGTCCAGGTCGGTCGGCGTGCACAAGGTCAGATCGCGCCCCCGGCAAGTCCCCGCGAGATCGTGAGAATGGGCGCGCTCCTTGGCGGGACTAAATTCGGGCTCAGTTCACTTTCACGGTGTGAGAGCCCAGGCCCGAGAAGGTGTCGGCCGGGATGCCCGTGTTTGTCCACTGCACCGACGGATCGAAAGGAGCCATCGGATTGGGGTCCCCAGCGGTGACCTCCGACTTGCGGCGCAGAGTCTGATCCAAGGTGCTGACGCGCTCCTCCCCAGCGACGCTGACCGGCTGCCCAAGCCAAGCGGTTCCAGGGTCCGTGCCCACTTGACCGAACCTGTCGATAACCACACCCGACTTTTCGAGCGTCAACGCGTCGTTGCCATTGAAGTTGACTACGTTGCTCATGATTGAGCCTGCGATCTTGAGTGCCGGGTCGGCACTTGGGTGGACCACCACCAACACGCCTTTCCCCGCCAGTGAACCACTCAGCTTGAGCGAGTTGGTCGACGTTTTCGCGCCGTTGGCGTACAGCTTGATGGTGTAGAGGCTCAGGTCGAGGGCTGAAGAGGTCGGGTTGTAGAGCTCAATCGCCTTGTTGCTGCCTGTCTTGCCCTCCACGTATTCACTGAAGAACAAATCGGGCGGTCCGGGTGGCAGCAGCACCACCGCAGTGCTGACATTCACGCCGCCCAATTTCGTGCCCGTCTGGCCAGCCGAGTCGATCAGTGTGACCACCACGTTGAAGGTGCCAGCGGTCGCATAAGTGTGCGTGACGATGCCAGTGCCTGGCGCAGGGTTGGCAGCTGTGCCGTCGCCCCAGTCGACCGAGAGGGCAGTCAGCGTGGCCGAACCGCCAGGAATGGCTTCCGAGATGTCGATGCCGTAAGTCTCGCCGGTCTTCACGGAACCCGGAATCGTCGCGTTGACGATGGGCTGACTCACCGCGGCGTCGGCCACGAGATTCAAACCGACCAGCACCGGGTCATGGTCCGACGCGCGGAACGGCGTGGGCGCGTAGCGATCGTCGGGCTTTGATCCGGTGTTGTAGTCCAGCACGGGCGGCTCGTCGGAGTTGATGTGCCACACGCTCACGCCGCTGACCTGCGTGGCCAGCGACGCCGAGGCATAGGCATGGTCGAGCGCGCCCGTTTCGCCGCCGAACACGTAGGTATAGCGGTCGCCAGCAGGCATACGCTTGAGCAGGCTCTCGTTGCCAGCGCTTTCCAGCACCTTCGTCGGGTCTTCCAGCAGGTAGCTGTTGAAGTCGCCCATCATCAGCACGTCGCTCTCACCCATGGCCTTGAGCTTGCTCACGAAGCTGTTGAGTGCCGTTGCCTGCTTGGTGCGCGCCAGATTCCAGCAACCTTGACCCTGGTCAATGTCGCCAGTCGTGAGACAACTGCCCTTGCTCTTCAGATGGTTGACCACGAACCAGAAGCCACCGTTGTTGCCCACCGCGCTGAAGCGCTGGGCCAGAGGCGGCCGGCCGCTGGCAGCAATGTAGTCCGTCAAGTCCGCGCCCGTCGGCAGCACGACACCGCCGACGCGCTGCACTTTCGCGGGCTTGTAGAGGATGTCCACCTTGATCAGATCTGTGCCGAACACGCCGCTGTTGACGGCCGCGTAGGTGTTCGCGCCCACCTTGGCGTTGAGGGCAGCCAGCAGGTCTTTCGTTGCGATGTCCGTGTTCTGGATCTCCATCAGGCCGATCACGTCGGCGTCCAGCCCTGCAATGGCGGCCACGATCTTGGCCTGCTGCCGCTCGAACTCGGTCAGGTTGTCCGCGCCGCGGCATGTGTCCGGGAATCCTGTACCGAGCAGGCAGACCTGGCCGGTCTGCCCTGCGGCGTTCTTGCCGTCCACGAAGGTGGTGAAGTAGTTGAGCACGTTGAGGCTGGCCACCTTGAGTGAGCCACCGACCACCGGTGCCGTAGGCTGGCGCGGATTGCTCTGCGCGAACACCGGCGCCACGGTGGGCTGGATGCGGTAGGCGCCGAAGCTGTGGCTCAGTATGCCAGTCACCTTCTGCGTCGTATCGCCGATCCGGCGAGTACCGTCGGTGCCCGCCGCGCTCAGATACGGAATGGGATTGGGGTTCGAACGCGAAGATCCATCGTCAATCACGATGCGTGAAAGCATGTTCTGCGCGTTGGTGGACGTCGAGTTGCCATTGGTGGCATTGAACTGGCGTCCGTTCAGCGCTAGCACCAACTGGCCATATTGGCCGAGCTGGTAGGTCTCCGTCACGGCCAGCGGCTGCGAGATCTCGACCAGCATGCCTTCATAGCGCTCGAGAGCGGATTCGTCAGCCACGGGTAGCGTGATCTTCGTCGGGGCGACGGTCAGGCCGCTCGCGCAGACGCTGATGGCGGTGGGTTCCGGAGCCTTGCCGGCGATCTGCGTGATGCTGTCGGCTTGGCCCCTGCGCTGGCGGTCTGGCCGAACTCGGCGACCACGCCGGAGACCTGAACGAAGTCACCCACCGCCACGCGGGTGGTGCTTTTCGAGGTATAGACGAAGATGCCCTCCGAGGTCATGGGATCGGCATCGGGGTCGAGTTGCTGCACGAAGAAACCGTCCAGCTTGGCGGTCGTGGTGTCGGTGTTCTGAAAGTCGCCGACCACCACGCCGCGCACGGTCACGGTCTGGTTCAGCAGGGGGCTGATATCGCCTGTGCCCTGCACGGCCGAGATGGCTTTCAGCGGCGCGTTGGCCGGGACGGCTGCAGCACACGTGGGCGTGATCGGCGGCTCCGAGGCGGGCAGCGTTTCTTGAGCCGTGTCATTGGCCGCGGAGGCATTGCTGGCTGGTGGTGTGGCAACCAGCGGAAAAGATGCATTGTCGCCACCACCGCCGCCACAGGCGGTCAGCAGGAGGGCCAATGTCAGCGCAAAGGTCTTGATCGGCCACGCTGGCCGAGGGGAATGGTGAGTCATCGGGGGGATTTCTTTGGAATGGAGGAGGACCGGCAAGCGGCCCGCGGTCATTTATATGAACCGGCCGTGTAACCTTCGCGACACCAAAGCAAACCAGCGCTATTGCGCAATCATCTCTTCGCTGGTAGAGCAGCCGCAAAACATCGGCCCCTCGAAATCCGGCGTACCCCCGATCGGAGAAGAACGCCACCCCGTCTCTGCAGAACCGGCTACGGCATCCCGCGTGCCAGCAAGTGATCCACCAGCCGCCGCTGCGGGAAGCTCAACGCCTCCTGCCGCGTACACAGATACATGCGGCGCGAAGCCCATGCATCGGTGAGGTTGATGAAGCGCAGCTTCATCTCCTTGCGATAGGTCACCGCGGCACCTTCGGGCAGGATGCCCACGCCCATGCCCGCCTCGATCATCCGGCACACAGCCTCGAAGCTTTTCACGCGCACACGCAGGCGAAGCACCTTGCGCGCGCTCATCGCGGCGTCCTCCATCGTGCGGGAGATGGCCGAGTCGTCTTCCAGCCCCACGAAATCGAAGTCGAGCAGCTCCTCGAAAGACACCTCGCGCCCGCGCCATGGATGCTTCTGCCGCACGATGGCCACCAGCCGGTCGGTGCGGTAGGGAATGAAGTTGAGCGCGGGGTCGACCGCTTCGCTGGTGATGACGCCCACATCGGCCTGACGGTCGCGGATGGCCTGCACGATGTAGACGCTGCGGTGCTCCTCCACGCTCACGCGGATCTCGGGGTAGCGCACGCGAAAGCTGGCCACGTCGTCGGGCAGGAACTGGCCCATGGCCGAGGCGTTGGCATGCAGCCGCACGCGGCCGGTGGCGCCCTGCGCGTAGTCCGACAGGTCGGCGCGCATGCGGTCGACGTCGCGCAGGATCTGCCGCGCATGCATGGCCAGCGACTCGCCGGCGCCGGTGGGCGTCACGCCCTTCGATGTGCGGTTCAGCAGCGCCACGCCCAGGTGCCCCTCGAGGATGGCCAGGCGGCGGCTCGCGGCCGACAGCACCATGTGGCTCTCGGCGGCAGCCTTCGACAGGCTGCCGTGCTCAATGGCGCGCAGGAAAAGCGCCAGCGAATCGAGGTCGGGTCTCATCGGGTTCTCGTCGTTCTGCGGGGCCGCCATTGTCGGGCCGGCGCGGCACCGACAGTCCACCGAAACCCTTTCGGCCGAATGCAGCGGAAAAAGACAAATCTTCCGTAAAGCGCGCCCGCTCGCCAAAACGAAGAAGCACTTTCCGCGCGCTTGGCGGAAGAATCGTTGCTGCCTCGCCGCCTACCCCGGCGAGGCGTTTCGCGGGCCGGCACCCTACCGGGGCCATGTCCGCATTCCACGAGTCCTACCCGGAGTCCTTTCTGTCATGGCATCCCACGAACTGGCCAGCGTTGCGCTGGACGACAAATACACGGCCACCGAAGGCCGGATCTACCTCAGCGGCATCCAGGCACTGGTGCGCCTCATGCTCGTGCAGAAATGGCGCGACCAGAAGGCGGGGCTGAACACCGCGGGCTTCGTCTCGGGCTACCGCGGCTCCCCGCTAGGTGGCCTGGACGAGGCGCTGTGGAAGGCGCAGCCCCAGCTCGAAGCCAACGCCGTGAAGTTCCTGCCCGGCGTGAACGAGGAACTGGCCGCCACCGCCGTCTGGGGCACGCAGCAGGTGCACCTGACCGGCGAAGCCGCGGTCGACGGCGTGTTCGCCATGTGGTACGGCAAGGCGCCCGGGGTGGACCGCTGCGGCGACGTGTTCAAGCACATGAGCCATGCCGGCACCTCGCCCAATGGCGGCATCCTGCTGGTGGCGGGCGATGACCACGGCGCGTCTTCGTCCACGCTGCCCAACCAGAGCGACCACCTGTTCGCGGCCTCGATGATCCCGATGCTTTATCCGCAGAGCGTGGAGGAATACATCGAGCTGGGCCTGCACGGCTTTGCCATGTCGCGCTTTGCCGGACTGCCGGTGGGATTCAAGGCGCTGGCGGACACGGTGGAATCTTCCGGCTCCATTCCGGCCGGCGCGCTCGACGTGCACACGCGGCTGCCTTCGGACTTCGTGTTCCCGCCCGGCGGCGTGCATGCGCGCCTGTCGACCGACACGCTCGGCGTACAGGCGCGCAAGCAGGAAGCGCTGATGCAGGACTACAAGATCTACGCCGCCATTGCCTATGCACGCGAGAACCGGCTGAACCGCGTGACCATCGATTCGCCGAAGGCGCGCCTGGGCATCGTGGCCTCGGGCAAGTCGTACCGCGACGTGCTGGAGGCGCTGGAAGAACTGGGCATCGATGCCGACGAAGCCGCGCGCATCGGCATTCGCCTCTTCAAGGTGTCGATGCCCTGGCCGCTGGAGCCCGATTCGATCCGCGAGTTCGCCGACGGGCTCGAGGAGATCCTGGTGGTGGAAGAAAAGCGCCAGATCGTCGAATACCAGCTCAAGGAGCATCTCTACAACTGGCGCGAAGACGTGCGCCCGCGCGTGATCGGCAAGTTCGACGAGCAGGGCGAATGGGGCGCACACCCACGCGGCAAATGGCTGCTGCCGGCCACGGCCGACTTCTCGGTGGCGCAGATCGCGCGCGTCGTCGCGGCGCGCGTGGCGCGCTTCCACACCAGCGACCGCATCCGCATGCGGCTCGCGATCCTCGACGCGAAGGACGTGGTGCTCGGCAAGGCCGTGGCCACGCCTTCGCGACCGGCCTGGTACTGCTCGGGCTGCCCGCACAACACATCGACCAAGGTGCCCGAAGGCAGCCTGGCGCTTGCGGGCATCGGCTGCCATGTGATGGCCACCGCCATCTATCCGGAGCACAACAAGACCACCACGCACATGGGCGGTGAAGGCGCGCCCTGGCTGGGCCAGGCCTGGTTTTCCAAGCGCAGGCATGTGTTCGCGAACCTGGGCGACGGCACCTACTACCACTCGGGCTCGCTGGCCATCCGCGCGGCCGTGGCCGCGGGCGTGAACATCACCTACAAGATCCTCTACAACGACGCGGTGGCCATGACGGGCGGCCAGCCGGTCGACGGCCCCATCACCGTGCCGCGCATCGCGCACCAGATGGCGGCCGAGGGCGTCAAGCGCCTGGCGCTGGTGGCCGAAGACCCGACGCGCTGGGCCGACCGCAGCGTGCTGCCGCCCGAGCGCGACGGCTTCGTGCTCACCGTGCACCACCGCGACCAGATGGATACCGTGCAGCGCGAGTTGCGCGAATTCAAGGGCGTCTCGGTGCTCATCTACGACCAAGTCTGCGCGGCCGAGAAGCGCCGCCGGCGCAAGAAGGGCGAGTTCCCGCCGGCCGCGCGCCGCGTGTTCATCAACGACGCGGTGTGCGAAGGCTGCGGCGACTGCGGCGAGCAGTCGAACTGCACCGCGCTGCTGCCGAAGCAAACCGAGTTGGGCCTCAAGCGCAGCGTGGACCAGAGCGCCTGCAATGCCGACGAGTCCTGCATCAAGGGGTTCTGCCCGAGCTTCGTGACCGTGGAAGGCGTGAAGCCGCGCAAGCAGGCGCCCGTGGCCGCGAAGGCCGCGGCCGACGAGGCGCCGCTGCCAGAGCCGAAGCAGCTCGCGCTCGACGGCATGCACAACATCCTGATCACCGGCATCGGCGGCACGGGCGTCATCACCATCGGCGCGCTGATCGGCATGGCGGCGCACCTCGAAGGCAAGGGGGTGAGCGTGCTCGACATGACGGGCATGTCGCAGAAGAACGGCTCGGTAACTTCGCACGTGCGCATCGCGCGCGATGCGGCCCAACTGAAGGCGCAGCGCATTCCCACCGGCGAGGCCGACCTGATCCTGGGCTGCGACATGCTGACCGCCGGCGCCCCCGACGCGATCGCGCGCATGCGCCCGGGACGCACCTATGCGCTGGTCAACACCTTCGAGCAGCCGACCGGGCATTTCGCGCAGCAGCCCGACTGGGAATTTCCGGCGGCGCAGGTGCGCGCGCTGATCGAGGAATCAGTGGAAGGACGCGCCGACTTCATCGACGCGACGCAGCTGGCGACGCGGCTCATGGGTGACGCCATCGCGGCCAACCTGTTCCTGCTGGGCCTCGCGTTCCAGAAGGGCTTCGTGCCGCTGTCGGCCGAGGCGCTCGACAAGGCCATCGAGATCAACGGCGTGGCCGTGAAGGCGAACCAGGCCGCCTTCCGCTGGGGCCGCAAGGCGGCGCTCGACCTCGCGGCAGTGACGCGCGAGGCCTCGCCGCGGAAGGTCGTGGCGCTGCAGCGGCCGCAGAGCTTCGAGGCGCTGGTGAAAGACCGCACCGCCTTCCTGGCGTCGTACCAGAACGCCGCCTATGCGCAGCGCTATGCGGAACTGGTCGAGCGCGTGCGCGTGCTCGAACAGCGCGAGCGCGGCGGCACCGTGCTGGCGAAGGCCGTGGCATCGGGCCTGTTCAAGCTCATGGCCTACAAAGACGAGTACGAGGTCGCAAGGCTCTACACCGACCCGCGCTTCATGGAAAAGCTCGCCGAGCAGTTCGAAGGCAAGCCCGTGCTGCGCTTCAACCTCGCCCCGCCGGTCCTCGGCCGCCGCGATGCCGAAGGCCGCGCGGTGAAAACCAGCTTCGGCCCTTGGATGATGGGCGCGTTCCGCGTGCTCGCGAAGCTGCGCGGCCTGCGCGGCACGGCCTTCGACGTGTTCGGCCGCACCGCCGAGCGGCGCATGGAGCGGCAGTTGATCGAGGACTACCGCGCGATGGTCGAGGACCTGCTGGCACGCTTCGACCGCATCGACTTCGACACCGCGCTGTCGCTGGCGCGGCTGCCGGAGCAGATCCGCGGCTTCGGGTATGTGAAGGAAGAGAGCGTGGTGGCCGCGCGGGTGCGCTGGCAGGCGCTGGCGAAACAGCTGGAGGCTGCGCCGCAACGCGAGAGGGAACTCAGCGCCGCCGCTTCATGACGGCAGGGCCGTGGCTGCTGTGGGAACGGCGGGGAGCACGGGCAATTCGCCGTCGCCCCGCAGCCACGGCCGGTCGGCCAGCGCGAGCAGCTCGCGATCGCCCCGGCTGTCGCCATAGGCATAGAGCATGGCGGGCTGCTCGCCGGCCAGCCACTCCCGCAGGCGCCGTGTCTTCTCGGGGCCCCAGCAGTTGGCCGAAGCCAGCCGGCCGGAAAAGCGGTCACCGGCAAATTCGAGTTCGGTCGCCAGCACGGCGTCGAAGCCGGCCTGCGCCGCCCAGGGCCGCAGATAGAGCGACGGCGATGCGCTGATCAGCACCAGCCGGTGCCCCAGCCGCTTGTGCGCCTGGACTCTTTCGAGCATCTCCGGGCGAACCAGCGCCGGCAGCTCGCTGGACGCGAAATGCCGCGCGGCGTCTTCCAGTTCATGACGCCCCATGCCGCCGAGTGTGGACGCGAGGAAATGCGCCTTGGCCACACCGCGGTCGCAGGCCCCGGTCCATGCGCCGAGCAGCCACGGGGCGGAGCGCACCACGCCGGCGGCGAATCGCCCGCGGCCGGCCACGCCTCGCACGAATTCCTGCAGGCTGTCGCAAGTGGTGATGGTGCCGTCGAAGTCGAAAGCGGCAAGGGTGGCGAGGTCTGGCATCCGGAGGGTCGGCTGCCTTCAAGGCGGCGGTGCTGGGTACGGCCCGAGTTTAGCGACGCCGGCCTTCTGCAGCGATCAGGGCAAAATTCTGCTCGCCGCGCCGCTCGGCCCCGCCCCCTTTCATGCCACCCACTTCGCTCGAACCGCCTGTTCCCCCATTTCGCCCGCGCCTGCGCTATCGCACCGTGGCCGCGTGGACGGCGGCCTGCGCGTTCGCGCTGCTGCTGATCGGCCTTGCGGGCCAGTGGGCCGCCGTGCGCGAGGCGAACTTCCAGGCCGACTCGATCCGCCGCGCCATGGAAGTGCATGTGCTCGGCCTGCGCGACTCCGCCGGCAAATACAGCTACCTGCCCTTCACCACCGGACTGCATCCGGAAGTGCTGGCCGCGCTCGCCCACCCGGAAGACGCCGCCGTGAAGCAGCGCGCCAACCTCTACATCGAGGAAGTGAACCGCCAGGCGGGCTCCGACGCGCTCTACCTGAGCGACCTGCAGGGCCTCACGCTGGCCGCGAGCAACTGGGACACGCCGCAGAGCTTCGTCGGCGAGTCCTACGCCAACCGGCCCTACTTCAGAGATGCGCGTGCGGGCCGCAGCGGCCTGTTCTACGGCCTGGGCCAGACGACCGGCGAGCCGGGCCTGTTCATCTCGGCGCCGGTGCGGCCGGACGGCGGCGCGGTGCTGGGCGTGGTGACGGTCAAGGTCAGCCTGCGCCAGTTGCAGGAGGCCTGGACCTTCGTGCGCGACCCGATCCTGCTGACCGACGCACGCGGCATCGTGTTCCTGAGTTCGGTGCCGTCGTGGATGTACCAGGCCACGCGCGCCTTGTCGCCCACCGACGTGGAAGGCATTCGGCGCGACCAGCAGTACGGCGCACGCACCGATTTCCCGCCGCTGCCGTGGCAACTGGAGCGCGACGACGGCCAGCCCGGCTACCTGGTGCGCACCAGCATCGGCGGCAAGCCGCGCCGCTTTCTCGCGGTCGACGAACCGCTGCCCGACCTGGGCTGGACGCTGACGGTGATGGCCGACCATGCCGAAGTCAGCCGCGCGCGCGAACGCACCTGGATGCTGGGCCTGCTGGTCGCGGGCGTGCTGCTGCTCGGAGGCCTGTACTGGCAACTGCGCGAACGCCGCTTCGCCGAACAGCGCGACGCGCGCCGCGACCTGGAGCTGCGCGTTCGCGAACGCACCCACGCACTGGACGAAGCCCACGCCTTCCGCAAGGCGATGGAAGACTCGCTGCTGGTCGGCATGCGCGCACGCGACCTCGAAGGCCGCATCACCTACGTCAACCCGGCCTTCTGCGACATGACGGGGTACGGCGCCGACGAACTGCTCGGCCGGCTGCCGCCCTACCCTTACTGGCACCCCGACGACGTGACCCAGCACTGGCACCACTACGACGCCATGATGAGCGGCCAGCCCGCCCGCTCGGGCTTCGAGTCGCGCCTTCGGCATCGCGATGGACGCGAGGTGATCACCATGGTTTACACCGCGCGGCTGATCGACGCCGACGGACGGCACAGCGGCTGGATGAGTTCGGTGGTGGATATCACCGAGCAGAAGCGCGCCGAGTTGCGCCAGCGCCAGAACGACGAACAGCTGCAACATGCCCAACGCCTCGCGAGCCTCGGCGAAATGGCGTCCACCCTGGCTCACGAACTCAACCAGCCGCTGATGGCCCTGAGCAACTTCGCGAGCGCGGCCAAGGCCTTTGCCGAACAAGGCAACCAGGCGCTGCTGGTAAGCAGCCTCGACGAGACCATGGCGCAGGCCCAGCGCAGCGCCGAGATCGTGCGTCGCATACGCGGCTTCGTGCGCCAGCGCACCGTCGGCACCGAAGACTGCGCGGTGCCGGCGCTGGTGACCAACGTGCTCGCCCTGCTGCAGGGCGAGATGCGGCAGCGCCAGGTGCGCGCCGAGGTGCGCGTGCCCGCCAACCTGCCGCCGGTGCGCGGCGACCGCGTGCTGCTCGAGCAGGTGCTGCTCAACCTGCTCTCCAACAGCCTGCAGGCCATGCAGTCCACGCCGCAGGAAAAGCGCGTGGTCGAAATCGACGCCGAAGCGCTCGACGGGCGCATGCGCATCCGTATTGCCGACCGCGGCGCGGGCATCGACGCCAGCCTGGCCGAACAGGTGTTCGCGCCCTTCTTCACCACCAAGGCCGGCGGCCTGGGCCTGGGGCTCAACATCTGCCGCACCATCGTCGAAGCCCACCGGGGTCGCCTCTCCTTTGCCGACCGGCCCGGTGGTGGCACAGTCTTCACCCTTGCGCTGGAAATCTCACCGCCATGAACGCTCTCGCCAACAACCTGTGCATCGTGGACGACGACGAGGCCGTGCGCCGCTCGCTGGGTCTGCTGCTGCTGTCGCGCGGCTATGCGGTGCAGACCTTCGCTTCGGGCGAGGCCTTCCTGGAAGGCGCCGACCTGCAGCGCGCGGGCTGCGCCATTCTCGACCTGCGCATGGACGGCATGAGCGGCCTGCAGGTGTTCGATGCGCTGCGCGCGCAGGACAGCCCCCTGGTGGTGATCTTCCTGTCCGGCCACGGCGACATCCCCATGGCGGTCGAGGCCGTGCAGAACGGCGCCTTCGGCTGGCTGGAGAAACCCTGCAACGACGAACAGTTGCTCGACAGCATCGCCCGCGCGCTGCGCCAGGCCGGCGAGAACGCCGTGCGACGGCAGGCCCGGCAGGCGGCACAGGCGCTGTGGGACAAGCTCACGCCGCGCGAGATGCAGGTGGCCCGCCTCGTCGCCGAAGGAAAGCCCAACAAGCAGATCGCGCTGGAACTCGCGCCACTGGAACAGCGCACGGTAGAAACGCACCGCGCGCACGTGTTTGCGAAGCTGGGCTTGTCGAACAGCCACCAGCTCGATCGGTTCTTGCGTGAGCATGCGCTGTAGCGCTGCGAGCCGGCACGCCGCATGAACCCCTTGTCCGACATTCGCGCCGTGTGTTTCGATTGGGGCGGCACCCTGATGTCCGAAGAGGGGCCTCCCGACATCTCCATGGGCTTGTGGCCGACCGTCCATGCCATCTCCGGCGCCGCCGAGTGCCTTGCCAGGCTGGCGAATCGGGTGCCACTTGCAATTGCGACCAACGCCTCGGTATCGCGCCGACCGATGATCGAGCTCGCGCTCCAGCGGGTAGGCTTTGCCACTTATTTTTCCGAGATCTTTTGCTTCACGGATCTGGGCTATCGAAAGAGCCAACCCGAGTTCTGGCACGCAGTTGGCTCCGGACTCGGCCTGCAGCCGCAGCAGATCGCCATGATCGGCGACTCCTTCGAGCAGGACGCCTTCTACCCGAGGCGATTCGGCATCCAGGGTGTCTGGTTCAACCCGGCCGGGGCGCAGGCTCCAAGCCCACACTCCGGGATCCCGCAAGTGGCCGATCTTTCTGTCTTCGCGTCGTGGGTTCTTGAGGCGATCTGATCTCAGGGTCAACGCATTCGACTGGTCAACACTTATCACTCCCGAATTGCCATGGGCTACAACGTATACATCACTCGCCGCGAAGACTGGTTCGCCGAAGACGGTCCTGAGATCTCCCAGCAGGAGTGGATCGACCTCGTTCATACCGACAAGGAAATGCGGCTCGACGGATACGCCGAAGCCAGAACAGCCAACGGAGATGTGCTTCGCGTGAATGACGAGAGCATGGCCGTATGGATCGAGTATTCCAAGCACGACGTCGACGGAAACGCGGCCTGGATCTGGCACCACCAAGGCAACATCGTCGCAAAGAACCCCGATCAAGAAATTCGGCGCAAGATGTGGCGGTTGGCTCAAGCCGTTTCGGCCAAGGTGCAGGGAGACGACTCAGAACTCTACGGCGCAGATGGCCAGATGTTGTTTCAGGAAACACCCGTGGAGGAAGAGGCCCGGAGCAAACCTTGGTGGCGTGTCTGGTGAGAACTAGGTCACCCCGAATGGAGAGCGATGATGGAAGAGCAGATTGTTCGAGCGGCTATCGATCGACATTGGGCCGCGTCCGCTGCGGGCGATCGGGTCACCGAGCACGAGATCTATCACGACGACGCCGTATGCACCTACCCGCAGTCAGGTGAGGTCATCCATGGGCGGCAGAACCTGCAAGCACTACGAAGCCATCACCCAGGCAAGCCTTCAGGGTTTGTTGTCCGGCGAATCGTAGGAGAGGGAAATCTCTGGGTGACCGAATATGCGATCGACTATGAGGGCAAGAGCGCCTTCACGGTGAGCATCATGGAATTCCGGGATGGAAAGGTCGCGCGCGAGACCCAGTACTTTGCAGATCCTTTCGAGGCTCCTGCCTGGCGCGAGCAGTGGGTTCAGACAGGAACGCCAGGCAAAGCAGTAGACCGTCAATGAGCAGACAGACTTCGACTGCTGCACCGCCTCCGAGAGAAATCAATCTATCGGACGCACGAGCGCTCGCTGCCGTGCAAGCGAAGGCCATGCTCGACACCAGCGAGGCCGATATGCTGTCTCCCGACTACGTCGAGGCCGAAGGCTGCTGGATTTTCTTCAGAAGTCGCGAACTGACGTTACCGTCGCACATGGAGCTCCCCGCTTCTGCGGCTTAGGCCGTCAGCAAATGGGGCGAAGTTCGAATAGTTGCGGATTGCTCCGACAGCCCAGATCAAATGAATTCGCTGCTCGCGCTTCTATCCGACTTTTTCCTTCGCAACGAGCGGCGATAAAGAACAACCGACTCACTCGCGGGTCGGTCGATCGACGGCCGCACCACCCGCTACGGCGCCGACCTCGTCAACCGCATCGAGACCGAGAACCTGTCCGCCGGATGAACCGAAATGGACACCTCGAAGGCCTGCCCATCGGCATCCAGGTACTGCCGCACGATCTTCAGTGCGGCAGCGCCCTGCTCCACGAGCAGGGCCTTCGCCATTGCGGCGTCCTTCACGGTGCAGGCGCGCACGTCCTGGTGGATCTCGGCGATCTGGCGGTCATAGCGGGTGCCGATGAGTGAACTGATCAAGGTCTCGGGCGACTCGCGCACGATCTCGCCGATTTCCGAATAGGCCGGGTCGACGTACACATCGGTCCACCCGATGGGGCCGCTCTCGCTGCCGCCGTCGAGCCGCAGGCTGGAGATTCGCAGCCAGCGCGCGCCGGGCGCGCACCCCAGGTCCTCGGCCACCGCGCCGGCAACGGCCACCTCCTCGATCGATTGCACCTGCCGCAAGTGCTCGGTGCCGAAGTGCACCAGGTCGTCCACCGACGCGAGCGTCGGGCGAAAGGTGTCGCGCGGCTTGGCGGCCTCGACGCGCGTGCCCACGTTCTTGCGGCGCGACACCAGGCCCAGGCGCTGGAGTTCGGCCAGCGCGGCGCGCACGGTGTGCCGGCTGGTCTTGTAGTGATTGCAGAGCTCGAGCTCCGTGGGAAGCAGCGACCCGAGGGCGAAGTGACCGCTCGTGATGGCGTCGGTCAGGTGGCGCGAAATGTCGCTGTGGTGAGGCTTGGTTGGCGAAGACATGTTGCCCTCAAGGATCGCATTCATGGTGCCAAGGGTAAACCCCAATTCGCCGAATATGTTCGGACATATTAAAGTTCAATATGTCCGAACATATTAACGTTCGTCAGTTCCATATTCAACGACTCCAATGAACACCACCCGCACCTCGATCCCGATGGCCAGCACCGTCGTCGACTCCATCCTGTTCCGCGACGCCTTCGGCACGCAGAAGATGCGGCAGCTGTTTTCCGACGGCGCGCTGGTCCAGCGCTACATCGACGCCGAAGTCGCGCTGGCCAAGGCCGAGGCGCGCGTCGGCGTGATCCCGGCCGAGGCGGCCGAGGTGATCGAGCGCGAATCGAAGATCGAGCGCATCGACTTCGACCACATGCGCGAAGAGACGGACATCGTCGGCTACCCGATCCTGCCGCTGGTGCACCAGCTGGTCGCCATGTGCGGCGAAGCGGGCCGCTACGTGCACTGGGGCGCGACCACGCAGGACATCATGGACACCGCGGTGGCACTGCAGGTGCGCGACGCGCTCGACAGCATCGACGGGGACATCCGCGAGCTGCGCGGCATCCTGGCCGAACTTGCGAAGAAGCACCGCGATACGCCGATGGCCGGCCGCACCCACCTGCAGCAGGCGCTGCCCGTGACCTTCGGCTACAAGGTCGCGATCTGGCTGGCCATGTTCGACCGGCACCAGCAGCGCATTGCCGAGCTGCGCCCGCGCGTGGCGGTGGTCGAGTTCGCGGGCGCCGCGGGCACGCTGGCCTCGCTGGGCGACAAGGGCTTCGAAGTGCAGAAGGCCATGGCCGAGGAACTGAAGCTGGGCGTGCCCGCCACCACCTGGCACGTGGCGCGCGACGGCTTCGCGGAGGCAGTGAACCTGCTGGCGCTGGTCACGGGCTCGCTGGGCAAGATCGCGCTGGACATCATGATCATGGCCTCGACGGAGTTCGCCGAGGTGTACGAGCCCTTCGTGAAGGGCCGCGGCGCCTCGAGCACGATGCCGCAGAAGCGCAACCCGATCTCCAGCGAGCTGATGCTGGCCGCCTCCAAGGCGGTGCGCCAGCACGCGGGGCTGATGGTCGACGCCATGGTGCAGGACTTCGAGCGCGCCACGGGCCCGTGGCATGCCGAGTGGATCGCGATTCCCGAGAGCTTCATCCTCACCTCGGGCGCGTTGCACCAGGCCAAGTTCGCGCTGGGCGGACTGATCGTCGACGAGGCGCGCATGAAGCACAACCTGGGCATCAGCCGAGGCCTGATCGTGGCCGAGGCCGTGATGATGGGCATGGCGCCTCACATCGGCCGCCAGCAGGCGCACGACGTGGTCTACGACGCCTGCCGCACCGTCAATGAAAAGGGCGGCACGCTGGCCGAGGCGCTCGCCGCGCTGCCCGAAGTCACGAAGCACTTCGACCGCGCCACCATCGACCGCCTGACCGACCCGGCCAACTACCTGGGCCTCGCACCGCAGATGGTGGACCGCGCGCTCGCGCTGTCCGCCGAAGTGGCGCACTGAACCTCGGCGCGGAGAAACTTCATGACCACCATGCAAGCGCCCAAGCCGCTGCCCTGGTATCGCAAGCTCGGCATGCAGGTGCTGCTGTCGCTGGTACTGGGCATCGCCGTCGGCTTCGTGTTTCCGAAGTTCGCCTCGCAGCTCAAGCTGCTGGGCGACATGTTCCTGTCGCTCATCAAGGCCGGCGTCGCGCCGCTCGTGTTTCTCACCATCGTGCACGGCATTGCCTCGGCGGGCGACGTGAAGAGCGCCGGGCGGGTCGGCTGGCGCGCCATTCTCTATTTCGAGGTGGTCTCGACGATCGCGCTGGTGGTGGGCCTCTTCGCGGGCAACCTGCTGGGCATCGGCAAAGGCATGGCCACCGTGGCGGGCGGCGCGGCGGCACCGGCCGCGGCCAAGGCGGCGCCGCCGCAGGGCTTCCTGGAGTTCATGGCGCACATCGTGCCGGACAACTTCGTCGGCGCCTTCGCCAAGGGCGAACTGCTGCAGGTGGTGGTGCTGGCGGTGATGGTGGGCATCGGCATCCTGGCCATTCCGGATGCACGCCGCGCGCGCATCAACGAGGGCCTGGACAACATCTCCGAAGTGCTGTTCTCGTTCATCAACCTGGTGATGAAGCTCGCGCCCATCGGCACTTTCGGCGCGGTGGCCTATTCGGTGGGCAGCAACGGCACTGCCGTGCTGGTGGCGCTCGCGCAGTTGGTGCTGAGCTTCTATGCCGTGGTGTTCCTCTTCATCGCGGTGGTGATGGGGCTGATCGCCAGGCTGGCCGGCTTCAGCCTGTGGCGCTTTCTTCGCTTCATCAAGGACGAGATCCTGATCGTGCTGGGCACCGCGTCTTCGGAAAGCGCCCTGCCCCGCCTGCTGATCAAGCTGGAACGCCTCGGCTGCGCCAAGCAGACGGTGGGCCTGGTGCTGCCCACCGGCTATGCCTTCAACCTGGACGGCACCTCGCTGTTCATGGCCATGGGCGTGATGTTCATCTCGCATGCCTACGGCGTTCCGCTCACGCTCGACCACCAGATCGGCATCCTGCTGCTGATGCTGCTGACCTCGAAGGGCGCCGCAACCGTCTCTGGCGGCTCGTTCGTGGTGTTCGCGGCGACCGTCACCTCCACCGGCATGCTGCCCGTCGAGGGGCTGGCCGTGATCTTCGGCGTGTACCGCTTCCTGTCGATGGCCATCGCCACCTGCAACACCATCGGCAACAGCGTGGCGACGGTGGTGGTCGCCAAGTGGTCCGGCACCTTCGACGCGAAGACCGCCGAGCGGCACCTGTACCCCGAGCGCCATCCCGATGCCGCCGCGGCCGACGCGGCCCTTGCCGACGGCAACCTGCTGAACGAAGACGCGCGCGATGCCAACCCGCACCCGGGCGGCATCCCCACGTCCAGGCCCCACCCGGTCTGAACAAGAAAACCAACCGAGGAGACAAGCAAGATGATCGATATCAGGAAACTCGCCGCCCGCGCCCTTTTGGGCACGGCGCTCGCCACGGCCGCCTATGGCGCCGTCGCGCAGGCCTGGCCCGCCAAGCCGGTGACATGGATCGTGCCGTTCGCGGCCGGCGGGCCCACCGATGCACTGGCGCGTGCGATGGCCGAGCGGGTCGCGCGGGAGCTGGGCCAGCCGATCGTCATCGACAACGCACCCGGCGCCGGCGGCACGGTGGGGGCGGCCAAGGCATCGCGTGCGGTACCCGACGGCTACACGATGCTGGTCGGGCACATGGGCTACATGGGCGCGGCGCCCGCCCTCTACAAGAAGCTCGCCTACGACCCGGTGAAAGACTTCGCGCCCGTGTTCCGCTTTCCCGATACGCCGCTGGTGCTGATGGTGCGCAAGGAACACCCGGCCAAGGACATCAAGGCGCTGGTCGACTTCGGCAAGGCCAACCCCGACAAGCTCTTCATCAGCAACGCCGGCGTCGGCTCCAGCTCGCACCTCATCGCGGCACTGTTCGCGGCTTCGGCCGGCATCAGGATCTCGCAGGTGCCGTACAAGGGCGCGGGGCCGGCGCTGATCGACGTGATCGGCGGCCAGGTCGACGGCATCTTCGACCAGACCAACACCGCGCTGCCGCAGATCAAGGAAGCGAAAGTGCGTGCGCTGGCCGTGACCTCGAAGGTGCGGCTGCCGCAGCTCAAAGACGTGCCGACGCTCGCCGAAACGGTGCTGCCGGGCTTCGAGGCCTCGACGTGGTACGGCATCTACGCGCCCAGGGGCACGCCGCAATCGGTGCTCGACAAGGTGCAGCAGGCCTACATGAAGGTCATGGGCGACAAGGCCTTCACCGACAAGCTCGCCGAGCAAGCCATACAGATGCTGCCGACGGAGCAATACACGGGCGCCGCGCTCGGCAGGCACACCGAGGTCGAGGTGGCGCGATGGAAGACCGTGGCCGCCAAGACCAACATCTCGCTGGACTGACACGATGACCGCCATGCGCATCGAGCACGACGCCTTCGGCCCGGTGGAAATCCCGGCCGGTAAATACTGGGGCGCGCAGACGCAACGCGCCGCGAGCGTATTCGAGGTCGGCACCGAGCGCTTTCCTGCCTGTCTGCTGCATGCCTTCGGCCTGCAGAAGATCGCGGCGGCCCGGGCCAACGAACGCTGCGGCGCGCTCGACGCCGCGTTGGCCGCGCAGATCGTCGTCGCGGCCGAAGAGCTGTCGCGTGGCCTCTTCGACGCGCATTTTCCGCTCACCGTCTGGCAGACCGGCTCGGGTACGCAGACGAACATGAATGCCAACGAGGTCATCGCGAACCGCGCCAACGAACTGCTCGGGCAGCCGCTGGGCACCAAGTCGCCGGTGCATCCCAACGACCACGTGAACGCCTCGCAGTCGTCCAACGACAGCTTCCCGACGGTGATGCACATCGCTGCCGCCATGGAGCTGACCGGGCGCCTGCTGCCATCGCTTGCCGTGTTGAAAAGCGCCCTGGAGGAACGCGCCCTCGCCTTCGCCGGCGCCGTCAAAGTGGCGCGCACGCACCTGATGGACGCCGTGCCGATGACCATGGGCCAAGCCTTCGATGCCTTCGCATGGCAGGTGGGCAACGGCATGGCGCGGCTGCAGGACGCCTTGCCGCGTCTGCTGGTGGTCGCGCAGGGCGGCACGGCGGCCGGCACCGGGCTCAATGCGCCGAAGAATTTCGACGTGCTGTTCTGCGAGGAACTCGTCGGCCTGACCAATCTTCAGTTCAAGCCGCATCCGTGCAAGTTCGAGGGCATGTCGGGCCACGACGCGCTGGTGGAGCTGTCGGGGGCGCTGAACGTGGTCGCCACCTCGCTGATGAAGATCGCCAACGACATCCGCTGGATGGGGTCGGGCCCGCGCTGCGGCATCGGCGAACTGGTGGTGCCGGACGACGGCCTGACCTCGTCGATCATGCCCGGCAAGCGCAACCCGACCATCGCGGAAGTGCTGGCCCAGGCGGCCATGCAGGTCATCGGCAACCACGTGACGGTGACCATGGCCGGCGCATCGGGCAACTTCGAACTCAACGTGGCCAAGCCGGTGCTGATCCACAACGTGCTCCAGTCCATTCGCGTGATGGCGGACAGCGCGCGCGTCTTCGCAGGCAAACTGGTGGCCGGGCTGGAAGTCGACCGCGAGCGCCTGGCGTCGAACCTGGGCAATGCGCTGCTGGCAGTGACCGCGCTGAATCCGGTGCTGGGCTACGACAAGGTGGCGCGCATCACGCGCACGGCCATGGAGCGCGGCATCTCACCGCGCGATGCGGCCGTCGAACTCGGCCTCCTCAGCGCCGAGACGTACGACAGGCTGATGGCTGAATCGCTTCCCCGGTGAGCCTCGGTTGGGCGCTTCAATCGTCCTCATGCACCCGGTACTGCCCCGTCAGCGTCTGCTGCGTCGCCGCAGGCACGGCCTCGTAGTGCGACAGGGCCATCGTGTAGCGCCCCTGCCCGCTGGTCATCGCATTGAGCCGCGACTGGTAGCTCGCCAGTTCGGCCATCGGCACCTGGCCGCGAACGACCACGGTGCCCGCACCCACGGCCGACGTGCCGGTGACAAGGCCCCGGCGGGTTGAAAGATCGCTGGTGACATCACCGACCGACTGTTCGGGCGCGACGATCTCGACCTGCACGATCGGCTCGAGCACCACCGGGCGTGCCTCGCGAATGGCCGCCATGAAAGCCTTGCGGCCGGCGGTCGCGAAGGCGATGTCCTTGCTGTCCACGCTGTGGTGCTTGCCGTCGTACACCACCACGCGCACATCGACTACCGGATAGCCGGCGATCGCGCCGCACACCAACACTTCGCGCACGCCCTTCTCGACCGCTGGAATGAACTGGCCCGGAATCGTGCCGCCCCGTACCTCGTCGGCAAACTCGAAGCCGCCGCCACGCGCCAGCGGCTCGATGCGCAGGAAGACCTCACCGAACTGGCCGGCGCCGCCGGTCTGCTTCTTGTGGCGGTGGTGGCCCTCGGCCGGCGCGGTCACCGTCTCGCGGTAGGCGATGCGCGGTGGCCGCGTCAGCACTTCGAAGCGGTACACCTCGCGCAAGCGGTCGAGCACGATGCGCAGATGCAGTTCGCTCAGGCCGTAGAGCACCGTCTCGTTGGTCGCCATCACATGCTCGATGCGCAGGCACGGGTCCTCGGCCGCGAGCTTGCCAAGGATCTCCCAGGCGCGCTGCTCGTCGCCGTGGCGCTTGGGCTCCACGGCCAGGCCGTGCACCGGCACCGGAAACGCCAGCGGCGCAAGGTGGACATGGCTGTCTTCGGCCGCATCGTGCAGCACGGCATCGAAGTGGATCTCGTCGACCTTGGCCACCGCCACGATGTCGCCCGGCACCGCGTGCGACACCTCGACATGGTCCTTGCCCTGGAGCATGAACAGGTGCCCCACCTTGAAGGGCTTGCGGCCGTCGCCGATGTAGAGCTGGCTGTCGCGCGAGAGCGTGCCCTGGTGCACGCGGAAGATGCCCATCTTGCCCACATAAGGGTCGATCGTCACCTTGAACACATGCGCCAGCACATGCAGCGACGGGTCGGGCCGGGCCTGCATCGGCTTGGCCTCCGCGCCCTCGCCGACGATGAACTCCGGCGGGTTGGCCTCGGTCGGGTCGGGCAGGAGCTTGACGATCACGTCCAGCAGTTCGGCCACGCCGGCGCCGCTGCGCGAAGAGACGAAGCACACCGGGATCAGGTGGCCCTCACGCAGCGCCTGTTCGAGCGGCGCATGCAGCTCGCCCGGGTTCACGTCGCCCTCTTCGAGGTAGCGGTCGACGAAGGCCGCGTCGACCTCGACCACCTGCTCCACCAGCGCGCGGTGCGCCGTCTCGACGGGGCCGAAGTCGGACTGTCCGAAACGGTTGAAGAAGCAGTCCACCACCTGCCTGCCGACCCCGTCGGGCAGGTTCAGCGGCAGGCATTCGCGGCCGAAGGTGATCTGGATGTCGGCCAGCAGGCCCGCCAACGAGACGCCCTGCGAGTCGATCTTGTTGACGATGATCATGCGGGCGAGATGGCGCGATGCCGCGTACTCCATCATGCGCACCGCCATCGGCTCGATGCCGGCGGCGGCATTGATGACCACCGCCACCGTTTCGACCGCTTCCAGCGTCGGCAGGCTCTGGCCGAGGAAGTCGGGGCCGCCAGGCGTGTCGATGAGGTGGATGCGCGTGCCGGCATGCGTGAGATGCATCACCGATGCGTTGAGCGAGTGCTGCATGCGCCGCTCCAGCGGGTCGTGGTCGCTGACGGTGCTGCCGCGCTCCACGCTGCCGCACACCTTGACGGCACCCGCCTTGAACAACAGGGCCTCGGCCAGGGAGGTCTTGCCGGCGGCGGCGGCGCCGACGAGCGCCAGTGTTCGCACCGCTTCCATTTCGGCCGCGAGGCCGTTCGATCGGCTTGGCATGGCTGGACTCCTTCGCATCCGGAAGGCCGGCCCGGCGGCCCGCAAGGGCTCGGGTTCAGCGCACGGACGCCGGGTCAGCGTACGGGATTGGCCGGGCCGATGCAAGCCGGTGGCGGCCCGCCCTTCAGAACACGGCCGACAGCGCGAGCGTCAGCAGCAGCCCCATCACGGAGATGACCGTCTCCATCACGGACCAGGTCTTGATGGTCTGCCCCACCGTCAGCCCGAAATATTCCTTCACCAGCCAGAAGCCCGCATCGTTCACGTGGGAGAAGAACAGCGAGCCCGCGCCGATGGCCAGTACCACGAGCGACAGGTGGTTGGTCGACAGGCCGCCGGCCAGGGGCGCGATGATGCCGGCCGCAGTGACGGTCGCCACCGTTGCGGAGCCGGTCGCCAACCGGATCAGCACCGCCACGATCCAGCCCAGCACCAGCGTCGACAGGCCCGCCGCGAGCGCGATCTTGGCGATGGCGTTGCCGGTGCCGCCGTCGACGAGCGCCTGCTTGAAACCGCCCCCCGCGCCCACGATGAGCATCACGCCGACCACCGGCAGCAGGCTGTCGGCGATCTTTTTCGCCAGCACGGGCACGGTGAAGCCCACGGCGGTGCCGAAGGTCACCATGGCCAGCAGCACCGCCACCAGCAGCGCGAAGACCGGGTCGCCGACGAAGTCGAGCACGGGCCGCAGCGCGGCGGTCTTGTCCATCCAGATGTCGGCCGCCGCCTTCAGCAGCATCAGCACCAGGGGAGACAGCAGCGTGATCAGGGTCCAGGCGAAGGTCGGGCTGCCGGTCGGCTTCTGGTCGCCAGCGCCGGTGGACGACCCCGAGGCGGTGACGGCAAGCCCCGCGCCGGCCGCGCCGATCGGTACCAGCCTGGCGGCCAGCAGGCCGAAGAGCGGTCCGGCCACGGCCACCGTCGGAATGGCGATCAGCAACCCGAGCGCCAGGGTCACGCCCACGTTCGCATGCAGGATGGCGATGGCAGCAAGCGGCCCCGGGTGCGGCGGAATGAACCCGTGCAGCACCGACAGCCCGGCCAGCGCCGGAATCCCCAGCTTCATGGCGGGGCCCTTGGAGCGGTGCACCGCGAGCATGACCACGGGGATCAGCAGCACGAGCCCGATCTCGAAGAACATCGGGATGCCGATGATGCTGGCGACCAGCGCCATCTTCCAGGGCAGCGTGGCGGGGCGGCCTCGCAGCAGCGTCTCGACCAGCCTGTCGGCGCCGCCGGAATCCGCCAGCAGCTTGCCGAGCATCGCCCCCAGCGCGATGAGCACGCCGACATAGCCCAGCACGCCGCCCACGCCGTTCTCGTAGGACGCCGTCACCTTGTCCAGCGGAATGCCCGAGCCCACGCCGACGAAGAGCGCGCCGATGGTCAGGGCCAGGAAGGCATGCAGCTTCAGCCACACGATCAGCACGACCAGCAGCGCGATGCCGACGGCCGCGACGGCCAGCACCTGGATGTCGTGCGCGTTCAGCGCGGTGGAAGCGTTCATTTATTTCAGGCCCAGGCTGTCGATGATGGTCTGGGCCAGCGCGGAGGGCGCCGGGCCGATGTCGACGCGAATCGAGGGCTCGTCCGCCGAGGGCTCCTCCAGGTCGGCGAACTGGCTGTCGAGCAGGCTGGGCGGCATGAAGTGGCCGTGGCGTGCCATCAGGCGCGCGGCGATGGTCTCGCGCGAGCCGTGCAAGTAGACGAACACCACGCCCGCGCCGCGCCGGTTGATCACCTCGCGGTACGAGCGCTTCAGGGCCGAACAGGTGATGAGCCCGTTCTCGCCGGCGTCGATGCGCTCGTCCACCCAGTCGGCAACCTTGCGCAGCCAGGGCGCGCGGTCTTCGTCGGTGAGCGGATGGCCTGCCTCCATCTTGGCGATGTTCGAGGGCGGATGCAGCGCATCGCCCTCCTCGAAGGGCCATGAGAGACGACCCGCGAGGATGGCGGCCACGGTCGTCTTGCCGCAGCCGGAGACGCCCATGAGCACCAGCACCTGCGGTTTTTCGGAGGAAAGAGGCATTGGTTTCCTTGTCAGCCCAGCGCGTCGTTCAGTTGTTCGCGGAACTCGGTGAGGCTCACGGCCGCGCCGATCTCGCGCGGCAGCGCATCGCGCATCGAGAACACGCCGAGGATCTTCTTTTCCGTGGCCAGCGGCAGATGGCGAAATCCCCGCTCGATCATGAGCACCACGGCGTCGGACACCGGTGTTTCGGGCGGCACGCAGATCGGGTTGGGCGTCATGACTTCGCGCACCGGCGTGCGATCGGGGTCGAGCCCCCGCGCCAGCACACGGGTCATGAGGTCGCGCTCGGTCAGGATGCCCAGCAGGCTGTCGGGCAGCTCCATCACGAGCACGCTGCCGCAGTTGGCGCGCGTCATGACGCACGCGGCATCGCGAACGCTGGCCTGCGGCGTCAGGCTGACCAGGTGCGTGCGCGAGATCGATTGGAAAACGGTGCGCTCGACCATGTTGCGCCCTCCAGAAAGAGCGTCAATGGTGCCCCCGGCCGCCGATCAGCGCAAGGAGGCGTTGAGCCGCTGCAGCGCCGAGGCGCCCGGGCACAGCTCGGCCGGCCCCAGCGCGTTGAGCGGCCGGTCGCTGGTGTTGAGCGCGGTGTGCAGGTCGGTGGCCAGCGGATCGACATAGAGCAGGCCGGTGACCACCTCGCCCATTTCATGGTGCCGCTGCATGTAGGCCATGGCCGCGTAGCGGTCGCCGGGCGTGTATTCGGGGTGCAGGCTGCGCAGGCGCAGCAGCGTGCCGTCGTGCTGGCGCACGTCCAGCACCTCGCCCGGCGCCATGCCGATGCTGATCTCTTCCCGTTCGCTGATGAAGTCGATGCGGCTCACGGCCTCGTTGTGCTCGCGCACGTAGTCGTAGCTCTTGGTGCTGCCCGGATGGTTGTTGAAGGCAACGCAGGGGCTGATCACGTCGATGAAGGCCGAACCGCCGTGGCTGATCGCGCCCTTGATGAGCGGCACCAGTTGCGCCTTGTTGCCAGAGAAGCCGCGCCCCACGTAGCTGGCGCCCAGCTGCAGCGCCATGGCCACCAGGTCGACCGGGCTGTCGGTGTTGACGACGCCTTTCTTGCTCTTGGAGCCCTGGTCGGCCGTGGCCGAGAACTGGCCCTTGGTCAGGCCGTAGACGCCGTTGTTCTCCACGATGTAGGCCATGCGCACGCCGCGCCGCATGGCGTGCGCGAACTGGCCCAGGCCGATGGAAGCCGAGTCCCCGTCCCCGGAAACGCCCAGATACAGCAAGTCGCGGTTGGCCAGGTTGGCGCCGGTCAGCACGCTGGGCATGCGGCCGTGCACGGTGTTGAAGCCGTGCGAGGCGCCCAGGAAGTAGTCCGGCGTCTTGGAGCTGCAGCCGATGCCCGAGAGCTTGGCCACGCGGTGCGGCTCGATATCCAGTTCCCAGCAGGCCTCGATGATGGCTGCCGAGATCGAGTCGTGACCGCAGCCGGCGCACAGCGTGGAGATCTTGCCCTCGTAGTCGCGCCGCGTGTAGCCGACCTTGTTGGCGGCCAGCGTCGGGTGGCGCAGCCTGGGCTTGGCGAGGTAGGTCATGCCGCTTCCTTCGTCGGATGAACATGCGTGGCGATGGCCTGCACGATGAAGCGCGCGGTGATGGGCGTGCCGTCGAAATGCAGCACCCGGACCAGCCGCGCCGGATCGGCGTCCAGCTCGTTGACCAGCAGGCTGCGCATCTGCGCATCGCGGTTCTGCTCGACCACGAAGACCTTGTCGTGCTGCGCGACGAACCGCGCCACGCTCTCCGGAAAGGGAAAGGCGCGCAGCCGCATGGCGTCCAGGTGGATATCGCGCGCCTCGAGCGCGTCCAGCGCCTCGTGCATGGACGGGCTGGTCGAGCCGAAATAGATCACGCCCAGAGCGGTCTTGCGGGCCGCGGGCCGCAGCACCGGCTGCGGCACCAGCGTGGCGGCGGTCGCGAACTTCTTCAGCAGCCGCTCCATGTTGTAGATGTAGTCCGGCCCGCGCTCCGAGTACCGGGCGTAGGCGTCGCGCGTGGTGCCGCGGGTGAAGTAGCTGCCCTTGGTCGGGTGCGTGCCCGGCAGCGTGCGCCAGGGAATGCCGTCGCCGTCCACGTCCTTGTAGCGGCCGAAGTCGCGGCCCGCTTCCAGCTCTTCGGCGCTCATGACCTTGCCGCGGTCGTAGGCCTGGCTGTCGTTCCAGGCAAAGGGCTCGCACAGGCGCTGGTTCATGCCGATGTCCAGGTCGGTCATCAGGAACACCGGCGTCTGCAGCCGGTCGGCCAAATCCAGCGCCGCCGCCGCGTGCTCGAAGCACTCGTGCGGGTCTTCCGGGAACAGCAGCACGTGCTTGGTGTCGCCGTGCGAGGCATAGGCGCAGGCCAGGATGTCGGCCTGCTGCGTGCGCGTGGGCATGCCGGTGGAAGGCCCGCCGCGCTGCACGTTGATCAGCGTGATCGGAATCTCGGCAAAGTAGGCCAGCCCGATGAACTCGGCCATCAGCGAAATGCCCGGTCCCGAGGTCGCGGTGAAGGCCCGCGCGCCGTTCCAGCCGGCGCCGACCACCATGCCGATGGAGGCCAGTTCGTCTTCCGCCTGCACGATGGCAAAGCGGTGCTGGCCGGTGGAAGGGTCCACGCGGAACTTGGTGCAGTATTTCTGGAAGGCCTCGGCCACCGAGGACGACGGCGTGATCGGATACCAGGCCGCGACCGTGGCGCCGCCATACACGCAGCCCAGCGCCGCGGCGCTGTTGCCGTCCACGAAGATGCGCCCGCCCACCCGGTCGGCGCGCCGCACCTTCAGCCCCACCGGCTCGCGCAGGTTCTCCCGCGCGAAATCGCAACCCAGGTGCAGCGCCTGCACATTGGAGGCCAGCAGCTTTTCCTTGCCCTTGTACTGCTCGCCGAACAGCTTCTCGACCACCTCGGGCTCGATGCCCAGCAGGATGGCCAGCGCGCCCACGTAGACGATGTTCTTGAACAGCTGGCGCTGGCGCGGGTCCTGATAGACGGCGTTGCAGATCTCGGTGAGCGGCATGCCGATCACGCGGATGTCGTCGCGGAATTTCGACGGCGGCAGCGGCCGGGTGCTGTCGTAGAAAAGATAGCCGCCCGGTTCCAGCTCGGCCACGTCGGCGTCCCAGGTCTGCGGGTTCATCGCCACCATCATGTCGGTGCCGCCGCGCCGCCCCAGATGCCCGTCTTCGGTCACGCGCACCTCGTACCAGGTCGGCAGGCCCTGGATGTTGCTCGGGAAGATGTTGCGCGGGCTCACCGGCACGCCCATGCGCAGGATGGCCTTGGCGAACAGCTCGTTGGCCGAGGCCGAGCCCGAGCCGTTGACGTTGGCGAACTTGATGACGAAGTCGTTGACCGCCTCGATCTGCTTTTGCGTCATGCGGCCACCCCCTGCCCTGCCGGCGTCATCTTCAGCAGGAACTTCTGCATGTCCCAGGCCCCCGTGGGGCAGCGCTCGGCGCACAGGCCGCAGTGCAGGCAGACGTCTTCGTCCTTGACCATGACGCGGCCTGTCTTGAGCCCGCCGGACACATACAGGTCCTGCGCCAGGTTGAGCGCCGGGGCCTTGAGCCGGGGCCGCAATTCGTCTTCTTCCGCGTTGTCGATGAAGTTGATGCAGTCCATCGGGCAGATGTCCACGCAGGCGTCGCATTCGATGCAGGCGGCCTCGGTGAACACGGTCTGCACGTCGCAGTTCAGGCAGCGTTCGGCCTCCTTGAAGGCGGTGGCGGCGTCGAAGCCCAGCTCCACTTCCACGCGGATGCTGGCCAGCGCCGCCTCGGCCTTGGCCCACGGCACCTTGTAGCGCAGGTCGTTGGAGGTGTCGTTGTCGTAGCTCCACTCATGGATGCCCATCTTCTGCGACACCAGGTTGGTCATGGGCGCCGGCCGCTCGTACACGGGTTCAGCGCGCAGCAGCTTGTCGATGGACACCGCCGCCTCGTGGCCATGGGCGACGGCCGTGATGATGTTCTTGGGGCCGAAGGCCGCATCGCCGCCGAAGAACACGTTGGGCACCGAGGACTGGAAGGTGTTCTTGTCCAGCACCGGCAGGCCCCACTTGTCGAAGTCGATGCCGCAGTCGCGCTCGATCCAGGGGAACGCGTTTTCCTGGCCCACCGCCACCAGCACTTCGTCGCACTCGAAATACGCCTCCGGCTCGCCGGTGGGCACCAGTTCGCGGCGGCCCTTGTCGTCGTACTCGGCGCGCACGATCTCGAAGCGCATGCCCACGAGCTTGCCGTCTTCGTGCACGAAGGCCTTCGGCACATGGAAATTGATGATCGGAATCCCCTCGTGCGCGGCGTCTTCCTTCTCCCAGGGCGAGGCCTTCATTTCCTCGAAGCCGCTGCGCACGATGACCTTCACGTCGGTGCCGCCCAGACGGCGCGCCGAACGGCAGCAGTCCATGGCCGTATTGCCGCCGCCCAGCACGATCACGCGCCGGCCGATGCTGCTGACGTGGCCGAAGGACACGGAGTTCAGCCAGTCGATGCCGATGTGGATGCCGGCCGCGGCTTCCTGCCGGCCGGGCACGTCGAGGTCGCGTCCGCGCGGTGCGCCGCAGCCGACGAAGATCGCGTCCCAGTCCTGCGCCATCAGCGCCTGCATCGACGCGATGCGCTCGCCGCCGCGGAACTCGACGCCCAGGTCGAGCACATAGCCCGTCTCTTCGTCGATGACGCTCTCGGGCAGGCGAAAGCGCGGAATCTGCGTGCGGATGAAGCCGCCGGCCTTGGCCTCGCCGTCGAACACCGTCACCTCGTAGCCCAGCGGCGCCAGGTCGCGCGCGACGGTGAGCGAGGCCGGCCCGGCGCCGATGCAGGCGACGCGCTTGCCGTTCTTCGGCCCGGCCGTCGGCATGCGCGCGCGCACGTCGTCCTTCATGTCGGCCGCCACGCGCTTGAGCCGGCAGATCGCCACCGGCTCCGGCGCCTCGGCGTTGCTTTCTTCGACCCGCCCGCGCCGGCAGGCCGGCTCGCAGGGCCGATCGCAGGTGCGCCCCAGGATGCCGGGGAAGACGTTGGAAGCCCAGTTGATCATGTAGGCGTCGCCGTAGCGACGCTGAGCGATCATGCGTATGTATTCGGGGACAGGAGTGTGCGCCGGGCAGGCGTACTGGCAATCGACGACTTTGTGGAAATAGGTCGGGTCCGCAATATTCGTTCGCTGCAACGCATATCTCCTGGCTGTCGCCTGGAGCCCCGGAGGGGCCGGCGAGTGGCTTTTGCGCGAGTATGCGCCGCGCCTGCGCAAGCGCGGCCTTGGTGGAATCCCGCAGCATGGCCTGGGGGGCCGGCCATCGCGCCATCTAGGTGTTTACCCTTGCGTACCGATACGTAGACCCCCGGCGGCCGGCTACGGACGACAGCGCCTCGGCGGCCGGACAGACTCGCCGCAACGGCCTCGCGCGGCTTCGCGGCGGGCCGCAGCCAGAGACAAGGACCCCTTTCCATGACCGCCTTCGCAAGCAGCGCGACCGCCGGCGCCTCCAGCCCCGACGCCACCGCCGATCAGAACACCCCCTACACCTTCGAGGAAAAGCGCAAGCGCATCTTCGCCATCTTCGCCGCCTCGTCCGGCAACCTGGTGGAGTGGTTCGACTTCTACGTCTACGCCTTCTGCGCCATCTATTTCGCGCCGGCGTTCTTCCCCAAGTCCGACCCGACCGTGCAGCTGCTGAACACGGCCGGCGTGTTCGCCGCCGGCTTCCTGATGCGCCCGATCGGCGGCTGGCTGTTCGGCCGGCTGGCCGACCGCAAGGGCCGCAAGACTTCGATGGTGACCTCGGTGGTCATGATGTGCGTGGGCTCGCTGGTGATCGCCTGCCTGCCGACCTACGCGCAGATCGGCGCCGCGGCCCCCGCGCTGCTGCTGCTCGCGCGGCTGCTGCAGGGCCTGTCGGTCGGCGGCGAGTACGGAACCACCGCCACCTACATGAGCGAAGTGGCGATGCGCGGACAGCGCGGCTTCTTCTCGTCCTTCCAGTACGTCACGCTGATCGGCGGCCAGTTGCTGGCCGTGGTCGTGGTCGTGGTGCTGCAGCAGGTGCTGGACGAGGCCGAACTGCGCAGCTGGGGCTGGCGCATTCCCTTCGTGCTGGGCGCCGTGGCCGCCATCGTGGCCCTGATGCTGCGCCGCACGCTGACCGAGACCGCCAGCACCAAGACCCGCGCCGCCAAGGGCGCCGGCAGCGTGGCCGAACTGTTCAAGCACCACAAGCGCGCTTTCTTCGTGGTGCTGGGCTACACGGCCGGCGGCTCGCTGATCTTCTACACCTTCACCACCTACATGCAGAAGTACCTGGTGAACTCGGCCGGCATGTCGATCAAGACCGCCAGCAACATCATGACGGCCTGCCTGTTCATCTACATGTGCATGCAGCCGCTGTTCGGCGCGCTGTCGGACCGCATCGGCCGCCGCAGCAACATGCTGCTGTTCGGCGCCCTGGGTGTGCTGATGACGGTGCCGGTGCTGACCAGCCTGCAGAACGTGAGCAGCCCGCTGATGGCCGGCGTGCTCATCACCCTGGCGCTGGCGGTGGTGAGCTTCTACACCTCGATCAGCGGCATCGTGAAGGCCGAGATGTTCCCGCCCGAAGTGCGCGCACTGGGCGTGGGCCTGTCGTACGCGGTGGGCAATGCCATCTTCGGCGGCAGCGCCGAATACGTCGCGCTGGGGCTGAAGTCGATCGGCCACGAGTCGTACTTCTACTGGTACGTGACCGGCATGATGGCTCTGGCGTTCCTGGTGAGCCTGCTGCTGCCCAAGCAGGCGACCTACCTGCACAACGACAAGTAAGCAAAGAGCCCGGCCAGGTGCCGAGCGCGGTTCAGAGCATCTCGAACGCGATGTCCTGCGCGCCTTCCCACAGCACCTTCTTGCCGAGCGCGCGCAACTGCTCCTTGCCTTCCACGATGGTGAGGAAGTGGTTGCCCGCCAGCGGCCCCATCTTGCTGGCGAAGCTGCAGCTGCCGTAGGCCAGGATGATCTCGGTTTCGCTGTAGCCGCCGGGGTAGAACAGGATGTCGCCCGCCGACGGGTGGCAGGTGTGGTTCTCGAAGCCCACGCCCAGCTCGAAGTCGCCGAGCGGGATCCAGCAGCCCTCGCCGCTCCATCGCACATGGATGATCTTCTGCGTGTAGGGCAGCAGCCTGGTGAAGGCCTCGACGGTTTGGGGTGCCTCGGGGTTCGTTTCCGCGACGAAGCGAAAGCCCGCGGCCTGGATGCCGATTCTTGCCATGGTGTCCGATCGAATAATAAAAAGTAGGGGGGGTCAGTGCAGCAACTGGCTCAGGAAGAGCCGGGTGCGTTCGTGTTTCGGGTTCCCGAAGAACTCCTGCGGCGGCGCCTGCTCGACGATGGCGCCCCGGTCCATGAAGATCACGCGGTTGGCGACCTGCCGCGCGAAGTTCATCTCGTGCGTCACCGACAGCATGGTCATGCCGTCGTCGGCGAGCGAGACCATGGTGTCCAGCACTTCCTTGACCATTTCGGGGTCCAGCGCCGAGGTCGGCTCGTCGAACAGCATGACCTTCGGGCCCATGCACAGCGCACGCGCAATGGCCACGCGCTGCTGCTGGCCGCCGGAGAGCTGCGACGGATATTTGTTGGCCTGCTCCGGAATGCGCACGCGCTCCAGGTACGACATGGCCACTTCCTTCGCCTCCTTGGGCGAATATTTCTTGCTCCACACCGGCGCCAGCGTGCAGTTCTCCAGGATGGTGAGGTGCGGGAACAGGTTGAAGTGCTGGAACACCATGCCCACGTCGCGCCGCACGGCGTCGATGCGCCGCATGTCGGCCGTGAGCTCGGCGCGGTTCACCACGATCTGCCCCTGCTGGTGCTCCTCGAGGCGGTTGATGCAACGCAGCAGCGTCGACTTGCCCGAGCCCGAAGGCCCGCAGATCACGATGCGTTCGCCGCGCTGCACTTCGAGGTCGATGTCGCGCAGCACCTGGAAGTCGCCGTACCACTTCTGCACGCCGACCATGCGGATGACGAGTTCGGCCCGGCCATCGGCGTTCGATGCGGGTGTGTCCGGTTGCAAAGCGCTCATGGCAATACCTCAGGCGGTGGTGGTTTGGATCTTCAGGCCGAGCTCGTCGACCAGTCGCTTCGCCGCGGCAACGCCTTCTTCGCCCAGCGGCAGGCGCGGCGGGCGCGGTGCGCCGACCGGCAGGCCCATGGCCGCGAGCAGCGCCTTGGTGCCCGCCACGTACGACTGGCCGGCGACGAAGTCGACCATCGGAAAGTGCCGGAAGGCCAGCGCACGCGCCTCGGCCAGCTGGCCGGCCATGACAAGGTCGTACAGGCGGGCCATCTCGCGCGGCGCGCCATTGGAGGGCACGGCGGCCCAGCCCACCGCCCCTTCCACATACGACTCGAAGCCCATGATGCCGCCGAACACCGCCATGCGGCCCTCCGACAGCCGCATGATGTCGCGCACGCGGGTCACCTCAAGCGTCGATTCCTTGATGTAGCGGCAGTTGTCGATCTGCGAGAGCCGCGCCACCAGCGCCGGCTTCAGGTCGACGTTGGCCACGGCCGGGTTGTTGTAGACCATGATCGGAATGCCGATGGCGTCCGAGATGGTCCTGTAATGCAGGAACAGCTCGTCGTCGGTCGGCGTGCAATAGAACGGCGGCAGCACCATCACGCCGTCGGCGCCCTGCGCCTCGGCGCGTCGGCTCAGGCGGACGGCGGCACGCGTGTCCTCTGCGGTGGTGCCGATGAGCACCGGCACGCGGCCGGCGGCGCGGTCGATCACGGTCTGGGCGACCAGCGCGATCTCGTCGTCGGACATCGACATGAATTCGCCGGTCGAGCCCAGCGGGATCAGGCCGTGGATGCCGGATTCGATCTGCCAGTCGACATAGCGCTCGAGGGTGGGCACGTCGACGGCGCCGTCGGCGTCGAAGGGCGTGACCATGATGGTGTAGGTGCCGCGGAAATCAGCCATGGAATGAATCGCTCAAGAGGAAGAAGAAGTCGTCGTTCGGTCGGCATCCAGCAAGCCCGATGCCAGCAACGCCGCGCGGATGCGCGCCGTGTCTTCGGCCGGCACGGGCAGCAGCGGCGGGCGCGGGTCCGGATGGGGCAGCCGGCCGAGCAGATGCAGGGCCGTCTTCATGCGGTTGTGGGCGTCCAGGTAGGGCGCGCGGTAGAAGGCGCGGCACAGCGGCACCAGCCGTTCGTTGACCGCCCGCGCGGCCGCCAGGTCGCCGCGCGCGACGGCCTCGTGCAGGGCCACCAGCAAGGGAGCGGCCACGCTGCCCAGGCCTGAAAGGATGCCGTCCGCGCCATAGGCCAGGGAGGCGAACAGCCAGCTGTTGCTGCTGCTCAGCAGCGTGACCGGGCGCGCAAGCGCGCGCAGGGCCCGCAGGTTGTCTTCGTAGAGCTCGGGAATGTCGCTGCCCTCCTTGACGGCCACGATGGCCGGCACCTCGGCGCAGAGTTGCGCGAGCGTCTCGGTCGAGAAAGCAAGGCCCGAGGCGCGCGACAGCTGGAACAGCACGATCGGCAGGCTGCTCGCGCCGGCCACTTCGCTCACGAAGCGGCGCGCCATGTCGGGGCGCGCGCCGGCGCCCTGGGCGAACACGGCGGGCGGAAACAGCAGCAAGGCCGAGGCACCGGCCTGCGCCGCGTCCCGCGCCAGTTCGCAGGCGCCGCGGGTGTCGTCGGCCACCACGCCGGCCACGACCGGCACGTCGCCGGCCGCATTCGCCGCAATCCGCACCACCTGGGCGCGTTCGCCGCGGTCGAGCGACGTCGCCTCGCCGGCGTGCCCGTTGACGACCACCGCGCGCACGCCGCGGGTGCCGGCAACGTCGCGCATGTGGGCGGCCAGGGCGTCGTCGTCGATGCGGCCGTCGGGGGTGAAAGGCGTGAGGGTGGCGGGCCAGATGCCGCCGACTCCGGAAATTTGCATGGCCGTCCTGGATGTCGAGTCGCGAAAGATCGGCAGTATGCAAGAAAATTGGAAACGATTGCAAAATTATCCGACCAATCGCCACGGTCTCAGCTTTTCCCTTGACCTTTCACCTCACACGGAACTACGATGAAAAAATGCAATCGTTTACAACAATCTGCTTTCACGAGGCCACGACATGGCGGTGACACTGCGTGACGTGGCCCGCGCGGCCGACGTTTCCATCGCCACCGCCTCCCGCGCGCTGGCCGGCTCCAGCCTGACCAACCACGCCACTCAGAAGCACGTGATCCAGGTCGCCGCCGCGCTCGGCTACCGCACCAACACCTTTGCCCGGGCACTGAAGACCAAGCGCTCGCGGCTCATCGGCCTGACGGTCCACAACCTCGAGAACGCCTCCTTCCAGGTGCTGGCCTCGGTGGTTCAGTCGCGCATGCAGGCGCTGGGCTACCAGGTCATCCTGAGCATCAGCGCCGACGATCCCGAGCAGGAGCGCGACATCTTCAGGACCCTGGTCGACCACAGCGTCGACGGGCTGATCGCCGTGCCCAACGGCGCCAACGGCGCCCAGCTGCTGGCCATGGAACATGCGGACATCCCCGTGATCTGCGCGGTCCGCCGGGTCGAGGGCGCCATGCTCGAATCAGTGCTGGCGGGCGACCTCGACGGCGCCTACGCCGGCACCCGGCATCTGCTGGACCTGGGGCACCGGCGCATCGGCCTGATCGTCGGCCCCGGCGAAACCACCTCCGGCAAGGAACGTCTGGCGGGCTACAAGCGGGCCATGCAGGAAGCGGGCCTGCCCGTGGACCCGGCGCTGATCCAGACCGGTCGCTATGCGCCGGAGACCGGCGTCGTCGCCGCCAATGCGCTGCTGTCGATGCCCGCGCCGCCCACGGCGATCTTCGTGGCCAACCACGAATCGTCGGTCGGCGTGCTGCGGGTGGTGTCCGAGCGCGGTCTGCTGATTCCCGACGACCTGTCGCTTCTTTTCTACGAAGACTCGCCCTGGTTCGAATGGCAGCGACCCGCCATCAGCGTGGTCGACAGCGGCGCGACGGAAATGGCCAACCTCGCGGTCGACCGGCTCGTGCAGCGCCTGGGCGGCGTGGCCAACAGCGGGCGCGAATACCGGGTGGGCTCGCGCCTGATCCAGCGCGCCTCCTGCCGCGCGGTGCAAGAAAGCTGACGCCATGCCCTATCTCGAGATCCTCGCGCCGCGCGCATCCGACAGCAACAAGCGCACCGCCAGCCGCGCACTGACCGACGGCGTCGTCGAATCCTTCGCGGTGTCGCCGTCCACGGTGACGCTGTACTTCCTGCCGGTCGAAGCCGCCAACTATGCGCACGAAGGCCACCTGGGCCACGACGGCGGCGGCGAAGGCCAGCGCGTGTTCGTGAAGGTGCACGCCTACCGCCGCACGATTGCCGAGCGCCGTGCGCTCGCCGCCGCCATCACGCAGCCGCTGGCCGAGTGCTTCGCCACGTCGAGCCACAACGTGGCCATCTATTTCCTCGACCGCGACCGCGACGAGGTCGCGCACGACGGCCACATGGCCAGCGACGAAGACCAGCCCGCCACGTAAGCCCAGCCGCCCTTCTCCGATCACTCCCTCGACACCATGACCCATTTCCTCACCGAAGACCAGATCTCGCTGCGCGACACCGCGCGCCGTTTCGCAGAGGGCGAAGTGCTGCCGCGCGCCGCCGCCATCGACCGCGAAGACAAGTTCGACCGCGTGCTCTACCGCGGCATGGCCGAACTCGGCCTGTTCGGCGTGAGCCTGCCCGAGGCGGCCGGCGGCTCCGGCTTCGACACCGTGAGCACCTGCCTCGTGATGGAAGAACTGGCGCGCTGCTCGGGCGCCATCGGCAACGCCTTCGCGATCCCGGTCGAGGCAGCGCTCTTCCTGCACCACCACGGCAACGAAAGCCAGAAGGCGCTCATCCCCGGCATCCTCGACGGCTCCATCGTCATGGCCACCGCCATGTCCGAGCCCGACTACGGCTCCGACGTGGCCAGCATCACCACCACCGCGCGCGCCGTGGACGACGGCTGGGTGCTCAACGGCACCAAGGCCTGGGTCACGCTCGGCGGCGTGGCCGACCGCATCATGGTATTCGCCCGCACCGGCAAGGAAGCCGGCCACAAGTCGATCAGCTGCTTCATGGTCGATGCGCACCAGGCCGGCGTGAGCCGCGGCAAGAACGAAGAGCTGCTCGGCATGCACGGCCTGGAGGACTGCCAGATCGTGCTGCAGGACGTGCACGTGCCGCGCACGGCTCTCATCGGCGCCGAGAACGAAGCCTTCAAGACGGCCATGGGCAACTTCAACTTCAGCCGCCTGCTGATGTCGTCGATGGCGCTGGGCATGGCGCAGGCCGCGATGGAAGACGCGGTGGCCTACGCCACCACGCGCAAGCAGTTCGGCCAGCCGATCATGAACTTCCAGGCCATCCAGTTCATGGTGGCCGACATGTCCACCGACATCGCCGCCGCGCGCCTGCTCATCCACCACGGCGCACGCCTGCAGGACGCGGGCCGCTCCATTGCCAAGGAAGGCGCGCAGGCCAAGCTCTTCACCACCGACATGGCCATGCGCCACGTGTCGAACGCACTGCAGATCCACGGCGGCAACGGCTACTCGCGCGACTACCGCATCGAGCGCATCTTCCGCGACGTGCGCCTGGCACAGATCTACGAAGGCACCAACCAGATCCAGCGCCTGATCATCTCGCGCCAGGTCGAGAAAGAACTGGCCTGAGGACGCAGCCATCATGATCGATTGCATCACCCCCGACGCCGCCGCCGCGCTGCTGCGCGATGGCGACATGGTGCTGGCCGGCGGCAACGGTGGCTCGGGCGTGCCCGAGGCCGTGTTCGAGGCCATCGAGCGGCGCTTCACCGCCGGCAACGGCCCGCACGACCTCACGCTGTTCCACGTCACCGGCGTGGGCGCGCTCACGGAAAAAGGCATGTGCCATTTCGCGCACCCCGGGCTCGTGCGCCGCGTGATCGGCGGCAACTTCGGCATGCAGCTGCCCTTCATGAAGATGATCCTGGCGCAGGACGTGGAGGCCTACAACTTCCCGCAGGGCGTCATGACGCACCTGTGCCGCGCGATGGCGGGCCGCCAGCCCGGCGTGCTCACGCACGTGGGCCTGGAAACCTACATGGACCCGCGCCAGGACGGCGGGCGCATGAACGCACGCACCACCGAGGAACTGGTCGAGCTGGTGCACGTGGCCGGCCGCGACTGGCTGTTCTACCGCGCGCCCGGCGTGCCGAAGGTCGCGCTGATCCGCGGCACCTCGGCCGACGAAGACGGCTACGTGAGCATGGAGCACGAGGCCACCGCGCGCGAAGACCTCTCGATGGCGCAGGCGGTGCACAACGCCGGCGGCATCGTCATCTGCCAGGTCAAGCGCATCGTCAAGCGCGGCACGCTGCATCCGCACATGGTGAAGATCCCCGGCTTCCTCATTGATCACTTCGTGGTCGAGCCCGAGCAGCTGCAGACCTACACCACGCGCTACGACCCCGCGCGCTGCGGCGAGATCGTGGTGCCGGCTTCGAGCATCGCGCCCGACCCGCTCGACGTGCGCCGCGTGGTGGCAAGACGCGCGGCCTTCGAGCTGCGCCCGCGCGACGTGGTGAACCTCGGCGTGGGCATCTCCGCGATGATTCCCAACGTGGCCTCGGAAGAAGGCATCGCGGACCTCATCACCCTCACGGTCGAGTCGGGCGTGGTGGGCGGCGTGCCCGGCCACGCGCGCGAGTTCGGCACCTCGGTCAACCCGCGCGTGATCCTCGACCAGTCGTACCAGTTCGACTTCTACGACGGCGGCGGCCTGAGCTGCGCGTTCCTGTCGTTCGCGCAGGTGGACCCGCAGGGCAACGTCAACGTCACGCGCTTCGGCAAGCGCTACGACGGCGCGGGCGGCTTCATCAACATCACGCAGAACACGCGGCGCCTGGTGTTCAACGGCTCGCTCACCGGCGGTGACTTCGACATCGGCGTGACCGAGGGCAAGCTCGACATCCGCCGCGACGGTGCGTTCCGCAAGTTCGTGCCGGCCGTCGACCAGATCAGCTTCTCGGGACGGCTCGCGCGCGAGCGCGGCCAGCAAGTGAGCTTCGTGACCGATCGCGCGGTGTTCGAACTCGAGGCCGACGGTCTCGTGCTCACCGAGATCGCGCCCGGCGTGCGGCTGCAGGAAGACGTGCTCGACAAGATCGGTTTCGTGGTGCGCATCGGCGATCAGTTGCGCACCATGGATGCGCGCATCTTCCGCAGCGGCCCCATGGGCGTGCACGACGAGTTCATCGCGAAGGCACCGCGCCATGCAGGTGGCGCAACGAAAGGAGAGAAGGCATGAACGCATCGACGCAAGACGTGTACTTCGAAGACGTGGTGATAGGCGCCGAACTGCGCAGCGAGAGCCACGTGGTGAGCGCACAGGACATCGGCCGCTTCTGCGAGCTCACGCATGACCACCATCCACTGCACACCGATGCGGACTATGCGCAATCGCGCGGCTTTCCGGGTGTCATCGCGCATGGCTTGTTCGGCCTTTCTCTGATGGAAGGACTGAAGACCGCACTGAAGATCTACGAGAACAGTTCCATCGCTTCGCTCGGATGGGATCAGGTCCGGTTCTTGCGACCTGTGGTGGCAGGCGATGCGGTGCACGTGGTGTTCCGCTTCACCGACAAACGTCTTTCGGCGCGTGGCGGCCGCGGTGTGGTGACAGAGAGCTTGCAGCTCTTCAACCAGCGCGCGGAACCCGTGATCGAGGCCGTGCACGTGGCGCTGGTCGCATGTCGACCGGTGGCCGCGGCGGCCTGATTCCGATTGCCCCCCGAGTTCTTCTCTTTCACT
This sequence comes from Variovorax paradoxus, assembly GCF_022009635.1. Taxonomy (NCBI): domain Bacteria; kingdom Pseudomonadati; phylum Pseudomonadota; class Betaproteobacteria; order Burkholderiales; family Comamonadaceae; genus Variovorax; species Variovorax paradoxus. Next base: position 7,381,197 of record NZ_CP091716.1, read on the forward strand.
CTTCCTGTCTTCAACGAAAGCATCTCATGCACATGATCAAACTGTCCCTGGGTTTCTTCATCGGCCTCGCGCTGAGCGGCTCGGTCCTCGCCCAGACCTGCACGCCCAAGGTCTCCGCCGAACACCTCACGGCGCCCGGCAAGCTGCAGATGTCCACCAACCCGACGCTGCCGCCGCAGCAGTTCGTCGACAGCAAGGGTGAGCTTCAAGGACTCAACATCGAACTCGGCCGCGCGGTCGCGAAGCACCTGTGCCTGGAACCCGTGTTCGTGCGCATGGACATGCCGCCGATGGTGCCCGCGCTGCAGGCCGGCCGCTTCGACGTGATCAACACCGGCCTCTTCTGGACCGAGGAGCGCTCCAAGCTCATGTTCCAGGTGCCCTACGGCCAGCAGTCGATGAGCATCTACACGGTGCCCAACAGCAAGCTGGTGGTGAACAAGTTCGAAGACCTGTCGGGCCATGTCGTCGGCATCGAGACCGGCACCTACGCCGAGCGCAAGTCGCGCGAATCGAATGCGGCCATGGTCGCCAAGGGCATGGCGCCGATCGACTTCCGCACCTTTGCGACGGCCTCCGAAACCACGGCCGCGCTGCGCGCCGGCCAGCTCGAAGCGGGCATCAACATCGACGAGACCGCCATCGCCTTCGAGGAACGCGGCATCGTCAAGATCCGTGCGAGCGGCCTCTATGGCACCGACATCACGCTGTCGTTCCGCGACCGCGCGGTGGCAGAAGCCGTGGCGCAGGCCCTGACCGACCTGAAGGCCGACGGCACCTACGACAAGCTGTTCGACAAGTTCCGCATGACGCGCCTGAAGGACACCACCAAGTTCGCGATCCGCGGCCCCGGCCCGGCGCCCAAGTAAGCCAGTCGAAGAGGTTGCGGCCGTGTTCAATTTCGATGCCTTCCTGTCCTACTTCGTCAACCCGTTCCTCCTCGGGGGCGTGGGAATCACGATCGGACTGACCATCGCAACCATCGCGATCGGTCTGGCCCTGGCGCTGCCCCTGGCGCTGGGCAGCATGTCTTCGCATCGATTCCTGTCGGCGCCGGCGCGCTTCTACATCTGGGTGTTTCGCGGCACACCGCTGCTGGTGCAGATCGTCATCATCTACACCGGCCTGCCGCAACTGGGCCTGCGCTTCGATGTGCTGACCTCCGCGGTGCTGGCGCTGAGCCTGAACGAAGCGGCATACCTTTCCGAGACCATTCGCGGCGGCTTCTCGGCCATTGCCAAGGGGCAGGTCGAAGCGGCCAAGGCATTGAGCCTTTCGCGCTTCGCCACCTTGCGGCTGGTCACCTTGCCGCAGGTGCTGCGCGTGATCATTCCGCCGCTGGGCAACTCGGTGAACGGGCTGCTCAAGGCCACCTCGCTGGCTTCGGTCATCTCCATGGAAGAGCTGATGCGCCGTGCACAGGTGCTCATGCAGGAGAAGTTCGAAGTGCTGGAGCTCTATTGCGTGGCGGCCTGCTTCTACCTGGTGCTGACCACGCTGTGGGACCGCGTGCAGGTGCGCCTCGAACGCCACTACGGCAGGGGCTACGCAGCCGGGCGCGCCGCCGCCTGAACCGGAATCGACCGAACCATCATGTCCACGCCAACTTCTGATTTCGACCTTGTCGTGCGCAACGCGCGCGTCGTTACCGCATCGGACACCTTCGACTGCGACATCGGCATCAGCGACGGCCGCATCATCCAGCTCGGCAGGAAGCTGGGCTCCGCCGCGCGCGAGATCGATGCCGCCGGCCGCAGCGTGACGCCCGGCGGCGTCGATGCCCATTGCCATCTCGACCAGCCGATGCCGCCGCCCACGCGCAATGCCGACGACTTCCACACCGGCACGCGCTCCGCGGCCTGCGGCGGCACCACCACCGTGATTCCCTTCGCGGCGCAGCACAAGGGCCAGTCACTGCGCGCCGCGGTCGAAGACTACCGTGCCCGCGCGGCCGGCAAGGCCCACGTCGACTACGCCTTCCACCTGATCGTGAGCGACCCGACGCCGACGGTGCTGAAGGAAGAGCTGCCGGCGCTGATCAAGGAAGGCTTCACGTCTTTCAAGATCTACATGACCTACGACGACATGAAGCTCGACGACGGGCAGATCCTGGACGTGCTGGCCGTGGCGCGGGAACACGATGCCATGGCCATGCTGCACGCGGAGAACGCCGACTGCATCGAGTGGCTCACCCGGCGCCTGGAAGCGGCCGGCCGCACCGCGCCGCGCTTTCATGCGCATGCGCGGCCGATGCTGGTCGAGCGCGAGGCCACGCACCGTGCGATCGCGCTGGCCGAGCTGGTCGACGTGCCGATCCTGATCGTCCACGTGTCGGGCCGCGAAGCGGTCGAGCAGATCCGATGGGCGCGCGCGCACGGCCTGAGCGTGTTCGCCGAGACCTGCCCGCAGTACCTGTTTCTCACCGCCGAAGACCTGGGCATCGACGACAGCTACAAGGGCGCGAAGTGCGTATGCAGCCCGCCGCCGCGCGACAAGGCCAACCAGCAGGTGATATGGGACGGACTCAACGACGGCCTTTTCACCGTGTTCTCGTCCGACCATGCCCCCTTCAAGTACGACGCGCCCGAGGGCAAGAAGCCCGGCGGCGAGGAGGTCGCGTTCCGCCACATCCCCAACGGCATCCCCGGCATCGAGACCCGCATGCCGCTGCTGTGGTCCGAAGGCGTGCTCGCGGGCCGGATGACCGCCAACCGCTTTGTCGAACTCACCGCCACCGGCCCGGCCAAGGCCTACGGCCTGCATCCGCGCAAAGGCACCATCGCAGTGGGCGCCGACGCCGACCTGGTGATCTGGGACGAGCGCGACTTCGTGCTGAAGAACGAGCTGCTGCACCACGAGGTCGACTACACGCCCTACGAAGGCATGCGCCTCAAAGCCTGGCCCGCCGTCACGCTCAGCCGCGGCGAGGTGGTGTGGGACGGTGCGTTTCACCCGCAGGCGGGCCGCGGCGAACTGCTGCGCTGCGGGGCGCCGACGTTGATGCCCAAGCGGCGCTGAGCGGGGCTGCGTCGCACGCGGGCGATGCGCCCGCTAATGCCCCCAGGCGTGCGACGCCAGCTCATCCGCCGTCACGTTCACCTGGCTCGCAAGGAACGACGGCGGCAGCCCGAAGTAGCGCTGGAAGGTTCGGCTCATGTGCGCCGCATCCGTGAAGCCGCTGACCAGCGCCACGTCGGTCAATGGCCGGTGCGCGGTGAACTGCTGCACCGTGCGCCGCACCTTGGTCCACAGCGCATAGCGCTTGACCGACACGCCCACCTGCTCGGCAAACAGGTGCGTGAGGCGGTCGGGCGACAGGCAGGCCACGGCCGACAGCTCGCGCAGCTGAATCTGCCCCGCATGCGCGCGGATGGCCTGCAGCACGCGTTCGATGCGGCGGTCGGTGGTCGCTTCGATCTCGGGAGCCTCGGTGATGGCCTCGATCAGCTTCACGCTGAGCGCCTGCAGCCTGTCGTTGCAGAGTTCGCCGCGCTGGGCGGGGTCGAAGTCGTCGCGCAGCCGGCCGAAGCGGCGGGCATCGATGGGCAGGATGCCGTGGCCGCCCATGCGCTTGGCGAGCATGCGGTAGGCGCTGGACGCGGGGTCGAGGTTGAGCGAGAGCAGCCCGCAGCCGTCGACGTCGAGCCGGCGCGACACGTGCGGCGCCACCAGCGCGGCGGTGCATTGCGCGCGCGTGCCGTCTACCGCTTCCAGCGTGAAAGGATGGCCGCTGACCGACGCCAGCAGCGTGGCCGAAGAGCGGGCCGTGAGTCCCGACTGGATGGCGGGCGTGATGTAGAGGAACCTGTCATCCCACAGGTGCAAGAAATTCTGCGAGGCCATGCCGTATCACTTTTGTTTTTGTCTCCAGCGGCGGATTCTCACGCATTGCCACGGCAGCCAGGCAAGGGATTGTGCCCACCCGCCTTCAGCATTCCTTCAGTGTGCGGCAGCCGGCGCTTCGGTCTGCACATGCTGGCGCACCGCCTCCAGCAGCAGGCTGGCCAGCCTGCTCGCCGGGGCTTCGGCCCGGGCCTGCGCGCGATAGAGCACCAGCGATATCTGCGGCAGCGCCGGCAGCGACAGCAGCGAGCGGTCGATGGTGCGCACATGCGATGGCAGCCCGAACGGGGTGCGCACCGTCAGGCCCAGCCCAGCCGAGGCGGCCGCCCACAGCGCCGACAGGCTGGCGCTGGCGAAGGAGCGGCGCCACGGCACGCCGGCGCGGTCGAGCGCGGCGATGACGATCTCGCGCAGCGGGCACGGCGCATCGAGCATGATCAGCGGCAGCGGCTCACGGCTCTTGCGCACGCCCGGGCCGCGGCGCTCGCGCTCGGTCCACCAGGCGGCGTCGATCCTGTCGGGCGACTTGGGGCCGATCCACAGCAGCGGCAGCCGCGCGACGCGCTCGGCATAGGGCGACAGAGGCTGGTCGCCCGCGTCCCACGCCAGCGCCAAGTCGAGCTGGCCGAGTTCGAGCCGCTCGCGCAGATCGGCGCTGCGTGCCACGCAGGCCTCGATGCGCACCTTGGGATGCGCCCGCGCGAAGCGACCCAGCACGGCGGGCAGCAGCGTCTCGCCGAAGTCTTCCTGCAGGCCCAGCCGCACCGCGCCCTGCAGGTCGACGCCGCGCATGGCGGCGCTGGCCTCGTCGTTGAGTTCGAGCATGCGGTGGGCATAGGCCAGCAGCGTCTCGCCGGCATCGGTGAGCTCCAGCCCGCGCCCCGCCTTGCGGAACAGCACGGTGCCGGCCTGCGCCTCCAGCTTCTTGAGTTGCGCGCTCACGGCGGAGGTCGAGCGCCCCAGCTTCTCGGCCGCGCGCGCATAGCTGCCGAGCGCGATGCCGGTGGAAAAGCTGCGCAGCACGTCGAGATCGAACATCACCTGGGCCATGGGTCTTCCTTTTTCCTGCGGCTTCAATCGTCCTGGTTTTTGGAACGATTGGCCGATTATTTTCTGATTTTCAAAACCTTTGCAACGGCGGACACTGCACCGCAACATGAGCCCCACTACCCTCTCCTCCCCTGCCTTCGGGCCGCGCCATCGCTGGAAAGTGCTGGCCGCCGGCGTGGCCGCCAACGCGGCTTTCTCGGTCGCCTTCAGCGGCATCCCGATGACCGCGGTGCTAATGCGCACCGGCTACCGGCTCGACAACGCCAACCTCGGGCTGGTGCTCGGCCTCATGGGGCTGGGCATCGCCGTGAGCGAACTGCCCTGGGGCCTGCTGACCGACCGCTGGGGCGACCGTCCGGTGCTGCTCACGGGCCTGGGCAGCACCGCCCTCGCGCTGGTGGCGATGGCGCTGTGGGCCGCGCCGGCCGCGGGCCACGTGCCCGGCCTGGGCTGGCTCGGCGCCGGGCTGCTGCTGGTCGGCCTGCTGGGCGGCAGCGTGAACGGCGCCAGCGGACGGGCGGTGATGACGTGGTTCGACGCCAGCGAGCGCGGTCTCGCCATGAGCATCCGGCAGACCGCCGTGCCGCTGGGCGGCGGCATCGGTGCGCTGGTGCTGCCTGTCGTGACGCTGCATTTCGGTTTCGCCGCGCTGTACGGCCTGCTGGCGCTGCTGTGCGCGCTCAGCGCCGCGATGAGCTGGGCCTGGGTGCACGAGCCACCCATCGCACCGCGCGGCAAGGCTGCTGCCGCCACGGAAGCGGCCGCGCCCCGAAGCGGCCCGCTGCGCGACGCGCGCGTGTGGCGCATCGTGGCGGGCATCGGCATCCTTTGCGCGCCGCAGTTCGCGGTGCTGTCCTTCGGCACGGTGTTCCTGCACGACTTCGGCCATGCGGGCTTCGCGGCGATCACCGCCACCATGGTGTTCGTGCAGGTCGGCGCGATGGTGATGCGCGTGTGGAGCGGCCGCTGGACCGATCGCCGCCGCAACCGCCCGGCCTACCTGCGCGCCTGCAGCGGCCTGAGCGTGCTGCTGTTCGCCGGGCTCGCGCTGCTGGTGCTGCTGGGCGGCGCGCACGCTGCGGACTCATCGGCGCTGCGCATCGCGCTGATCGTGCTGCTGGGTGCGAGCGGCGTGTGCGTGTCGGCCTGGCACGGGGTGGCCTACACGGAGCTCGCCACGCTGGCCGGCGCGGCACGCGCGGGCACGGCGCTGGGCATGGCCAACACCAGCGTGTTCCTGGTGTGCTTCGTCACGCCCTTTTCCATTCCGCACCTGATGGCGCTGCAGGGCTGGCCGCTGGTGTGGCTGGCGGCCAGCGCCTGCGCACTGGTGGCGATGCCGCTCCTGGTGCCGCGGCCCGTTGCCGCGGCGGCGACAGATCAGAACGCGGCGAAGACCGCGTTCAGCCGGTCGACATAAGCGCGCTTGGCGGCCTCGTCGATGAAGCTGCCCTCGAAGCTGTTGGCCGCGAGCTGCCAGGCGTGGCGCACGCCGAGCCCCGTGGCCTCGAAGGTCTGCGTGAAGTTCTGGTTCATGTAGCCGCCGAAGTAGGCCGGGTCGTCGGAGTTGACGGTGGCCACGAGGCCGGCGTCGAGCAGCGTGCCCAGGTTGTGCTGCGCGAGGTCGGGGAACACGCAGAGCTTGAGGTTCGACAGCGGGCACACGGTCAAGGGAATGCGGTCTTGTGCGAGCCGCTTCATCAGCGCCGGGTCCTTGGCGCTCTGCACGCCGTGATCGACCCGCTCCACCTTCAGCACGTCGAGCGCGCTCTGCACGTAGGCCGGCGGACCCTCTTCGCCGGCATGCGCGACGAGGTGCAGGCCCAGTTCGCGGCAGCGTGCGAACACGCGCGCGAACTTCTCGGGCGGATGGCCCACTTCGCTCGAATCCAGGCCCACGCCGATGAACTTGTCGCGATACGGCAGCGCCTGCTCCAGCGTCTGGAAGGCTTCTTCCTCGCTCAGGTGGCGCAGGAAGCACATGATGAGCAGCGCGCTCACGCCCAGCTTGGGCAACGCGTCGGCGCAGGCCCGGTGCAGGCCGTTGACCACCGTTTCCATCGGCACGCCGCGCGCGGTGTGCGTCTGCGGGTCGAAGAACATCTCGGTGTGCACCACGTTGTCGGCCGCGGCGCGCTCCAGGTAGGCCCAGGCCATGTCGTAGAAGTCCTGCTCCTTCAGCAGCACGCTGGCGCCGGCGTAGTAGATGTCCAGGAAACTCTGCAGGTTGGTGAAGGCGTAGGCGCGGCGCAGCTCTTCCACGCTGGCGTAGGGAATGGACACGCCGTTGCGCTGGGCCAGCGCGAAGATCAGCTCGGGTTCGAGCGAGCCTTCGATGTGCATGTGCAGCTCGGCCTTGGGCATGGCGCGCAGCAGCTCGGGCAGGCGGTCGGTGCCGATGCGGTCGAAGTTCTGGTCGTAGGTGGGGCGGAAATCGGTCATGGTGGGGAACTGCTGCTGCGTTGTGATCCTGCAAAGCATAAAGCCAGCCGCCGCCGGGCCGATGCCCGAAACCGTATGGGCGTCAGTCGATGCTGCGTGCGGAACTCGTCAGCGAGCGTGCGCACAGCAGCAGCGTGGGCGCCAGCTTGCGCACCGCTTCGTCGATGGTCCAGCGGCTGGTGGGCGCCACCACGTGCACCGACGCGACCGGCCGTCCCTGGCTGCCCAGCACGGGCGCGGCGATCGTCATGTCGCCCAGGAACAGTTCCTCGGCATTGGTGGCAAAGCCCTGCAGCCGCGCCTGCCGCAACGCATCGAGGATGCCGTCGACGTCGGTCAGCGTGTGCATGGTGTGGGCCGTGCGGTCGGAGGCCTCGATGAGCGCGCGCGCTTCTTCTTCCGGCAAGGCGCTCAGGAAGGCGCGCCCCGAGGCCGTGCAATACATCGGGATGCGGCTGCCGATGGGCATGTGCACCGGCACGAACTGCGCGCTGACGAAGCGCGCCACGTAGACCATGTCGAGCCCGTCCGGCTCGGTGAGGCAGGAGGTTTCCGTCGTCACCTTGGTCAGCTCCGACAGGAAGGGGTTGGCCACGTCGATCAGCGAATTGGCCGCGAGGTAGTTGAAGCCGATCTCCATCACGCGCGGCGTGAGCTGGTAGCGCCGCGTCTTCGCGTGCTTGCGCACGTAGCCCAGCTTCTCGAGCGTGAAGACCATGCGCTGCGCGGAGCTCTTGGTGATGTCGGTGGCCGCGGCCACATCCGCCAGCGTCATGGTGCGGCGCCGGGCGCTGAAGGCGCGCAGCACGGCCAGGCCCTTTTCCAGCGACTGGTTGAAAAGCAGGCTCTGGCTGTCTTCGGGGGCGGTGTCGGGTGTGGCGTCCATGGCGTCGGAGTATAGCGACATGCGACTCAAATATCGAATATCGATACTTTAAGATCGACTAGTGGTTTTCATTTATTGATTAAAGATTCAAATGAATCGACCATTGGCACGCATGTTGCAACGCGGGAAGCACCCGCCCTTTTTCCCCTTCCACCTTCCACTTTTCAACTTCTGTCCTTCGAGGAGTGCTTCCATGAATCGCATCGTTCGCCGCCTTCAACGCCTGGCCCTGGGTCTCTGCATCGCCGGCGGCGCCTCGCTGGCCGTGGCACAGGGCGCCGCGCCGACCTACAACGTGGGCGCCACCGCCACCGGCGTGCCCTTCACCTTCCTGGACGTGAAGACCAACAGCATCCAGGGAATGATGGTCGACACCGTCACCGCCGTGGGCAAGGCCGGCGGCTTCAACGTCAACGTGCAGCAGACGGTGTTCTCCGCGCTCATTCCCTCGCTCACGGCTCGCAAGATCGACATCGTCTCGGCCGCCATGCTGAAGACGCCGGCGCGCCAGGAGGTGGTCGATTTCAGCGACCCGGTGTATTCGTACGGCGAAGGCCTGCTGGTGAAGAGCGACGACACCCGCGCGTACGTCTCGCTCGACGAACTCAAGGGCGAGGTGGTCGGCGCGCAGGTCGGCACCGTCTTTCTCGACATGCTCAACAAGAAAGGCATCTTCAAGGAGGTGCGCAGCTACGACTCGGTGGCCGACCTCACGCGCGACCTGTCGCTCGGGCGCATCAAGGCCGGGCTGGGCGACCAACCCATCATGGCCTACCAGATCCGCCAGAACACCTTTCCGGGCGTGCGGTTGGTCGACAGCTACAAGCCGGTGAACGTGGGCGACGTGTGCCTGGTGGTGCGCAAGGGCGACACCGAGACGCTGGCTCGCCTCAACAAGGCGATCGCGGCGGTCAAGGCCGAAGGCACCCTCGCCAGGATCGTGCAGAAGTGGGGCATCTGAGCGCGCTGACCCATGGCTGCTGCCACCTTTTTCCAGAACGCGCAGGACTTCCTGCCGATCCTGCTGCAGGGCGCCGTGGTCACCGTGCAGGTCACGGTGCTGGCTTTCCTGCTGAGCAGCGCGCTCGGCCTTGCGCTCGCGCTGATGAAGCTGTCGCCGGTGCGCGCGCTCTCGTGGGCCGGCTCGGTGATCGTCAACGTGATCCGCGGGCTGCCGATCATCGTGCAGCTCTTCTACATCTACTTCGTGCTGCCCGAGTTCGGCGTGCAGCTCACGGCCTTCCAGGCCGGTGTGATCGGCCTGGGCATCGCCTACTCGGCCTATCAGGCGGAGAACTTCCGCGCCGGCATCGAGGCGGTCGACCCGGGCCAGCGCGAAGCCGCGCAGGCCATGGGCATGCGCTCGGCGCTGATCATGCGGCGGGTGATATTGCCTCAGGCCTTTCGCATCGCGCTGCCGCCCTATGGCAACACGCTGGTGATGATGCTGAAGGACTCCTCGCTGGTCTCGACCATCACGGTGGCCGAAATGACGCGCGCCGGCCAGCTCATCGCCTCGTCGACCTTCCAGAACATGACGGTCTACACGCTGGTCGCCCTGCTCTACCTGCTCATGAGCCTGCCGCTGGTGTATGGCCTGCGGCGGCTCGAGAAGCGCTTCGCCGCCGGGAGAAAGCAACCATGATCCACGTCGAAGGACTGGAAAAGCGCTTCGGCGCGCACCGCGTGCTGCAAGGCGTGAGCCTGCGCGTGGACAAGGGCGAGGTGGTGTGCCTGATCGGTCCCTCGGGCTCGGGCAAGTCGACCGTGCTTCGCTGCATCAATGGCCTGGAATCGTACGAGGGCGGAGAAGTGCGCGCCTTCGGCGAGCGGGTGGACCGCAACGCGCCCGGCATCCACCGGCTGCGCAGCCGCATGGGCATGGTGTTCCAGCGCTTCAACCTGTTCCCGCACCGCACCGTGCTGGAGAACGTGATGGAAGGCCCGGTGCACGTGTTGCGCCAGAGCGCGGCGCAGGCGCGCGAAGAAGCGCTGGCGTTGCTGGCCAAGGTGGGGCTGGCCGAGAAGGCACAGGCCTGGCCGGCGCAGCTCTCGGGCGGCCAGCAGCAGCGCGTGGCCATTGCCCGCGCGCTGGCCATGAAGCCCGAGGCCATGCTGTTCGACGAGCCCACCTCGGCGCTCGACCCCGAACTGGTCGGCGACGTGCTCGGCGTGATGCGCGCGCTGGCCGACGAGGGCATGACGATGATCGTGGTCACGCACGAGATGGGCTTCGCGCGCGAGGTGGCCGACCGCGTGTGCTTCCTGCACAGCGGCAGCATCGTCGAGGAGGGCCCTTCCGCGCAGGTGCTGGGATCCCCGCGCCAGGCGCGCACGCAAGACTTCCTGCGGCGCGTGCTGCATCCCTCGGGCGCCGCTGGCAATGCCACGGAGGCGCGCGCATGAGCGGTCTTGCCATGCCGCCGTCGCTCTGGGCCGCCACCGCGCCGCCCGCGCCCGCGACGCCGCCGCTGACCGAGTCGCGCAAGGCCGATGTGTTGATCGTGGGGGGCGGCTTCACCGGGCTTTCGGCCGCGCTGCACCTGGCCGAAGCCGGCGTGCGGGTCTGCGTGCTCGAGGCGCATGAACCCGGCTGGGGCGCGTCGGGACGCAACGGCGGGCAGGTGAATCCCACGCTCAAGCACGACCCCGACGAGCTCATCAGGCTCTACGGCTGCGCGCGCGCCGCGCCGCTGATCGACGCGGTCTCGCGCTCGGCCGACCTGGTGTTCGAGCTGATCGCGCGCCACGGCATCGACTGCCAGCCGGTGCGCAACGGCTGGCTCCAGGTCGCCTACGCGCCCAAGGACGTGGCAAGCCTGCATGCGCGCGCCGCGCAGTGGGCCCGGCGCGGCGTGCAGACGCAGATGCTCGACCGCGCGGCGGTGGCCGCGCGGCTGGGCACCGAGGCCTTCGCGGGCGGCTGGCTCGACGGCCGCGCAGGCGGCATCCAGCCACTGGCCTACACACGCGGCCTGGTGCGCGCCGCACAGGGTTTCGGTGCCTCGGTGTATGGCGACACCGAGGTCACGGCGCTGGAGCGGCGGGGCACGCACTGGCACGCGAGCACCTCGACCGGCGCCAGCGTGACGGCCGAGCAGGTCGTCATTGCGACCAACGGCTACACGGGCACGCTGTGGCCGCGGCTGCAGCGCACGGTACTCGCCGCGAACAGCTTCATCGTCGCCACCGAGCCGCTGAAGGGCGCGGCGGCCGATGCCATCCTGCCGCTCGGGGAAACCGCCTCGACCTCGCAGCGCCTGCTGCTCTACTTCCGCAAGGACGCGCAGGGCCGGCTGCTGATGGGGGGCCGCGGGCACTTCGCCGATCCGTCCGGGCCTTCGGACTTCTCGCACCTGGAGCGATCGCTCGAGCTGCTTTTTCCGCAGCTGGGGCCGCTGCGCTACGAGTACCGCTGGGCCGGCCGCATCGCGGTCACGCGCGACTTCATGCCGCACGTGCACAACCCGGCGCCGGGCGTGACGATCGCGCTGGGCTACAACGGGCGGGGCATTGCGCTGGCCACGAGCATGGGCAAGCACCTGGCGGCGCGGCTCGTCGATGCGGGCGCGGATTTTCCGTACCCGGTGACGCCGATCCGGCCGATTCCGCTACACGGCCTGCAGCGCTTCTACGTGGCGGGCGGCGTGGCCTGGTACAGCCTGCTCGACCGGCTGGCCTGACGACGAGTCGCCTAGGCGCGCGTGACGTCTTGCCATGCGGCGCATGCGTGCGTCAAATGGCGGACACCAACCACAACAGCCCCAGGAGACCCATGCCGATCGACACACTCGCCACCTGGCACCGGCTCGTCAAGGAACGCGACGTGGCCGGGCTCGATGCCCTGCTCGACGACGAAGCCGTGTTTCATTCGCCGGTGGTGCACAAGCCCCAGGTGGGCAAGGCCATCACGCAAAAATACCTGGCGGCGGCGTTCCAGGTGTTCTTCAACGAGAGCTTCCGCTATGTGCGCGAACTCAAGTCCGCGAACGATGCGGTGCTGGAGTTCTCGCTCGAGCTGGACGGCATCCAGATCAATGGCGTGGACATGATCAAGTGGAACGACGTCGGCCGGATCACCGAATTCAAGGTGATGCTGCGCCCGCTGAAGGCGGTGAACCTGATCCACCAGAAGATGGGCGCGCAACTGCAGGCGGCCCAGGCCTGATCGATTCGATGAACGGCTCTCCCGGCCGCTACCTCGCGTAGTAGGCCGCGGGAGACTTGCTCAGGAAGGGGCTCTGGTTGCCGAAGATGACCGGCGTCTTGGAGTCGAGCCATTCAAGGTACCTGGCCGCCATGTGCTGCAGGCAATTGACCTGGGTGACCACCTTCATCAGCTCGGAAGGAACCTCGGCTTCGCTGTTGTAGCCGAGCGTGTCTCCGTGATGCCCCAGGCGCGCCAGTTGCGAGGTCACGCGTATTCTTTCGAGCACCTCGGAGCAGGTGATGATCATCAGGTGCACTTCGGTCGAAATGAGCTTCGCCGTCATGAGTTCATGGGCCTGTGCACGCACGCCCACCACGGTGATGCCGTTGTATTTCGCAAGGCCGTTCAGGCAGAACGTCAGCGGCCGGGCGAGGTCTCTCTTCAGGTCGATGCCCACCCGCCCGCCGGACGCGCCCGGCAACTTCAGCGGCCGGTAATCCTGGAAGCACTCCTTCAAGTCCGACAGCCCCTGGGTTTTCAGGTCCAGCGAGGCCGTCTTCTTCAGAAGATCGCACAGTTGGGCGAGGAGCTCGCGATTTCCGAAAGCCACCTGCGCATTGAGCAGCGGGTGGATCAGCTGGTCCATGTTGCGCTGCACGATCAGGTTCCGGATCTCCGCCGGCCCGTCGCACAGCGTGACCGGGTCGATGCCCACCGGGTCGACCATCAGCGCCGAATCCTGAGACATCGTGGCCATCAGTTTCTTCTTGAACACCTTCCCGACCGCCTTCATGCGCACGGCGGTGGACGGGTCTTTCAGAATGACGAAGCAGTCGATGTCGGAAAACGGCGCCGCATCCAGCCGTGCCAGGGAGCCGGCCACGCAGAAAGCGAGCGAATCCGGATTCGGCGGCTTGCCGATCGAGTCGACATAAAGCGAGGCCAGGAACCACCGGGTCATCATGGACCAGGCCTGGGCGGGATTCCTGTTTTCCGGACGCTGCGACACCGGAATCCTCAACTCCATCCGCATCGCCCGGGCCTGGAGCCGGACGGGATCGAAATACATGTTTCGATCTTCTCTGCGGCACCACGGGCAGACCGGCGCCATGGCCTGGGCGGTGATCGAGTTGGGGTTGTACAGGTCCCTGGGACCAGGGCATTTCGGAAAAATCTTCCTCATGTTCTGAGGTGCCAGGCAACCCATCGAATACTCCCTCCAACTTATTATTTTTGAGTCATTGCCACGCCCGGATGCGGAGCGAGCCGCTTTCCCCGGTTCATTACAAAGAGTGCGATTCCTCCTGGAAACTCTTGCACCTTGCGCGCGGTTTCCGCGTCGCAACGCCCTTGCTGCGTGGCCCGGCCTAGGCGGCCACGACCCGCAGGCTGCCTTCCTGGCGGTAGGCCTGCACGCACATGCGCCCCAGTTCCACCAGAAAACGCAGTACCGCCGGCTGGCCCACGCACTCCGGCGTGATCGCCATGATGTCCTTGCGGAACTCCATCAGCTGCACGCCCGAGACGTCCATCTCGGCGGAGGAGCCGTAGTAGTGCTTCCAGAAGTCCTGCAGCAGCCCGCGCTTGACCTCGTCGATGACCAGCGTGTAGCCGCTTTCCCAGACGCGCTCTTCCATCGGCAGGCAGGTCACGCGCGGGTCTTCGAGTTGTGCGCCCGCCGGCACGAGAAGCACGCGCCGCGTGTCCGCGCCGATCATTGCCGCCTCTCCCGGACGCCGGCTCGCCGAATCGCCGCCGTGGCTGCGCCCGCTGAAGAATGAGATGTTTTTTTCATGAAGGTCCTCCGCAAAATCCGGTGTCGGCCTCGAGGCCGTATGGCTGGCGGTCAGCATGTTTCGTCTCTCCTCAAACTGAGAGCAGGCGCAGGCGCTGCTCATTGGCACGGGCAAGGGGAATCGGCCGGGTCCAGCTGCCGTCGGCGTGGAGCGTGGTCGTCAGCGCATGCACGCCGGGCGGGAATGCCAGCTCCAGCGGGTTGTTGACCGTGCTGACGTCGATCACGTCGCCTTCCTGGTAGTCGCCGTAGGCGATGAAGTACCGGGGGCGCGGCGAGAAGGCCAGGTTCTGGTTCGGGCGGGCCTGCACCGCGTACACGGTGCTGCCCGACATGGTCACGCCGACACAGGCCTGCGAACGGGCCGGGATGTTGGCGGTTTCGGCAAGGTAGAAACGCGACGGGTCGGCGCCCCAGCTGGGGTAGGCGAAGCGGTACACGCCGTTTTCGCAGTCCAGCGAAATCCGGTTGCTGCCGCCGGTCGGCTCGTAGGTCTCGGCCGCGGCAAACTGCACGCCCGGCTGCAGTTCGCCCGTTTCAGCCCACGAGAAACCGGTGTCGACCGTCCACTGGAACCGGGTCCGCGAGTTCTGGCCAGGGTTCGAGTACTTGGCGAACCAGGCAAGCGACAGGGCGTTGGGCGCCCACTGCGTCGGGTCGCTCTGGAACACCATGAAAAAAGCCGAATGGCTCGCGTGGTTGTCGACCGTGACGGAAAAGATCTTGCCCATGGCTCTCTGAAGAAGTGACTGGTTCAGGCAACGCACGCCGTGGCGGCGGCATTGCACTGGAGGTCACTCTAGGGAGCACGGGGGATAAAAGGAATTACAACCGATTACACGCGGTGCGCCCCGCCCCGGATCTCGAAGCGGTAGTCGCCCAGGCGCACGTTGCCGCGCCGCCGCTCGACCAGCGGCGGCTCCCCCAGACTGGGCGGCAGCGCATTCAGTATCTGGTGCTTGGCGCGAAAGATCTGGATGTTCACGTAGGAGGGCTCCACGCCCAGCATGCGCGACAGGTCCTCCAGCCCGATCCAGCCCTGGCTTTGCGGCGGAACGCCTCGTTCCGCGTCCTGCTGGCGCACCCGCGCGAGCGTGACGAGGGTGTAGTGGTGGATGCGCTCGCCCAGCGACACCGACTTGCCGTCCGCCAGCAGACTCAGGCTGGTGTGCTCCTCGTCCTGGCTGACGTCGAAGTGAAGCGCGACATCGACCGCCTTCGGCCCCGCCGGCGCGATGGCGTTCTCCGAGGTCGACTCCAGGTCGTCGCACAGCACGAACTCCCAGGCGCCGCGCGAGGTGCTGACCGTGGCGCCGTCGCTCAGGTGCTCGATGCCGTCGATGTGCTCGAGCAGCCAGCGCCCCTCGTGGAAATACACGTTCACTTCGGGTTGCTGGGCGTCGGGCAGCAGGGTTTCGCGCGGGTTCAGCACCACGGGTTCGCCGAGCCCCTGGCCCGAGAACAGGCAGGTGACGGGCGGTGCCAGGTCTTGCACGGTCCAGGCCAGTTCGTCGCCCAGGCCCATGCGCACTTCGGCGCCCAGGGTCAAGGCGGTCCAGCGGCCGTTCGGCAGGCGTTCGCCGTTCAGGGTGGTGCCGTTGCGGCTCTGGTCGACGATTTCCCAGGCCATGCTGTTCCAGCGGACCAGCGCATGGACCTGCGATACATCGGGCGCCTTGAGCACGGTCTGGCAGGCCGACGGACGACGGCCGAAGGCATGCACGGGGCGCAGCACGATGGACCGACCGTCTCGCTTGTTCCTGAAGAGAGCCATACCTCCTATTGTCCCTCGCACGCTCAGACGTACAGCGCTTGGGGGTTGAGATCGGCCTCCTGCGCGGGAACGCGGCGCCACCCCATCGCCACGGGCACGGCGTACAGGCGCGGGTTGCCCAGCTCCGGCCAGATGTGGCACAGGCCCGGCACCACCACCTTCACCGTGCGCAGCGGGATGTCGGGACGCGAGTGGTCGAGCACGATCGTCTCCAGGCCGAGGCCGGCGGCGATGCCGACGCAGCGCGCGATTTCCCCGGCGATGTCGCGCGGCGCGTCGGGGTCGGGCGCCGCACGCAACGGCACGGTGCCGCCCTCTTCCATCGGCATGAGGAAGGCCGGCGGCCCCTCCAGGCCGGCGGCGCTCGGCACCGGGAAGGTCTTGCCGGCCGCGATCAGCTGGCTCATTTCGGTGAGCGCGCGCTCGCAGGCCAGCATGCGGTCGGGGCTGCAGCCGAAGCCGATGGCCCATTCGCCCGTCTGCCGGTGCCGGCCTACGGCCACGACCACCGGAATGCCGAAGTCGTGCGTGATGTCGAGCACCCAGTGCGCCCACTGCAGGCCCCATGTGCGCGACAGGCGCAGGCGGCTTGCGACGGGCATGCCGTCCAGGTCGATGGCGGGCCGGCGGACCTGGCCGTACCACCAGATGGCGGCGGCATCGCGCTCGACCAGCTCCAGGAAGCCCTGCAGGATGGCTTCCTCGACGGTATTCCCCGCCGCGCAGCCGTTCGACGTCCAGGTGACGTGGTACTGGCTCTCGGCCGGTGCATGGGCGTGGCAGAAGGCCAGCGGCAGGTAGCGGCGCGCATCGGCTGTCAGCGACCATGCGGGCGCCCACCAGGTGGGCTCCTGCGGCTGGGCGTCGGTCGACACCACGGCGTGCGGCGGCTTCTCGGTGTCGAACTGCGACTTCTGGTGCTCGCTGAAGCGCGCCAGCGCGGTCGGCGCAATGCAGGGCGCGTCCAGGTCCGCGGCGGGGGCGATGACGGTGGCTTCGTCGCCTTGGTAGAACGCCGAGTAGCGCTCGACCGCCTCGCACATCGCGCTCGCGCGGGACTGCGCCGCCGACATGCCCTTGCCCAGGCAGACCTGCGTCCAGGCCCCCGGCGCGGGGTCGCCGAAAGGCGGCGGCGTCTTGAAAATCTCGCTGCGGTAGACCGTCAGCATGTCCTCGGACTCGGCGTTCAGCGGCTTCACCCGCGCGATCACGCCGCACAGCGGGCCGACGTGGCGCGACAGGCGTTCGACCGTGGCCGAGGCCGGCGCGGTGCGCCAGCCGCCGTCGGCGCTGGCAACGGGCCCGCCCGGCACCGGCGCGATGCGCCCGTGCTGCACCAGCGCCATGAGCCCCGGCGTTCCGCACTGCGGACATTGGGGGCGCGCGACCACGGGGTTTCTTTCCAGCGGATCGAGCGTCCACACCGCCTGCGCATCGCCGCGCTGCGCGACCATCTGCCGCGCCTTGGCGAGCAACCCGTCCAGCCGTTCGACCACCAGGCTGGCGCCCGCGCGCACCGGCGGCCCGCTGCCCAGGTCGCCATGCCGCGCCCGCCACCAGGCACGCGCCGGGCGGTTGCGCAGCCAGCGGTGCGAAAGGCAATGCCAGCAGGCCGGGGCTTCATGCGCATGGCCTGCGTCACCCTCGGCGTCGACCGGTCGCGGCGTGAACAGCGGACCGACCATCGCCTGCTCGCCCGCCGGCTTCACGAGCAGCCACGGCCTGCCCTTCGACCGCTGCCGGGCATCGATCGCGCCCAGCCGGGGGTCGAGGTAGTCGTCGCAGAACACGATCGTGAGGCCAGCTTCATCGCCCACTTTGTCGCCTGCCTCGTCGAACTCTTCGGCCAGCGCCTGGCCCCAGCGCAGCGCCGCGCCGCGGCCGACCGCGTCCGTCAGCGAGATGGCATCGACATGCGCCGAGACCGCCATGGGCGCATGCGATGCGGAGAAATCGGGCAGCAGATAGGCTTCGCCGCCGCGCAGCATCACCGGCCGCACCAGGCCCTGCCGCAGCAGGGCGCCGAGTGCGTGCAGCATCTCGGCGAGCAGCGCGCCGGCGCTCGCATCCCTGCAGTAGGTCGCCAGGCTCACGCCTTCGCGCAGCACGCGCTCGAGCGCCATCACGCCGGGCGAGCCGAGCACCAGCAGTTCGTTCTCGCTCAGCAGCAGCAGGCGGTCGCGCAACACCGTCGGCGGCAGGTATTTTTCGTGCCACTGGAAGACATCGCCGAACAGGTCGGGTGCGGCGGCGTCACGCATCGTCTGGCGAGCCCAATGTGAGGCGGACGACGGCATAGGGCCGCGCGCCCGTGGTGGCGTGGAATGCAGCCTCGAACAGCTGGTGCTGCTGCGAGAACTGCGCATAAGGATGTTCCTCGGATATCACTCGTATCGACGGATGAATGCGCGCCAGACGCCCGGCGTCCTCGAAGCCGGAGACGACCGGCAACTGCATGCCGCCCACCTGCATGGGCAGCCGCGCGAGCGCCGGATGCACATGGTCGAGCACGACGAAGCAAGGCGGCCCGCCGCGCGCGAACCGCTCGGCCAGCTGACGCAGCACCGCCTCCAGCGGCTCCTGCGGCAGATAGGGGCACACGCCCTCGAGCATCACCAGCACGGGGCGTTCGCCCGGCAGGCCTGCGGCGTCGAGCCACGCGGCATCGAGGAGCGAGCAGGCCAGGTTGTTTTCTTCTTCGGCGCGAGGCATGTGTTGCTCGCGCAGGGAAATGGCGTCGGGCAGGTCGACGTTGAGCCAGCGCGCGCCGGCCGTTGCCGCGCCCGTGGCCAGCCGGCTGCGGCGCGTGCACAGGCCGGCGCCCAGCGCGATGCACAGGCCCGTTGGATGCGCGGCGAGAAACTCCGCCGCGAACCGGTCGAACAGAAGCGCGCGCACCACCACGCCGCGCACGAAGGCGGTGTCCACCGCATAGGTCGACAGGTCGAAGGGCAGCGCCGCGGCAATGCGGCGCGCCTCCAGGTCCGGGAACGCCGGCACGTCCGCCGCCATGTCGCCGGCCCGCGCGCGCGCGGCCAGCGTCAGCAGCAGCGTGGCCGTGGCGCCTTGCAGCGCCGCCGGGGCCGGCGCTGCCCGGATGTCAGCAGGTGAAGGGATAGGCGCTGCCCGTGTTGTTGTACGAAGTCAGCGCGATCGCCCACATGTCCTTCTCTTCCGGCGCGCTCGGGTAGTTCAGCTGGATGCTGTTCTTGATGGCCGAGCCGTCCGGGTTCGTCTGGTTCCACTGGCTGGTCGCCGAGTTCCAGGTGAACGCCGAGTTGGTCGCGAAGCGGATCTCGAAATTGAACGGGTTGTTGTAGCCCAGCCATTGGCTCAGCACATTGGCCTTGTCGGCGCCGTCGTCGCGGGTCAGTTCCGCGTGGAATTCAGGCGACTGCCATGCAAGCGCGATGGCGCGCAGCACCACGCCGCCGAAGGCCAGCAGCGAATCGGGACCACCGCCGGGAATGCCCAGGCCGGTGGGCAGCCCGCCGCCCAGCAGGCCGGGCGGCACTTCGGAGGCTTCGAACTGGGCGGACGAGCCCATGAAGTTGGGGAACTGCTGGTAGTAGGCAGCCAGCGCCTCGGAGGCGTTGGACGCCGGTGCCTGCGGCAGCACGATGACGAAGGCGTCGTCCGGGCCGATCCAGCCGGCGGTGAGCATCGGCTTCCATTCGGCGCGCTTGCGCGGGTCGGCGCTCTGGTAGAGCGAGATGTCGAGCTGCGGCCACAGCGTCGGCAGGCCGAAATCGCGGTGCAGCAGCGGCTGGATGTCGCGCTGCTCGAGCAGTTCGACGCGGTAGGCGTCGTCCTGCCACGAGCGGGCGACGCCGCGCAGGTAGGCGAGACGGAATTCGAGCAACGGGTCGGCGTTCTGGCGCTGGAGGGTCATGGTGACTTCATCCTTGGTTCAAGTGATGTGCGCATGCACGAGCGTGCGCACGGACAGTTCCGGCCGCAGGGCGGCCAGCTCCTTCAAGCGTCCGGCGACGTCGTGCACGGCGGGTGCCAGTGCCTGCAACGCCGCCAGGGCTTCGGTTTCGGTACGGTGTTTTCCGCTCTCGCGCGCGGTCAGCGCGGCCTGCGAGAAACACGCCTGCACGGTCGCGCTGTCGGCGCCCGCCGCCTGCAGGTAGCGGGCTTTCTTCAGGTGCAGCTCGGCGCTGTAGAGCCGTTCTTCGAGCACGTCGACCAGGCGCAGGCATTCGTCGATGCGCTCGGCAGCCTCCGTCCAGCGCTGGCCGGCGGCCAGCGTTTCGGCGGCGAAGGAACGGTAGTAGCTCTGGCAGTAGCGGCAGCCCATGCCCCACAGCGCTTCCACGGCGCCATCGGCGCGCGCGATGTCGCTCGCCTCGCCGCTGGCCCAGCAGCGGATGATTTCCGCGTACCCGGTGAATGCCGGCAGGCCGTAGCGCGCCGTGATGTCGAGCAGCTCGCCGGTGCTCGCGAGCGCGCGGGCCCTGTCGCCGCGGGCCTGGTGGCCCAGGCTCTGGTAGAGCAGCGCCATGCTCAGCGAGGGAATGTGCGACATCTCGCGGGCCAGCCGCACGGCGGTGGTGGCGTCGTTGCGCGCGGCTTCGTCGTGGCCCGCGAACCAGCGCACCAGCGCGCGCCCGGTGGTGGCCCACACGCGCGTGTCGAAGCCGAACTCGGCCGCGTGGTGCGCATGGGCGACCGGGTCGTAGCGCTCGATGGCATCGGTCAGCGCCTGCTCGGCCAGGTCGAAGCGGCCGTCCGAATAGTGCGCGAGCCCGAGATAGGTCTGCGCCGCGACGAGCACGCCCTGGTCTTGCTGCTGCGTGGCGTGGTCGAGCAGACGCTGGCTCAGGCGGCGCACCTCGCCGCGGTTGCTCGCGACGTGGTGATAGGTGATGAGCGTCCACAGGTGCTGCACCTGCTTCTCGCGCGCCACGGTGTCGTTCAGCAGGTCCTGCGACAGCGCGATGCGCTCGACCACCTGCTCGTGCGCCCAGCCGTACTTGTTCATCATCGCCTGCGTGACATAGCTGTTCACGTCGAGCCGGGCCTCGGGCTGGGCGGCGCCGTCGAGCTGCCCCATCCAGCTGTCGATGTGGCGGGCATAGGCGATGGTTTCATCGTTCAGCGAGCGCACCTGCGTGATGCGAAGTTGCTGCACCGCATGCGCGACGGCCTGTGCATGGTCGCCGGCGTCGGCCCAGTGCTGCGCCACGCCGCCGGGCTCGGCGGCCACGCGCTGCGGGTAGCGCTGCACCAGCGTCTGGGCCACGTCGCGATGCTGCTGGCGGCGCTGCGCCACCAGCATGCATTCGTAGGCGGTGTCGCGGATCAACGCGTGGCGGAACATGTAGGCGCCGGCGCCCGCGCGCTCGTCGGGCATGACCAGCTCCGCCTCGCGCAGCACGGCCATGTCCGAATCCACCGCCTCGCGCGCGCGGCCCGAGCAGGCGCACAGCAGGTCGATCTCGAACTGGCGGCCGATGGTGGCCGCGAGCTGCAGCAGGTTCTTGAGGGGGCCGAGCCGGTCGAAGCGGCTGACCAGCGAGTCGCGCAGCGTGACCGGAATGGCGGCCGGCTGCACCGTGTCGCGAAAGCCCCAGACGCCGTCGCTCTCGACCAGGTAGGCGTCGAGCAGCATGCGCGCCATTTCCTGCACGAACAGCGGCACGCCGTCCGTGCGCTCGACCACGTTGCGGATCACCCCGGCGGTGACGGCGCGCGGCGCCAGCGCCCGCCGGGCGAGTTCCGCGGCCTGCGCGTCGTCCAGCCGGCGCACGTCGATGCACTCGGCCTCCAGGCCCTGCGGCGGCGTCCATTCGGGCCGTGCGGTGAACACCAGCAGCACGCGGCAGCGCGGCAGCTGCGCGCTGAGCTGTTCGACGAACTCGATGCTCGTGGGGTCGGCCCAGTGCATGTCCTCGAGCACCAGCAAGAGGGGCTCGGACTCGGCCATGTGCAGCAGCCACTGCGCCATGGACGCCAGCAGCAGCGCCTTCTGCATCGGCGGAGAAATGCGGCTGGGCTCGCAGTCGCCCAGCGGCAGCGAGAGCCACGCGCAGAAGATCGGCAGCACCGCGTCTTCGTCGCAGCCGGCGCCGCGCAGGATCTCGCGCAGCTGCTCGCGGCGGCCGTCCGGCGAAGTGTCGGGCGCAGCATCGAGCCGCTGGCGCAGCAGGTTCAGGAAGGGCGTGAGCGCGTTGTTGCGGTTCTCCGGCTGGCACTGCGCGCCGACGGTGCGCAGGCCTTCCGCCAGCACGTGCGCACGCAGCACGTCGGCCAGGCAGGACTTGCCGATGCCGGGCTCGCCGCGAATCCACACGGCGCTGCCGCGGTCTTGCCGCGCCCGCGTCCATGCGGCGCGCAGGCGCTGGAGTTCTGACTCGCGGCCGACGCACACGGCGAGCGCCGCGGCGTCCGGCGACGGGTCGGGCAGCAGCGGTGCCTGCCGGTCGACATTCAGCTGGTAGGTCTGGATGCCGGCGGACTGGCCCGGCAGGCTCACGTTGGCGGCCTTGTCGAAGTGCGCGTAGCGGCCCAGCAGGCGGTGGCTGCTTTCGCTCGCGAGCAGCGTGCCCGTCTCGGCCACGGCTTCGAGCCGCATCGCCACGTTGACGGCATGGCCCGACGGCACTTCGCCATTGGCGACGACGGCCATGCCGGTGTGCATGCCCATGCGGATGCCGAGGTGCACGCCGTGTGCCTGCGCAATGGCGGCGGACCGGCGGCGGCTCAGCGCCATCAGCTCGAGCGCCGTCATGCTGGCCTGCCGCGCATCGGTGTCGCTGGCATGCGGATAGCCGAACAGCACGATCATGCGGTCGCCGAGCGTGCCGGCCAGCAGGCCGCCGCGGCGGGTGGCGGTCTCGGCGAACAGCGCGAGTTCGTCGCGCTGCAGCAGTTCGATGTCTTCGATGTCGGAGGGCAGCGCGGCACGCGTCTCGGCGCCGTCGGCGTCGGTGTCGGGCCAGACCGAGACGCTGCAGCACAGCACGGTGAGCTGCCGCTTCTCGGAGAAGACGCGCGTGGTGGCCACGGTGCGCGTCATCGTTTCGTGCTGCGCCTGCCGGGTCGAGCGCAGCACGCCGACGAGGTCTTCGAGCCGCAGGCGCGTGAGTTCGGCCAGCAGCGTGGCCGCGGAATCGCTTCGCTCCGAGGCTTTCTTCTTCAGCGCCTTGCGCAGCAGCGCGGCCACCGGGTGCTCCACGATTTCGGGAGGCAGCGGGATTTCCTGCGGGCTCAGTTGCCGGTGCAGGATTTCCGCGGCCGACGCACCCTGCACGGCGGGCGCGCCCGTCAGGCATTCGAGGAACATCAGGCCCCAGGCATAGAGGTCGGTGCGGATGCTCGGCGGTTCGCCGCGCAGTTGTTCGGGCGCGCTGTAGGCCGGCGTTCCCAGGCTTTCCTCGGTCATGGTGAGCGCGGGGAACTGCAGGCCGGTGCGCTGGGGAATGACGGTGCCGATGCCGAAGTCGAGCACCTTCGCATGGGGCACGGCGCCGGTGAGCGTCACCATCACGTTGTCGGGCTTGAGGTCGCGGTGCACGATGCCGGCGGCATGCGCGCAGTCGAGTGCGTCCAGCACCTCGGCCATGAGGCGGCCGGTCTCGGAGGCCGTCAGCGCGCCCTGGCGGCGGATGAGGCTGGTGAGGGTTTCGCCCGGCACGTATTCGAAGACGCCGTAGACGCAATCGCCCTGCTCGCCCTTGTCCAGCAGTTGCACGATGTGCGGATGGTGCAGCGCGGCGCAGAGCCGGGTTTCGCGGTGAAAGCGCGCCACGCGGCGGTTGCCCGCCTGCAGCTTCACGACCTTGATCGCGACCTGTGCGCCGGTGCTTCGCTGGCGCGCGCGGTACACCGTGCCGTAGCCGCCGGCGCCCAGCGCCTCCTCGAGGTCGTAGCCGGGAATCTCCAGCGGGGGTGGTGCGAGCTGAGACGCTGCGGCTTGAGTGGGGTTGGTGGCGGCATCCTGCATTTCAGCCTCGTCTGTGGGTCTTTGGCGGTCCTCCTGAAGGCGCTTGGCCGCCGATCCACCATTCGGCGGACCGGCGCTGCGACACCGATTGTTACTCTAGCTGAAGGCAAGGATTTTCCTCACGGATTGCCGTGAAAAGAAAGTCCATGCAGTGGCGGCCAGCTAACAACTTCAAAAGTTCGGACTTATTTTGTAACACATAAGAGTTCACTTATTCACGGATTTACGCTTTCTTTGCTCGAAGCATTGCTTTTCAAACAAAACGTGTCCCATGCACGCCTCAACGCTGCGCCAGAAACGACAACGGGCCACCCCTTTCCAGGGGTGGCCCGTCGATCAGCAGTCAGCGCGTGGCTGCTTTACTTCTTGTCGCCGCCCGGCACCTTGCCTTCCACGCCCTTGACGTAGAAGTTGATGCCCGAGAGGAATTTGTCGTCGGCCACGGCGTCCTTGGCGACCAGTTCCTTGCCGTCCTGGCCCAGGATCGGGCCCTTCCAGATCACGAAGCTGCCGTCCTTCAGGCCCTTCTTGACTTCGTCGACCTTGGCCTTGGCTTCGGCCGGCACGTCTTCGGCGATCGACACCAGGTCGATGGCGCCTTCCTTCACGCCCCACCACGCCTGGCCGGTGGTCCACTTGCCGTCCAGGGCTTCCTGGGTGGCCTTCACGTAGTACGGCGTCCAGTTGATGACGGCCGAGGCCAGGTGGGCCTTGGGACCGTAGGCGGTCATGTCCGAGTCCCAGCCGAAGGCGCGCTTGCCCTTTTCCTGCGCGGTCTTGAGCACGGCCGGCGAGTCGGTGTTCTGGAACAGCACGTCGGCGCCGCCGTTGATCAGCGCGGTGGCGGCTTCGGTTTCCTTGGGCGGGCTGAACCACTCGTTCACCCACACGACCTTGGTCGTGATCTTCGGGTTCACCGACTGCGCGCCCAGCGTGAAGCTGTTGATGTTGCGCAGCACTTCGGGGATCGGCACCGAGCCGACCACGCCCAGGGTGTTGCTCTTGGTCATGGCACCGGCAATCACGCCGGCCATGTACGCGCCTTCGTACGTGCGGCTGTCGTAGGTGCGCATGTTTTCCGAGGTCTTGTAGCCGGTGGCGTGCTCGAACTTCACGTCCTTGTTGTCGGCCGCGACCTTGAGCATGGGCTCCATGTAGCCGAAGGTGGTGCCGAAGATCAGCTTGTTGCCCTGGCTCACGAAGTCGCGGAACACGCGCTCGGCGTCGGCGCCTTCGGGCACGCTTTCCACGAAGGTGGTCTTGATCTTGTCGCCGAATTCCTTCTCGAGCGCCTTGCGGGCGTTGTCGTGCGCGAACGACCAGCCGCCGTCACCCACCGGACCGACATAGGCGAACGCGATGTTCAGCGGCGCTGCCGTTGCCGGCGCCGGAGCGGCCGCCACGGGAGCCGGGGCCGCGGGTGCGGCGGCCGGTGCTGCGGCTTCTTCTTTCTTGCCGCAGCCGATCAGGGCGGCCGAAGCGACCGCGGTGAAGGCAGCCAGCTTGAGCAGGGAGCGCTTGTTCAGATCATTCATTGTCGGAAATCCTCAAAAAGGACGGGTTGGCGGAAAAACGAAAAACGCGATTATGAGCCGGGGTAGAACGGTTTCCCGATGGACGCCGGCATGTTCGCCCGGATGAAAGCCGGGTTGCGCGAGATCAGCGCCAGCACCACGATGGGCGCGATGTACTGCAGCATGCTGAGGAACTGCGGAGGCACGTCGACACCGCTGCTTTGCAGGTGAAAACCCAGCATCGACACACCGCCGAACAGGTACGCGCCCAGCAGCACGCGCACCGGCCGCCAGGTGGCGAAGGTGGTGAGCGCCAGCGCGATCCAGCCGCGGCCCGCCACCATGCCCTCGACCCACAGCGGCGTGTAGACGGTCGACAGGTACGCGCCCGCCAGCCCGCACAGCGCGCCGCCCGCGATCACCGCCAGGAAGCGGATGCGCCGCACCGGGTAGCCCAGCGCATGCGCCGACTCGGGCGATTCGCCGACCGAGCGCAGCACCAGCCCGGCGCGCGTGCGGTACAGGAACCAGATCAGCGCGGCAGTCAGCGCCATCGCGACGTACACCATCGGGTGATGGCGAAACAGCGCCGGGCCGATGAGCGGAATGTCGCCCAGCACCGGAATGGCGTAAGACGCGCTTTCAGGCAGCTTGGCCTGCACGAAGTTGATGCCGGCAAAAGCCGAGAAGCCCACGCCGAACAGGCTCAGCGCCAGGCCGGTGGCGTACTGGTTGGTGTTGAGCCAGATCACCAGCACGCCGAAGAAGGCCGCGAGCAAGGCACCCGCCGCCATGCCGGCCAGGAAGCCGAGCCAGGGGTTGTGCGTGGTGACGACCGTCGCGAAGCCCGCGATGGCGGCGCACAGCATGATGCCCTCGGCGCCGAGGTTGACGATGCCGGCCTTCTCGTTGATGAGCAGGCCCAGCGCCGCGATGGCGAGCACGGTACCGGCGCTCAAAGTGGAGCCGAGCAGGAGTGCGTAGCTTTCCATGTCAGAGGGCTCCCTCGGTCGGGCGCGCGACGGGCGCGGTGATGGGCGTGCTGGCTTGCAGCGACGCGGTGGTCATGCCGGCCGCGGCGGCCTTGGCGGCCGCCTTGCGCCGGATTCGGTAGGCGATGAGGGTGTCGCAGGCCAGCAGCGTGAACAGCAGCAGGCCCTGGAACACGCCGGTGAGCGACTTCGGCAGGCCCAGGCGCGATTGCGCGAGTTCGCCGCCGATATAGAACATGCTCATGAGAATCGCCGAGAAGATCATGCCCACCGGATGCAGCCGCCCGACGAAGGCCACGATGATGGCCGCGAAGCCGTAGCCGGCCGGCACGTAGGGCGTGAGCTGCCCGAGCGGCCCGGCCACTTCGAGCGCGCCGGCCAGGCCGGCCGCGCCGCCCGAGGTCAGCAGCGCGATCCACACGGCGCGCCGCGCCGAGAAGCCCGCGTAGCGCGAGGCCGCCGGCGCCAGCCCGCCGACCTGCTGCGCGAAGCCCGCCCGCGTGCGAAACAGGAACACCCACAGCGCGCCCGCGCCGACCAGCGCGATGACCAGCCCGATGCTCACGCGCGAGCCCTTGAACAGGCGCGGGATCTGCGTCACCGCTTCGAAGGTCTTGGTCTGCGGGAAGTTGTAGCCGTTCGGGTCTTTCCACGGACCGAAGACCATGTAGCCCAGCAGCAGGGTGGCCACGTAGACCAGCATCAGGCTCACCAGGATCTCGTTGGCGTTGCACTTGTCGCGCAGGAACGCGACGATGCCCGCCCACACCATGCCGCCCAGGATGCCGGCGGCCAGGATGGCCACCACGATCCACTGCCCGGTGGTCTTGTCCGCCAGCAGCGCCACGCCGCCCGCAGCGATGGCGCCGAACACGAACTGCCCCTCGGCGCCGATGTTCCAGACGTTCGAACGGAAGCACACCGCCAGCCCCAGCGCGATGATGAGCAGCGGCGTGGCCTTGACCATCAGCTCGCCGATGGCGTAGCCGTTCTTGATGGGCTCGTAGAAGAACACCAGCAGGCCCTTGACCGGGTCCTTGCCGAGCGCGGCGAACAGCGCCACGCCGATCAGCACGGTGATCAGCAGCGCCAGGATCGGCGATGCGTAGCTCCAGAAGCGCGACAGCTCCGGGCGGGGTTCGAGCTTAAGCATGGGCCGACTCCTTCTGCCACAGGCCGCTCATCCATTCGCCGATCTGCGCCGGCGTGGCGGCCGCGCGGTCGATGGAGGGCGACAGCCGCCCCTTGGCAATCACGTGCAGCCGGTCGCTGATCTCGAACAGCTCGTCCAGCTCTTCGCTGACCACGAGCACGGCGCAGCCGGCATCGCGCAGCGCGAGGATCTCGCCGCGGATCAGCGCGGCGGCGCCCACGTCCACGCCCCAGGTCGGCTGCGAGACGATGAAGAGCCTGGGGTTGGCGTCGATCTCGCGGCCGACGATGAATTTCTGCAGGTTGCCGCCGGACAGCGAGCGCGCCGCCGCGTGCGGGCCACCGGCCTTGACGTTGAAGCGCTCGATGATCGAGCGCGCATGGCGCTCGAGCACGCCGGTGCGGATCCAGCCGCCCCGGCCGACCGCGTTGCCGCGCGTCAGCAGCAGGTTGTGCGCGAGCCCCAGCGTGGGCACCGCGCCGCGGCCCAGCCGCTCCTCGGGCACGAAATGCAGGCCCAGCGCGCGGCGCGCCCGCGGCCGCAGCCGGCCCGCCGGCTTGTCGAACACCCGGACCATCGCGGCGTCGGCGCGCACGTCCTCACCCGACAGCGTGTAGAGCAGTTCCTTCTGCCCGTTGCCCGAGACGCCCGCAACGCCGACCACTTCGCCCGCGCGCACTTCGAAGGAAATGCCGTCCAGGTCCACGCCGAACTGGTCTTCACGCGCCAGCGACAGCCGCTCGACGCGCAGCGCCACCGCGCCCGCGTGCACCGGCCGGTGCTTCAGCGGCGGCGGCTCGCTGCCGATCATCAGCCGAGAGAGCGACTCGTTGCTCTCGTTCTGCGGGTTGCACACACCCGTCACCTTGCCGCCGCGCAGCACGGTGCAGCCGGTGCACAGCTCGCGGATCTCGTGCAGCTTGTGGCTGATGTAGAGGATGCTGCAGCCCTCGGACGACAGCTTCTTGAGCACCTGGAACAGCTTGAGCACCGCCTGCGGCGTGAGCACCGAGGTCGGCTCGTCCAGGATCAGCAGCTTGGGGTTGGTGAGCAGCGCGCGAATGATCTCCACCCGCTGCATCTCGCCCACCGACAGCGTGTGCACCGGGCGCGAGGGGTCGATGTCCAGGCCGTACTCGCTCGCCTTGGCCGTGATGCTGCGCGCCACCTCGGCCAGCTGCAGCGACTTGTCCAGCCCCAGCCAGACGTTCTCGGCCACCGTGAGCGTGTCGAACAGGCTGAAGTGCTGGAACACCATGCTGATGCCCAGCGCCCTCGCCTGCTGGGGGTTGCGCAGGTTGACGGCCTGGCCGTCGAAGGTGACGGTGCCTTCGTCGGGCTTGACCGACCCGTAGATGATCTTCATCAGGGTCGACTTGCCGGCGCCGTTTTCGCCGAGCACGGCGTGTATTTCGCCGGGCTGCACGGCCAGGGAGATGTCGCTGTTGGCCACCACCGCGGGATACCGCTTGGTGATGTGCGCGAGCTGGAGTCTGGGGGTTGTCATGCCGGGTTTCGTGGGTTTGTCTCGTTCAACAGCAACAAAGCGGGAGCAGCTATAAGTTTAATAGCGGCTCCCGCGACCATCGGCGCCCGACGGCGCTTTGCTCAGTTCACGGCATCAATGCCCGCCCACATAGGCGAACTTGAACAGGAACACGGCGGCGATGACCCAGACCATCGCATGCACTTCCCGTGCCCGGCCGGTGCACAGCTTCAGCACGGCATAGGTGATGAAGCCGAACGCCAGGCCATTGGCGATCGAGTAGGTAAAGGGCATGGCCAGCGCGGTCACCGCCGCCGGAATCACCTCGGTGGTGTCTTCCCAGTCCAGCTCGACCAAGTCGCGCAGCATCAGGCAGCCCACGAAGAGCAGCGCCGGCGCGGTCGCGTAGGCCGGCACCGAGCCCGCCAGCGGCGAGATCATCAGGCAGGCCAGGAACAGCAGCGCCACCACCACGGCCGTGAGGCCGGTGCGTCCACCCGCCTGCACGCCGGCCGCGCTTTCCACGTAGGCCGTGGTGCTCGAGGTGCCGAGCAGCGAGCCCGCGAAGATCGCGCCGCTGTCGGCCAGCAGCGCCTTGTTCATGCGCTCCATCTTGCCCGGCACCAGCAGGCCGGCGCGCTTGGCCACGCCCATCAGCGTGCCGGTGGCGTCGAACATCTCGACCAGGAAGAACACCAGCACCACGTTCAGGATGCCGCCCTTGAGCGCGCCCAGGATGTCGAGCTGCATGAAGGTGGGCGCGATGGACGGCGGCGCGTCGAACACGCCGTGGAACTTGTTGCCGCCGAAGAAGAACGACAGCACCGTCACCGTGATGATGCCGATCAGGATGGCGCCGCGCACCTTGAGCTTGTCCAGCGCCACGATGAGCAGGAAGCCCAGCGTGGCCAGCACCACCGGCGGCGAGTGCAGGTCGCCCAGCGTGACGAAGGTGGCCGGCGATGCCGCCACCACGCCCGCGCCCTTGAGCGCCACCAGCGCCAGGAACATGCCGATGCCCACCGTGATCGCCGTTCGCAAGGACTGCGGTATGCCCTGTATGAAAAGCTCCCGCAGCCCGGTGACCGTCACGATCAGGAACAGGCAGCCCGAGATGAACACCGCGCCCAGGGCGACCTGCCACGTGTAGCCCATGCCCAGCACCACCACGTAGGCGAAGTAGGCGTTCAGGCCCATGCCCGGCGCCATCGCGATCGGGTAGTTGGCGTACAGCCCCATGATCAGCGTGCCCAGCGCCGCGATCAGGCAGGTGGCCACGAACACCGCGCCCTTGGGCATGCCCGCGTCACCCAGGATCGAGGGGTTCACGAAGATGATGTAGGCCATCGTCAGGAAGGTGGTGAGCCCCGCGATGACCTCGGTGCGCACCGTGGTGTTGTGCGCGCTGAGCTTGAACACCCGTTCAAGCAGACCCGAGCCGCTTGCGCTGCCCACAGCCGCGCGCGGACGCGCGGACTCGACATGCCCCGGCGTGCGGGGCTCGGCGCCTTTCGGCGCCTGTTCAAACGAACTCATTTGGCTTGTCTCCAGCTGTTGTTGTGGCGGTTTTCATCGTTGCCCCCGCTCACGACGCCAGCGCGAACGGGGATCTTTCAGGGATCGGATGTCTCAGGGGTGGCGGGCGGCCGCGCGGTGATGGAAGGCGGCGGCCGCAGCGACGCCGCCACGTCCTTGATGCATTCGCGCAGCCAGCGCGCCGAACTCGACGAATGGGTGCGTTCGTGCCAGAGCTGGTAGTACATGAGGCGCGGCAGCGCCACCGGGCATTCGAGGATCGCCAGCGGCAGCCGCGCCGCGAAACGCTCGCAGTACTGGCGGCCGGTGGTCAGCACCAGCAGGCTGGAGGCCACCATGTCGGGAATGAGCCCGAAGTGCGCGCAGCGCGCCGTGATGTTGCGCTGTCGGCCCAGCTCGTCGAGCATCTGGTCGATGATGCCGCGCCCGCCCGGGTGCATGGGCGTGGGCGCGATGTGCTCGGCGGCCAGCCAGGTTTCCAGGTCCCAGCCGCGGCGCACCGCCGGATGGTCCTTGTTGACCAGCGACACCACCTCGTCGCCGAACAGGCGCGCCATGTGCAGGTCTTCCGGCGGCTTGAGCCAGTTGCCGATCACCAGGTCGACCTGGCCGAGCGCCAGATGGCCGTGGTAGTCCGAGTCGGGCGAGAGCGCGTGGATCTCGATCTGGCACAGCGGCGCGTCGCGCTTGACCTGCGCCACCAGCATCGGCAGGAACAGCGGGTCCATGTAGTCGCTGGCGGCGATGCGGAAGGTGGTGGCCGCCGACTGCGGATCGAACCCCCGCGCATCCGAGAACAGCATCTCGGCCGCGCGCAGGATGCTGGCCGCGGGCTCGATCATGCGCAGCCCCGCGTCGGTCGGCACCATGCCGGAGCCCGAGCGCACCAGCAGCGGATCGCCCGACAGCTCGCGCAGGCGCTTGAGCGCGGCCGACACGGCCGGCTGGTACATGCCCAGGCGAATGGCGGCGCGCGAGACGCTGCGGTCGGTCAGCACGGTGTGAAGCACCCGGATGAGGTGCAGATCGATCTTGTCGAAAAGCGCTTGGTCTCTCATGGCTGTTCACACCTTTCTTGTCTGTGCGAACAGTTATACAGCGCGACATTTGGCGAACCGGGATGTGGAAGTGAAGCTCGGACCGTGCGAGCACGGCCCGTTTTCATTCGACCGATGCAGCCTGCCCCGCCTGCACGGCGGTGACGGCACGAAGAATCGACTCGCTCGTGGCCGGCGCCTTCAGCGGCGGATCGACCCTGTGGTCGCCGGCCGCCGACACGGCGTCGCGGATCGCGAAGAACACCGAGAACGGCAGCAGCAGCGGCGGCTCGCCCACGGCCTTGCTGCGGTGGATCGAGTCCTCGAAGTTCTGGCCTTCGAACAGGCGCACGTTGAACACGGGCGGGCAGTCGTTGGCGGTCGGGATCTTGTAGGTGCTGGGCGCGTGCGTGGTGAGCTTGCCGCTTTGCGGATGCCACACCAGCTCCTCGGTGGTGAGCCAGCCCATGCCCTGGATGAAGGCGCCCTCGACCTGGCCGATGTCCACCGCCGGGTTCAGCGACTTGCCCGCGTCGTGCAGGATGTCGGCGCGCAGCAGCTTCCATTCGCCGGTGAGCGTGTCGACGATCACCTCGCTCACCGCCGCGCCATAGGCGTAGTAGTAGAACGGGCGACCCTGCATCTTGTCCTTGTCCCAGCTCAGGCCAGGGGTGGCGTAGAAGCCGTCGGACCACAGCTGCTTGCGGTCGAGGTAGGCCTCGCCCACCACGGTGCTGAAGGCCAGCGTCTTGCCGTTGACTTCGACCTTGTCGTTCGCGAAGCGCACCTCGCCGGGCTTGCCGCCGTGGCGCTCGGCCGCGCAATCGGCCAGCCGCTCGCGGATCTGGCGGGCCGCGTCCTGCGCGGCCTTGCCGTTCAGGTCGGCGCCGGTCGATGCGGCCGTGGCCGAGGTGTTCGCCACCTTGGTGGTGTCGGTCGCGGTGACCCGCACGCGCTCGAAGCTCACGCCCAGCTCGTGCGCCACCACCTGCGCCACCTTGGTGTTCAGGCCCTGCCCCATCTCGGTTCCGCCGTGGTTCACGAGGATCGAGCCGTCGGTGTATACATGCACCAGCGCGCCGGCCTGGTTGAAGTGCTTCACGTTGAAGGAAATGCCGAACTTCAGCGGCGCCAGCGCCAGCCCGCGCTTGAGCACGACGCTCTTTTTGTTGAAGGCCGCGATGTCGTCGCGCCGCGCGCGGTAGTCGCTGCTGGCCTCCAGTTCGGCCACGAGTTCGTGGACGATGTTGTCGGTCACCGTCTGGCGGTACGGGGTGACGTTGTTCTCGGTCTTTCCGTAGAAGTTGACGCGCCGCACGTCCAGCGGGTCGCACTTCAGTTCGCGGGCCACCGAGTCCATGATGTTCTCGATGGCAATGGCGCCCTGCGGGCCGCCGAAGCCGCGGAACGCGGTGTTGCTCTGCGTGTTGGTCTTGCCCGAGAAGCCGTGCATCGACACGTTGGGCAGCCAGTAGGCATTGTCGAAGTGGCACAGCGCGCGCGTCATCACCGGGCCGGACAGGTCGGCCGAGTGGCCGGCGCGCGAGACCATCGTGATCTCCGCGCCGAGGATGCGGCCCTCGTCGTCATAGCCCACTTCGTACTCGTACCAGAAGCAGTGGCGCCGGCCGGTGACCATGAAGTCGTCGTCGCGATCCAGCCGCAGCTTCACCGGGCGTTGCAGCTGGCGCGCCGCGATGGCCGCCACGCAGGCGAAGAGCGCCGACTGCGATTCCTTGCCGCCGAAGCCGCCGCCCATGCGCCGGCACTCCACATGCACCTCGTTCGACTGCAGGTGCATGGCATGCGCCACCAGGTGCTGCATTTCGCTCGGATGCTGCGTCGAGCAGTGGATGTGCAGCGCGCCGCCCTCCTTGGGAATGGCGTAGCTGATCTGGCCCTCGAGATAGAACTGCTCCTGCCCGCCCACGTCCAGCGTGGACTTGTGACGGCGCGGCGCCTTGGCGATGGCGGTGCGCACGGCCGCCTCGTCGCCTTCGTTGGCACCGCCGCCGCTGCGCACGATGTGCATCGGCGGCACCACGTACTGGCCGCGCTCGTGGGCGGCCTGCGGCGTGAGCACCGGCGGCTGCGCCTCGATGGTCAGCGCGTCCTTGGCCTTCGCGGCAGCGCGGCGGGCGGCGTCGCGGGTCTCGGCGATCACCGCGAACACGGGCTGGCCGAGGTAGCGGATTTCGCCGCCGTCGTTCACCGGCAGCAGGATCGGGTCGTCGTGGATGATCGAGCCGCAGTCGTTGGTGCCCGGAATGTCGTCGGCCGTGATCACCGCCACCACGCCCGGCATGGCGCGGATGGCGTCCAGCGACAGCGCCGTGACGCGGCCGTTGGCGGCCGGCGACAGGCCCAGCGCGCAGTGCAGCGTGCCGGCGAGTTCGGGAATGTCGTCGATGTAGGTGGCCTCGCCGGCCACGTGCAGGTGCGCCGACTCGTGCGGACGGCTGATGCCGACGCGCATGCCGCGCTCGTGCGCCAGCGCCTCGGCGCCCACGTCGATGCGGGCGGCGGTGTTGGTCAGGTAGTCGGCAAAAGCCTGGGCAGGCTGCAGCAGGCGGGCGTCGATGGGCTTGTTCATGGTCTCAGACTCCTTCCGCGGCCTTGGCGGCCTGGCCCACGGCACCGCCCGCGGTGGCGGGGGCATGGGGCATCACGCTCCAGACGCTGGTTTCCTCCAGCGGCAGGGCGTCTTCGGCGCGGGTTTCGAGCCAGAGGCGCTGGATCAGGTTCTGGGCCACCAGCAACCGGTAGTCGGCCGAGGCGCGCATGTCAGACAGCGGCTTGAAGTCTTGCGCCAGGGCCAGCTTGGCGTTGCTCACGCTGGACTGGGTCCAGGGCTTGCCGACCAGCGCGGCCTCTGCGTTCGCGGCGCGCCGCACGGTGGCGGCCATGCCGCCGAAGGCCAGGCGCACGGCCTTGACCGTGTCGCCGCCTTCTTCCAGTTCGATGGCGAAGCCCGCGCACAGCGCCGAGATGTCGCAGTCGAAGCGCTTGCTGATCTTGTAGGCGCGCACCTGGCGGCGCATGGCGGCCAGCGGAATCGCCAGCCCCTGCACGAACTCGCCCGGCTGCAGCTGGTTCTTCATGTAGTCCAGATAGAAGTCCGGCAGCGGCATGCGGCGCACCGCCGCGCCGCGGCGCAGCTCGATCTGCGCGTCCAGCGACATCAGCACCGGCGGCGAATCGCCGATCGGCGAGCCGTTGGCCACGTTGCCGCCCATGGTGCCGGCATGCCGGATCGGCGGCGAAGCAAAGCGCAGCCACACCTCCGCCAGGCTGGGCACGCGCTCGACCAGCGCGGCAAAGGCCGATTCGAGCGAGGCGCCGGCGCCGATGTAGAGCTCTTCCTTGCGCTCCTCGATGGTCCTCATCTCGGCCACGTCGCCCACGTAGATGATGTCGCCGAGGTCGCGAAACTGCTTGTTGACCCACAGGCCGACGTCGGTCGAGCCGGCCAGCAGCTGGGCGCGGGGCTTCTGCTCTCGCAGGGTGGCGAGCTGGGTCAG
Organism: Variovorax paradoxus; assembly: GCF_022009635.1. Lineage (NCBI taxonomy): Bacteria > Pseudomonadati > Pseudomonadota > Betaproteobacteria > Burkholderiales > Comamonadaceae > Variovorax > Variovorax paradoxus. The sequence goes on from NZ_CP091716.1 coordinate 7,416,327, forward strand.
GGTCTTGGGGGCATGGAAGTGATCCATGCGGGCGCCGAGCGGGGCGGCGTAGCTCAGCGCAGCGCCGTCGTCGCGCAGCGCGTTGAGCGCGGCCACCACGGGCCGGGTGTCCAGACGCACCGAGGGCAGGTCGAACATGCGCTGGCCGGCATCGAGGATCGGGCGGTAGCCGGTGCAGCGGCACAGGTTGCCCGACAGGTCGTCGGCCAGCTGCTGGCGGGTGGGCTGCGTGCCTTCGGACTGGTGGTGTTCGTAGGTGGCCCACAGCGACATCACGAACCCGGGGGTGCAGAAGCCGCACTGGGAACCGTGGCAGTCGACCATTGCCTGCTGCACCGGGTGCAGCGTGTGCACCGCGTGCTTGCCGTCCTTGGCCTTCTGCTCGGTCTTGTGGGGCTTCGACTGGCACTGGGCCTTGAGGTCCTCGACCGTGAACAGCGCCTTGCCGTGCAGGGTGGGCAGAAACTGGATGCAGGCGTTGACGGTCTGCAGGCTCAGGCCGTCCACGGCACCGGGCGCGTCGGGGCTGGCGGCCAGCTCGCCGATGACGACGGTGCAGGCGCCGCAGTCGCCTTCGTTGCAACCCTCCTTGGTGCCGGTGCAGCGGGCGTCCTCGCGCAGCCAGTCGAGCACGGAACGGGTCGGGTGGACGCCGGTGACGTCGACGATCTTTCCGCGATGGAAAAAGCGGATCGGTTGAATCTTGCTGCTGTCGGTGCTCATGCTTCTGGGGCTCGTGGGTGACCCGTCATGGGTCAGTCATGGACGTTAGCGGCTTGTCGGGGCTCTTGCATACGGGCAGGCCCATAACGCGTATGTGGGGGCCGGTATGCCACGTACGGGGAAACCCTTGCGCCGGGGCTGCAATTCCCGGGCCATGCAGGGCCCGGGCCGCGCTCAGCCCTGCGCGATGGCCACCCAGGCGGTGGCGATCAGCGTCGAGCCCGCCGCCGCCAGCAGCCCGCCGACCAGCCACTTGAGCGTGCGCGGCTTGAGCTTGTTGGGCAGGCGGTGGTGCAGCCGCGTCGCGCCGTACACCACCGGCATCGCACAGCCGGCCAAGAGCGCCGAGTACCACGAGAAATGCCCCGTCGGCACCACGATCACCAGCCGCACGAGCGAGTTGAACGCGAACATCAGCAGCAGCGCGCGGCGCACCAGTTCGCGGTCCAGCGGCTGGCGGTACATGTGGAACACGATGGGCGGCCCGGAGCTGGAGAACAGCCCGCCCAGCACGCCCGACAGCCCACCGATCACGGCGAAGCTGCGCGGGCCCGACACCGCCGGCAGCGGCCTGCCCTGCATCACCAGCAGCACGGCGCAGCCCAGGATCGACACCCCCAGCAGCCCGCGCAGCCAGTTGACCGCGCCGCCGCTGAGCCAGGTCAGCAGCATGAGCCCGACGATCACGCCCACCGTGCTGCCGTTGAGCGCCGGCTTCATGAGCCGCCACGGCACCACGCCGGGCCGGGCGCGGAAGTAGGTCCATGCGTTGATGAGGCTGAGCACCGTCGCGGCGTTGGCCGTGTCGCTCACGCTGGCGATGTGGAACACCGACACCAGGCCAAGCAGGATCAGGCTGAATGCAAAACCCGTGAGGTTCTGCGCGTAAGTGGCGAGCGCGACGCAAGCCATGAAGACCAGCACGGGGCCGGCCTCGGAAAAAATCAATTGCACGAACTCTGTCTCTATCTCGATCTCAGCGCACCAGATCCCAACCCATCATCAAGGCCGCGAATCCCATCAAAGCGGTGCCGCCCCAGCCCAGCCAGCGGGTACGGCGCCCGGAGGTGAACACACCCATCACATTCTCGCGCGTCACGAGGATCATCATGGCCGCCATGATCGGCACCGCGACGACGCCGTTGATCACCGCGCTCCAGTAGAGCGCCTTCATGGGATCGATGGGCGTGAAGTCGAGCGCCGTGCCGACCAGCGTGGCCACGGCGATGATGCCGTAGAACTCCTTGGCCTCGCGCCAGTGCCGCTCCAGCCCTTCTTCCCAGCCGAAGGCCTCGGCCACCGCATAGGCCGCCGAAGAAGCCAGCACGGGCACCGCCAGCAGCCCGGTGGCGATGATGCCGCCGGCAAACAGCCAGAAGGCGAAGTCGCCGGCCAGCGGGCGCAGCGCCTCGGCCGCCTGCGCGGCGGAGGTCACGTCGTGCACCCCGGCCGCATACAGCACCGCCGCGCCCACCACCATCACGAAGAAGGCGATCAGGTTCGAGAAGGTCATGCCCATCCAGGTGTCCAGCCGCACCCGCTTCAGGTCGTGCCGCACTTCCTGATCGGTGCCCTTTCGGCCGCCCTTGAGCCGCAGCTCCTCGACCTCCTGCGACGCCTGCCAGAAGAACAGGTACGGGGAAATGGTGGTTCCCAGCAGCGCCACGATCATCATCCAGTAGTCGCCGCGCCACTGCAGCCTGGGCACGACCAGGTCGTGCAGCACCTGCGCCCAGTGCACCTGCACCACGAACACCGCCGCCACGTAGGCGAACAGCGTGAGCGTCAGCCACTTGAGAATGTGGGCCAGCTTGCGGTAGGGCACGAACACCTGCAGCAGCACCGTCACCAGGCCGAAGATCAGCGAATGGAAGTGCGCGCCGCCGCCCACCACCAGCTGCAGCGCCTCGCCCATGGCGGCGATGTCGGCCGCGATGTTGATGGTGTTGGCCACCACCAGCAGCGACACCAGCACGATCAGGAAGCCGCGCGGCATGTGCTCGCGCAGGTTGGCCGCCACGCCCTTGCCGGTGACGCGGCCGATGCGCGCCGACACCAGCTGGATCGCCACCATGAACGGCAGCGACAGAAACACGGTCCAGAGCAGCCCCGTGCCGAACTGGGCGCCGGCCTGCGTGTAGGTCGCGATGCCGGACGGGTCGTCGTCGGCCGCGCCGGTGACGACGCCGGGGCCGACGTGGCGCAGGAATGAGGGAATGCGTTTCTTCATGTCAGGCCGATGGTGGCATGGCGAGCCTGACCGCTGAATGAGTGCCTGCGCTCATGCACGCTCGGAGAACAGCGCGACGATGACCTGCCGCAGCCAGCGGTTGCCCGGGTCGGCCTCGAAGCGCTTGCTCCAGTGCAGCGACACCGTGAAGTCGCGCAGCGGAAACGAGGGCTCGACGATGGCGTAGCCGCCTTCCTGCGCAAAGCCGCGCGCGATGTTGCGCGGCATCACCACCGCAAGGTCGGTGGCGCGCACGATGGCCGGCAGCACCATGAAGTGCTCCGTCGTCAGGCGCACCCGGTCTTCCAGGTTCAGCAGCTGCAGGATGCGCAGGGTGTCGGCGTGCGTGCGCACCGTCACGTAGTCGAGCTCCTGCAGCGCCTCGAGCAGCGCCTGGCCGCTGCGCCGGCGCTTCACGAAGGGATGGTCGTGGCGCAGCAGCACGATGTAGCGATCGCGCAGCAGCTGGGCGCGCTGGGTGTCCTTCACGCGGGGCAGGAAGCCGAAGGCGAAGTCGACCTTGCCGCTGTCCAGCGCGGTGGCGATCTCGCCCGCGGCCAGCGGCATGGTCTCGACCCGCACGCCCGGCGACAGCTCGCGCAGCCGCGCCATCAGCGCCGGCAGGAAGCGCCCCTCGCCGATGTCGCTCATGTGGATGCGGAACAGCTTGCGCGAAGCCGCCGGGTCGAAGCGCTCCGGCTCGGACAGCGCCTCCTGCAGCGTGGCCAGCGCGGACTGGACCGACACCGCCAGCCGCTCGGCGCGCGGCGTCGGCGCCACGCCGCCGGGGGTGCGGGTGAACAGCGCATCGCCCAGCAGCAGGCGCAGCCGGGTCAGGCCGTGGCTGGCGGCCGGCTGCGTCAGGCCCAGGGCCTCGGCCGCGCGGCTCACGTTGCGGGACCGGTAGACCGCGTCGAAGAGCCGCAGCAGGTTGAGGTCGACCGCGTCGATATGCACTGAATTCATGTTGGATAGCCGTCTTATTTTATTGAAGTATGGCGGCGCCCCGACCAAACTGCGACACCCCGAAAAAAAGAGACACGATGGAAGTTTCATTCAGCAAGGAAGTCGAGATGCTGCGTCTCGGCGCAGGCGACACTTTTCACGGCGAGGGCATCCTCGCGATCACCAAGGGCCTGCTGCAGTCGGGCGTGGCCTATGTCGGGGGCTACCAGGGGGCGCCGGTGTCCCACCTGCTGGACGTGATGGTCCAGGGCAAGGCCTACATGGACGAGCTGGGCGTGCACGTGGAGGCCTGCTCCAACGAAGCCTCGGCCGCGGCGATGCTCGGTGCCTCCATCCACTACCCGCTGCGCGGCGCGGTCACCTGGAAGTCCATCGTCGGCACCAACGTGGCGGCCGACGCGCTGTCGAACCTGTCGTCGCCGGGCGTGACCGGCGGCGTGCTGATCGTGGTCGGCGAGGACTACGGCGAAGGCGCCAGCGTGATCCAGGAGCGCACCCATGCCTATGCGCTGAAGTCGAGCATGTGCCTGCTCGACCCGCGCCCCGACCTGGGCGTGATGGTGCGCATGGTGGAAGAGGGCTTCCGCCTCTCGGAAAGCTCCAGCATGCCCTGCCTGATGGAGCTGCGCATCCGCACCTGCCATGTGCGCGGCAGCTTCGAGTGCAAGGACAACCTGGCGCCCGCCGTCTCGACCCGCGCGTTGATGACGGAGCCGGCCGGCTTCAACTACATGAAGCTGGCGCACCCGCCCGTCACCTTCCGCCACGAGAAGCTCAAGGGCGACGAACGCATTCCCGCCGCGCGGCGCTACATCGTCGAGCACGGGCTCAACGAGCTGGTGCCGGGACAACGCCATGCCGACCTCGGCATCGTGGTGCAGGGCGGCCTGTACAACGCGCTGATCCGCAGCCTGCAGCAGCAGGGGCTGGCCGATGCCTTCGGCGAGACCGACATCCCGATCCTCGTGCTCAACGTGACCTATCCGCTGGTGCCCGAGCAGGTCGCCGACTTCTGCGTGGGCAAGCGCGCGGTGCTGGTGGTGGAAGAAGGCCAGCCCGAATACATCGAGCAGGACATCGCCACGCTGCTGCGCCGGCGCGACATCCAGACGCCGCTGCATGGCAAGGACATGCTGCCGTCGGCCGGCGAGTACGGCGTGGAAGTGCTGTCGGGCGGCATCGGCGCCTTTGCCGCGAAGTACATCGAGCCGGGCGAAGCCTCTTCTTCGGCCCAGGCCTGGCTGGCCGGCAATCGCGAGCGCCGCGAGGCCGTGGCGCGCCGCCTGAGCGCCCCGCTGCCCAACCGGCCGCCGAGCTTCTGCATCGGCTGCCCGGAGCGGCCGGTGTTCTCGGCCCTCAAGCTCGCGCAGCAGGAAACGGGGCCGGTGCACATCGCGGCCGACATCGGCTGCCATGCCTTCGGCACCTTCGAGCCCTTCTCGATGGGCCACTCGATCCTGGGCTACGGCATGAGCCTGGCCAGCCGAGCGGGCGTGGCGCCGATGATGAACCGGCGCACCCTGTCGATCATGGGCGACGGCGGCTTCTGGCACAACGGGCTGCTCACCGGCGTGCAGAGCGCGCTGTTCAATGGCGACGACGCGGTGCTGCTGATCTTCAAGAACGGCTACACCTCGGCCACCGGCACGCAGGACATCATCTCCACGCCCGACGACGAGATCAAGGAGCGCGCCGTCGACAAGCAGCAGAGCCTGGTCGACAAGAACCAGACCATCGAGGCCACGCTGAAAGGCCTGGGCGTGCAGTGGATGCGCACCGTGACCACCTACGACGTGGAGCGCATGCGCAAGACGCTGACCGAGGCGCTCACCAGCGACTTCAACGGCCTGAAGGTGGTGATCGCCGAAGGCGAGTGCCAGCTGGAACGCCAGCGCCGCATCAAGCCCTGGATCGCCGGGCTGCTGCGCAAGGGCGAACGCGTGGTGCGCGTGAAGTACGGCGTCGACGAAGACGTGTGCAACGGCGACCACGCCTGCATCCGCCTGTCGGGCTGCCCCACGCTCACGCTCAAGGACAACCCCGATCCGCTGAAGGTGGACCCGGTGGCGACCGTGATCGACGGCTGCGTCGGTTGCGGCCTGTGCGGTGCCAACGCGCACGCGGCCACCCTGTGCCCGAGCTTCTACCGGGCCGAGGTGGTGCAGAACCCGAAGTGGCATGAACGCCTCCTGCACGGCCTTCGCGGTGCCGTGGTGCGCGCACTGCAACCGGCATGAGGAGCGAGGAAATCATGGAACAGAACCGCCCTCTCACATTGCTCGTCTGCGCCCTTGGCGGCGAAGGCGGCGGCGTGCTCACCGAATGGCTCGTCGACATCGCGCGCCATGCCGGCTACGCCGCGCAGAGCACGTCGATTCCCGGCGTGGCGCAGCGTACCGGCGCCACCACCTACTACATCGAAGTGTTCCCGGTGCCGCTCGCGCGGCTCGGCGGGCGCCGGCCGGTGTTCAGCCTGAGCCCGGTGCCGGGCGCGCTCGACGCCATCGTGTCGTCGGAGCTTCTGGAGACCGCGCGCCAGATCGGCAACGGCATGAGCGCGCCGCTGCGCACGCTGGTCATCAGCTCGTCGGCGCGCATTCTCACGACGGCCGAGCGCATGGAGCCCGGCGACGGCCGCGCCGACGCGCAGCGGCTGCTGGACGTGGTCAAGGCCTTCAGCCGCGAGCACCATGTGTTCGACATGAACGCCATCGCGCGCGACAGCGGCACCGTGGTCAGCGCGGTGATGCTCGGCGCCATCGCGGGCAGCGGGCTGTTCCCGTTCCCGCGCGAGGCCTACGAGCACGTGGTGCGCGGCGGCGACACGAGCGCACCGGACAAGCTGAGCAAGATGGCCGCGGCCAGCCTGCGCGGCTTCGCCGCCGCCTTCGACGCGGTGAGCGCGCCGCGCGCGCAGGCCGCCTTCGTGAGCAGCGTTCTGGCCAGCGACACGAGCGACGCGCCGCCTCCGGCCGGCGCCCTGCCCGCCGAGCTGGCGCGGCGCTTTCCGCCCGCGGTGCACGACATGCTCACGCTCGGCCATGCCCGCGTGCTCGACTACCAGGACACGGCCTATGCCGCGCTCTACGCCGACCGGCTGGGCCGCGTGCTCGACGCCGAACGCGCCGCCGATCCGGCCGGCGCGCAGGGCTTTGCCATCACCCGCGAGATGGCGCGCTGGCTCGCGCTGTGGATGGCCTTCGACGACATCGTGCGCGTGGCCGCGCTCAAGGGTCGTGCGAGCCGTGCGCAGCGCGTGCGGCAGGAGGTGCGCGCCGGCGAGGACGACATCGTGAAGGTCTACGACCACTTCAAGCCCGGCGCGGCCGAGTTCGCGGCGCTGCTGCCGGCTTCGCTCTCGCGCCGCGTCACGGCCTGGGACCGGGCCCGCCAGGCGCGCGGCCAGGAGCCGTGGGCGCTGCCGCTGAAGGTGGGCAGCCATTCGGTGTTCGGCATGGCATCGCTGCGCCTGCTGGCATCGCTGCGCTGGCTGCGCCGCCGGGGCAGCCGCTTCGCGGAGGAACAGGCCCTGATCGAGCGCTGGCTCGCGGCGGTGGAAACCGGCACGCGCGAAGCCTGGGCGCTGGGCCATGAACTGGCGCTGTGCGGGCGCCTCATCAAGGGCTATGGCAGCACCAACGAGCGCGGCAAGCACAACCTGCTGCACGTGATCGATGCGCTGGCCGGCCGCACGGCGCTGCCGGCGTCGGCGCGGACCACCGCGATCGCCGCGGCCCGCGAGGCGGCGCTGGCGGACGAAGGCGGCAAGGCGCTCGATGCCGCGCTGGCGGCGCATGGCGCGGCGCCGCGGCCGGTGCAGGCGCAGCCGATCCGCTGGATGAAACGGCCGCCCCCACTGAAGGTTTGAGACGTACCGCAAGACAAGACAGAACAAGACAGGAGACAACCGATGACACCCCCCACCCTTGCCTGGCGACGCGGCCTCCTGCTGCTGGCCGCTGCCGCCCTGGCGGCTTCCGCGCATGCAAACAACGCGAGCAACTGGCCGGCCAAGCCGATCAAGGTGATCGTCAACTTCCCGGCCGGCGGCGCCGCCGACCAGATAGCGCGGGCCATCTCGCAGCCGCTGCAGGAGTCGCTGAAGCAGCCGGTGGTGATCGAGAACCGCGCCGGCGCCAACGGCAACCTGGGCGGCGAAGTCGTGGCGCGCGCGCCGGCCGACGGCTACACCCTGCTGATGAGTTCCGGCGGCATGGTGTCGGTGAATCCGCACCTGTACTCGCGCATGAGCTTCGACCCCACGAAGGACCTGGTGCCTGTGGCGGCCGCCGCGCGCGTGCTGGTGTTCCTGGTCACGCGGCCTTCGCTGCCGCCGGCGAACGTGGGAGAGTTCATCTCGTACCTGAAGGCCAATCCCGGCAAGCTGACTTACGGCTCGCCGGGCAGCGGCAGCTCGCCGCACCTGGCGGGCGAGATGTTCAAGACCCAGGCCAACCTCTTCGCCTTGCACGTACCGTATCGCGGCGCCGCGCCTGCGCTGCAGGACCTGCTGGCCGGACAGATCGACTACACCTTCGACCCGGGCATCGCGCTCACGCAGGTGCGCGCGGGCAAGCTGCGCCTGCTGGCCGTGGGCAGCCCGAAGCGCTCGCCGCTCTTTCCCGACGTGCCGACACTCGACGAGGCCGGTTTGCGCGGCTTCGACGCGGACACGGTGTTCGGCTTCTACGCCCCGGCGGGCACGCCGCCGGAGGTGGTGGCGCAGCTCAATGCGCAGATCAATCGCACGCTCGCATTGCCGGCGGTGCAGGAACGCATCGCGGCACTCGGCGGCGAGCCGCAGCCCGGCTCGCCGGTGGCCTTCCAGCAGCGTGCGGCGGCGGATTCGCAGCGCTTCGGCGCGCTCATCCGCGAACGCAAGATCGTCGCGGACTGACGCACGGCGATCGACCGATGGCTTTGCTGCTCAACGTTGACGACTACCGGCGCCAGGCGCGCCGCGTGCTGCCGCGCCTGGTGTTCGACTATGTCGACGGCGGCGCGGAAGACGAGCGCTGCATGCGGCGCAACCGCGATGCGATCGAGGCGCTGCCGCTGATTCCGGACTGCCTGCGCGACACCAGCACGGTGGACATCGGCATCGAACTGTTCGGGCGCCGCTGGCGCGCGCCGTTCGCGGTCGCGCCCATCGGGCTGGCCGGGCTGGTGCGGCCGCGTGCCGACGCATTGCTGGCCGGCGCCGCGCAGGCCGCGCGCGTGCCCTTCATCCTCTCGACCGCATCGAACACCCGCATCGAGGACGTGCGCACCGCCGCACCCGACGCCACGCTGTGGATGCAGCTGTACGTGATGGGCGAGCGCGCCATTGCCGAGCGCATCGTGCGCCGCGCGCGCGCCGCGGGCTTCGAGGCGCTGGTGCTCACGGTCGACGTGCCGGTGAGCGGCTTGCGCGAGCGCGACCTGCGCCACGGCTTTCGCGTACCGATGCGGCTCACGCCGGGCACGGTGTTCGACATGGCGCGCCACCCCGCATGGCTGATGCGGCTCGCACGCCATGGCATGCCGCGCTTCGAGAACCTCCTGCCGGGCAGCGATGAGGACGACGGCGCACCCGTCTCCGCGCAGACGCAGGCCGCGCTGCTTTCGCGCACCATGGACCGAACGCTCACCTGGGAAAGCCTGGGCTGGCTGCGCAAGCTGTGGGACGGCCCGCTGCTCGTCAAGGGCCTGCTGGGTGCGCAAGACGCGCGGCGTGCCGTGCGCCACGGCGCCGACGGCATCGTGGTTTCCAACCACGGCGGGCGCCAGCTCGACGCCGCGCCGGCCAGCATCGCCGCCCTGCCCGCGATTGTCGACGCGGTGAACGGCCGCATCCCCGTCCTCATGGATGGGGGCATGCGGCGCGGAAGCGACATCGTGAAGGCACTCGCGCTCGGTGCGCGAGCCGTCCTTGCCGGGCGTGCGCCGGTCTACGGACTGGCATGCGACGGCGAGCGCGGCGCGCTGTCGGTGCTGCAGCTGCTCGCGCAGGAGACGGAGCGCACGATGACCTTGCTGGGCACCACGCAGGTGCGCGAGCTCGGTCCGCATCACGTGGACAGGCCTTCGCCGCGTTCGCTCATCGAACAAGAAGGCGCGCCGCCGCGCCCCAAGGAAAACACGCACGGGAAACCCTCCATTTACCGCACGCAAGCGACTGCCTAGATTGCTCAACCCAGACGAACACATAACGAAGGAGACCATGACAATCGCCCACCGCCCCCGCCGCACGGCACTGGCCCCGACCGCCATCGCCATTGCCGCCACCGCCGCACTCGCCCTGTGCGCCCCCGCCACGCAGGCACAGGACAAGCCCGTGCAGCTCAAGCTGTCGAGCTGGGTGCCCGCGCAGCATCCGCTGAACCCCGCGCTGCAGGCGTGGGCCGACGACATCAAGAAGGAGTCGGGCGGCACCATCACCGCGATACTGTTTCCCTCGGAGCAGCTCGGCAAGGCCTTCGACCACTACGACATGGCGCGCGACGGCATCGCCGACTTCTCGTACGTGAACCCCGGCTACCAGCCCGGGCGCTTTCCGGTGATGGCGGGCGCGTCGCTGCCCTTCCTGTTCTCCAACGGCAAGGAAGGCTCGGCCGCCATCGATGCCTGGTACCGCAACTACGCGGCCAAGGAAATGAAGGACGTGAAGTACTGCTTCGCTTTCGTTCATGACCCCGGCACCTTCCACTCGCGCAAGAAGATCGTGGTGCCCGGTGACGTCAAGGGCCTGAAGGTGCGCCCGGCCACCAGCACCGTCGGCCAGCTCATCACCTCGCTGGGCGGCACCAACGTACAGGCCTCGGCGCCCGAGTCGCGCGACATGCTCGAGCGCGGCGTGGCCGACGCCATCACCTTCCCGTGGGGCTCCATCGGCCTGTTCGGCATCGACAAGGTGGTCAAGTACCACATGGATGCGCCGCTGTACGTCACGCCCTTCGTGTGGGTCATGAACAAGGGCAAGTACGACGCGATGTCCACCGCGCAGAAGAAAGTGATCGACGACCACTGCACCAGCGAATGGGCGCAGAAGGTGGCCGGGCCGTGGGCCGACTTCGAGTTCGCGGGCCACGCCAAGATGGCCGCGCTGCCGGGCCATGAGATCTACAAGCTCACGCCGGAGCAGCTCGATGCATGGCGCAAGGCCGCGGCGCCTTCGGAAGCGCAATGGGCCGAGAGTGTGAAGAAGGTCGGCGAGGACCCGAAGGCCGTCATGGACGCGCTCAAGGCCAGCCTCGCCAAATACAAGTCCGCACTCTGATGACCCACGCCCCGCCAAGCGCGGGGCGTTTCGTTTCACAAGAAAGACGCAGCCCCATGGCGACACGCTCTGCCAGCTACATGGACCGCGCGATCAACCTCATCGAATGGCTCGCCGCCATCTTCGTGGGCATCGTCGCACTCAACATCTTCGTGGCCGTGGTGCTGCGCAAGTTCTTCGACACCTCGATCCCCGATGCCTACGACTTCGGCCGCATGCTGCTGGGCATCCTGATCTTCTGGGGCATCGCGGCCACCAGCTACCGCGGCGGCCACATCACGGTCGACCTGGTGTGGACCGCGGCGGGCCCGCGCATGAAGCGCGCGATCGACGTGTTCGCCACGCTGGTGCTGCTGTTCGTGGTGGCGGTGCAGACCGCCATGCTGTTCGACAAGGTGCGCGGCACCTACGTCGACAACGTGCAGACCTACGACCTCAACATTCCGACCTGGCCCTTCTATGCCGTGGCCTGGGCCGGCGACGTGTGCGCCGTGCTGCTCATCGCCATCCGCACCTACCGGCTGATCTTTCATCCCGAGCAACTCGAAGAAGCTCACCCCGAACAGAAGGCGGACGAATGAGCCCCGATGCAGTCGCAGTCCTGGGCTTCGTCGCCCTCTTCGTATTGATGCTCCTGCGCGTGCAGGTCGGCATGGCGATGGGGCTGGTGGGCGTCACCGGCTACAGCTACCTCGTCGGCCCCGGGCCGGCGCTGAAGCTGGTCGGCCAGACATCGATGCGCACCGTGACCGACTACACCTTCGGCGTGATCCCGATGTTCATGCTGATGGGCGCGCTGGTGTCGGTGTCGGGCGTGAGCCGCGAACTCTTCAAGGCCGCCAACTCGATGATCGGCCACCTGCGCGGCGGCCTCGGCGTGGCCACCGTGGTGGCCTGCGGCGGCTTCGCGGCCATCTGCGGCTCGTCGGTGGCCACGGCCGCCACGTTCTCCGCGGTCGCGTATCCGGAGATGCGGCGCTTCAACTATCCGCAGTCGTTCTCGACCGGCGTGATCGCGGCGGGCGGCACGCTGGGTGCGATATTGCCGCCATCGACGGTGCTCGCGGTGTACGCCATCCTCACGCAGCAGGACATCGGCAAGCTCTTCATGGCGGGCATCGTGCCCGGCATCCTGGCAATGGCGATGTACGTGATGACCATCGCGATCATCGTGAAGCTGCGCCCCGACTGGCTGCCCGGCGGCGAGATCAAGCCGTGGTCGGAACGCGTGAAGGACCTGAAGAACGTGTGGGCGCCGCTGGTGCTGTTCGTGTTCGTCATTGGCGGCCTGTATGGCGGCTTCTTCACGCCGACCGAAGCGGGCGGCGTGGGTGCGAGCGGTGCGTTCATCCTCGGGCTGGTGCGGCGCAAACTCGACGGCCCGAAGATCCGCGAGGCATTGCTGTCGGCCACGCGCACGGCGGCGGCGGTGTTCACCGTGCTGATCGGCGCGTTGCTGTTCGGCTACTTCCTCACCATCACCCAAAGCCCGCAGAAGCTGACCGAGTTCCTCACCGGCCTGGGCATCGGCCGCTACGGCGTGCTCGCGCTCATCATGCTGATGTACCTGGTGCTCGGCTGCCTGATGGACGCGATGGCGATGATCATCCTGACCGTGCCCATCATCTATCCGGTGATCGTGCACCTGGGCTTCGACCCCATCTGGTTCGGCGTGATCATCGTGATGACCGTGGAGCTGGGGCTGATCCATCCGCCGGTGGGCATGAACGTCTTCGTCATCAAGAGCGTGGTGAAGGACGTGAGCTTCACCACCATCTTCAAGGGCGTGCTGCCGTTCATCGTGACGGACATCGTGCGCCTGGTGATCCTGATCGCCTTCCCCATCATTGCCTTGTGGCTGCCAACGAGAATGGGCTGATGAGCAACACCTCCGCCATCAAAGAAATCGTCTACACCGCACGCGTCGAGTTCGGCGACTGCGACCCCGCCGGCATCGTCTGGTTTCCCAACTTCTTCCGCTGGATCGATGCGGCCTCGCGGCACTTCTTCGCCGAGTGCGGCGTGCCGCGCTGGGAAGAAACCACCGAGACGCTGGGCGTCATCGGCACGCCGCTGGTCGACACGCACACCCGCTTCGTGAAGGCCGCGAGCTATGGCGACACGCTGCAGATCGCGGTGCGCATCAAGGAGTGGCGGGAGAAGAGCTTCGTGCAGACCTACCGCGTGACGCGCGGCGAAGACCTCATCCTCGAATGCGAGGAAGTGCGGATCTTCGGGGCGAAGCGCGAAGGCGGCGGGATACGGGCGGTGCAGATTCCGCCTTCGATCCGGGTGCTCTGCGAGTAGGCCCCTGCAGCCGGCGCGGGGCACGCCGGGGTTTCACAGCGATGTCATGGCAGCAGCGCAGATTCACGCGCTTGTTGCCTTCTTTCAAATCGCTTTCAAAAAAAGAAACCCCATGGAAAGACGCTCCTTCCTTCGCGGCGGCCTGTTCTACACGGTGGCTGCCGCGGCTCCGGTCCTGACCGCCTGCGGCGGCGGCAATGACGGCACCGTCATTCCGCCCTTTACACCGCCATCTCCCGCGCCTGCACCGGCACCTGCCCCCGCCGAACCGACCGGCCGCTACACCTTCGCGCAAGGCGTGGCCAGCGGCGACCCGAAGGAAAGCAGCATCGTCTTCTGGACGCGTTGCGTGCGCCTCGACGCGGCGGGCGCGAACGTCGCGCTGCGGCTGGAGGTGTCCGACAACGCCGACTTCAGCACGACGGTGGCGCGCGTCGACCTCCAGGCGACAGCCAAGTTCGACTACACGGTGCGCGCCAAGGTCACCGGCCTGGCCGCCGACACGCGCTACTTCTTCCGCTTCGTGGCGGGCAGCGACCGCAGCCCCGTGGGCCGCACGCGCTCCGCCCCCGCCGCGAACAGCACGCGCAAGCAGCTTCGCTTCGCATGGTTCACCTGCCAGGACTGGTCGATCAACCACTGGGGCGCGCTCGACCTGATGGCCGCGGAAGACGACCTCGACTTCACCGTGCACGTGGGCGACTACGTGTACGAGACCGTCGGCGCCAAGTTCCAGGCCGGCGTGGCCGAGCCGGCGCACACCGCGATCAAGCTGCCGAACGGCGTGGCGCTGGCCGACGGCAGCGTGTATGCCAACACGGTGGACGACTACCGCGCCCTGTACCGCACCTACCGCGGCGACCCGCGCCTGCAGGGGCTGCACGCGAAGTTCCCGCTGATCGCGATCTGGGACGACCACGAGTTCTCCGACGACTGCTGGCAAGACCACCAGACCTACACCAACGCCAACACGCAGCAGACCGCGCGCCGCCGCAGCGCGAGCCAGGCCTGGGTCGAATACATGCCGGTGGATTTCGGCGATGTGTCTTTCGACCTCGACAACCCGGCCTACGACAACATCAAGATCTACCGCGACTTCCGTTTCGGCCCGCTGCTGCACCTCGTGATGACCGACGAGCGCCTGTACCGCGACGACCACGTGATCTCGGAAGCGCTGGTCGCCCAGCAGACAGGCGCCGATCCCGTCAACGGCAACAGCTCCATCGGCTCGCGCTACTTCGCGCCGCAAAGCACGCTGCTGCAGCTCGAGGCGATGCGCACGCAGGAGCTGGGCCGCGTGCCGAGCATCCTCGGTCCGACGCAGACCGCGTGGTGGAAGAACACGCTCAAGGGCTCGACCGCCACCTGGAAGGTGTGGGGCAACGAGGTATCGCTCAGCCGCATGTGGATCGACATGCGCCAGGCGGCACCAGCTCCTTACAACCAACTCTATGTGGTCAACTGCGACGCGTGGGACGGCTACCCGGCCCACAAGGCCGACCTGATGGGCTACCTGAAGGCGCAGAACATCCGCAACGTGGTGGCGATCACGGGCGACTTGCATGCCTTCCAGTGCGGCGTGATCCGCGACCTGCCGGACCCGGCGACGGGCACGCCGGTGATGGTCGACTTCCTCTGCGCGGGCATCAGCAGCTCGTCGTTCTACAGCTACATTGCGGCCGGTGCGAAGGGCTCGCCGCTGGAAGCGCTGACCGCCACGCCAACAGACTTCGAGGCGGTGATGAGCGGCAACAACCCCGACCTCGTGTTCGCGGACCACAACGCACAGGGCTATGCAAGCGCCACCGTGACGGCGCAGGAATTCGCGGTGGTGTTCAGCAAGGTGCGGCCGCTGGGCGGCGACGGCAAGGCGCCCGCGAACCCCTTGCAGAAGCGCACGCGCATCCGGCTTGCGGCCGGCACCACGACGCCGGTGATCGAGGACAACGTCTAGCCGTCAGCCGCCCGGCGCTTCGCCGGCCTGCAACTTCGCGAGCAGGCCGTCGACGCCGTGGTCGATCAGATCGAAGACTTCGATGAAGTCCTTCTGGCCGCCGTACCAGGGATCGGGCACGTCGCCTTCGATGCCGTCGGCGAACTCGGAGAACAAGTGGATCTTGCCCTCCGTGCCCGCAGGCGCGAGCCTGCGAAGCGCGGCGCAATGCTGCGTCGTCATGCCGATGATCAGGTCGAAGCGCTCGAAGTCGTCCTTGCGCACTTGGCGCGCGCGATGCGGATGCATCACGATGCCGCGGCGTCTGGCCTCGGCCACCGAGCGCGGGTCGGGCGGATTGCCGCGCTCCTCGTCGGAGATGGCGGCGCTGTCGACTTCGATGTCGAGGCCGGCTGCGCGGGCCTTGTGCATGAGCAGGACATGGGCCGTAGGGGAGCGACAGATGTTGCCGGTGCAGATATAGAGGACGGATGGTTTTGTCATCTGGATGAATGCCGATCGGAAGAGTCACGCCGCACGCCATTGTCGAATCGCAACAGGAAGGCGATAAGCCCTCTTTCGCATCGTAGAACACCATCCCAAAGGTTGACGCATCGCATGCCGCGGTGCAACAATCGTCAGATCTTCATTTCGGAGCCTCGTGCGTGGACAGTGCCAGTTGGATCAGTGACAAGACGCGTGCCTCGGCAGGCGTGACACTCCAGGCTCTCTAGCGCAGGCTTCCCGCGCTGTGGCCGCCGTGCACGCAGCGTGACCCTCTTGCCCTTGCGGCAAGCGGTTCTCCCCTCCCGATACCCGCTTCTGTCGTCACTGACTTTTTCAGTCAGCTTGCGTGCGTCCGCGCGCGAGGCCCTTCAACGCGAAGGAGCCTTGTCATGCGTCATCTCGAACTTCGTCAGCAGCCGCTGCAACAGCAGCCGGCGCAGCCGCGGACGCTGCACAACCCCCGCACGCCCGCAGGCACCACCGAGCCCCGCATCGACGACACGCTGGACCAGGCCGCCGCACTCTGGACCACGCGCCGCATCCGCAGTTGCCTGGTGCTTCTCGATCCGTCCGCTCGCCCGGCTCATCGCTGAGGCCCCCCACGCATGCAGACACAGGAGGCCCCCATGGACCCAGCCCCTCATTTGCGCCCCCGCGCGCCTCATTCGTTGTTCCGATCGATTGCCAGCCTGAGAGAGTGCTGCGCGCCGTGCTGCGGAGAGACCGTCACGCCTGATTGACCAGCGTGTGCGCTTTTCTTTCCTTCACGGCCCGCGCTGCCGCCGTGAAGGAGAGAAAAAATGAAAAACGTCCTGAAGTCCTTTTTCGAGAGCTTCCTGCGCAGCCGCCACATGCTGCATCACTTCGAGCGCTGGCAGACGCTGCTGGGCTCGAAGCCCGCGGCCTCCGGTTCGGTCAGCATGCCGGCCGACATCGCCAAGGCCCTGGACGCCGCCTCGCGCACCGACGCCGGCGAAATGCTGGTCAAGCTCCACAGTTCGCCGCGCGGCCTCAGCGAAGGCCATGCACAGGTGCTGCACAAGCGCCTCGGCAGCAATGAGGTGCGCCACGAGAAGCCGCTGCCCTGGTGGCAGCACCTGTGGCAGTGCTATCGCAATCCGTTCAACCTGCTGTTGACGGTGCTGGCGCTGATCTCCTACGTCACCGACGACATGAAGGCCGCGCTGGTCATCGGCAGCATGGTGGTGCTGTCGACCGTGCTGCGCTTCCTGCAGGAGTCGCGCTCCAACAAGGCGGCCGAGCGCCTCAAGGCGATGGTGAGCAACACCTCCACGGTGCTGCGGCCCGCGCCGGGCCAGAAGGCGGGATCGGCGGGCGACGAAGGTTTCGATGCCACGCACGCCGGCACGGTGCGCGTCGAGGTGCCGATGCGCGACCTGGTGCCGGGCGATGTGATCGCGCTGTCGGCCGGCGACATGGTCCCCGCCGACTGCCGCCTGCTCACCGCCAAGGACCTGTTCATCAGCCAGTCGGCACTGACGGGCGAGGCGATGCCGGTCGAGAAGTTCGTCGGGCGTTGGTGCATGGATACTGCGCAGGCGTTCTGTTAGGCTCGCGGCCCTGATAAAAAGACCGCCTCCCGCCACATGCCCAACAAATTCAACGCCGATCACCGCCATCATATTCCGAAGATGCGGCACTTCGTGCGTAACTGGCCCGAATATGAATCGGGACTTCGCAACCGTGGCAGCCTGACGTTCTGGGTTACCCCGCAGGCGATGCAACTCTGGCCAGCCCAAGCGCGCAGCACACCAGGCGGGCAGTCCATCTATTCGAATCAGGCCATCCAAACCAGCCTGATGCTGCGCCTGGTATTTGGCCAAGCCCTGCGACAAACCGAGGGTTTGATGAGGTCGATTTTCCAGCTTCTCGAGATTGATCTGAAGGCCCCCGACCACACTACCTTGAGTCGCCGAAGCATGACCCTCAAGGCTTTGCCACGCCAGTGCGCGCTGCCCGCCGGGCCGCTGCATTTGTTGATCGACAGCACCGGGCTGAAGCTGTTTGGCGCAGGCGAATGGCTGCAGAAAAAGCACGGACAAAAGTCGCGGCGTAGCTGGAGAAAGCTGCACTTGGCAGTGGACGCCAGCACGGGGCACATCGAGGCGTCGGTCTTGACTGGCCAGGATGTCGATGACCCATCTCAGGTTGGTCCACTGCTTGATCAGATCGAGCACGAAGTCGCCTCTGTTACCGCCGACGGCGCCTATGACGGCGAGCCAACCTACGAGCGGATTGCCCAACGCGATACGCAAATCGACGTCATTATTCCACCGCGCGTTACCGCCCAGCCCAGCGCGCAATTCGAGGCAGCGCCGACCACACGCGACAACCACCTGTTGATGATTCAAAGCTTGGGACGGCTGGAGTGGCAAGAGGCCTATGGCTACGGCAAACGTGCGCTGGTGGAAACCACGATGGGTCGCTTCAAGGCCATCATCGGGCCAAAGTTGCGTGCCCGTGATCCACGTGGCCAGCAGGCCGAGGCAAATGCTGCGGTGGCGGTGCTCAACCGCATGCTGAGCGCTGGACGCCCGAACTCCGTCCGCACTTCAGCAGCTGCCGTCTAAGCCCCTGCGGGGTTGGGGTAACCCCGGTCCCAGCGGTATCCATGCACCAACGCCGTCGCCAATGGCATGGGCATCGGTTTCGTCACCCAGGTCGAGTTCATTCCCCTGCCCGGCCTTGCCGCGGTCCCGATCGACGACAGCGAGCTGTCGATCAGCTACTCGCTGTGCTGCCTGGCGGTGCGCAAGGACCGGCCTTTGATCCGCGCGCTGTTCGATGTGGCGCTCGCCTGAGCGCGGCGTACGCGGCGGAACGTGCCGGCGAACCCGCCGATGCCTGCCGGCATCCGTCGAGAAACCACCACCTACATCGCAAGAAGCCTGACCGGCGCAGCATGCCCCACGGCCGGCCGCTGCGGCAGCGTGTCGCCCGCGTGCGCAACCGGCGCCGACCCCTGATCGCAACGCGCGCAGTCCGGCTGCGCGCAGGCGAGCTGCACCGTGACCGGGCCACCGAGCGACATGCCATGCGCCTGCGCCGCGCGCACCAGCCCCTCGTGCAACGCCTCGTCGACCACCTCGACGCTCGCGTTGCAGCCCCCGCATCGCAGGCGCACCATGCCTTCGGGCGCCTGGCTGCGCCGCAGCCGGTGAACCGCGCGCGCACCACCGAGGCTGCGCTCCCATTCGCGCTGCACGAGCCTGACTTTCTCCAGCTCCTTGATCACGCGGTAGACGCTCGCCAGGCCGGTGGCGGTGCCGCGCCTGAGCATGCGGCGAAACACTTCCTCGCCGCCGAGCCATTCGGAATCGCTTTCCGCCAGCGTCTGCAACACGCACAGCCGAATGACCGTGGGCCGGATGCCCAAGCTGCGCAGTTGCTCCGAAAAACTCTCGTTCGCCGGCACCTGCGCTCGGCGCGTCTCTGAAAATGCCATCGACTTGCGCACTTGTTGCCGCCTGCCCGTGTCGTTGCCGTGCGCTCAGGCCGCGAGGCCTTGCGCCGGCGCCTTGGTGTCCTGCGCGACGCGTCCGGCCTTCATGTGGACGATGCGGTCCGCCACGTGGAAGTAGCGGTCGTCGTGCGAGATGACGACGAGCGAATGTCCCTTGGCACGCAGTTCGGGCAGCAGCTCGGTGTAGAAGAGATGGCGGAAGGTCGGGTCCTGGTCGGCGGCCCATTCGTCGAACACCAGCACCGGTCGGCCTTCGAGGTACGCGTGCACCAGCGCAAGCCGCTTGCGCTGGCCCGTGGAAAGGTCGGTGGTGCTGAACGCGCCGTCCTTCACCGACACCTTGTGCGCGATTTCCAGCCGCTGCAGGTAGGGCAGCGCGGTCTCCGGCAGCGCCTGGTGGCCGCCCTCCTCGCCGGCCACGAGATCCTCGAACAGGTAGAAGTCGGAAAACACCGTGGTGAAGAGCTGGCGGTAGTCGTCGCGCGTCTCGGGCGTGACGGGCTTGCCGTCGAGCACCACCTCGCCCTGGTGCGGTACGTACAGGCCGAGCAGCAGCTTGATGAGCGTGGTCTTGCCCGAGCCGTTGTCGCCGACGATGAAGACGATCTCGCTGCGGCCGATCTGCAGGTCCACCGGGCCGAGCACGAAGGCCTCGCTGCCCTCGGGCGTGTCGAAGGCGTAGCGCACGCCGCGCAGCTCGATGGCGTTGCGCAGCGGCGGCGACGTGGGCGGCGATCCGAGGTGCAGGTGGGGCTCCGGCGTGGCGAAGCGGGCCGACAGGTCGGCGATGCGCTCGAAGGCCACCCTGGCGCGGCCGAGGTGCGGCAGGGCGCCGACGATCTGGTCGATCGGGCCCTTGATGAACAGCAGCACGAGCACGAAGCCGCTGAGCACCACCGGCTCGGTCGTGCGCCAGGCGGCCCAGCCGAGGATCAGTGCGATCAGCAGGAAGAACAGCGCCGAGCCGAAGGACGTGGCCAGCACGAAGGTGTTGATCGCGCGGCGGTTGATGTCGCGGATGTTGTCGACGGTGCGGGCAATCTGCCCCTCGTACACCTTGGCGCGGCGGGCACGGTGCATGCGCAGTTCCTTGGCGCCTTCGCTGATGCCGCGGTAGGCCTTGTGCAACAGTTCTTCCTGCTCGCGCGACTGGAAAAAGCCCGCGATGCCGCGCCCATGGGCCCAGGTCTGGACGGCCACGCCGATCAGCATCGCCACCACCAGCAGGCCGAACAGCGGCAGCGACAGCCAGGCGAGGTAGCCCAGGCAGCCCAGCGCGATGGCCAGCGAGATCATGGTGGCGGCCAGCATGAAGGCCACGTCGCTGATCATGTCCACGTCCTGCGTGAGCACCGGCATCAGCCGGTGCATGCGGTAGCGCTCCAGCGCGTCGATGGGCGCCGCAAGAATTTTCTGCGCCAGATCCTTGCGCACCTGCGCGACCAGCCGCTGGCCCACGACGTTGTTCGAGATGTCGGAGATCGCGCGGCCGACGAGCGCCACCGCGCACAGCGCCACGAAGGTCAGCAGCAGGCCGCCGGCCATGCCGCCGGGCCGGCTGAGCACCTCGTTGATGGTCGCCAGCAGCGCCACGGTGGCCACGCCCGCGCCGATGCCGGTGACGGAGGAGAGCGCGATCCAGGGGGTGAAGGGCTTCAGCAGCCGAAGGAGGTCGGATGCCTTGGCGCCGGCGGGTTGGGTTTGCATGACAGGTATGACGGGACGACCGCCCGAATGTTTAGCAAACGCTATTGCAGCGTCGGCTCCTGCCGGGACTCGTCGCCGGGAGCGGAACCGACCATCGCCGCACCGGCCAGCGCCCAGAGGGTCAACGCCTCGTCGAGCGCGCGCACATGTTTCGCATCGCGCCCCAGCCACAGGACCAGCTTCTCCGCGCGTTCGAGCGAGGGCGCGTCATGCAGCTCGCGAAAGAGTCGCCAGGCCTCGCTGAAAGCCGGATCGGAAGGAACCTGGTGTCGGGAGTTCATCGCATTCGGGAGGCCGGACTGCTGTGGATGCGTGGATAGACGCGACCTGCCGCCATATGTTTAGCGCATGTCATCCGCACGTCGCAATTTCGTGAACTGTTGCGCCGCACTAAACCGCTGGGCGCGCCAACCGTCTCCATCAGCGATGAGCATGATTTGCGCGGTCGCGCCCTGTCGATGATTCCCCTGCTGGCGCCGATCTTCCGGGGCGAGTGGGCCGCTTATGGCGAAGCGCTGGCGTGCGCGCCGCAGCCGCCGGCCGGCGCCGTGCGGGTGGCCGACCTCGTCACCGACCCGGCGCTGCTTGCCGGCTTGCTGCAGGCGCACGCACGGCACCTGCGGATGCGCAAACCCGACCTGCGCCCGGTGGCATCGGCATGGAGCATGGATTACCTGAGTGCTCTGCTGCCACCGGTGGCCGCGGCGGCCAGCCTGCTGCAGCACGTGTTTCCGATGGCGCCGGCACAGGTCTGGCTGACCCTGGCCGACGGGGCCGTGCCGCAGCGCTTTCATATTCCGCACGAGGGGCAGGCGCTTGCGGGGGCCGACACCGCGGCGCGCTACGCGGTGCTGCTCCACGAGCACCTGGCCCCGCTCTTCGCGCAGCTGACGCGGCTGACGCGAATCGCGCCCAAGATCCTCTGGGGCAACGCGTCGCGCTACCTGGAGCCCGTGCTCGAACAGGGACTGGCGTTGAGCGGCCATGCCCCCTCCATCGCGAGAGACCTGCAGCATCTGTTGCACCAGCCGCACTGGGGCGGCGACGACAACCCGATGTTCACCGTGCAGCGCAAGGTCGTGCGGATGCATGCCGGCGCGCCCGAGCCGCTCACGCTGCACCGGCAGTGCTGCCTTTACTACCTGCTGCCCGAGGAAGGCTATTGCGGCGCGTGCCCGCTGGCGCCGCAATTTCGCAAGACCACCGGCTAAACAAACAGACTTGCCGCGCGTCATTTGCGGATAAGCATCCATTCATCGGTGCCACTGCGATTCCCATGCCACTGCATCCCGATCTCGAAGCCTTCCTCGAACTGGCCGCCCTCGCCGAAGAAGACGGGCGTCCGCCGATGTGCGACATGTCTCCCGCGCAGGCGCGTGCCAGCTATGACCAATCGACCGTGGCGCTGGACGGCGTCGGCCCCGACCTGCCGGTCGAGGACATCGCCTTCCAGGCCCGCGACGGTGCCACGCTGCACGCGCGGCTGTACCGGGGAGGCGCCACCGCGGCGGCGCTGCCGACCCTGCTGTATTTCCACGGCGGCGGTTACGTCGTCGGCGGGCTCGATTCGCACGATGCGCTGTGTCGCTCCATCGCGCTGCGCACGCCCTGTGCCGTCCTGGCGGTCGACTACCGGCTGGCGCCGGAGCACAAGTTTCCGACTGCGTTTCATGACGCCGAGGACGCAGCGGCATGGCTCGCGGCGCACGGCGGCTCGCACGGTCTCGATACCGCGCGCGTGGCCTTCGGCGGCGACAGCGTCGGCGGCACACTGGCCACGGCGCTGACCCTGGCCGCCCGCGAAGCCGGACGCGCGCAGCCGCTGCTGCAGTTGTTGCTCTATCCCTGCACCAGCATTCGCCAGGACAGCGCTTCGCACCGGCGTTACGCGAGCGGGCACCTGCTCGAGCAGCGCACGCTGCAGTGGATGTTCGGCCACTACCTGCGCAGCGATCAGGACCGCCAGGACTGGCGTTTCGCGCCGCTTGCCGCGCAGGACCTGTCGGGCCTGGCGCCCGCGCACGTCGTGCTGGCGGAATACGACCCGCTGGTGGACGAGGGCAAGGCCTATGCCGAGCGGCTGCAGGCCGCCGGTGTGCGCACCCGGCTCGACGTGCACGAGGGCATGGTCCACGACTTCGCGCGCCTGAGCCAGGTGGTGGAAGAGGCCGATGCGCTGCGCACCGCGATCGCGCGGATGCTGGCCGACGCGTTCCAGCGTCCGGCCGTGTCCACGTCGCCGGCCGCCACGGCTTCGATCGGCGCGTGGGTGTTCCATGCGCATCCCGACGGCCGTCCGCTCGAAGTGCGGCTCGACGCGGCGAAGCTGAGCGTCGGTCCGCAGGGAAGCAAGGAGGGCACGAGCCAATGGGCGCTGCGCAAGCAAGCCGATGCGCTGCGTCTGGAATGGCCGGCAGACCACGGCGCGCAGCCCCCCGAGGAATCGCATCTGCTGGCGGCCATCGAGGCGGCTTTCGTGCGCCATCCGGAACTTTGCACGCTGTCGCTGGAGGTGCCGCCATCACGCACCGCGTGGCTGGTGGACGTGGGCGCGGCGAGTGCGGCGTACGGCTCGCAGCCGAGCGTTGTCTCGCGCGAAGCCTTCTGGCAGCTGCCTCGCGTGTGGCAGCGCAACCCGCGCGAGCCCTTCGCACAGCGCTACACCTTGAGCCAAGGCCGGCGCCATCCGATGCGCCCGGCCAAGCCGGTCGGCACGGTCTATCAGCGCCACATTCCGTGGCTGTCGCAGACGCTGACGCTCGACACCGTCGACATCGAGCGCGACCTGGCGGCTTTCAACCGCTGGATGAACGACCCGGTGGTGGCCCATTTCTGGGAGGAGCAAGGCGACCTTGCCAGGCACCGCGCCTACCTCGAGACCATTGCCGCCGATCCGCGCGTCACCGGGCTCGTCGGCCGGCTCGACGGCGAGGCCTTCGGCTACTTCGAGGTTTACTGGGCCAAGGAGGACCGCATCGCGCCCTTCTACGACGCCGGCGACCACGACCGCGGCTGGCATGCGCTGATCGGCGAGGCGCGCTTTCGCGGCAAGCCGTTCCTCACGGCATGGATGCCCTCGGTGTCGCACTACCTCTTCCTGGACGACTGCCGCACGCAGCGCATCGTGATCGAGCCGCGCGCGGACAACCACAAGATGATCAAGAGCCTGGGCCGCTGCGGCTACGCCCACGTCAAGGAGTTCGACTTTCCGCACAAGCGGGCCATGCTCGGCCTGCTGCTGCGCGAACGCTTCTTCGGCGAGGCCCTCTGGATTCCCCGCGGGGAACCGACCATTTCGCCAACTTCGGCCAAGGGCGCCGAACTTCCCATCGAGGACACCCAATGCAAATCCATGACCTGATCGGCGTCGGCTTCGGCCCGTCCAACATCGCCCTGGCGATCGCCCTCGACGAGAAGCGCCACCACGGCCAGTTCGTGGACGCGCTGTTCATCGAAAAGCAGCCGGGCTTCGTCTGGCACAAGAACATGCTGCTGGACAACGCGCACATGCAGATCTCGTTCATCAAGGACCTGGCGACGCTGCGCAACCCCGCGAGCCGCTTCACGTTTCTGAATTACCTGCACGAGAAACAGCGCCTGCAGGATTTCGTCAACCTCAAGACCTTCTTCCCGAGCCGTCACGAGTTCAACGACTACCTGGGCTGGGCTGCGGCGCAGTTCGAGGACCGCTGCGCCTACGGCGAGGCCGTGTTCGAGGTGATTCCAGAGATGCGCGGTGCCGAGGTGCAGTTGCTTCGCGTGCGCTCGCGCGAAGCCGACGGCACCGTGCGCGAGCGGCTGGCGCGCAACCTGGTGGTGAGCGTGGGCGGTGTGCCGAACGTTCCTGCGCGTTTCCTGCCGTTCAGGGAAGACGCACGCGTGTTTCATTCGAGCAACTACCTCGAGGCGATCGCGCGGCATCCGGATGCGAAGCGCATCGCGATCGTCGGCGCGGGCCAGAGCGCGGCCGAGCTCTTCATGGATCTGCAGAGCCATCCGAACAAGCCGGCGGTCGACCTGATCATGCGGGCCCGCTCGATCAAGCCTTCGGACGACAGCCCCTTCGTCAACGAGATCTTCAATGCCGACTTCACCGACTTCGTGTTCAACCGCTCCGAGCCCGAGCGCGCAGAACTGCTGGAGGAGTTCTGGCACACGAACTACGCGGCGCCCGACCTGGAGCTGATCCAGCAGATCTTCAACGTGTTCTACCGCCAACGCGTGGCCGGTGTGGCGCGCCACAGCTTCCTGCGCCGCCACGAGGTGTCGGCGGTGCGCGCGGCGGCCGACGGCATTCACCTGTCGCTGCACGACATGAACACCGACCAGCGCGGCAACCAGGCCTACGACGTGGTGATCCTCGCCACGGGCTACAAGCGCGACGGCCACAAGGCGCTGCTCGATCCGATCGCCCCGTACCTGGGCGACTTCACGGTCGACCGCCACTATCGGCTGCAGGCTGCGCCGGAGCTGAAGCCGGGCATCTTCCTGCAGGGCGCCTGCGAGATGAGCCATGGCCTGAGCGACACGCTGCTTTCGGTCACCGCGATCCGCTCGGACGAGATCGGCCAGGCCTTGCTGAACGCGAATCCGCGCACGGCAGCGGCGCAGCCGACGCAGGCCGCGGAGCGCACACCTCGTGCGGCGGCCGTGCTCTGACATTTGACGGGCATGACGCGGCTCGGTGATACACTTAATAAGAATAGTTCTTATTAACCTCCCCCGAGATCACCGACGCGCAGTGCAGCGGCAGGTTTCCGGGGCTCATCGTCGATGCTTGCGAGAAGGCGACCGGATGCGCGACCTCGTTCAGGAACTGGTAGCTCACTATGCGGACTTGCGCCGGCAGTTGACTCGCGACCTGAGGGATCCCCACTACGCGGCCGACATCGCGCAGTCGAGCTTCGAGCGGGTGTTCGCACAGGCCACGAAGTCGCTCGGCGCGGCCCGCGGTACCGGCGCCGAAGTGGCGGCACCGGATGACGCGAAGGACGCCGGCAGCGGTATCGAATCGCCCCGCGCCCTGCTCTTTCGCGTGGCCCGCAACCTGTGCATCGACGATGCGCGCCGCCGCAAGGTGGCGCAGGAATGGGTCGGCACGCATGCCGCCATCGGCACGCACCTCGTGGCGCCGTCCAGCGAATTCATCCTGGCGCAGCAGCGTGTGCTGGCGCGGGTGGTCGAGACCATGGAAAAACTCCCGCCGCGGCGGCGCCAGGTGTTCCTGCTGTTTCGCGCCTACGGCCACACGCGCGCGGAGATCGCGCAGCAGTTGGACATCACCGAGATGGCCGTGGCCAAGCACCTGCTGCGCGCCACCATCGATTGCTCGCGGGTGTTCGCCGAGCTGCGCGCCGAGCTGATCGAGCCGCAGCACGTGCAGAACCACGCCGGCTTCGATACTGCGCTGGCCGAAGACTTCTCGTGAGCGGCAGCATGGCAATGAGCGCTCCGCGCGAACGGCTGATCGAGCGCGCGCTCGCGCTGATCGTCGAGGGCGAGATCGCGCCGGGCGAGGCCGCGCAGCACGCCCGCATGGCCATGAATCAATGGCGCAGCAGATCGCCCGAGCATGCGGCGGCGCTGCTGGAGGCGCGCCATCGCTGGGACGCGCTCGGTGGCATGGCCGGCGACCTGCGCGCGCACTTCGACGATCCGGCAGCCGGCATGGCCGCCGCGGCGGCGACCGAGTCCGGCCGGCGGTCGCAGCGCCGCAAGATGCTGCTCTCCATTGCGGGGCTGCTGGGCGGCGGCCTCGTCGCGGGCCGCGGCATGCAGTGGTATTGGCAACAGCCGGTTTTTCATGCGGCCTACAACACCCGCACCGCGCAGATGCTGAAGGTGTCGCTCGCGGATGGCGCCGGCGACGCGCCGGGCAGCCAGCTCGACATCGCACCGCAAAGCGCCATCGATGTCACGCTGTATCGGCAGCGCCGCGTCGTCGAGATGGCACGCGGCGAAGTGCGCTTCGAGGTGGCGCATGATGCGCGGCGCCCTTTCCAGGTCCGCACGCGCGGTGCCGTCATCGAGGTGGTCGGCACGGTCTTCACCGTGCGCGACCGTGGCGGACCCATCACCGTGGGGGTGGAACAGGGGCATGTCCGCGTGCAGGTTCGCGCCCGGCAAGACGGTGGAGCGCCCTACGCGAACGCCACGGAAGTCATCGACCTGCGCAGGGGCGAACTAATTGAAGTGCGGGACGGCCACGCCGATGCGGTGCGGCAATCAGACACCAGGGCCCTCTCGGCATGGCGCGACGGCTGGCTGGTGTTCGACAACACACCGCTGGGCGAGGCGCTGGCGGTGGTCAACAGCTACCGCGCCAGCCCGATCGTCGGCGCCAATGCGCGCATCGACGCCCTGCGCCTCTCGGGCCGCTTCCGCAGCAACGACTCGGTGGCGCTGGTGGCGCTGCTGCCGACGATCCTGCCGGTGACCGCCGTCTCCCGGCCGGATGGCAGCGTGGAACTGCAGGCCTGGCCGCATGGCGGCACCGCCTTTTGAACAGGCTGTCTCTGTTTGGCGAGTTCAAACGTCTTACTTTGAGAAGCGGCAAGGCTCCGATTTTTCGGGGGGCCTCCGCCCAAAAGTACGAATACGTCGCATTTACCTGACCTGGAGCCCTGACCCATGCGTTCTTCGCCTCGCCACCGCCTTCTGAGCGCCGCGCTTGCCGCTGCCTTTGGAACCACCTTTGTCAGCTGGAGCAACCTTGCTTCGGCGCAGGCGTCCACACAGGCGGCCGTGCCTACCTTCGAAATCAGCGTGCCGGCACAGCCGTTGGCGGCGGCGTTGAACGAACTTTCCCGGCAGACCGGCATCCAGGTGCTGGCCTCCGGCGATCTGGTTTCACGCGTCAGCGCGCCGGCCGTCTCCGGGCGACTGACGCTGCAACAGGCACTGGACCGCCTGCTGGCCGGCAGCGGCCTGAGCGCCGCGCGCGAAGGCGGCGCGGTGGTCATCCGCGCCGCAAGCAGCGCCGATTCCGGCAAGACGCTGCCGCAAGTCCTGGTCACGGACTCGCTCGAATCCGACTCGGCCGCCTCGCTGCAGAAGGACGGCACGGCCGCCGACGGCTACCGTGCCAAGACCGTGTCCTCGGTCGGCGCATTCGGCAGCATGAGCCTGCAGGACACCCCGTTCTCGATGAGCGTGGTTCCCCGCGAGTTGATCCAGAACATCCAGGCTCAATCGCCCGACGACATCTACAAGCTCAATCCGTCCACCCGTACCTCCACGCCGCAGGTCACGAGCTGGAGCCCGCTCGTGAGCATCCGCGGCTTCGAGGGCTCGAACATCGCCGAAGACGGCATGCGCCGCATCTACAACCACGCAGCCGTGCTCGAAGACAAGGAGCGCGTCGAGATCCTGAACGGTCTGTCGGGCTTCCTCTATGGCGCTGCGTCGCCGGGGGGCATGATCAACTACGTCTACAAGCGCCCGACCATCGAGCGCCTCAACAGCGTCACGGTCGGCAACTACGGCGGGAGCCAGGGCTATGTTCACGGGGACTTCGGCGGCCGCTTCGACGAAGCCGGCCGCGCCGGCTACCGGCTGAACGTGGTCAAGCAGGAGGGCGGCACCGCCGTCGACGACCAGACGATCAACCGCACGCTGGTCAGCGCCGCCGTCGACTGGCAGGTGACCGACAAGCTGCTGCTCGAATTCAACGCGGTCTACAACAAATACCAGACCTCCGGCACCTCCGCCTACTGGTTCTTCGACGGCGTGCCGCACGGCCGTGCCCCCGACGCCAAGAAGAACTGGAGCCAGCCGTGGGTGCGCGACGAGTTCGAAAACACCAAGCTGATGGGCAAGGCGACGTACCGGCTCAGCGACAACGTCACGCTGCGCGCGGCCTACATGCGCGACAACATCGACCGCCCGGTGCAGGACCACACGATGAACAGCGTGGCCTCGACCGACGGTTTCAGCCAGATCCGCATCCGCTCGGGCCGCACCAAGGACACCTTCGACGCCGGCTCCGCCCTGGCCGACGTCACCTTCAACACCGGCCCGGTCGCGCACAAGCTCACTCTCGGCTACTACATGTACTCCGACAAGTCGTGGGGCACGCTCAGCAGCCCCAACACCGGCTGGCAAGGCCCCTACCCCTTCAATGCGCCGACCTACGTGCCCGAGCCGTACTTCCCGCCCAACCTGTACGCGCCCTACTACTCGGGCCGCGTGGTCAACTCCAACTACGTCATCGGCGACAACATCCAGTTCAACGACCAGTGGTCGCTGCTCGTGGGCCTCAACCACAGCACCATCCGCACGGAGTCGCTGACCTCCACCGGCGAGCGTTCGCAGCCCGACTACGACAAGAGCCGCAACTCGCCCTCGGTCTCGCTGATGTACAAGCCCGTGCCCTGGCTGACCGCCTACGCCAGCTATATCGAGGGCCTGGAACAGGGCGGCATCGCACCAGACACCGCGTCCAACTACGGCGCCATCCTCGCCCCGATGGTGAGCAAGCAGAAGGAAATCGGCATCAAGGCCACCGTGGGCAACATGCTGCTGACCACCGCGTTGTTCGACATCGAGAAGGCCTATGAATTCACCGACAGCAACAACGTCTACACGCAAAACGGCCGCCAGAACCACAAGGGGATCGAGTTCAACGCTTCCGGCAAGCTCTCCGACAAGTGGACCGTGGTCGGCGGCGTCACCGCGCTCGACGCCAAGGTGAAGGGTTCCGACTTCAACGGCAACGCGCCGATGAACGTGGCGAAGGTCGTGGCGAAGGTTTACTCCGAGTACGAGCTCCCCGTGCCCGGCCTGAGCCTGACCGGCGGCATCTACTACACCGGCAAACAGTGGGCCAACGCGGCCAACACCGACCGCCTGCCGGGCGTGACCACCGCCGACATCGGCATGCGTTACGCCACCAAGGTCGGGGGAAAGCCACTGACCCTGCGCCTGAATGTGGCAAACGTGACCAACAAGAGCTATTGGCTCAACAGCTACTACGTAGGTTCGCCGCGCAGCGTGGCGTTCTCGGCGCAAGTGCAGTTCTGACGACGAGCATGCGCTGCCAGGCCGTCGCCGCCTGAGCCGCGCGGCTCTCTTCTCCGGCTTTCCCTCCAGACTCGTTTGCGCCCTCCCTGCACGGGAGGGCGCAATTTCGTCACGCCGCCTCGTGATGTTGGCGGGCCACCGGCCCGAGCGAATCGCGCGCCACGGCGAGCGCCGCGAAAATCTCCTCCAGCAATTCGGCGCTGCGCACGATCTCGAAGTGCCCCAGCGCCAGTTCGCGATCCGCTGGCACGGGCTGATCAAGTTGCAGCGCGAGCGCATCGCGATGCGCAGCCAGGCGCCCTGTAATCCACCAGCAATCCACCCGGCTTCGCAGCGCGGGCAGAGCACCGGCCCGCAGCGAAAGTGCCTTGAGCTGTCGCGCCACCATGAAGATGCGTGCGAGCTCCTGGCTGCCCAGCGCCGCATAGCCAGTGACGGCATCTGCTTCGTCGGACTGCCCGGCCTGCCCCTGCATCTGCGAGAGCAGGGCATCCAGCACCGCCGCCACGGCCGCCTCGTCGAGCGCGAAGCCCGCGCCATCGGCCAGCACCGGCTCGGCTACCGCGCCAGGCAGCGCGATGGAAACGAAATCGATGAAGTCCTGTAGCCCTTCCTCGTCGCCGGATGCCACCTGCTGCGACGGCGCGACGTCTTCCATCGGCACGTAGGGATCGACCAGCCCCAGGAACGCCACTGACTGCCCTTGCGCCTCGAACCACGCCGCCATGGCCGCTGCCAGCGTGCCGCCCAGCGACCATCCCAGCAGATGAACGGGCCCTTCCGGCTGCACCTTGCGGATCATGGCGCAGTAGTCGGCCGCCATCTGCGCGATCGACACGTCGCGGTGCGCGGGGTCGGTGAGCGAGCGGCATGGCAGTCCGTAGACCGTGCGCACCCCCTGCAGGCGCCGCGCCAGCAGCCGGTAGTCGAACACGGTGCCCATGCCTGCATGGATGCAGAAGAGCGCCGGCATGCCGGTGCCCTGAGCTTCGCCGTTGAGTGCGATCAGGTTGCTGTCCGGCTGCGCGGCCGCAGTCGTCGCGTGCAGCAGTCCGCCGATGGTCGGCCAGCGCATCAGGTCCCGCAGCTTGAAATCGAGCTTCGGGTTGCGCAGGCGACGGACCTGCGCGATCACCTTCAGGCTCAGCAGCGAATCGCCGCCCAGCTCGAAGAAGTTGTCGGTCTCGCCGACCTGCCCCACACCCAGCACCTGCTGCCAGATCTGTGCAAGCTGCTCGGCCTGCGGCGTCGATGGCGGCACGTGCACGCGCCCTGGGTTTTCGGCCTCGGGGACCGGCAGCGAGCGGCGGTCGAGCTTGCCGCTCACCAGGCGCGACAGCTTCGGCAGCACCGCGACGTGCGCGGGCACCATGTAGTCGGGCAACTGCGCGCCCAGTTGCTCGCGGATCTGTTGCGGCCACTGCGGTTGCATTTCAGTGCCATCTGCGACCACGTAGGCCACAAGCTGCCGCCCGGCCGCGCCGTCGTGCGTCACCACGGCTGCCTCGCGAACACCCGTCACGGCGAGCAGCCTCGCCTCGATCTCGCCGAGCTCGATGCGGAAGCCCCGCACCTTCACCTGGTTGTCCACGCGCCCCAGGTACTCGACGTTGCCGTCGGACATCCAGCGCACGAGGTCGCCCGTGCGGTACAGCCGCTCGCCGGCACCGCCGAATGGGTCGGCCACGAAGCGCTCGGCCGTCAGGGCGCTGCGCCCGAGGTAGCCGCGCGCCAATCCATAACCGCCGATGTAAAGCTCGCCCGCCACGCCCTCGGGCACGGGCTGCATGTCGGCATCGAGCACGTAGGCCGTGCGCTCGCCCACCGGGCGCCCGATGGGTGCGTAGGCGCAGTCGAAGGTCCGGCTCGCCTCGGTGCGCCAGATCAGCGGCGTGACCACCGTCTCGGTCGGCCCGTAACCGTTGATGAGCATGCGCGGCTTCAGGTGCGTGCGCACCTTGTCGTAGGCCGCCTTGGGCATGGCCTCGCCGCCGAACACGTAGAGTTCCACCGGCGGGGCGTCGTCGCGCGGCGCGGCCCAATCGGCGATCTGGTTCAGGTACGCCGGCGGGAACGCAGCGGTCGTCACGCCGTAGCGGTGCAGCGCCTCGTAGGTCTGCTCGGCCGTCCACAGCTCGTTGTCGCGCAGTGCAAGGCCCGCACCGACGCACAGCGGCGTGAGCCAGCGCTCGTGAGCACCGTCGAACGAAAAAGACATAAAGTGCAGCTCGCACGAGTGCGAGTTCAGTCCATAGATGTCCGCCGTGGCCAGGCAATGCATGGCGAGCGGGCCGTGCGTGACGGCCACGCCCTTGGGCATGCCTGTCGAGCCCGAGGTGTAGATCACGTAGGCGAGGTTGTCCACGCCTGTGGCGGGGCTCGGGTCGGCGTCGCTCGGGGCGCCGAGCGCATCCGGCGCCAGTTCGTCGAGCAGCAACCGCGGCACCGTCGTTTCAGGCAGGCGCGGCAATACGCTGCGCTGGGTGATGAGCAGCATCGCACCGCTGTCGCGCATCATGTAGGCCAGCCGGTCCGCCGGGTAAGCCGCATCCAGCGGCACATAGGCTCCACCTGCCTTCAACACGGCGAGCAGCACGACGATGGTGTCGAGCGAGCGCTCCAGTGCCACGCCCACCAGCCGGTCGGGCCCCACGCCAAGCTCGCGCAGGTGATGCGCGAAGCGATTGGCGCGTGCATTGAGCTGGGCATAGCTCATCTCGTCGTCGCCCAACAGCAGCGCGATGGCGTCGGGCCGCAAACGCGCCTGGGCTTCGATGAGCCTGTGCACCATGGTGCGGTCAGCCTGCGCATCGAGCGCACGCAGATGCTCGGTGCGTCCCAGCGCGAGCACCGCCGTCTCCAGCGGGGCATCGAGCCAGCCCAGCTCGCCCACCGGGCGCGCTGCATCCGTCGTCATGCGGCGCAGCAGGTGTTCCAGCTGCTGGCGCTGCGCACGCACGGCCTCGTCGGCAAACGATGCACGTGCGTAGCAATACTCGATCTCCAGCGCGTCGCCCATCGTGACTTGCAGGTCCATTGCGTAGCCCGTGAGCCCGCCGCCTGCGACTTCACCGAACTGCAGGCCGAAGCGATCCAGTTGCTTCATGGCTCGGTCCACCGGGAAGTTCTCGAAAACCACGATGCTGTCGAACAGCGGCCGGCCGGCCGAGCCCGTCCAGCGCTGGATGTCGGCGAGGGCCGAGTGCTCGTACTCTCGGGCGCGCAGGTTGCGTTCCTGGACCGAGCGCAGATAGTCGCCCACCGTCTGGTGCGCCTGCGGCGACACGGCGACGGGAATGGTGTTGATGAACAGGCCCATCATTTCCTCGGAGCCCGGCAGGCTGGCCGGTCGGCCGGCCACCGTCGCGCCGAAGATCACGTGCTCGCGTTCGGTGTGGCGCTGCAGCAGCAGCGCCCAGGCGGCCTGCACCAGCGTGTTCATCGTCACGCGCTCGCGCTGCGCGAAGCGTTGCAGCGCCGCCGTCTCCTCGGTGGAAAGGCGCGTGTAGATCTTCTCGAAGCCCTCGTGCGCATCGGCGTCGCGGTTCGGTTCGGACAGCAGCGTCGGGCCGTCGTGCAGCGCGAGCTCGGACTTCCAGAAAGCCTCGGCCACGCCGGCGTCCTGGCGCTGCAGCCAGCGCACGTAGTCGCCGTACTCCGGCAACGCGGACAGGGGCATCTCTCCCGCATAGCAGGCCAGCCATTCACCCAACAGGCGCGAGTCGGTCCAGCCGTCGGACAGGATGTGGTGATGCGTCCAGACCAGCTGGTGCCGGTCCTCCGCGAGCCGGATCAGGCTCACGCGGGCCAGCGGCGGCTGCAGCCAGTCGACGGGACGCAGCAACTCCTGCTGCACATGCTCGGCCAGACGTTGCCGCACGTCGGGGCTGCCGCGCCAGTCAAATTGCGCGACCCGCGCGGCCTGCGCAGGTGCATGTCGCAGCACCAGCTGCAAGGGTCGCTTCATGCCCGCCTGCCAGAGGAAGGCCGTGCGCAGCATTGCGTGGCGCGCCACCATCGCCTCCCAGGCACGGGCGAAGCGTTCCGGATCGACCTGGCCGATCTCCACGCTGAGCTGATTCACATAGAGGCCCGAGCCCGATGCCTCCATCGAATGGAAGAACATGCCTTCCTGCGTGGGAGCAAGCGGGTAGATGTCCTCGATCTCGTCCGCCGCGAAAGGCAGGCCCGCCAAAACGTCCGTCGGCAGGAAGTCCTGCGGCCTGCCGCGCGGCTCGCGCGGGTTTTCTTCGTGGCCGCCATCGACAGGCTGTGCCACCAGGGCAAGACGGGCAATGCTCTGGTGCTCGAACAACTGCCGCGGCGTGAGCGTCCAGCCCGCGCGTTGCGCACGCGTGACGATCTGCAGACTCAGGATGGAATCTCCACCCAGTTCGAAGAAGTTGTCGTGGCGCCCGATCTTCTTTTCCGCGCCGAGAACCTGATGCCAGATGGCGGCCAGCGCTTCTTCCACGGCGCCCTGCGGGGCCTCGTGAGCCGCCTCGGCGGACGGTTCCGGATCGGGCAGCTGCTTGCGGTCGACCTTGCCGTTCATGTTCAGCGGCAGCGCCGGCAGCACCATGATGCTCGCGGGCACCATGTATTCGGGCAGCGCCCGTGAAATGCGCGCCTTCAGCAGCTGCGGCTGCGTGTCGGACGACAGGGACACATAGGCCACGAGCCGCGCGCCGCCGGGCCCTTCCTTGGCCACCACGACGGCTTCGCGCACTTCGGGCTGCGCCAGAAGCTGCGTCTCGATCTCGCCGAGTTCGATGCGAAAGCCCCGGATCTTGATCTGGTGGTCGACGCGGCTCAGGTACTGCAGCCGTCCGTCGAAGCTCCAGCGCACCATGTCGCCGGTGCGGTAGATGCGCTCACCCTTCGTGCCGAAGGGGTCGGCCAGGAAGCGTTCGGCGCTCAGGCCGGGGCGATGCAGATAGCCGCGCGCCAGCCCCACGCCGCCGATGTAGAGCTCGCCCGCCACACCCTGCGGCACGGGCTGCAGATCGGCATCGAGCACGCGCAGTTGCGTCGCCGCGATGGCCTCGCCAATGCCGGGATGGCCATCCGCCACGCGCTGCGCGCTGGACCAGATGGTGGTCTCGGTCGGGCCGTACATGTTCCACAGCTCCACGCCCAGGCCGTGCAGGTCCTCGGCCAGGTCCGACTGCAGCGCCTCGCCGCCGCACAGGCCCTTGAACCCGTGCAGAGGTGCCGCAGGCCAGCCCGCCGCACGCAGCAGCCGCCAGCCCGCGGGCGTCGATTGCACGAGCGTCGCACCGCTTTCCTCGACCAGTTGCGCCAGTGCACGCCCATCGCGCACCGTCTCCTGCGAGGCCAGCACGATGCGCGCGCCACAGCTCAGCGGCAGGTACAGCTCCAGCGCCGCGATGTCGAAGGACAGCGAGGTCACCGCCACCAGCACGTCCTCGGCCGTCATGCCCGGCGCGGCCTGCATGCTGCGGATGAAGTGCGACAACGCCTCGTGGCGCACCATCACGCCCTTGGGCTTGCCCGTGGAGCCGGAGGTGTAGATCACGTAGGCCAGGTGCTCCGCGTGCAATGGCACTTCGGGATCGTGCGCGGGCTCGCCCGAAAGGTCCAGCCGATCGAGCGCGAGCATCGGCACATCGGGCAGGCGCTCCAGCAGATGGCTTTGCATGAGCAGCAGCGACAAGCCGCTGTCCTCCACCATGTACGCCAGCCGGTCCTGGGGATATTCAGGGTCGAGCGGCACATAGGCCGCGCCCGACTTGAGCACGGCCAGCACGCCCGCCACCATGTCCGCATTGCGCGAGACGGCAATGCCGACCTTGCTCTCGGACGTCACGCCGGATGCGATCAGCCTGTGCGCGAGCCGGTTGGCGCGTTCGTTCAGCTGCGCGTAAGTCAGCGCCTGCGCGCCGCAGACCAGGGCGATGGCGTCCGGCCGCGCCCGCACCTGCTGCTCGATCAGCCGGTGCACCGGCTTCGCATCGGCATGGCGTGACGTGTTGTGGCCCAGCGACTGCAAGCCAAGCCGCTCGCCAGCGGATAGTACGTCGATGGACATCGCGCGCTGCGCCGGGTGCTGCGCGAGCGCATCCGCCAACCCTCGCAACGCGGCATGCATGGCGTCGCAGAAGCGCTGCGCGCCGATACCGCGCACCACCTGGGCCGCCAGCTCGAAGCCTGTGCCCTGGTCGTCCACCGCCATGGAGAACGGATAGTTCGTGCGCTCCTCGCCGCCGATCACCTCGATGCCCTCCCAGCCCGACGGCGCCTTGCTGCCCGCCACGGCTTTGGGGGTGTAGCGGTAGTTGAGCAGCGCGGAGAACAGTGGCACGCCGCCGGCCAGCCCGCTGCATTTCTGCGCCTGCGACAGGTTTGCGTGTTCGTGATGCACCAGGTCGGTCAGCAGTGCGTGGGTCTGGCGCAGGCATTCGGCCACGCCCTGGCCGCCGATGCGGATACGCAGCGGCAGGGTGTTGATGAACATCCCCAGCGCGCGCTCGACTCCCTCGCCACCCTGCATGCGACCGAACAGCACGGTGCCGAACACCACGTCGTCGCGACCGGTGGTCTTGGCCAGGACCAGTGCCCAGGCCAGGTGGAAAAGCGCCGCGGTCCCGACGCCCTGGCGCTGCGCTTCCCGGCGCAGCTGCGCCGAAAGCGCGTCCGACAGCGAAAGGCGCACTTCCTCCACGCCGGTGCCGTCGCCCTGCACGTCGAGCACGTTGAAGGGCGCTGTCGGCTCCTCCACGTCCGCCAGCATGCGGCGGAAGAAGTCATCGTGCTCGGCTCGGCTCACGCCCAGCCGGGCCTGTGCCACGTAGCGGCGGAACGGCATGGGCACGGGCAGTTCGTCATGGCGATCCTGCTGGATGAGCGCGATCTCGTCGATGATGAGTTCGACCGTCGTGTGATCCATCACCAGGTGATGGCAAGGCAATTGCAGCAGCCAGCGTTCGCCCTCGGCGTCATGCGCAGCCACGGCACGGATCATCGGCGCCCGCCGCACGTCGATGCGGTAGCGGCTCGGGTCCACGCAGGCGTCGAGGCGTTCTGCCACGCTGCACTTTCCGGCCCCTTCGCCGTCGCCCTCGCCCTCGATTTCGTGCAGCCATTGCAGCCGCAGTTCGGCGCGGCGCTGCACGACCTGCACCGGCTCTTCCAGCTGCTCCCAGTGCACGGCCGTGCGCAGGATGTCGTGGCGCGCGATGACCTGGTTGAAGCTCTCGACGAAACGCAAGAGCCGCGCCTCGCTGTCGAAGCTCAGCAGGCACGGCGTGATGTAGGCGTCGCCCTGTGATTGCAGCACGTGATGGAACAGGATGCCTTCCTGCAGCGGCGCGAGCGGGTAAACGTCCTGGATGTTGACCGCGCCACCGGGCACGGCGGCCTCGATGCGCGCGAGCTGCGCGTCGTCTAGCTTCACCAGCGTGAGCATCTCGGGCGACAGCGCGGTGCAGCCTTCGGGAATGCCGTTTGCGGGCACCTCGATCTCGGGTCGCGCGAAGTCGCGTGCCTCGGTCACGGCGAGCGCGAAGTCCGCGAGGCGAGGCTTGCGGAACAGCGTGCGCACCTCGGCGCCCCAGCCCAGGCGGCGGACCTGCTCCAGCAACTGGATTGCCAACAGCGAATGACCGCCGAGTTCGAAGAAGTTGTCGTTGCGGCCCACGCGTTCCACGGCCAGCACGTCGGCCCAGATGGCGGCCAGCGCACGCTCGGTGTCGTCGGCGGGCGCCTCGTAGGCATCGGTGCCTGCGCGCTCGGGCGGTGGCAGCGCCTTGCGGTCGACCTTGCCGTTGGCGTTCAGCGGCAGCGCCTGCAGCACCACGATCACCCCCGGCACCATGTGCTCGGGCAGCGCCCGCGAAAGCTGCTGCTTCAGCTGCGCCGCGTCGATCGCTTGCGAAGCCGCCGCCGCCGAGACATAGGCCACCAGCCGCGCCCCACCCGCGGCCTGCTGCGCCACCACCACCGCCTCGCGCACCCCCGGCTGCGCCA
Organism: Variovorax paradoxus; assembly: GCF_022009635.1. Taxonomy (NCBI): domain Bacteria; kingdom Pseudomonadati; phylum Pseudomonadota; class Betaproteobacteria; order Burkholderiales; family Comamonadaceae; genus Variovorax; species Variovorax paradoxus. The sequence continues at coordinate 7,454,452 of NZ_CP091716.1, forward strand.
GCAACCGCGCCTCGATCTCCCCCAGCTCGATGCGAAAACCCCGGATCTTCACCTGGTGGTCGATGCGCCCCAGGTATTCCAGCTCGCCGTCCTCGCGCCAGCGCACCAGGTCGCCCGTGCGGTACAGGCGCTCGCCCGCGTCGCTGAACGGATCGGCCACGAAGCGCTCCGACGTGAGAGCGCTCTTGTCCAGATAGCCGCGCGCCAGCCCGATGCCGCCCAGGTACAGCTCGCCCGCCAGGCCCTGCGCAGCAAGGTTCAGCCCGTCGTCCAGCACGTAGGTCTTCGTGCCCGCGATCGGACGGCCGATGGCCACGTGGTTGCGACCGTCCGCCCTGCAGCTCCAGTGCGTCACGTCGATGGCCGCTTCGGTCGGGCCATAGAGGTTGTACAGGCCCGCCCCCGGCAGGCGCTCGAACACCCTGGCCTGCGCCTCCGCAGGCAACGCCTCGCCGCTGCACACGATGCGCTTCAGGCTCGTGCAGGCCTCGATGCCCTCATGCGCCACGAAGGCCTGCAGCATCGAGGGCACGAAATGGATGGTGCTGACGCCGTGCCGGCGGATCAGCTCGACCAGCTTGCCCGGCTCTCGGTGATCGCCCGGCTGCGCCACCACCAGGCGTGCGCCCTGCATCAGCGGCCAGAAGAACTCCCAGACCGACACGTCGAAGCTGAACGGGGTCTTCTGCAGAACGGTGTCCGCTTCGTTCAGCGCATAGGCGTCCTGCATCCAGGCCAGGCGGTTGAACAGCGACAGGTGCCGGTTGGCCGCCCCCTTGGGCCGGCCCGTGGAGCCGGAGGTGTAGATGACGTAGGCTAGGTGCTCGCCGTGCAGGGGAACGTCGGGGTCGACGCTCGGGCCGCTGTCCAGGTCCAGCAGGTCCAGCTCGATCGTCTGCACGCCCTGCCTGGCGGGGATCGCCGGGGCGATGTGGCTCTGGGTGAGCAGCAACGAGACGCCGCTGTCCTCGAGCATGTAGGCGATGCGCTCCGGCGGGTACTCGGGGTCGATCGGAACGTAGGCGCCGCCGGCCTTCAGGATCGCCAGCAGGCCCACCACCATCTCGAGGCTGCGTTCGGTGGCAATGCCCACCTTCGTGTCCGGCCGCACGCCCAGCGCGATCAGCCGGTGCGCCAGGCGGTTCGCGCGTGCTTCGAGCTGCGCATAGCTCAGCGACACGTCGCCGAACACCAGCGCCACCGCTTCCGGCGTGCGCCGCGCCTGCTGGCCGATCAAGCGGTGCACGGGGGCCTCGTGTGCGCGATGCGGCAGATTCTCTCCCAACGCCCGCAGGCGCACGGCCTCACTGTCCGCCAGCAGGCGTACTTCACCGAGCACCCGTTCCGGATCCCCGCACAGCGCCTCCAGCAATGCGAGCAGATGCCGCGTCATTTCCGCCACCGCGGCATCGTCGAACTGATCGCGCGCGAAATGGAAGGCCAGCGACAGCGTCTGTCCGCCGTGCACCGTCACCGTCATCGGGTAGTTGGTTTCCTCGCGGTTGCGCACCTCGCCGAACACCAGCCCGCCGGGCGCCTGATCCTTCAACGCCTGGTCGACGGGGTAGTTCTCGAACACCACGATGCTGTCGAACAGCCCCTGCCCACCCTGCCCGGCCCAGCGCTGGATCTCGTACAGCGGCGTGTGCTCATGCTCGCGCGATGCGAGATTGCGCGCCTGCAACTCGCGCAGCCATTCGCCCACCGGCCTTTCGGCGCTCGGCGATGCCACCATCGGCAGCGTGTTGATGAAAAGGCCCAGCATCTGCGCCGAGCCCGGCAGCTCCGTCGAGCGGCCGGCGACAGTGGCGCCGAACACCACGTGCCGCTGGCCGGTATAGCGGCCCAGCAGCAGTGCCCAGGCGGCCTGCACCATCGTATTGACGGTGACGCGCTCGCGGCGCGCCACCTGCGTCAGGCGCTGCATTGCGGCAGCGTCGAGCGCGCCGTGGTGCACCGAATGCCCCGTGCGACCGGCGTCCTGCACCGGCCTCGGCAGCGCCGCCGCCAACCGCGTGGGAGCGTCCACCAGCGCGATCTGCGCGCGCCAGTAGCGCTCGCTTTCAGTCGCGTCGCGCCCCTGCAGCCACTCGATGTAGTCGCGATAGCGTCCGCCCGGCGCCGGCAGCGCCTGGCCGTCGTAGTGCCGCAGTACCTCGCCCATGAGCTGCGAGGTGCTCCAGCCGTCCAGCAGCAGGTGGTGCACGGTCCACAGCATATGGTGGCGCTGCTCGGCAGTACGCACCAGCACCAGCCGCATCAGCGGCGGGCGTGCCAAGTCGAAGCCCCGTGCCAGTTCGTCCTGGGCGAGCGCGTCGAGCGACCGCGCCTGTCCCGCATCGTCCCGCCAGTCATGAACGGACAGCGGCACCTCGACATACCGCACCACCCACTGCGCGGGCGCCTTGCCTTCGGCAAGAAACCCGCTGCGCAGGATGTCGTGGCGCGACAGCGCCGCCTGCCATGCCTGCCGGAAGCGAGCGACGTCGAGACCGTCGACGTCCACCCGCAGCTGGTTCACGTAGGCACTGCCTTGCGGCTCGTACAGGCTGTGGAACAGCATGCCCTGCTGCATCGGCGACAGCGCGTACAGGTCCGCGAGTTCGCTGCACGGCACCGGCAGCCGGTCCAGCTGCGCCTGGCTGACCCGCGCCAGGGGAAAGTCAGAGGGAGAGACACCCATCGCGCCGCTCGTGCAGTGCGCGATCAGGGCCTCGAGCTCGGAGTGGAAGCGTTCCACCCATCCCCGTACGGCTTCGGGATCGTGGCGGGCGCGGCTGAAGCTCACGCTCAACGCGAGTTCTCCGTCGTACACCTGTCCGTTGACGGAGAACTCGTGCTCGCGCGGAACGCCTTCGTCCACCGACGCGCCGGCGGATTCGGCGGCCGGCACCCACAGTGCCCTTTCGTCGAAGCTGCCGTCGAACTGGCCCAGGTAGTTGAAGACCACCTGGGCCCGTGGCAGCGCGCGCATCGCTTCACGCTGCGCCTGGCTGCCCATGTGCCTGAAGACGCCGAAACCCAGGCCTCTGTCCGGAATCCGGCGCAGGCTCTCCTTCACGCGCAGGATCGCCTCCCCGGGCTCGCCCAGCGGTGCGATCGCCACGGGAAACAGGCTGGTGAACCAACCCACGGTGCGCGACAGATCGACGTGTTCGAACAGGTCTTCGCGGCCATGGCCTTCGAGGTCGATCAGGATCGACTCGTGGCCACCCCAGGCACACAGCGCGCGGCCGAGTGCGGTGAGCAGCAGATCGTTGACCTGCGTGCGGTAGGCGGCCGGCGCGTCCTTCAGCAGGGCCTGCGTGCGGGCGCGGTCGAGGCGCAGTTCCACGCTCGTCATGTCGGCCGTGGTATTGCCTGCTTCGCGGCTAGCGCACGGCAGCAAGACCGGGGTTCCAGCCAGCGCCTGCCAGAAAACGAGCTCCGCCTCGTGCGTCGCCGCATGCGCCTGCAGAGCGAGCGCCATGTCCTTGTAGCTGCTGGTTTTCGCGGGCAGCGCCACCGCCTGATCCGCTCGGCATTGCGCGTAGGCCGTCTGCAGGTCTTCCAGCAGGATGCGCCACGACACGCCATCGACCGCCAGGTGATGGATGGCCAGCAGCAATCGCCAACTGCCGTCCTGGACTTCGATGGCCAGCGCTCGGATCAGCGGGCCGCGCCCAATGTCCAGGCTGCGCTGGGCCTCGTCGCACAGGCGCTCGATCTCCGCCGCGTCGCGGGCATGCTTCACCCAAAGCACTGTCTGCGCCTGGCATTCGGACAACGGCGCATAGGCTTGCCGCCACGCGCCTTCGGCTTCCTGCGTGTAGCGCAGGCGCAAACTGTCGTGCTGGCGCACCAGTGCGGCCAGCGCCCGCTCGAGCGATGCCGGCTGCAACGGCTCGCGGCTTTGCAGGAGAACGGCCTGGTTCCAGTGGCGCGAAGGCATCGCCTGCGCGAAGAACGCAGCCTGGATCGGCAGCAGCGGCACCTCGCCCTCTGCCTCGCCATGGTTGGCACGCCCGGCGGTCTCCACCGGCTGCGCCACGGCCGCGAGCTGCGCGACGGTCTGGCGCTCGAACAGCTGGCGCGGCGTGAGCTTCCAGCCCGCCTGCCGCACCCGCGCGACGATCTGCAAGCTCAGGATGGAATCCCCGCCCAGCTCGAAGAAGTTGTCGGTGCGCCCCACCTGCTCCACACCGAGCACCGAGGCCCAGACGGCGGCGAGCATCTGCTCGACTTCGCCGCGCGCGGCCTCGTGCGCCCCGGCGCCCGCGAAGACCGGCTCCGGCAATGTCGCGCGGTCCACCTTGCCCGCGCCGTTCAGCGGCAGCGCGTCCAGCACGACAAGCGCCGCGGGCACCATGTAGTCGGGCAGCACTTGCCCCAGTCGCTCGCGCAGCGCCTGCCCGTCGATGACCGCTCCTGGCAACGCCGACACATAGCCCACCAGCCGCGCACCGCTCGCACCCCTGCGCGCCACGACCACCGCCTCCTGTACCTCGGGCTGCGCGAGAAGCTGCGCCTCGACCTCACCCAATTCGATGCGGAAGCCGCGGATCTTTACCTGGTGATCGATGCGGCCCAGGTATTCCATCTGTCCGTCCGCACCCCAGCGCACGAGGTCGCCGGTGCGGTAGAGCCTGCCGCCCCTGTCGTCGAACGGATCGGCCACGAAACGCTCCGCGCTCAGGCCGGCCCGGTTCAGGTAGCCGCGCGCCAGGCCCTCTCCGCCCAGATAGAGCTCGCCGGCCACACCCGGCGGCACCAGCGACAGGCCCGCGTCCAGCACATAGGCGGTGCGGTCGCCGATCAGCCGGCCGATGGGCATGTAGGCGCTGTCGAAACCGATGCCGTCCTCCGCTTTCGCGATCATCGGCGTGATCACCGTTTCGGTCGGGCCGTAGCCGTTGATGACGCGCCGTGGCCGCAACACCTTCTGCACGAGTTCGAGGCTGGTTCGCGGCATCGCCTCGCCGCCCACGGTGTACGACCGGATGGGCAGTCGGCTGGCCGATTCGCCCATGAGTTCCGCGATCTGATGCAGGTAGCCGGGCGTGAAGCAGGCGATGGTGATGCCGTGCCGCTCGATCTCGGCGCAGGTGCGCTCCACCGACCAGACTTCCTCGTCGCGTGGCATCAGCGCGCTGCCGAAGGCCAGCGGCACCCAGGTGCGTTCGTGCGCGCCGTCGAAACTGATGGAAGCGAACTGCAGCTCACGGTCTTCCGGCGTCATGCCGTAGGCCTCGCCGATGGACTGCACGTGCATCGACAGCGGCCCATGCGCCACGGCCACGCCCTTGGGCTTGCCGGTGGAACCGGAGGTGTAGATCACATAGGCCAGGTTCGCGCCATGCACCGGCACGGCAGGGTTGTGCGAGGGTTGCGCGTCCAGGTCCACCTTGTCCAGGTCCAACCTGCAAGGCGCCGCGATGCGCTCTCCGGCTTCGCTGTTGGTGAGCAGCAGTGCGATGCCGCTGTCTTGCACCATGTAGGCCAGGCGGTCCGGCGGATAGGTCGGGTCCAGCGGCACGTAGGCGCCGCCCGATTTCAGGATGGCCAGCAAGGCGACGACCATGTCGGGCGAGCGCTTCACCGCGAGGCCGACCCGGGTCTCGGGCTTCACGCCCATCGCGACGAGCCGGTGCGCGAGCCGGTTGGCGCGCACGTTCAGGCCGGCGTAGCTGAGCTGCTCCTCGCCGAAGATCAGCGCCGTCGCGTCCGGCCGCAACCCGGCCTGGCGCTCGACCAGCCGGTGCACGGGCTCCGCGTCGGGCCAGGACTGCATGTTCGCGCCCCACGCGGCGAGCTTGCCGCGCTCCGGCGCCGTGAGCAGATCGAAGCCCGCGGCAGGCTGCGCGGAGCCGGACACCAGCGCGTCGAGCACGCGGCGCACGGCCGCTTGCATGTAGTCGCACACACGCCGCGCGCCAACCGAAGCATCGACCTGCGCGATCAACTCGAAGCCGTCGGCGCGGTCGTTGACCGACATCGCGAACGGGTAGTTCGAGCTCTCCTTGAAGCCCAGGTTTTCGATGCCGCCCCAAGCGGCTTCATGCTCGGCATCGAGCGCGCGGTGCGCGATGTGGCGGTAGTTGAGCAGCGTGGAAAACAGCGGCGTGCCCTTCGGCAGCCCGCTGCAGCGCTGTGCCAGCGACAGGTGCACATGCTCGTGATGCAGCAGCCCGGTGAGCGCGGCGTGCGTCTCGCGCACGCACGCGGCCACGTCGCGGATGCCCAGGCGCACGCGCAGCGGCAGCGTATTGATGAACATGCCCAGTGCGCGCCCTGCGTCTTCGCCGCCCTGCATGCGGCCGAACAGCACGGTGCCGAACACCACGTCATCGCGGCCGGTGGTCTTGGCGAGCACCAGCGCCCAGGCCAAGTGGAACAAGGTCGCGGCGCTCACGCCTGCCGCGCGCGCCTGCTGGCGCAGCAGGGCAGAGGTGCCGGCGTCGAGCAGCAGGCGGGCCTCGGCCAGTTCGCTGCCGTTGCCGCGTACGTCGAGCAGTTCGAAGGGGGCCGTGGGATCGGCCACGTCGCCGAGCATGGCGGTGAAGAATTTTTCCGCCTCCTGCGGGCTCGCGCCGAAGCGCGCCTGCGCGACGAAACGGCGGAACGGAACGGGCACGGGCAGCGCGTCGCGCCGCCCCCGAAGGATCAACGCGATCTCCTCCACCAGCAATTCTTCGGAGGCATGGTCGAGCGCCAGGTGGTGGCTGGGCACCTGCAGCAGCCAGCGGCCGTCTTCCGGATCGTGCGCGGCGATGGCACGCAGCATCGGCGCGCGGCGCACGTCGATGCGAAAGTGCGCGGGATCGACGTGGGCGTCGAGCCGCGCGGCAACGTCGTCGCCGGCGCCGACATCCAGCCACTGCACCTGCAGCCCGGCGCGGCGATACACCACCTGCACCGGCTCGGGCAGGCCCTCCCACAGCACGGCGGTGCGCAGGATGTCGTGGCGCGCGACGACTTCATTCAGGCTGTCGACGAAGCCGGCGAGGCGCGCCTGGCTGTCGAAGGCCAGCAGGAAGGAGTTGACGTAGACGTCGCCCTCGGCCTGCATCATGTGATGGAACAGGATGCCTTCCTGCAGCGGTGCGAGCGGGTAGATGTCCTGGATGTTGGCGGCACCGCCCGGCACTTCGGCTTCGATGGCGCGCAGGTGCCCGGGAGACAGCTCGATCAGCGCGAGCATGCCCGGCTCGACGGCCAGGCAGCCTTGCGGAATGAGACTCTCGGGAATGTCCAGTCGCGGCGCCTCCTCATTGCCGACAGGCGTCAATGCCTGCGCGAACTGCGCCAGCCTCGGCTTCTGGAACAGGGTGCGCACCTCGACGCTCCAGCCCTGGCGTCGCATGCGCTCCAGCAGCTGGATTGCCAGCAGCGAATGGCCGCCAAGCTCGAAGAAGCTGTCGCTGCGCCCCACGCGCTCCACGCCCAGCACCTCGGCCCAAAGGGTTGCCAGCGCCTCTTCCGTCGTCCCCTGCGGTGCCTCATAGGCATCCGTACCCGCGCGTTCGGGCTCCGGCAATGCCTTGCGGTCGACCTTGCCGTTGGCGTTCAGCGGCAGGCCCTGCGGCATCGCCACCCACGCGGCGGGCACCATGTACTCGGGCAGCACCGCACCCAGCCCGGACTTCAGCGTGTTCACGTCGAGTTGCCGGCCAGCCTGCGGCGAGACATACGCCACCAGCCTCGCGCCGCCCGGCGCGTCCTTGGCCAGCACGATCGCCTCGCGCACGCCGGGCTGCGCGAGAAGTTGCCCCTCGATCTCCCCGAGTTCGATGCGAAAGCCCCGGATCTTCACCTGATGGTCGATGCGTCCCAGGTACTCCAGCTGGCCGTCGTTGCGCCAGCGCACCAGGTCGCCAGTGCGGTACAGGCGCTCGCCAGCACGGCCGAACGGATCGGCGACGAAGCGCTCGGCGCTCAGCCCCGCCCGATTGCCGTAACCACGGGCCAGCCCCGCACCCGCCACGTACAGCTCGCCCGGCACGCCCACGGGCAGCCGGTTGAGCTCGCCGTCGAGCACGTGCATGCCCAGGTCGGGGATCGCAATGCCCACCGGACTGCGTTTCCCATCCTCCAGGTCGGCCCGGGTGATGGGCCGGTAGGTCACGTGCACGGTGGTCTCGGTGATGCCGTACATGTTGACGAGCTGCGGACTGCTGTCGCCATAGCGATCGATCCACGGGCGCAGGCTCTCGGGCTCCAGGGCCTCCCCGCCGAAGACCACGCAGCGCAGCGCAAGACGCTCGCCCGCATCCAGCGCCGGCGCGTGGATGAGCTGGCCGAAGGCCGAGGGCGTCTGGTTGAGCACCGTGACCTTCTCGCTGCGCAGCAGCGCCATAAAGTCGTCGGGCGAGCGGCTGACCCAGTAGGGGACCACCACCAGCCGGCCGCCGGTGCACAGCGCGCCGAAGATCTCCCACACCGAGAAATCGAAGGCATACGAATGGAACATCGTCCACACGTCGTCGGGGCCGAAGCGGAACCAGGGCTCGGTCGCGCCGAGCAGGCGCGCGACGTTGCGATGGCAAAGCTGCGCCCCCTTGGGCCGGCCTGTGGAGCCAGAGGTGTAGATGACGTAGGCCAGGTTGTCGGCATGCACCGCCACGCCGGGGTTGGCGGTGGGTTCGGTGCGAAGGTCGAGTGTGTCGAGTTCGAGCACGCGCAGACCTTCGCGAACCTCGACGCAGTCGCGTACGCCGCTCTGGGTGACCAGCAGTGAAATGGCGCTGTCATGCACCATGTAGGCGAGGCGGTCGCGCGGGTATTGCGGGTCCAGCGGCACGTAGGCGCCGCCGGCCTTCAGGATGGCCAGCAGGCCCACCACCATGTCCAGTGAACGCTCCACGGCCAGCCCCACGCGGGTCTCGGGCTTCACGCCCAGCGCGATCAGCCGGTGCGCCAGACGGTTGGCCCTTGCGTTCAGCTCGCCGTAGCTCAGCGATGCGTCTTCGTACACCACCGCCACCGCATCGGGACGCGTCTGTGCCTGCGATTCGATCATCGCGTGCAGCGGCCGCGCGGAGGCGCCCACGTCCGCCTGCCGCACGCGGCTCCAGCCCTCCAACTGCGAGGATTCGGCCTCGGACAGCAGGCGCACGTCGCCCACAGCGCGCGCCGGATCGTCCGCCAGCGCCTCGAGCAGCGCGAGATAGTGCGTGCCCATGCGCGCGATGGTGTCCGCGTCGAACAGTCCGCTCGCGTAGACGAACTTCAGCCGCACCTCGCCCGCTTCGTCCTGCACGGCGTCGAGCGTCAGCTCGAATTGCGCGGCCTGTCCACCCAGCGCATGGGCCTGCACCGAAAGCCCGGGCAGGGGCTGCGAGGCTTGACGCGCGCTGCCCTTGAAGTCGCGCTGGAAGTTCAGCATCACCTGAAACAGCGGGCTGTGGCTCATGCTGCGCTCGGGCTGCAGCGCCTCGACCAGCTGCTCGAAAGGCAGATCCTGATGCGCCTGTGCGCCCAGCGCAGCGTGCACGGCCTGTTCGAACACCTGGCCCAATGGCATGCGCGCATCGACACGGTTGCGCAACACCTGCGTGTTCACGAAGAAACCCACCACGCCTTCGGTTTCCACGCGGTTGCGGTTGGCTACCGGCACGCCCACGCGGATGTCGTCCTGCGCGGTATGGCGATGAAGCAAGGCCTGGAATCCTGCCAGCAGCGCCATGAAGAGCGAGGCACCTTGCGCCTGTGCGCGCTGCTGCAGGCGCGCGGTCAGCGCCTGCGGCACCGTCAGGCCGTGGTGCGCGGCCTGATAACCGCCCTCGGCCTTGCGGGGATGGTCGGTGGGCAGCTGGAGCACCGGATGCTCGGTGCCGAGTTGCTCCCGCCAGTAGGCGATTTGCCTGTCGCGCTCGCCGGCCTCCATCCAGTGGCGCTGCCAGGCCGCGTAGTCGGCATACCCCACGGGAAGCACAGGCAGGGCCGCTTGCCGACCCCGCACGCCGTCGGCGTAAAGCGCCATGAATTCATCGACGAGGATCTGCATCGACCAGCCGTCCGAGACGATGTGATGCATCACCACCACCAGCACGTGCTCGTTCTCGCCCAGGCGGATCACGCTCACCCGCAGCAGCGGGCCGCGCGTGAGATCGAAGGGCACGCCGTTCACGCGCCCGGCCTCTTGCGCGGCCAGTGCCTCGCGCCGCGAGGCCTCGATGGCGCCCAGGTCGACCAGCGGAATTTCCAGCGCCAGCGAAGGCATGATCACCTGCTCGGCCAGACCATCGTGCGTGGGCGCGAAGACCGTGCGCAGCGACGCATGGCGTGCCACCAGCGCCTGGAAAGCAGTCCTCAGTGCGTCGATGTCGAGCGCGCCCTGCAGCCGCAAGCCACCGCAGATGTGATACGCCGTGCTCGCGACATCGAGCTTCCACAGGAACCACTGGCGGCGCTGCGCGTACGACAGCGCCTGCGCTTCGCCCGGCGCGGCACTGCCCGCGATGATGGGGAACTGCCCAATGCTCAAGCCTTCGGCACGGATCTTCTGGTACACCGCCCGGCGCTGCGGCGCGGACAACTGCGCAAAACGCTCCGCAATGCGTTGTGTCGTGCTGGTGGTGGTGCTGCTGCTCATCAAACTTCTCCCAAACTGTCGATAAAGGAGTCGACGGCCGAGAGCGCGTCGTCGGCGCCTCCCTGCGTTGCCGAGGCTCCGGTTCGCAACGCCATGTCCTTCAGGACAGGGTGGCGGAATACATCCTGGATGGCGATGTCGGCTCGCATCGCGGACTGGACTCGCGCCACCATCTGCACGGCCAGCAGCGAATGGCCGCCGAGGTCGAAGAAGCTGTCGTGCCGCCCCACCCTTTCGACGCCCAGCACCTGGGCCCAGATGACTGCAAGTGCCCGCTCGGCATCGCCTTGCGGTTCTTCGTGGACCTGTTGCGTGCCCTGCTCCAGTTCGGGCAGCTGCTTGCGGTCGACCTTGCCGTTCATGTTCAGCGGCAGCGCCGGCAGCACCATGATGCTCGCGGGCACCATGTATTCGGGCAGCGCCCGTGAAATGCGCGCCTTCAGCAGCTGCGGCTGCGTGTCAGACGACAGGGACACATAGGCCACGAGCCGCGCGCCGCCAGGCCCTTCCTTGGCCACCACGACGGCTTCGCGCACTTCGGGCTGCGCCAGAAGCTGCGTCTCGATCTCGCCGAGTTCGATGCGAAAGCCCCGGATCTTGATCTGGTGGTCGACGCGGCTCAGGTACTGCAGCCGTCCGTCGAAGCTCCAGCGCACCATGTCCCCGGTGCGGTAGATGCGCTCACCCTTCGTGCCGAAGGGGTCGGCCAGGAAGCGTTCGGCGCTCAGGCCGGGGCGATGCAGATAGCCGCGCGCCAGCCCCACGCCGCCAATGTAGAGCTCGCCCGCCACACCCTGCGGCACGGGCTGCAGATCGGCATCGAGCACACGCAGTTGCGTCGCCGCGATGGCCTCGCCAATGCCGGGATGGCCATCCGCCACGCGCTGCGCGCTGGACCAGATGGTGGTCTCGGTCGGGCCGTACATGTTCCACAGCTCCACGCCCAGGCCGTGCAGGTCCTCGGCCAGGTCCGACTGCAGCGCCTCGCCGCCGCACAGGCCCTTGAACCCGTGCAGAGGTGCCGCAGGCCAGCCCGCCGCACGCAGCAGCCGCCAGCCCGCGGGCGTCGATTGCAAGAGCGTCGCACCGCTTTCCTCGACCAGTTGCGCCAGTGCACGCCCATCGCGCACCGTCTCCTGCGAGGCCAGCACGATGCGCGCGCCACAGCTCAGCGGCAGGTACAGCTCCAGCGCCGCGATGTCGAAGGACAGCGAGGTCACCGCCACCAGCACGTCCTCGGCCGTCATGCCCGGCGTGGCCTGCATGCTGCGGATGAAGTGCGACAACGCCTCGTGGCGCACCATCACGCCCTTGGGCTTGCCCGTGGAGCCGGAGGTGTAGATCACGTAGGCCAGGTGCTCCGCGTGCAATGGCACTTCGGGATCGTGCGCGGGCTCGCCCGAAAGGTCGATGCGGTCGATGGCCAGGACGCGGATGCCCGCGTCATCCGCGATGCGGTCCTGCAGGCTGCTTTGCGTCAGCAGCAGCGACAGGCCGCTGTCGGCAGCCATGTAGGCCAGGCGGTCTTGCGGATGCTCCGGGTCGAGCGGCACATACGCCGCGCCCGACTTGAGCACGGCCAGCACGCTCACCACCATGCCGGCATCGCGCTCCATGACGATGCCGACTTTTTTCTCCGGGCCCGCGCCCGAAGCGATCAGCCGATGCGCCAGCCGGTTGGCGCGCTCATTCAGCTGCGCGTAGGTCAGCGCCCGCGCGCCGCACGTCAGCGCGACGGCATCGGGCCGCAACTGAACCTGTCGTTCGATGAGCCGGTGCACCGGCTGTGCATCAGCGAAGCGCAGCGCGTTGAGGCCGCGTTGCGGCGCCGCCGCCTGGTCGCGCAGCACCACGTCACCCACCGCCTGCTCCGGCGCATCGACCAGCGCCTGCAGCAGCGCCAGATAATGCCCGGCCATGCGCGCGATGGTGTCGGGCTCGAACAGCTCGCGCGCATAGCCGAAGACGGCCTTGATTCCGCCTTCGGGGTCTTCGATGGCCGTGAGCGTCAGTTCGAACTGCGCGGCCTTCTCGCCGAGCGAGCAGCCTTCCATCGTCAGGCCCGGCAAGTTGCGCAGCGCCTCGTAGCCGCCGCGCAGGTAGTTGAACATCACCTGGAACAGCGGTGAATGGCCCATGCTGCGCTCCGGCTGCAGGGCTTCGACCAGTTGCTCGAAGGGCAGGTCCTGATGCGCCTGCGCGCCGAGCGCCGTCTCGCGGGCCTGCGCGAGCAACCGCGCCAGCCCCATGCGGCCGTGCACGGGGCTGCGCAGCACCTGCGTATTGACGAAGAAGCCGATGACGCCCTCGGTCTCGGTCCGGTTGCGGTTGGCCACCGGCACACCTACGCGGATGTCTTCCTGCCCGGTGTAGCGGTGCAGCAGCGCCTGGAAGCCCGCAAGCAGCAGCATGAACGGCGTAGCGCCTCTCGCCTGCATCTGGCGGCGCAGCCCCTGGGCGAGCGCCGCCGGCAACTCGACGACATGACCGGCCGCGCGGTAGCCGCCCTCGGCTTTTCTTGGGTGGTCGGACGGCAACTGCAGCACCGGCTGCTCCATGCCCAGTTGCGAGCGCCAGTAAGCGAGTTGCCGCTCCCGTTCGCCCGCATCCAGCCATTGGCGCTGCCATGCGGCGTAGTCGGCGTACTGCACCGGCAAGGACGGCAATTCCACCGCCTCGCCCTGCGAGATGGCGCGGTACTGCGCCACGAACTCGTCGACCAGGATCTGCATCGACCAGCCATCGGAGACGATATGGTGCATCACGACCACAAGGACATGGGCGAATTCGCTCTCACGAATCACGCTCACGCGCAGCAGCGGGCCGCGCAGCAGGTCGAAAGGCTTCTGGTTCGCTGCGCGGGCGGCTTCCTCGACCAGCTCCGCACGCAGCGGCTCGGGGGCGTCGCTCAGGTCGATGACCGGAATCTCCAGTGCAAGGCTGGGCTGCACCACTTGCTCGGCCAGACCGTCCTCGCCGGCGCGAAACACCGTGCGCAGCGATTCATGGCGCGCTAGCAGCGCCTGGAAGGCGGCCCTGAGCGCTTCGATGTCCAGCGCGCCCCTCAGTCGCAGTCCTTCCGCAATGTGATACGCGGTGCTGTCGGGGTCCAGCTTCCAGAGGAACCATTGCCGGCGTTGGGCGAAGGACAGCGCAGCGCGGGCGGCCGGGTCGGCGCTGCGGACCAGGGCCGGCTCCCGGTCTTCGGACGCCGCGGTTCCTTTCAGGCGGCTCGCCAGCAGTGCTTGTTGCGCCGGCGTGAGGCGGGCGCGTTGAACGGACAGTTTTTCGGATGTGGACATGGGGTGAAGAAAAGTCGGTCTGCGCGGTGCGCGCGGTCCACGCGGTGGACTTCACCCTTGATGACGTATCCGGTGCCGCTTTGTTCAGGCCACCCTTTCCACCTGCCCTGCAACCCCGGCCTGCTCGATCTGCTCGATCACGTGCAGCTCCACCAGCGCGGCCAGCGCGGCCACCGTCGGCTCGTTGAAGAGCGCCGCCGGATGCAGCGCCACGCCGAATTTCTTGCGCACCCGGCCCAGCAGCTGGATGGCCGTGAGCGAATCGCCGCCCAGCTCGAAAAGGCTGTCGTTCACGCCGATGGACGAAAAGCCCAGTGCCTCGCACCATGTCTGCGCGATGTCGGCTTCCAGCTCGGTTTCGGGCGGTGCGAAAGGCGTTGCCAGCGTGGGCCGTTCGTGGCTCCCCCCGACCACGCCGCGCATTGCTTCCGCAGGCGATTCCACCTCGAAATCGAGTGACGTCAGGCGCGCGCGCTTTTCCTCGACGCTCAGCGGCGAGACAAAAAGCTGCGGCGCGACCTCGCCGCAGAGCACACGCTCGAAGGCCCGCGCGCCCATGTCGGGGGAGATGCCGACGCCTTCCGGATGGTCGCGGTGCGCCGCCATGCCGACCTCGCGCCAGGTGTCCCAGTTGACCGACCAGACGGGAAAGCGCTGCTCCCGCAAGGCCAGCCGCGCCGTGGCATCGAGGTAACAGTTGGCCGAACAGTAGTCCGCGTCGCCGAAAGCACCGAACGCGGCGGCGGTGGACGAGCAGAACAGCACGAAGTCGGGCGCGTGCCCGGCCAGTGCTGCCATCAGCGCGCGTGTTCCCTGCACCTTGGGCTTGCACACGGCATCTGCATCCGCGCGCTCGCGCTGCGCCATGACGCCGCCACCCGGCAGGCCGGCCGCGTGAATCACGCCGTGGAGATTGCCGAACTTCGCGACAGCCTCGCGCACGACCTCCTGCATGCGCCGGGCGTCGGCCACGTCGGCCTGCAGCACCAGCACCTCGGCGCCGGCCTGAGACAACTGCGTCAGCTTCTGCAGGCGCTCCCTCTGCGCGGGGGCGGTCGACGGATCGGCGATGGCCTCGCCCCACAGGTGGCGCGCCGGTATCTCCGAACGCCCCACGAGCACCAGCCGGGCCTGCCATTCACGGGCCAGGTGGCCCGCCAGCGCGAGGCCGATGCCACCCAGGCCGCCGGTGATCAGGTAAACGCCCTGCTTCCTCAGCCGCCGGCCCTGATGGCCATCGCCGCCCGGCGCCGGCTCGAACACCTGCTGCCATCGGTGCGGCCCCCGATAGGCCGCCAGCGCGGACGGTTCGGCGGCACGGGACTCGGCCAGCACCTGCCCGGCCAGCCGGGCGAGTGCCGCGTCATCGTTCACGGGCACGGCCACGTCGATCAGCTGGCAGGCAATGTCCGGGAATTCCTGCGGCAGCACCTTGCAAGGGCCGTGCAGCATCGCCTTGCCGGGGTGCAGGCTTTCCAGGCCGGTCACGTCCTCGAGCTGGCTGGCGACCACCGTCACGCGCAGTCGCGCGCCGTGGCTGGCAACGCCCTCGCCATACAACGCCTGCGCCAGTGCGAGCATGCTGTGGAAGCCACGCGCCAGCACGGGCTCCAGCGGGCCGTGCGCATCGTGCGCTTCCAGGCTCCAGAGGTGATAGACCTGACGCAGGGGGCCGTGCGCCGAGCCGGCTTCTCGCAGCACACGCGCCAGGTCTTCGCGCGCATCGGTGCGCGCACGATAGTGCTGCGCATCTGCAACCTCGAAGGCCGATGCGCTCTCCACCACGACGACAGGCCGGGGCGAAACAGCCAGCTTCTGCAAGAGGGCCGCACGGAAGTCGCCCGCGTCGCCGAGCACGAGGCAATAGCCGGCTTCGGCAATTTCCACCGCCGCCTGTGACAACGGCTGCGCGCGCCGCCATGCGGGGACGTGGAACCAGTCCGCGAGCTCACGCTGCGCGGGCCGGCTCTGCGCTCGCGCGCTCGCCACGGGCGCGGTCTGGCCCGGCGCGACCCAATAGGAACGGCTTTCGAACGGATAGGTCGGCAGCGGGACATGCCGCCGCGACGCGCCCCCGTGGTACGCCTGCCAGTCGACCGGTACGCCCGCCACCCACATCTGCGCCAGCGCACGGGCGCACTGCGCATCGCCCTGCCGCCATTGCTGCGGACGGGTCTGTGAAGCCACGATGCAAGCGGCCGAGGCCGCGTCGACATGACGCCGTGCCAGCGACACCAGCACTTCGCCCGGCCCGGCCTCGACCAGCACGCGCCCCGGCGTGCGCAGCAACTCGCCAAGGCCATCGGCAAAGCGCACGGTGCCGCGCAGATGGCGTACCCAGTACTGCGCGCTGGTAGCCTCCGCGTCGGTGATCGGTCGGCCCGTGACGTTGGAAATGAACGGAATCGAGGGCGCATTCCTGCGCACGCCCTCGACGAGCGCCTCGAAGGCCGGCAGCACCGGCTCCACCATGGCCGAATGGAAAGCATGCGACACATGCAGCCTGCGCGCCACGGTGCCGCGTGCGGTCAGTTCGCGCTCCACGGCTGCAATGGCTTCGGGCGTGCCGGACAGCACGCACAGCCTGTCGTCGTTGACGGCCGCAAGGCTGCAGTCCGATGAGAGCCACGGCTGCAACTCGGCCTCCGACATGGCGACGGCCATCATCTCGCCGCGTGGCAGGCTCTGCATCAGGCGTCCGCGCGCGGCGATGAGGGTCAGCGCATCCTCCAGCCCGAACACACCCGCGATGCACGCGGCCACGTACTCGCCGACGCTGTGCCCGAGCATGACGGCCGGCTGCACGCCCCAGTGCATCCACAGCCGCGCCATCGCGTATTCGACGACGAAGAGCGCCGGCTGCGTGATGGCGGTCTGCGAGAGCTTTTCCGTGGCGGCCACCTGATCGGTTTCCGAAGGAAACAGGCATTGCCGCAGGTCCAGCCCGAGCACGGGCTGCAGCACGCGGCAGCACTGGTCGATCACATCGCGGAACAGCGGCTCGCTCTCGTAGAGCATGCGCCCCATGTGAAGGTGTTGCGCGCCCTGTCCCGGGAACAGGAAGGCGACTTGTGGCGCTTCTGCGGGGCATACCCCTGTCCAGCCGTGCGTCGCATCAGGTGCATCCAGATAGAACGCAGCCTCCGCTTCAGTCGACGCCAGCACGGCGCGCCGGTGCGCAAAGTGCCGGCGCCCGGTCTGCAGCGTCCAGGCAACATCCGCCAGCGACTGCCCCTCGTTCTGCGCAACGTGGCGCGCCAACCGTGTCTGCGCCGCGCGCGCCGCATCGGCGCTTCGGGCCGACACCGGCAGCACCTGCCAGGTACGGCCCGCGACGGAAGGTACGGGGACAGGCGCTTCTTCCAGCACCACGTGCGCATTGGTTCCACCCATGCCGAAGGAGCTCACACCCGCGCGGCGCGGCGCGCGGCCGGCAGGCCAGTCCTTCGCCTCGGTGTTGACGTAGAACGGACTGCCCGCGAAGTCGATCTGCGGGTTCGGTCGCTCGTAGTGCAGGCTGGGCGGCAGCGTCTTGTGCCGCAGGGCGAGCACCGCCTTGATGAGTCCGGTCACCCCCGCGGCGGCGTCGAGATGGCCGATGTTGGTCTTCACCGAACCGATGGCGCAGTAGCCGGTGCGTTCGGTCTCGGTGCGAAAAGCCTGCGTGAGCGCGGCGATCTCGATCGGGTCGCCCATCGGCGTGCCCGTGCCGTGCGCCTCGATGTAGCCGATGCTGTCGGGCGAGACGTCCGCGATCATCTGCGCGGAAAGGATCGCTTGCGCCTGCCCCTCCACGCTGGGCGCGGTGTAGCCCACCTTGGCCGAGCCGTCGTTGTTGATGGCCGAGCCCTTGATGACCGCGTGAATTGTGTCGCCGTCGGCCAGCGCATCGGCCAGGCGCTTCATCGCCACGATGCCCACGCCGCTGCCGCTGACGGTACCGGCCGCACGCGCATCAAAGGCACGGCAATGGCCATCCGGCGAAGCGATGGACCCCGCCTGGTAACGGTAGCCGAGGCCCTGCCCCAGGTTCAGCGAGACACCGCCGGCCAGAGTCATGTCGGCCTCGTGATTCAGCAGTGCCTGGCAGGCCATGTGCACTGCCACCAGCGAGGTCGAGCAGGCGGTCTGCACCGTGACCGCGGGCCCCTGCAGGTTGAGCTCGTAGGCCACCCGGGTGCACAGCGCGTCTTTCTCGTTGCCATTGAGCAGCGTCTGCAGCGACGCCTCTTCGCCCTTGCCGCCCAGCACGCCGGCGGACAACAGATTGCGCCAGGCGTACTGGTTGGTGCTCGCACCGCCGTAGATGCCGATGCGCCTCGGCTGCCGATCGCCGTAGCAGCCGGCATGCTCGAGCGCCTCGACCGCCGTTTCGAGGAAGAAGCGCTGCTGCGGATCGAGATATTCGGCCTCGCGTGCCGAATAGCCGAAGAAGCCCGCGTCGAAACGGTCCATGCCGTCGAGAACGACACCGGCCTTCACGTAGTCGGGGTCGGCCAGGGCCTCGGGCGGCACGCCGCGATCGCGCAGTTCCTCATCGGAGAAAAAACTGACCGACTCGATGCCGCTGCGGATGTTGCGCCAGAAGGCGTCGACATCCGGCGCACCCGGGTAGCGCCCCGCCAGGCCGACGATGGCAATGTCGATCTCGTTGACCTCGCCGGATTCGGTGCCGTCGCTCATCGGTGCATTCCTTCCGCGGCCTTCTTTCGCCGCAACATGGCCTCGCGCTGCCTGCGCGCACCGTCGCGCGCGGGCTGCATGGCGGTTTCTTCCGTATAGGCGGGGCTCAGGCAGTGGGCCTGCGCAGCGACGGTGGGATGGCGGAACAGATCGACCAGTGGCACGGAAAAGCCCAGCTGCGACTTGATCTGGGACTGCACCTGCACCAACAGCAGCGAGTGGCCGCCGATGTCGAAGAAGTTGTCGTGGATCCCCACATCGTCGAGGCCCAGCACCTGCGTCCAGATGGCGCAGATCGACCTCTCGATATCTCTCGTGGGCGCCACACGGGTGGCTGCGCCGGGCGTTTCCGGCTGAGGCAGCGCCTTGCGGTCGACCTTGCCGTTGGCATTCAGCGGCAGCGCCTGCAGCACCACGATCACCCCCGGCACCATGTGCTCGGGCAGCGCCCGCGAAAGCTGCTGCTTCAGCTGCGCCGCGTCGATCGCTTGCGAAGCCGCCGCCGACACGTAGGCCACCAGCCGCGCCCCACCCGCTGCCTGCTGCGCCACCACCACCGCCTCGCGCACGCCCGGCTGCGCCAGCAACCGCGCCTCGATCTCCCCCAGCTCGATGCGAAAACCCCGGATCTTCACCTGATGGTCGATGCGCCCCAGGTATTCCAGCTCGCCGTCCTCGCGCCAGCGCACCAGGTCGCCCGTGCGGTACAGGCGCTCGCCCGCGTCGCTGAACGGATCGGCCACGAAACGCTCCGACGTGAGAGCGCTCTTGTCCAGATAGCCGCGCGCCAGCCCGATACCGCCCAGGTACAGCTCGCCCGGCAGGCCTTGCGCCGTGAGGTTCAGCCCGTCGTCCAGCACGTAGGTCTTCGTGCCCGCGATCGCACGGCCGATGGCCACGTGGTTGCGACCGTCCGCCCTGCAGCGCCAGTGCGTCACGTCGATGGCCGCTTCGGTCGGGCCGTACAGGTTGTACAGGCCCGCGCCCGGCAGCCGCTCGAACACCCTGGCCTGCGCCTCCGCCGGCAACGCCTCGCCGCTGCACACGATGCGCTTCAGGCTCTTGCAGGCCTCGATGCCTTCATGGGCCACGAAGGCCTGCAGCATCGAGGGCACGAAGTGGATGGTGCTGACGCCGTGCCGGCGGATCAGCTCGACCAGCTTGCCCGGCTCGCGGTGATCACCGGGCTGCGCCACCACCAGGCGTGCGCCCTGCATCAGCGGCCAGAAGAACTCCCACACCGACACGTCGAAGCTGAACGGGGTCTTCTGCAGAACGGTGTCCGCTTCGTGCAACGCATAGGCGTCCTGCATCCAGGCCAGCCGGTTGAACAGCGACAGGTGCCGGTTGGCCGCCCCCTTGGGCCGGCCGGTGGAGCCGGAGGTGTAGATGACATAGGCCAGGTGCTCGCCGTGCAGGGGAACGTCGGGGTCGACGCTCGGGCCTGTCTGCAAGTCCAGCAGGTCCAGCAGGTCCAGCTCGATCGTCCGCACGCCCTCGCGCACCGGGATCGCCGGGGCGATGTGGCTCTGGGTGAGCAGCAACGAGACGCCGCTGTCCTCGAGCATGTAGGCGATGCGGTCTTGCGGGTACTCGGGGTCGATGGGCACGTAGGCGCCGCCGGCCTTCAGGATCGCCAGCAGGCCCACCACCATCTCGATGCTGCGCTCGCTCGCGATGCCCACCTTCGTGTCAGGCCGCACGCCCAGTGCGATCAGCCGGTGCGCCAGGCGGTTCGCGCGTGCTTCGAGCTGCGCATAGCTCAGCGACACATCGCCGAACACCAGCGCCACCGCTTCCGGCGTGCGCCGTGCCTGCTGGCCGATCAGACGGTGCACAGGGCCTGCGTACGCGCGATGCGGCAGGTTCTCGCTACGGCGCATCAGGTGCACGCGCTCGTCCTCGCCGGTCAGCACGAGGTTGGCGAGCACGCTGTCGGCGTCGGTCGCTAGCGTTTCCAGCACGCGCAGATAGCGCGCCACCAGCTGCTGCGCGGTGCCCGCCTCGAACAGGTCGGTGTTGTATTCGAGTCGGCCGCGAACGCCTTGCGCGTCGATATAGAAGTCGAGCGACAGGTCGAACTTGGCGCCCGCGTCGTCGAACTCCTCAAGTTCGGCGCGCACACCCTCGAAATCGAGCGCCACCGCTTCGCCGGCCATCTGCACGCCGAACATCACCTGGAACAGCGGGCTGCGCGCGGGGTCGCGCCGGTCCTTGCGGCTCGCAAGCAGCACCTCGAAGGGCAGTTCGGCGTTGTCGAGCGCGGCCAGCGCGTCGGCGCGCACCTGGCGACAGACCTGGCGCAGGCTCTGGTGCGGCGACAAGCGCGCGCGGAACACCTGGGTGGTCACGAAGAAGCCGAGCAACTCGCTCACTTCCTCGTGGTGGCGCCCGGCATTGGGCACGCCTATGGCAAAGTCGTTCTGGCCGCTGCAACGCGCAAGCAGCACCTGCCATGCCGCGAACAGGGCGACGAAAGGCGTGCATTTTTCGGCGCGGCAGAACTTCTGCACCGCGAGCGCCAGCGCCGGCGGCACGTCGAAGCCGAGCGCGGTTCCGGCGAAGCTCTTGCGCGAGGGCCGTGCATGGTCGGTCGGCAGGTCCAGCGCCGGAACCTCCGGTCCCAGATGCCGGTTCCAGTGCGCGAGCTGGCGCTCCAGCGCCCCGCCCTGCACGCTCGCGCGCTGCCACACCGCATAGTCGGCGTACTGCACGGCAAGCGGTGGCAACCTGACCGGGCCGGCGCTGTGCAAGGCAAGGCGGTAGGCCGCGGCCAGATCGCGCGCGAGGATCGGGTTCGACCATGCATCGGACACGATGTGATGCAGGCAAACCGCGAGCACATGCCGTTCATCGCCCAGCTTCACGAGGCATGCGACCAGCGCGGGCGCCGCGCCCAGATCGAACACATGCCCGGCCGCGCGACGCACGGCCTCGTCCAGCGGCGCCTTTTGCGCTTCGGCATTCAGGCCCGACAGGTCGATGCGCTCTAGCGCGAACGGCGCGTCGACCTGCACGCTCTGCATCGGCACGCCGTCCTGTTCGAAGAAGCGGGTACGCAGGACGGCATGGCGCGCGATCAGCGCCCGGAAGGCGCGCTCCAGCGCATCCACGTCAAGCCGGCCGGCCAGCCGGAAGACGCGCGGCAGGTTGTAGGCCGTGAGCCCCGGTTCGAGCTTCTGCAGAAAGCACAGCTGCTCCTGCGCATAGGACAGGGCCACGGCGTCGCCCTCGGACACGGTGCGGGCGATGGTCGGCTGCATCAGGGGTTGGTTCATGCGGTCTCGCTCATGTCTTCTTCGGGCTGCCGGTGGGCCTGGGCACGCTGCTCGAGCTGCGCGGCGTCGTCGCTGTCTTCGCGCAACGCGGCCGCCAGCGCGGCCGGCGTCGGGTGGTCGAACACCACGCCGGCCGCCACCTCGACCTGCAGCAGCTTGCGGATGCGCGCGACCAGCTTGATGACCTGCAGCGAGTGGCCGCCCAGTTCGAAGAAGTCGTCCTCCACGCCGATGGGGCCGCTACCCAGCAGCGAAGCCATGCCGTCGGCGAGCACCGCTTCGAGCGCATCGCGCGGTTCGATGCGTGCCTTGTGTCCGGCGGCGGCAGGCACGATCGCGGCCAGCGCCAGCCGGTCGATCTTTCCGTTGGGCAGGCGGGCGAAGGCATCGACGGCCGTGAAGCTCGCCGGCACCATGTGCGCCGGCAGCTGCGCGGCGAGTCGTTCGCGCAGGGCACGGCCATCGGCCAGCACCTCGTCGGCAATGAAGAATGCGGACAGCGCGCTCGCGCCCGCCGCATCCGGCACCGCAAGCACCGCCGCCTGACGCACGCCCGGCTGCGCCAGCAGCACCGCTTCGACCTCGGCCGGCTCCACGCGGAAGCCGTGGATCTTCACCTGGTGATCCGCACGCCCCGCAAGGCGGATACCGCCTTCGGCCAGCACATAGGCCAGATCGCCCGTGCGATACAGGCGCTGGCCCGGGTTGAAGGGGTCGGCCACGAAGGCGTCGGCCGCCTCACGGTTCAGGTAGCCGCGGCACAGCTGCGCGCCGCCGACGTAGACCTCGCCCAGCGCGCCCGCCGGCACGAGGCCCAGCGCCTCGTCGAGCACATGCACCCGGTTGTTGGCGAGCACCCGCGTCAGCGGCAGCTGCTCGGACACCTGCGCGCCGGCGGGCACCGCATGGACCATCACGCCGACCGTGGTCTCGGTCGGACCGTAGTGGTTGTAGATAGCGCACTGCGGCGCAAGAC
This sequence comes from Variovorax paradoxus, assembly GCF_022009635.1. NCBI lineage: Bacteria > Pseudomonadati > Pseudomonadota > Betaproteobacteria > Burkholderiales > Comamonadaceae > Variovorax > Variovorax paradoxus. Next base: position 7,477,264 of record NZ_CP091716.1, read on the forward strand.
GCGCGATGCGCTCGACCAGCGCGCGCGGCGCAGCCTCGCCGCCCAGCACCAGCGTGCGCGGCAGATGCGGCGACTCGCATTCGAGAAGCGCCTCCAGGTGCGAGGGCACGATCTTGATTGCGTCGATCTCGCGCTCGGCCATGAAGCGCGCGAAGGCGTCGGCGTCTTTCACATCGTCTTCGGCCGCCACCACCAGGCAGGCACCGTTGAAGAAGGCGCCGAACAGCGCGGTGTTGCCCAGGTCCGCCACGACCGAGCTGGTTAGCGCCCAGCGGCGGCATGCATCGAGCCTCATCGCGGCCGAGGCGGCAGCCACGTAGTTCAGCAGATGCCCTTGTTCGATGGCGACGCCCTTGGGCTTGCCGGTCGATCCCGAGGTGTAGAGCACGTACGCCAGGTCCTGCGGCGAGATGCGGTGTGCGGGCGGTGTGCCGGGCATGCCCTCCGGCACGGGTGGTGCGGCGGCATCGAGCACGAGCGCAGGCCGTGCGTCCGCGAGCACGGACGCGCGGCGTGCCTCGGGCCACTCGGGCTCCAGCGGCAGGTAGGCGGCGCCCACGCGCCAGGCGGCGAAGATCGCCACCGTCAGTTCGATCGAGCGCGGCAGGTTGAGCGCGACGATGGAGCCCGGCGTCACGCCCTGCGCAGCGAGCCAGTGCGCGAGCCGGTTGATGCGGCCGTCGAGTTCGCGGTAATTCAGGCGCTGCTCGCCTGCCTCGAGTGCGGGAGCGTCCGGCGTTGCCTGCGCCCAGTGCGCAATGCGGTCCGCCACGGTCTGCGTTCCGGCATCGATACGTTCGCCGCCGCACCGCGCGAGCAGGAGTTCGCGCTCTTTCGGCCCGACCAGCGACAGCGCTCCGACGGAAGCGTCCGGCTGCGCCACGACGGCCTCGAGCAACGCGAGGAATTGCAGCAGCAGGCGCTCCACGGCGGCCTGGCTGTAGTGCGCGGCATCGGCGTGCAACGACAGTTCCGCGCCCTGCGTCTGCCATGCCGCCTGCAGCGCGAGCTCGAAGCAGGGCATCGGATCGGGCAGCCCGGTCAGCCGCCACCGCGGTTCGGTGCCGCGAGGCAGCGGCGCCTCATGCGAGGCGAAGCCGACGACGGTGTGCGTCGCAAGCGGCGGCGCATCGACGGACCAATATTCCTGCACATCGACATGCGCCGCCAGCGCGGCGTCGAACCTCCCGACCCAGCCGGCAAAGGACTCGTCCATCGCCACATCGACCACCACCGGCAACACCTTGTCGAAGAGGCCGACCGCGCCTTGCATGGGTTCGTAGTCGCGCCGGCAGTCGTGCTGCCAGCCGCCGATGAAGCGCCCCGTGCCGTCGAGCCGGGCAAGCAGCAGCCACCAGGCTGCCTGCAGCAGGGTCTCGGGCTGCGTTCCGAGCGCATCGGCGCGCGCGGCCACTCGGCCCGCAAGCGCCGCGTCGATGGCGCCGCCCGCGCGATGCCGCCCCGCCTGCGGCTGAACGCTCTCCGCCCTCCCTTGCAGGCGCGGCGGCGCCAGTGTGGCCGCTTCGGCCGCGACGCGCTGCCAGTAGGCGCGCCCTTCGTCCGCATCATCGCCTTCGAGCAGGTCCTGGCGCCACTCCACGAAACGTGCGTACTGGAAGATGTCCTCGGACTCGACACTGCCCTCGTCCAGGTACACCGCGGCGATCTGGTCGAAAAGGTTCTGCAGGCTTTCGCGGTCCGCTGCCAGCGCGTTCACCGAGAGCGCCAGCGTGTGCCGCGCATCGGCCGTGCGCACGAGGCCGACGCTCACGAGTTCGCCACGCTCCGCCGCCAGCGGCTCGCGATGGAACGCCTCGAGCCATGCGGCCAGCTCGGCTTCCGCCACGTCGGCCGATTGCCACTTCGGCGGCGGCATCCCGTCGAGGGGTTGCAGGCGTGGTCCACGGTAGCCCGGCACCTGCCGGATCGCCGCGCACAGCGCGCCGTGCGACTGCAGCACGCCCTCCACGGCAATGCGCAGGCGCGCGGTGTCCAGCATGCCTTCGATCCCGACCAGCAGCAGCTGACGCTCGGCGCCGGCAGGCACCATGCGTTGTTCAGGGCTCAACGGGAAGCTCGTTTCCACGGGGTCGGTCATCACGCTCATGCCCCCTGCTCGTCGGCCAGCTTTGCCTCGTTCGCCGCGGGTGCTGCGCCTTCGAGTGCGCCACGGTCGAACATCGCCCCCATCGCCACCACGATCTTGCGCGGCCCCTCGTACGGGTCGCGCGCATGAGCCGCGAGCATGTTGTCGAGCATGACGATGTCGCCCTGCTGCCAGTCGAAGCGCACCGCGCATTCCTCGTACACGCGGCCGACCACGGCCATGGTCTCGTCGGCAATGGGCGAGCCGTCGCCGTACGTCACGTTGCGCGGCATCCGCTCGATGCCGCCCATGGCGAGCAGGTCTTCGCGCACCTGCGCCTCCAGGCAGGCCACGTGGTGCAGCTGGATCTGGTTGAAGAAGACCTTCTCGCCCGTCAGAGGATGGCGGATCACCGCAGGGCAGCGCGTGCGCGTCTGCAAGGTGTCTTCATCGAGCCAGCGCCATGCGATGCCCGCAGCGGCCAGGCGGGCCTCCACGTCCTCGCGGCGGTCGGTCTTGTAGAAGTCGCGCCAGCTCACGTCCAGGCCCGGCGTGAAGGTGCGCACGTACAGCAGTTCCTTGCGCTCGAACTCGGCCACCATGTCCGCGGGCAACCGGCGCAGCATTTCGCGGCAGTCGACGATGGGGGTGGCGCCGCCCACGGGCGAGGGCAGCTCGCAGAAGAACCACTGCTTGCGCGGCCAGCGGTCGAGGTGCGAACTCTCGTTGTGGTACAGGATCATCTGCCGCTCGGGATACGGCGTGGAGCGGTAGGTCTTCTTGCCGCCCTCCTTCTTCGGCAGGTCGCCGTAGCTGCCGTACAGCTCGGGCTCGATGGCCTCGGCAAAGGCCTCGAAGTCCTGCGGCGTCTTCAGGCCGAAATTGCGGAACAGGATGCCGCCGTGCCTTGCAACCAGCATCTCGATGTAGTCGGCCTGGCTCTTCGCCCAGGCCACTGTGTCGAGATCGTCGGTGGTGGCCTGCAGCACGATGGGGAATTCGGCGCCGGCCCTGAGGAAAGAGGTCTGGACCACTGGTCGCGCGGCGGCTTTGCCGAGCTTTCCCAGTTTGTCCAGCTTGCCGAGCTTGTCCATCTTGCCGGCGGCGCCGGTGGTCTTGGCGGTGTTCATGGTGATTCGCTCCTGCGATTGCTTGGGGGCCGGTGCCTCGATGGTTTCGACGGCCTGGCCCGGTGTTTCGACGATCCGCTCCAGCAGCGCATGCCATGAAGCGGTGAACTTTTCGACGGTTTCCCGCCGGTACAGGTCTGTGGCGTACACCCACTCGACGGTGAGCGCGCCGGCCTGTTCCCTGGCGAACACCGCCAGGTCGAACTTGGATTCGTTCATCTGCTGGGGCAGCACCTCGACCTCGGCGCCTTCGATGGCGAACCGGATCTCGGGTGTGTTCTGCAGGACGAAGAGCACCTGGACCAGCGGGTTGCGGTCTCGCGCGCGCTGCGCGCCCGACAGCTCCACGATCTGGTCGAAGGGCACGTCCTGGTGATCCATGGCGACGAGCGTCTGCTGCTTCGTCCGTGCGAGCCATTGCCTGAAATCGGCCTGCCGCTCGCTCATGCGCGAGCGCACGGGCACGACGTTGACGAAGAAGCCCAGCAGCTGTTCGAGATCCGGGTGGCCGCGGCCGGCCACGTCGGTGCCGATCACGATGTCGTCCGCACCCGAGGCCTGATGGAAGAACAGGAAGAAGGACGACAGCAGCAGCGTGAACAGCGAGGTATCGCACTCTCGCGCGAGCGCGGCCAGCGCCTGCGACAAGTCCGGCGGCAGTTCAAGCACCACCGAGTTCCCGGCATGCGAGGCCGTGGCCGGGCGCTGGTGGTCGGACTGCAGGGTCGACACCTGCGGCGCGTTGCGCAGATAGCTGCGCCAGAACTCGGCCTTGGGCGCAAACGTCTCGGAGGCCAACGCGCGGTCGTACCACGCGGCGTAGTCCACGTACTGCACCGGCAACGGCGCGAGCGCCAGCGGCTGGCCGCGCAGCGCGCGTTCGTAGAACTCGCCCAGCTCGCGCGCGAACACCGCGATCGACCACCCGTCGAACACGATGTGGTGCACCACGAGCACCAGCACATGCTCGCGTTCGCCCAGGCGCACGACGGTCGCCTTGATGAGCGGGCCTTCGGCCAGCGCAAAGGGCATGCGCACGAGTTCGTCGAACAACATGGCGTAGCGGCGCTCGCGTGCGGGCTTGTCGGCCTCGTCGATCTCCACGAGCGGGATGTTCAGGCGCACGCTGTCGCGAATCACCGCCGCCGGCTCGCCTTCGTCGTCTTCGGCAAACACGGTGCGCAGCACTTCGTGCCGCGCGACGATGGCGTCGATGGCCGCGCGCAGCACGTCGACGTTGAGTTCGCCATGCAGGGCCAGCCCCGCCGACATGTTGTAGGCCGCGCGGCCGGTCACGTTGCCAGCATCGGTGAGCCGGTCGACCAGCCAAAGGCGGCGCTGCATCGGCGACAGCGGCAGCGCGCCGGTTCGCGGCACAGGCGCCATCTCCATTGCCGCGGCCTGGCGCGCCTCGGCCGGCGCGCCGTTCGCGGGCATGCGCGCGATCAGCCCGGCGATGGTGGGTGCCTTGAAGAACTCGCTGGGATGCAGTTCGACCGCATAGGCCTTGCGGATGCGCGACAACAGCTGAATGGCCACCAGGGAATCGCCGCCGAGCTCGAACAGGTTGTCGTCCATGCCGATGGGCGCGATGCCCAGGCGCTCGGTCCACAGCGCGGCCAGGGCGTTGGCCAGTTCGCCTTCGGGCGCGACGAAGGGTGTCTGCAGCGCGGGGCGCGGATGGCTGCCGCCGCTTGCCGCGGGTTGCGCATCGTCGGTCTCGAACATGTCGAGCATGCCGCTATCCAGGGGGCCCAGACGCTGTGCGAGATCGGTGGTCGAGATCACGGTCTGCGGGCGCAGCGGCCCGTTGACGATGCGCTCGAAGGTGCGCGCGCCTTCGGGGCCGTCCATGCCGATGCCGTCCGGCACGTCCATGTTCTGCGCCATGCCCAGGCCCCGCCAGGCGTCCCAGTTGACCGAGAAGATCGGGTAGCTGCCTGCGCGCGCATGGGCGATGGCCACGGCGTCGAGGTACGCATTGGCGGCGGCGTAGTCGCCCATGCCCAGACCGCCGGCCACGCTGGAGATGGACGAGCAGAACTGCACGAAGTCCAGCGGCTGGCCGCGCACCGCATCCAGCAGGACGCGGGTGCCGCGCACCTTGGTCGCGAAGACCGTGTCGACCTGCGCGCGCGTGCGCTGGGCCAGCATGCCGCCGCCCGCATCGCCCGCCGCATGGACGATGCCGTGCAACGCACCGAAGCGCGCGTTCGCGAGCGCAAGGGCCGCCTGCAGTTGCGCGGCGTCGGACACATCGGCCGACAGGGCCATCACCTGCGCACCCAGCGCCTCGAGTTCGAGCAGCTGGCGCAGCCTTGCCTTTTGCGCCTCGGGCTGGCTCGCATCGCCGGCCAGCGCAGCCCAGCACGCGCGCTCCGGCATCGCGCTTCGGCCGAGCAGCACCAGGCGGGCCTGCCAGTGACGGGCCAGGTGCTTTGCGACGGCCAGGCCGACGCCGCCAAGACCTCCGGTGATCAGGTAGACGCCCTGCGGCCGCAACCGCGGCTGCGCCGCGGCAGGCAGCGGCGCGGGCTCGTAGCCCTTCGCCCAGCGGTGCGGGCCGCGGTAGGCCAGCAGCGGCTCGCCGGGCTCCGTGCGCAGCGCGGCGGATTCGGTGGCGAGCTGGGCGACCAGCAGCGCTTCGGCGTCGCTCTCGGCAGCCGGCAGCATCACGTCGATCACGCGGCAATGGACGCGCGGGCACTCCTGCCCGATCACCTTGGCCGCGCCCAGCAGCGTGGCCTTCTCGGGACACAACGGTTCGGTGCCGGTGACGTCCTCGATCTGGTTGGCGACGACGGTGATCGGCAGCTTGCCGGCGGCGGCGGCCGTGGTGCGGGTGTCGAGCGCCTGCACGAGCGCCAGCAGGCTGAAGAAACTGCGCTCGAGCAATTCGGCCTGCGGCTGCGAGGCCGGCACCTCGTCCAGGCACCACAGGTGGTGGATGGCGGCGACGGCGCCGAAGTCGGCCTCGACCTCGCGCAGCAGTCGCGCGTGATCGTCCCGCTCGCCGGGCCGCAATGTCCAGCCCTCGCGGCCGGTGCGGGCGAAGGCCGTGCCGCGCTCGGCCACGGCCACCGCATGGCCCAGCGAACGCAGGTGCCGGGCGAGATGGCCGGTGAGGCTGCGGCCGTCGCCGAGCACGAGCACGCAGCCCGCGTCGGCCGCGGTCCTGGGCACGACAGGCACTAGCGGCTCGATCCGTTTCCAGACGGGGACGTAGAACGCGTCGGCGGACGGCTTGCGTGCGGACTTCGCCGACCCGGCGCCGGGTGCGTCGACCCAGTAGCGGCGGCGCTGGAACGGATAGGCCGGCAGCGGCACGCGGCGCCGCGCCTGTCCGGCATGGCAGGCGGCCCAGTCGATGTCCACGCCCGCGAGCCACAGGCTGGCGAGCGTCTGCGCGATCTGCTGCGCGTTGCGCGCGCGCTGCTGCGGATGCGCCTGGCTGGCGTGCACGGCGGCGGCCGAAACAGCCATCGGGTGCTGGCGCGCGAGGCCGGCGAGCGTCTCGCCGGGGCCGACTTCGAGCACCACGCGCCCGGGCACCTCGAAGAGCGAGCGCAAGCCGTCCGTGAACTGCACCGTGCCGCGCAGGTGCTGTGCCCAGTAGTTCGGGCTGGTCGCCTGCTGCGCCGTGATGAGCTTGCCGGTGACGTTCGAGATGAACGGAATCTTCGGCGCCTGCCGCGGCACCGAGGCAATGAGCTGCTCCAGTTGCGCGAGCAGCGGCTGCGTCATGGCCGAGTGCGAGGCGATGGACACATGCAGCCGGCGCGGCAGGTGGCCGTGCGCGCGCAGTTCCGCTTCGGTGGCCTCGATGGCTTCGAGCGGGCCGGAGATCACGCACAGCTGCTCGCCGTTGGCGGCCCCGAGGTCGCAGCCGCCGGTCAGGAAAGGCGCCAGCTCGGCCTGCGAGAGCGGCACTGCCGTCATGGCGCCGGGCGGCATGGATTGCAGCAGGCGGCCGCGCAGCGCGGTCACCCGCAACGCGTCTTCGAGCCGGAACACACCCGCCAGGCAGGCCGCGACGTACTCGCCGAGGCTGTGGCCGATCATCACGGCGGGTCGCACGCCGCGGCGCATCCACCAATGCGCCATTGCATATTCGACGACGAACAGGGCTGGCTGGGCGAAGGCGATGTCGAACAGGCGCGCGTCTGCCTCGGCCTGCGCGTGCGGCGCGGGGAACAGCAGTTCGCGCAGGTCGAGGCCGAGTTCGGGGCGCAGCAGTTCGCAGCAGCGGTCGATGTCTTTGCGAAACGGCGCGTCCTCCCGATAGAGCGCAAGCCCCATGTTCGCGTGCTGCGTGCCGCCGCCGGGAAACAGGAAGGCGACTTCGGGCGGCTGCTCGGGCGCGGGTGCCGCAGCCGCCATGACGCCTTCGCGGCAAGCCAACATGCCCGCGGCGGCCGCCGATGCATCGGCCACCACGGCGCGGCGGTGTGCGAAGGCGCGGCGGCCCGTCTGCAGCGTGTGCGCGATGTCGGCCAATGCCGTCCCGGGATGCGCTTCGATGTGTGCGCCGAGCCGTTGCGCGGCCTGCTTCACGGCGGTGGCGCTCATGGCGGACAGCGGCAGCACCTGCCAGCCGCCCTGGTCCTGCGGCGCGGCGGCGGCCGGCGCTTCGGGCGCCTCTTCGAGGACGACGTGCACGTTGGTGCCGCCGATGCCGAAGGAGCTGACACCCGCGCGGCGCGGCGCATCGCCCTTCGGCCAGGGCCGGGCCTCGGTGTTCACATAGAACGGGCTGGTCGCGAAGTCGATCTGCGGATTGGGCTGCTCGAAATGCAGGCTGGGCGGCAGCGTCCGGTGGCGCAGTGCCATCGCGGCCTTGATGAGGCCGGCCACGCCGGCGGCCGCGTCGAGGTGGCCGATGTTGGTCTTGACCGAGCCGATGGCGCACCGGCCCTGCGACGTCGCCCCGCCGCTCGCGAAAGCCTGCGTCAGTGCGGCCATCTCGATCGGGTCGCCCAGCGTGGTGCCGGTGCCGTGCGCTTCCACGTAGCCGATGGTGCTCGCGGGCACGTCGGCCACCATCTGCGCCGCGCGGATCGCGCCGGCCTGCCCCTGCACGCTGGGCGCGGTGAAGCCGATCTTGTCCGCGCCGTCGTTGTTGGCCGCGCTGCCTTTGATGACCGCATGGATGGTGTCGCCGTCGCGCAGCGCTTCTTCCAGCCGCTTGAGCACGACGATGCCCGCGCCGCTGCCGATGACCGTGCCCGCGGCCTTCGCGTCGAAGGCGCGGCAGTGGCCGTCGGGCGAGAGGATCGCGCCGTTCTGGTAGCGGTAGCCGCCTTCCTGCAGCAGGTTGAGCCACACGCCACCGGCCAGCGCCATGTCGCAGTCGTGGTTCAGCAGCGCCTGGCAGGCCATGTGCACGGCCACCAGCGAGGTCGAGCATTCGGTCTGCACGCTGACGGCCGGCCCGCGCAGGTCGAGCTTGTAGGCCACCCGCGTGCACAGCGAGCCCGCGGAGTTGCCGCTCATCAGGCCCAGCATGTCGGCGATGCCGGTGCCCGCATCGATCCCGAAGGCGGGCAGCAGGTGCCGCATCAGGTAGAGGTTGGGGCCGTCTCCCGCGTAGACGCCGACCGACGCGGCCGCCTTCCTGGCCTGCCAGCCCGCATGCTCCAGCGCCTCCCACGCGCATTCGAGAAAGATGCGCTGCTGCGGATCGAGGTGCTCGGCTTCGCGCGGGGAATAGCCGAAGAAGCCGGCGTCGAACTGGTCGAAGCCCTCGAACAGCACGCCGGCCTTGACGTAGTCAGGGTCGGCCAGCGTGCGTTCGGGCACGCCGCGGGCGCGCAGCTGCTCGTCGCTGAAGACGGTGACCGACTCGACGCCGTCGCGGATGTTGCGCCAGAAGGTGTCGACATCGGGTGCGCCGGGAAAGCGCCCGGCCATGCCGACGATGGCGATCTCGATGCCCGTGAGTCCGGTGGGCAGTGTGGCTTGGTCTTGCATCAGAAGCTTCTTTCGGTGGGACGGCGGCGCTGCAGCAGGGCGGTGCGCTGGCGTTGCGCGCGCGCCTGTTCGCTGTCGGCGTCCTCGGTATCGGCATCGGCATCGGCATCGGCGGGCTGCGCGGCGCCGCGTCCCTGCTCGATGCGGCGCGCCAGCGCGCCGACGGTCGGGAACCTGAAGAGATCGACCACTTTCAGGCCCGGGTTCAGCCGGTCCTCCATCAGCCGGTGCATGCGGATCACCAGCAGCGAGTTGCCGCCGAGGTCGAAGAAGTTGTCGTTCATGCCCACCTTCTCGACCTTGAGCAGTCCGGCCCAGATCGAGGCCAGCGTCTCGGCGATATCGCCCTGCGGCACCTCGTAGTCCAGGCGGCTGGGGATGGCGGGCGCAGGCAGCGCGCGGCGGTCGATCTTGCCGCCCGCGGTGAGCGGAAAGCTGTCGAGCGCCGCGATGGCCGAGGGCACCATGTAGTCGGGCAGGACGCGGCTCAGCTGCTCCCGCAGCGCCGCGGTGTCGATCTGCGCGGCGGGTGCGGGCGAGACATAGGCCACCAGCGAGGCGCCGGCCGGGCCGTCGTGGACCACCACCAATGCCTCGCGAACGGCGGCGTGCTCGCGCAGGCGCACCTCGATCTCCCCGAGCTCGATGCGAAAGCCGCGGATCTTCACCTGGTGGTCGAGACGGCCGAGGTACTCGAGCTGGCCGTCGCCGCGCCAGCGCGCGAGGTCGCCGGTGCGGTAGAGCCTGCCGCCCGCGGCGTCGAACGGGTCCGCGACGAAGCGCTCCGCAGTGAGGGCCGCGCGGCCGAGATAGCCGCGCGCGAGCCCTTCGCCGCCGAGATACAGTTCGCCGGGAACGCCCTGGGGAACGGGCTGCAGGTTCGCATCGAGCACGTGCGCGGTGCGCTGGCCCACGGGACGGCCGATGGGCGCATAGCCCTGCACGGCCTGCTGCGCGTCATGCGCGGTGCCGTGCCAGGCGGTGGGCGTGATGACGGCCTCGGTCGGGCCGTAGGCGTTGACGATGTGCGCAGGGCGCAGCACGCGGCGGATCAACGCGAGGTCCTCGCCGGTCCAGGCCTCGCCGCCGAAGAGGGCCAGGCGCACGGCATGCGCGAACGGCGCCTGGCCCTGCATGAGCTGGCGCGCATAGGCCGGCGGCAGGTCGACCACGCTCACGCGGTGGCGCTGCAGCAGGGCCTCGAGTTCGCCGGCAAGCGAGCACCATTGCTGCTGCACCACGAGTGCCGCCCCCGCGACGAGCGGCAGCAGGCATTGCTCGATGGCCGCGTCGACGTGCGGCAGTGCGAACTGCAGCGAGCGGTCTTCGGCGCGCATCCCGCAGCGCTGCGCCATCGACCGGATGTGCATCGACAGCGCGCCGTGCGGCACGGCCACGCCTTTGGGACGGCCCGTGGTGCCGGAGGTGTAGATGACATAGGCGAGATGCCCGCCGTGCAGCGCGACCCCGGGGTTGGTGGCCGGCTCGCTGCCTTTCAGCTGTGCTTCGTCGAGCATGACCTGGGCAATGCCGCCCGGCGCCGGTGCACCGCCGTTGCGGTCGGTGAGCAGCACGCCGGCGCCGCTGTCTTCCAGCAACTGCGCAAGCCTCTGCGGAGGATGCGATGGGTCCAGCGGCAGGTAGGTGCCGCCCGCCTTCAAAACACCGAGCAGGCCGGTCACACGATCGGCCGCGGCTTCGATGGCCACTGCGACGATGCGGTCGGGGCTTACGCCCTGGCGGATCAGCCGGTGGGCGAGGCGGTTGGCGCGCTCGTTCAGAACCGCGTAGCTGAAGCGGGTGTCGCCGTCGATCAGGGCGGTGGCGTCGGGAGTGGCTTGCGCCTGCGCCTCGAAGAGCCGGTGCACGGGCGGCGCATGCACCGCCTGCGGCTCGCCTGCCGACCATTCGTCCAGCTGGCGCTGCTCGACGGCATCGAGCCACTGCACGTCGCCCACGGCTTGCGCGGGCTCGGTCGCCAATGCCTCCAGCAGCGCGCGGTAGTGCCCCGCCATGCGTTCGATGGTGGCCGGCTCGAACAGCTCCGCCGCGTAGGTGATGACCGCGCCGGCACTCCCGTCGGCATGCTCGCGGATATCGAGCGTGAGCTCGAACTGCGCAGCGCCGTCGGCGATGCGGTGCTCGCGCGCCTGCAGGCCCGGCAGCATGCGCAGCACGCCCGCGTCCTCACGCAGGTGGTTGAACATCACCTGGAACAGCGGGCTGTGACTCAGGCTGCGCTGCAGTTGCAGGGCTTCGACGATCTGCTCGAACGGCAGGTCCTGGTGCGCCTGCGCGCCGAGCGCGGCTTCGCGCGTCTGCGCCAGCAGCCCGGCAAGGCTCATGCGGCCCTGCACCGCGGCGCGCAGCACCTGGGTGTTGACGAAGAAACCGATCAGCCCGGCCGTTTCGGGGCGATGGCGGTTGGCGACCGGCACGCCGACGCGCACGTCCTGCTGGCCGGTGTAGCGGTGCAGCAGCGCCTGGAACCCGGCAAGCAGTGCCATGAAGAAGGTCGCGCCGTGCGCCTGCGCGGTGACGCGCAGCCGCCGGGTGAGCGCGGCGTCGAACTCGAAGGCATGGCTGGCGGCGCGGTAGGCCGCGACCGCATGCCGCGGATGGTCGGCGGGCAGGCTCAGCACAGGGTGCTCGTCGCCCAGTTGGGCGCGCCAGTACACGAGCTGACGCTCGGCCTCGCCGGCGGCGAGCCAGTCGCGCTGCCACAGGGCGTAGTCCGCGTACTGGATCGGCAGCGGCGCGAATTGCGGCGTGGCGCCTCTTGCGCGGGCGCCGTAGGCGGCGCCGAGTTCGTCGATCAGCACCTGCATCGAGGTGCCATCGGACACGATGTGATGCGTGATGACGACGAGCAGATGCCGCGCTTCGTCGATGCGGATCAGCGCCGTGCGCAGCAGCGGCCCCTCGCCGAGGTCGAAGGGCTCGGCGTGGCACTGGCTGGCATGCTCGGCGGCAGCGGCCTCGCGCGCTTCGGCGGGCAATGCGCGCAGGTCGATCTGCCGCGGCGCGAGCCGCAATGGCGGCTGGATCCACTGGCAGACCGTGCCGTCCGCCGCCGCACGGAACACGGTGCGCAGGCTCTCGTGGCGGGCCACCAGTTCGTCGAGCGCGGCGCCCAGTGCATCGATGTTCAGGGCCCCATCGAGCTCCAGCGCCGCGCTGACGTGGTACGCGGTGCTCTTCGGGTCGAGCTGCCACAGGAACCACTGGCGCTCCTGCGCATGCGACAGCGCGAGCGGCTGCGCGCGGCGCTCGGCCTGCAGCACGGGGATGGCACTGCGCTGTTTGCGCTGGCCGGTGGCGAGCACGCGGCGCACTTGCGCGGCGAGCTCGCCCAGGCGTGGCTGCTCGAACAGCACGCGCACGGGAAATTCGATTTCCCATCGGTCGGCGATGCGGGCCGCCACCTGCGTCGCGGCGAGCGAGTTGCCGCCGTGGATGAAGAAGTGGGCCTCGCGTGCCAGCGGGGGCTGCTGCTGCGCATCGCGGCGCAGCACATCGCGCCAGATCGCAGCGACGGCCTGCTCCACATCGTCGAGCACCGGCTCCACGGCGGGCGCATTGGCCGCGGCAGAACCGCCGAGCACGAATTCGCCATGCGCATACATCGCGTAGGCATCGGCGCTGCGGTCGAGCCAGCCTTGGCGGCATGCGCCTCGCTGCAGCTTGCCGCTCGTGGTCTTGGGCATGCCGCCGGGATTGAGCAGCATGACGACGGACAACGGTTCGCCGAACTGCTCGCTCACCGCGGCGCTGAGCACTTCGACCAGCGCTTCGGGCTTCACCAGCTTCTGCGTGCTGCGCGACACCTCGGCGGCCACGCCGATGCCCTCTGCGCCGGGGCCGCTGACGGCGAAGGCCGCCACGCGGCCCTTGCGCACGATGTCGACCTCGAGCTCGATCATGCGCTCGATGTCCTGCGGGTACAGGTTGTGGCCGCGCACGATGATCATGTCCTTGATACGCCCGGCCACGTAGAGCTGGCCGTCATGGATGAAGCCGAGATCGCCTGTGCGCAGCCAGGTGGCGCCATCGCACTCGACAAAGGTCTGCCGCGACACCTCCGGTTTGTTCCAGTAGCCGCTGCCGATGCTGGGCCCGGTGGCCCAGATCTCGCCGACCGCGCCCGCGTCGCGCACCGCCAGCGATGCAGGGTCCACGATGCGCACGGCATGGCCGGAAACGCTTCGGCCGCATCCCACGAGGGTGGCGCCCGTTTCGGCTTCGAGCTCGACGATGCCGCGCGCCAGGGCCTGGCTGGAGAAATCGTGCGCGACCATGCCGGCGCCACGCTGGCCGCCGGTGACGAACAGGGTCGACTCGGCCAGGCCGTAGCACGGATACAGCGCGGCGGCGGCAAAGCCGGCGGGCGCGAACTGCTTCCTGAAATCGCGCAGCGTATCGGCGCGCACGGGCTCCGCGCCGGAGAACGCCAGACCCCAGCTGGACAGATCGAGCTTCTGCAACTGCGCCTTGGACACTCTGTCGAGGCACAGGCGGTAGGCGAAGTCGGGACCGCCGCTGATGGTCGCGCGATGGCGCGAGACGGTTTCGAGCCAGCGCACCGGCCGCTCCAGGAAGTAGCGCGGCGACATGAGCGCGACGGGAATGCCGCGGTGCAGCGGCTGCAGCAGGCCACCAATGAGGCCCATGTCGTGGTTCAGCGGCAGCCAGCTGGCGAAGATGTCGTCCGGCCCGACCGACAGGCCCTCCTCGATCGCGCGCATGTTCGCCATGAGGTTGGCGTGCGTGACCATGACGCCCTTGGGCGCCGAGGTCGAGCCGGAGGTGTATTGCAGGAAGGCGATGTCGGTCGGGGCCGGCGTGTGGGGCGTCCAGCGTCCGGCGTCTTCGGCGCCGATCTCGTCCACGCAGATCAGCGGCACGTCGGTGAAGGCGCCGGCGACGCCCGCGATGGAGGCCTGGATGGCGGCGTGCGTCAGCACGCAGCAGGCGCCGGCGTCGGCCGCGATGCCCTCCAGCTTGGCCAGATGCCGCTTGCGCGTGGACTCCGGCGGGAACACGGGCACAGCGATGAGGCCCGCATAGAGGCAGGCGAAGAAGCTCACGACGTAGTCGTCGCTGTTGTCCAGCATGATCAGCGCGCGCTCGCCGCGGCCGAAGGACTGCTGCAGTCGGGCCGCGAGGCCGCGCACGCGCGTGTCGAGCCGGCGATAGGAGACGGGCGTGTCGATGGCGGTGCCGTCGCGGTCGGTCACGGCGATGACCGCGGTGTCATCGGGCCGCCGTGCGGCCAGCTCGCGCAGGTGGCTCACGAAGTCCACGGGGTGCATCGGATTCACATCGGTTCCTTGATTTGGCGGGCCGGCGCGGCGGCCGGCCCCGGCGGCGGCAGCTCAGGCAAAGGCACGAGGCGCATGGACTCCTCCCGCCGCGAACTGGGCCAGGCGCTGCGCCAGCACGGCGAGCACGGGGGTCTCGTGCTGCCGGATGAAGAAATGACCGCCCTCAAACCAGTCCAGCGTGAAGCCGGGGTGCGCGGTCTCGCCGGACCAGGCTTGCATGCGCCAGGATTCGACGTCGTCCTGCCGGCCCGCGAAGGCGTGCAGGGGAACGGGCAGCGGCGCGTTGCCGGGATGCGCGAAGCTCTGGCACACGCGGTAGTCGGCGGCGAGCGTATCGAGCGTCATGCGCAGCAGTTCGGGGCTGGCGAAGAGTTCCTCGGGTGTGCCGCCCTGCTTGCGCAGGTCGCCGATGAGGGCCTTGTCGTCGTCCATGTCGACGAAGCGGTCGGGATCGCGCTGCGACGGCGCGGCGCTGCCGGACACGAGCAGCGCCCGAGGCAGGGCTCGGCCGCTGGCGCGAAGGCGCTGCGCGATGCCCCAGGCCAGCAAGGAACCCATGCTGTGGCCGAAAAGCGCGAAATTGCCGCGCAGGGCGGCATCTTGTTCGGCGCACAGCTGGGCGACCAGGGCGTCGAAGTCTTCCACGAAATCCTCGCCCAGGCGTGTGCCGCGACCGGGCAGTTCGACCGGCACGACCTCGATCCAGCGCGGCAGCAGGCGCCGCCAGCGCAGGTACATGGTGGCGCTGGCGCCCGCGCAAGGCAGGCACAGCAGGGAAAGGGGCGCCTGCATTCGCTCAGGCGGCGGCCGGCGCGCTCTTGCTGCTTTCTTGCTGCGCCATCCAGTCGCGCAGCGATTTGGGGCGCATGTCGGTCCAGTTTTTCTCTACATAGTCGAGCACGGTCTTCTTGTCGCCCTGAATGCCGTCGACGGCCTTCCAGCCGCCGGGCACGGCCTTCCATTGCGGCCAGATCGAATATTGCTCTTCGTGGTTGACGAGAACGATGAAGGTCTCGTCCTCGCGGTCGAAGCTGCTGGTAGACATGTGCGGTCCTCTTGGGGTTGTTGAGACGACAGGCAAGGAGGCTTTGCACACCCCCAATTGCCTTTGCGATACATGACGGGGCGGGAGGCCGGGTGTTTAGGGTCGTCAACACCATTGCGCCGCGGCATGAGCGGGCGCGGCTGCGCCGCGGCGTGGCCGCGGGAGATCGGACGGGAACGGGAGGTGCGGAGGCCGGCGGCCGCGGCTAGCGACCGGCGATGGGATCCGGGGCGTCGTCCGGCGGGGGGACGTCGTTGGCGGGCGGAACGAGGCCCACGAGCAGCCACAGACGAGCCGCTTCGTCATAGGCCTTGCGATGAAGAGGATCCGCGGCGAGCCACTGCATGAACTCGTCGTCGCGCGCCGCATCGTCGAGGCTGCCGCGCTGCGCGTGCTGGTGGCGCACCCAGGTCCATGCGGCCTGCCAGACCGGGTCTTGATCCTTGTCCTTTGTCATCGGCGCCATCGTATCGCCGATGCGCGATGCGGGGTCAGCCGCCCTGCACCAGGTAGCGGCAGCTTTCGAGGGCCGCGTCGGCGTCCTTGATCATGAAGTTCACCAGCGTGGCGGAGCAGCCGAGCCGCACACCGATCTCGCGCTGCGTCATGCCGCTCAGCCGGTTGAGCTCGAAGGCCGTGCGGGTGCGCGCGGGCAGCGCGTCGAGCACGCGGTCGATCGCGGCCAGCGCCTGGCGCCCGTCCAGCACGCGCTCGGGTGCATCGTTGCTCGGCGGACTGACAAGCTCCACGTCCTCGCAGTAGGTGCGGTAGCTGGCTTCGACGGAATGATGGCGGTGATAGTCGAAGGCCACGTTGCGCACCACCTGACAGCAGTAGCCGAGCGGCTTGCGCACGTCGCGCACGGCGGCGCCGTCGGCCAGCTTGAGGTAGGCGTCCTGCAGCACTTCATCGGCCAGGTCTGCGGTGCGGACGATCTTTTGCGCGACGCGCTGGAGCTGGGGACGGTTTGCGATGAAGACCTCCCCCAACGTGGGCTCGGCTGGCTGCAGCGACATGTCCATGGGTACTCCTGAAGTGTTCACTGGAGATAATGCAAATGAGAACTATTACTATTTTTTGACAGAAAAAGACCTGGATTGCCCAGTTGCTCCTCCTCTGTCTCTTACCCTAAAGACGTTTGAACAGCCGAAAGCGAGACAGGGTGCCGCCGATGGCGAGCGTCGCCGCGCACCGCTTCAGGGACGCACCGTCACCCGCCGCAGCTGCGGATCGCGTGCTATGTCTTCCTCGCGAAACGGGAAGCGCAGCCAGTCCTTGCGCGCATAGCGCGCCACCGGGCCCAGTCCGCTGCCGCCGGTCACCGCGGTTTCACGTTCGCCGTGCGCGAGCAGCGTGCGCGCCTGCACGCCGCGCCGGTCGAAGTACACACCTGGAGGTAGGTGTTGCCATGGGAGCGGTCGTCCATGGTGTAGTCGCCGTCGTTGGCGCACGCGACCGTGAAATAGCCTTCGGCATCGCAGCCGCCGAAGAGAGGCAACTTTCGTCCCTCGCTGCGGGCAAAACGCTGCTGGCCCAGCGGCATATCCAGCGCCCAGCCCTTGCGCGCCATGTCTTCGACAGCGCCGGCCAGCGCGAAGGCCACACGCGGGTCCGACGCATGAATCGCCGATGGCGTCCGCAACGGCGCCGACGCCGAGAACGGCTGCGCATAGAGGTCCTTGGCCGGGATCTTCTGCACCCGGGTCCAGAAGGCATCCCAGAGCAGCGCGCCCCGGTCGTTTGCATCCGCGCGGTCGGGCCAGCGTCGCAACACTTCGCAGGCCCGCCGGATGTCGACCTGATCTTTCGCACAGGCGCCGTCGAGCAGCGCCACCTTGAACCGGTCCGCCGTCGAAGCACGCGCCTCGAGGGTCTTTTGCATGACACGGTCCGCCAACGCCTTGGCGGAGGTCGCGCCGGCATTGGCGAGCTCATGTGCGATGCGGTGTCCTTCCTGTCCACGCATCGACAGCGGCTGGCCTTCCCCTCCGAGGATCGACGCGAATCCCGTCAACGGCTGTTCCGGGTTCGTGAGCCAGTAGCTGTCGTTCATGTTGGCGACGTAGTCCTCGCGCAGCAGGCCGGGCATGCGGTCGGCGGCCATGGTGCCGGGCTGCGCCACGTTCTTCGCGGACTGCCATTCGCAAGTCGACCGGCTGCCATCGAGCACCGGCATGGCGGGGTCGAGCGCGGCGAGCGCCTTCGACAGCGGCGTCGCACAGGCCGAGCGCAGTTCGTCCCCGACACCGGGCACCGCGCCGATGTCGGCGTACCAGGCCCGGCCGTCGCCGCGCCCGATGGCCGCCGTGTTGACCCAGGGCATGGCGGTCTCCTCTCGCTGGATGGCCATGAACTCGTCGAGCGAACGCGCCTGGTCCCAGCGGAAGAAGTTGCGAAAAATGCGCGGGTTGTCGGCATTGATGTCGCGTATCGCCAGCGCCTTGTGCGCACTCCATGCCAACGCGGGATTGCGGGCTCCCAGATCGACCACCGGCCCGAAGCGCGTGCGATAGAGCGTGCGGCGCACCAGATCCACCGAGCCGTCGGGCCGACGCACCGCCACGGCGAGCGGCTGCGCCTGCATGGGTTCCGATCGGCCGTCGACCAAGTAGCGCGTGGGGTCGGCCGGGTCCAGCGCCAGGTCGAACAGTCCGAAGCGTCGCGCGGCGGAGACGGTGTGGCTCCAGGCCACGTCGTTGTTGAAGCCGATCATGATGACCGGAATGCCGAGAAAGGACACGCCCGCCGCGTCGAGCTTGCCCGGCAGCGTGAGGTGCGCCTGATAGAAGCGGTCGGGCCCGCCCCAGTACCAGTGCGGATTGCCGAACAGCACGCCGCCGCGTTCGCCGGTGGCCGCCTGGCCGAATGCGAGCACGTTGCTGCCGATGCCGCGCGCATCGCCCACCGGAATGTCGAGCCGCGAAGACAGCGAGAGCTTGTCTGCTGGCACGGGCGGCGTGAGAGCCGCGGGCTTGGCGTTCACGATCTCGGAGACGAAGCGCGTGTACCCGCCGGCCAGCCCTGCGGCGATCATGCGGCGGTAGATGTCTTCCGGCCCGATGGCGCGCACCCACGGCGCGCCGGCACACGCGTGCGCCGACACGCCGCGCACGGGCTTGCGCGCCTGCAGCGTCCGCAGATGGCGGTTGTAGCCTTCCGCGTAGCCGGCGATGAGTTCGTTGAGGTCGGCCGGTTGCTCGCGCTTCAGGGCCTCGACTGCTTCGGGACCTGCGAACGCCCTGAAGAAGAAATCCAGGTCGAGATTGACGGGCTCGCCGAAGGTCGAGCGTGTCCGAGGCTTTCCCTCGGCGCCGAAGTACAGCGAGCGTTGCCCGCTGTAGGTGACGAAGGCATCGGCCAGCGTGCACAACGCATCCTCGGCCTGCGCCTGGCCGTAGCCGATGCCCAGCCCGCGCCAGCTGCCAGCGCGAACGTGCGGAATGCCGTCGGCGGTGCGCCTGATCTCGATGGCAGTGGTTGGCGCGTCGCCGCGAGCCGATGCCGGGGTGGCACCGAAGACGGCACAGGAAATGGCAAAAGCGGCCATGCGCAGGCCCCGCGCAGGCGCACGGAAGAAGGAGAGATTGTTCACGTCGTCGTTCGCTGATGGCTCGAATCACAGACGGTTCGGCGAGCCCGACGTTTAGGTCGGGCGGCGAAGGACGCGCTCAGTCCTCAGCCCGGAATGTCCGGCTCCACCAGTTGCGCCAGAGCGACGAGCGACTCTTGCCAGCCCAGGTAGCACATCTCGGTCGGAATCGCTTCGGGAATGCCCTCCTGGACGACCGAGATCTCGGTGCCGCAAGACACCGGTGTCAGCATCACCGTCGTCTTCATGGTGCCCGGAAGATTGGCATCGTCGAAGGTCGCGTCGTACGCGATGCGGCTATGGGGAACGAGCTCCAGGTACTTGCCGCCGAACGAATGGCTATGACCGGTGCCGAAGTTGGTGAAGGACATGCGCCAGGCGCCCCCGACCACAGGTTCCATGGCATGGACCTTTCCCGTGAAACCGAAGGGCGGCAGCCAGCGCTCGAACGCACTGGGTTCGACGAATGCCCGATAGACACGCTCCGGAGAAGTGCGCAGAACGCGATGAAGACGGACGGTGTTGGTGGCCATGACTGTTGCTCCTGAAGAAACGAGGAAGACCCTCAATGGATACGTCGAGCGAGCCTGTTCAAGATCGACATGCCGCGAGACTGGGGAAAACCCTGCCGGCAAGCCCGACAACTTCATAATCCAGGCCACCCCCCACACGCTGAACGAATCGAATCACCCGTGAGTGCCGCAGACTTTCTTCTGTCCCCCGCCGTGCAAAAGCTCATGCAGGTCTTGTATGCAGACCCCGATCATCCATTTCCGGCGGACGAACTGGCCCGGCGAACGAAGCAGGAGCGCAGCGAAGTCGAGCAGACGCTGGAACATCTCGTCAAGAGCGGCATCCTCGCCAGGCAGAAGGTGACGGCGGAGCAGCCTGAGACCGTCAAGCTGGACCGGTCGTTTGTCTTCTACGGCGAACTGCGCCGCATCGCGCTGAAGTCGTTCGCCGCGGCCGAGCCGATCCGCGCCATGCTGCGTTCCAAGTTCAAGGATTCGGTCGTGCGCGCCTTCGTCCTGGGAGAGGACGATAACAACGTCATAGAACTGCTGATCGTGCATGGCGCCGTGACGCCTGATGAGACCGCCATGACCGCGGCCTGCAAAAAGCTGTCAAAGGCCCTCCATCGGCATTTGCAGGTGCACGTGATCTCCATCGCCAGATTCAACGGCTTGACTGATCACGACACGTTCACTGCAAAACTCGCGGCAGCTTCGGCATTCGAAATCATCGCGCCGGGCGATACCAAGGCGCAGTTGCCGGTCGAACGGCTCGGCCTGCTGCAAAGCGCAAAACGGAAGCTGGCTGCACTGTCGCTGTCGCAGCACCGAGGCGACACAAGGTAGAGAGATCGCGCTCGAAAAAGCGAGCTCGCGGCTGAGCTTTCGCTTGTAATATGATGACCATCATTTAATTCAGGCGATTCGCATCGCATCCCGAGGTCACAGCCATGCCCACCTTCACCACATCCAATATCTTCGTCATCGGCGGAACTGGCGCGCAGGGTATGCCGATCATTCGTGCACTGGTCGCTGACGGAAAATACGCGGTTCGCGTGTTGACACGCGATCCTGAATCACCGCGGGCCAAGGAGCTGCTGGCACTGGGCAACGTTTCGTTGCTGGAGGGCTCGTTCGCCGATGAAGCGATCCTGCGAGAAGGCTTCTCGGCTTGCGACGGCGCTTTCGTCAATCTCGACGGCTTCAACACCGGCGAGAAGACCGAAACATATTGGGCCATCCGCGCCTATGAGGTCGCCCTTGAGCAGGGCGTTCGCTTCTTCGTATACGGGAATCTGGACTACGCACTGAAGAAATCGGGCTTCGATTCCAGCTTCCGCACCGGCCACTATGACGGCAAAGGACGCATGGGCGAATGGATCCGTTTCCAGACGCAGTCGAACAAAGAAAGAATGGGAGCGGCCATCTTCACGTCGGGTCCCTACATCGAGATGGCCATTTCCGCGATGACGCCCATGTCGCCGACGGTGGAAGACGGCGTTGCCACCTGGCGAGTGCCACTCGGAGAAGGTGCGGTTCCTCACGTGGCGCTCGAGGACTGCGGGTACTACGTGCGATGGCTGTTCGATCACCCGCAGCTGGCCAACGGCATGGATCTGGAAGTCGCCATCGAACACGTGGCCTATGCGAAGCTCGCCGCCGCGTTCGAGAAGGTGACCGGACATCCGGCACGGTACATCGACACGGACCTGAGTACGTACTGGAAGGGCCCGTTCGGACGCGTGGCCGACAAGCCCGCCGGATACAACGCGGATCCCAACGACAAGAGCACGATGAACATCCGGGACAACTTCACCGGCTTCTGGAACGTCTGGAAGCACGGCATCCTCAAGCGCAACTACGCCCTGCTGGACGAAATTCATCCCGGCAGAATTCGCAGTGTCGAGGAGTGGTTGAGAAAAGAGGATCGGCGTGGAAGAGATCTCGGAAAAGGCACGCTGTGGGAAAGAGTCCAGGCGGGAAATCTTCAGAAAATTCTCAAGGACACCGAGGACATGAGACAGGGCAAGCTGTAAGGCTGGTACGAAAGCCCAGGGCATTGAATTATTTGCGTCATATAAAATCCGGCCTCCCGATTCACCGCTGATTTTTTTGACGCTCGACCTGCCTCCATGCGCTATTCCAAGGAACACAAGCAGAAGACCCATGCGCAGATCACCGAAGCTGCCTCGCTGCGTTTTCGCGAACAAGGCATAGACGGGATCGGTGTCGCGGGCCTGATGCAGTCTCTGGGTCTGACCCATGGCGGCTTCTACGCGCATTTCGAATCCAAGGATGCGCTGGTTGCCGAAGCGGTGGATGCGGCCTTCGATCAGACCTTGCAAAGCTTGCGCGCCTATGCGGTCGCCGCAGAGCCTGGCCAGCATCTCGCGCGGCTGTTTGCGGCCTACACCTCGGACACACACCGCGACTCACCAGGACAAGGCTGCATGGCCGCCGCACTGGCCAGCGAATTGCGTCGTCAGACCGACGCCGTGCGCGGGAAGGCTGCACGCCGGCTCGACGATCTGCTGGGGTTGATCGAGGACATGGCGCGGGACGACGGCGTGAATGTATCCGCACCCGCTGTTCTGGCCCTGATGGTGGGCGCCGTGTCGCTCTCTCGAGTTTTCGTAGATGCCGAAGGTGGACAGGCCTACCTCGATGCGGCCAGGCAGATGCTGCCGATGATGAGCGCCGCAACCAGGGAACGCACTTAGACGTGCACAGCAGGCCGGATTGAAGGGAGCTACCTCGGCGCTGTGGACCCCGCGCCACCGGCACTCCCGCGCCGCGGAATCCAGTACGCCAGCGTTCCCGCAGCGGCAAAGGCGATCAATCCCGTCACGGCAATCCCCGCAGCGAGCGACAGGCCGCCCGCCAGCAGGGACAGCAGAGCCGGACCGCACGAAGAGCCGATGTCGGACATCAGCCGCCATATGCCGAGGAAGTGCGCGCGTCCGTGGCGCGGCGACTGGTCGGCACCCAAGGTCATGATCATCCCGGAGCCGATACCGTTTCCGAAGCCGATCGCCAGCGACGCCAGCAGCAGCGTGAGAGCACCGGACGTCAGGGGTATCAACAGCATGGCAAGCCCCATGATCAGCATCGACGGCACCGCCACCCAGCGCCTGCCCTTCCGGTCCATCACCTTGCCGGCCGGATAGAACACCAGCATGTCGATGCCGCCGGCCAGGCCGTAGATCAGCGACGCCACCGAAGGTGCCAGCATCAGGTGATCGGCCCACAGCGGGATCACGGCCTGGCGCGATGCGCGCACCGCGCTGACCAGCACCACGCCAACGCCGAGCGTGAGGAACACGCGGCGGTGGTCCCGCAGTGTGGAGACAACGGACGTCGAGGCCGGCGCCGTCTGCCCGGCCGGGACTGGCGGCGTCTCGAGATCGGGGATGCGAGCCCCTATTGCAGCCGCCCCCAACACCGCCACGATCCCGACCACATAGGCTGCCGACAGGCCGAACGCATGCACCGCGGCAGCCGCGAGGAAGGGGCCGGCGAACATGCCGATGCGCATGACGCCGCCCAGCGTCGACAGCGCCCGCGCACGGTACGCCACAGGCACCGCCTCGGTCATGTAGCTCTGGCGCGCCAGGTTGTAGACCGCCTGCGACATGCCCACCATGAAGCACCCGGTGGCGAACAGACCCAGATGCGAGGTGAGCACGCACAGGAGCATGCCAAGGCCGCTCCACACGCCTGCCGCCACGATGGCCCAGCGCTCGCCCCAGCGCATGGTGATCATCGAGGCCGGAATGTTGTTGATCAGCGAGCCGATGCCGATCATCGCGATCACCAGCGCGGCCATGGGCACGGAAGCGCCAAGGTCCCGCGCCGTCAGCGGCACGATCGGCAAGATGGCGCCCTCGCCCAATCCGAACAACAGCGAAGGCGCAAAGGCCGGCACGGCGATACGCCACAGGGAGAACGGAGATTCGGGGGACGAGGTCGACGCGGCGGGCGGGGATGACATGCGGACGCAGAGAGGTTCGGGTTATGGCCGTCGCCCGCCTGGCGGACAAGTGCACGGCGATTGTCTCGCCGATGGCGGATTTCTGCAGCGCGTCACGCCCGGCTCGCTCGACGAGTGGCGTGTAACAGGACGCCAGGTACCGTTTCACGGAACTCCTGCACAAACTTCACCCTGACTTCACCTGTGCGGGGGACACTGCCCTTCGACAGCGGTTCGGCGCTGGTAGAGGCCAGGGAGAAAAAAACCGCTCAGGGAACCGCCTCGATGCCGACCGCTGTCACTCTTCGACCATCGATCCTGCTTGATCACCCAGCAGCAACGCATGCCAGGGCCGCAACGGGCAGCGCCCAGACCATTTCGAATGAATACAGACCGAAATGGACTATTCTTGGCTTTTCCATCGAAGCGCCGACCCGCGCCCGCCCTGCCCTCATGCCCAAGCCGACCAAATCAGAAATCGCCGCCGACATCATCGACGCCGCCGCGGCCCTGTTCGCCAAGCGTGGCTTCGACCACACCTCGCTCCAGCAGATCGCCGACGCCGTCAACTACTCGAAGACGGGGCTGCTGCACCATTTCCCGAGCAAGCTCGCGATCTATTCGGCGGCGATCGACTCGCTGCGCGAACATGCGCTGGAAGTGCGCGAACAGATGAAGGACATGCCCGTCGGCATCGAGCGCGACCGCGCCAATGTCGAAGTGGCGCTGCAGTACACCTACGACTGGCCTGGCGTGTCCGCACTCACCACCCGCATCGCCGAGAACGAGCCCGACGGCGACCCGCAACTGGTCGCGATCGGCCTGATCATCTACGAGGCGCTGGGTATCGACCTGGCCAAGCTGGACATGGAGCGCATCGTGCGCGTGACCAGCGCATTCACCGGGCTCAGCGTGTCGGCGCTGCAGGCGGTGCGCTCGGACCTGAAGCGGGAATGGCGCGAGCACATCATCGAAGCGGCCATGGGCGCGCTGGGCCACCCGGCGCGATCGAAGGCGAAGTAGGCGCCGGCCGCGCCAGCGCTCGGATCAGAAAGTAGCCCAGTCCCTGTCGAGTTCGCGCCGGCCCGTCTTCTGGGCGGCGATCGCAGGCATGGCCGACACGCTGGGAGCAATACGCGGCGCCCGTACTGACATCGGTGCGCTCGATTCGTCGGCGCGCACTGCGCGCAAGGATGTCGTCCCCAGCTGGAAGAACTCGACAAGCGTTGAGAGCCGGTCGGCCTGACCCTTGAGGCTCTCCGCGGCGGCGGCCGATTCCTCGACGAGCGCGGAATTCTCCTGCGTCATCTGTTCCAGCTGCGCCACCACCGAATTGATCTGGTCGATGCCGGCCGCCTGTTCGATCGCTCCCGCGCTGATCTCGCTGACGGTGTTGGAGACGCGTTGAACGCTCTCGACGATCTTGCCCATCGTGGCGCCTGCATCGTTGACCAGCTGGGAGCCCGACCCTACCTTGTCGACCGATGCTTCGATGAGCGTCTTGATCTCCTTCGCCGCCACCGCACTGCGTTGCGCCAGATTGCGAACCTCGCTCGCCACCACGGCAAAGCCACGGCCCTGCTCGCCCGCCCTGGCCGCCTCCACGGCGGCGTTCAGTGCCAGGATGTTGGTCTGGAATGCGATGCCGTCGATCGTGCCGATGATGGCGGCAATCTTCTGCGAACTGCCGTGGATGTCGCGCATGGTCTCGACCACTTCCGAGATGACCTCGCCGCCGTGCACCGCGATCTTCGAAGCGGTCAAGGCCAGTTGATTCGCCTGCGAGGCGGCTTCGGACGCCGTCTTGACGGTGGAGGTGAGTTCCTCCATCGATGCCGCGGTCCGCTGCAGGCTGCCGGCGGTCTGTTCCGTGCGGCTGGAAAGATCGGAATTGCCCGAGGCAATCTGCGCGCTCGCCGTGGCGACGGAATCACTGCTCTCCCGCATGCCGGTCAACGTCTGCACGAGGTTGTCGCGCATCGCCGCGAGCGCTCGCAGCAGGTCACCCACCTCGTCCTTGCTGTCGGAGTTCAGGCGCTGCGTGAGGTCTCCGGCCGCAACGGCTTCCGCCAGGCGCACAGCGTCCTTCAGCGGAACCACGATTCCCCGCGAAACGCTCCAGGACAGCAGCACGGCCAACAAGAAGGCAAGGCCAGCACCCGAAGCGATCAGCACCGCTCCGGTGGTGAACGTCACGTTGCTTTCCTCGGCCTCGATCCGGGCGCGGTCTTCGTTGTGTTTCACCAGCTGGGCCAGCGGCTCCCTCAATGCCCGGAAGGCGTCGCGTGCTTCGCCATTCAACAGGTTCACGGCGTCGGCACGGCGGTCCTCCTGAACCAGCTGTTCGATCTTGGCATGCGCCGCAGCCCATGCGGGTTGTCGCGCCTTCACCCGGTCGTAGATGGATTGCTCGGTCGGGTCGCCGATCGATGCAGGATAGGCCTTGTCGACGACGTCGTATGTCTTGAAAGCCTCCGCGATGTTCCGCAGCACATCCGCGACTTCGCTGGCTGGCGCCGTGGCCAGGCGGAATTCGAGCAGGCGCACCCGGTTGGCGGCCTCGCTCATCTGGCCCGCATCGCGAACACTCGCCATGCGCGCCGTCACCATGAAGTTGGTCTGGTCATTCAGGCGATTGAGGCGATGGATCGAGAAGACGGCCATCGCGATCATCAGCAACACGATGCTGAGAAAGGCAAACGCCAGCTTGGTGGAGATTCTGAGATTCTTGAAAGACGTCATGACGATTGAGTCCAGGTGTTGAAGCGGGGTCGGCACGGTACGTGGCGACGCGCCCAGTCCATTGCCTTTCATCTATCGGCGGCGGAACTCCGCAGCGCACCTGACATATGTCATGGCCAGTGGGAGATCCCCGTTCGGATGCCCTGACAACTGTCATCTACCCCCCGGGAAGCCCTGCTAGAGTCCCCCGGTTCGCGCATGGGTCGCGACAGGCGTGGCCTGCGTGATCAGGCTGGCGGTGAATCGGTGGCTCAGGTGGCAACGGCGATGGTGTCGAGGACGATGGAAAACGGGAACTTCGACGGGGAGGCAACGGCCGACGTGCTGATCGTCGAGGATCAGGCGCTCGTGAGTGCCGGCATGCGCTCCCTTTTGCAGAAGGCAGCACCGCATTACCGGGTCCACGAGGAATCCTCCTTTCAAGGAGCGATTGCGCGGCTGGCCGCCACCTCGTTCCAGTTCGTTTTCATCGACATTCACCTCGGCTCGGAAGCTTCCGGCATGGACGTCCTGCGCTTCGTGCGCGAACGCGAAATGCCCTGCCACGCCATCATGCTGTCGGGCGACGATGACCGTGAGACGGTCCTTTCCTGCATCTCGCAGGGCGCGTCGGGCTACATCACGAAGGCCACCGGAGACGGCGGCGTCTTCTCCGCCGCCATCGAAACGGTCCTCAACAACGGCGTCTATCTTCCTGCGTCGATCCTCGAGCGCGCACCCAGGAACGACACCGTCGCAGACGCCTATGGCCGCACCGCCGCCTCCCTGGGTTTGGCGCCGAGGCAGCGCGAGGTTCTCTACTACCTGTGCCAGGGCTTGCCCAACAAGGCCATCGCGAACCGCATGGGCATCAGCGAGGGCACCGTCCGAAAGTGCTACGTGTCGGAACTGCTGCGATTCTTCGGCGTGGCCCGGCGCACGGAACTGCTGATCGAGGTGTCCCGCCGGCGGATACGGATTGCCGCACCGGCCTCGGAGAGGCCGTGATCGCGACGATTGCGGGTCTTCTGCGGGCACTGTTCTGCTCGGCGCTGATGCTTGTCGTCTGCGGCGCCGCATCGGCAAAGGGCAATCCGGCGCCCCTGACGCAGTCGCCGGGGCTGGCCGTCGACGGGCACAGGATGCTGCAAGGGGACTACCTGATCGAAGACGGCGTTCCGCTGTCGTTGCCCGACGTCACGGCGCTTCCCGGGAGTGCCTGGAAGCGCAGGCCCTGGTCATCCGCCAGCTATGGCTTCGCAACGGCGCCGCACTGGTTCCGAAGCGATCCCTTCACCGCAAGCCCCGACGGATCGGGAACCTTGTTGATCGAGGTGGGCTACCCCTTGCTCGATCACCTCGACCTGTATGTCAGGGTCAACGCGGCGGCTTCCTGGACCCGATGGAGCCTCGGGGACAAGCAGGCCTTCGAGCAACGTCCCCACGACACACCGAGCTTTGTCGTGCCTGTGTCCGTGCAGCCCGGCGACAGGGTCGAGATTCTCGCGAGGGTACAGACCGAAGGCGCGATGCGCTTTCCCCTGAGCGTGTGGCAACCGCGGCAATTCGAGAACGCGGAACGCCGGTCGCTGCTGGTCAACGGCATCTACGTCGGGCTGATGGGAGGAATCTTCTTCTATCACCTCATCATCTTCCTGATCCTTCGCGAGCGCATCTACCTCTACTACATCGGCTGGATCCTGGTGACCTCGGGATTCATCCTGAGCTACAACGGCATCGCGTTCCAGTACCTCTGGCCGCAGGCGACGACATGGAACGACTGGTGCCGGATCGTGTTTCTCTTTCTTGCGACCGGGCTCTTCACGTCCTTCACCATCCAGTTCGTGAGCAATGCCGCAACCGCGCCGCGGCGGTGGCACGCGGCGCCCGTGCTGCTGGCGATCGCCCTGGCGGTGGGAGCGAGCTGGCTGCCTTTTCCCCAGGCCGTGCGCGTGGCTCTGCTGGTCCAGTTCGTGGGCACCCTGGTCTGCTTCGGCCTGGCCATCGGCCCGGCCCGGGCCGGCCATACCTACGCCCGCGTTTTCCTCGTGACGTTCTCGGGCGTGCTGATCGGCGCCGCCCTGCACACGCTGGACATGTTGGGAGTCACGGCGTACTTCGAGACTTCGATCAATTTCGAGGTTGCGCCCCAGGTGGGGTCTGCTTTTTCGGTTCTTCTGTTTTCGCTGGCGTTGGCCCACAGGCTGCTTGAAGAACGCCGCCAACGCTCCATCGCGACGGCGCTTGCGCAGACCAACGCGACACTGGCGGACTCCATGCGCGTGCAGCAGGAGCGCTCCGAGTTCCTGCTGAAAATCAAGGACCGCTTGCGCACCGATGCCGAGCGCCGGGATCAGGACAAGTCCCGATTCCTGGCCGACGCCATCCACGACCTGCGCCAGCCGCTGCAAGTGATCGGGAACGCACTCAACCCCATCGGCGGAGCCATTCGGGCGGGTCACACGGTCAACGCCCTGAACCTGGCCCAGATGGCGACCCGCGCGGCCGGCAACATGCGCTCCCAACTGGCCGCCATCCTGGACCTCTCGCGGCTGGAGTCGGGCTTCGTGAAGGCGGAACTCTCCGACTTCGATCTGGTGACGCTGGTCAGGGACACGGTCGAGCAAACCAGAGCCATCGCCCAGGAAAGCGGCACCTGCGTCGAATTCGATCCGCCCCTGGGGAAGCCGGTGTTCGTGAGGAGCGACCGTCACTTCCTCCAGCGCATTCTTTTGAATCTCGTCAGCAACGGCATCAAGTACCGGTCCGCGGATGGTGGCCGCCGCAGCCACGTGCGCCTTCTCCTGACGACGCACGGCCAACTCACGCACCTGGCCATTCAGGACAACGGCCTCGGAATACCCGAAGAAGTGCTGCAAAGCAACGTCATCTTCAAGCCCTTCTTCCAATTGAACAATCGACACGCCGAAGCGGAGAAGGGCGTAGGCCTGGGCTTGTCGATCGTCTCGGCCCTGCTCGACCTGCTCGACAACCACCAGCTTTCCATCCAGTCCGAGGTGGGCGTGGGAAGCACCTTCACGCTGGAGATTCCGGCATCCGTGATCGCACCGGTCTTCGAGGCCATTCCGCACGACGACTTCATGGCCGGCGGCATCGAAGCAGCCCGCGGAAAGTACGTCGTGCTGCTCGAGGACGATGAACTGGTCAGGCAGTCGCTCGCCGCGGTCTTCAACGCGCACGGGGTCTTGTACGAAGCGTGGGGATCGATCGAAGAAATGCGGCAACAGCTGCCTTTCACCGAGCGGGCTCCCGACGTCCTGCTCAGCGACTATCGCTTGCCGGACGGGAAAACCGCGCTCGATGCGATCGAACTGATGCGCTCGCACTGGAGCGACGTGCCCACGCTCATCCTGACCGGGGAGTCGCTGAATTCGTATGCGCTCACGTCCTTGCGAGGCATCGCGATCTGCTACAAGCCCGTCGCTCCTCTCGACCTGCTACGGCGGATTGCCGCCAGTGCGATGCGCATGGCCGCGCCGTCGAACTTCGGGGTGCTGTAGCACGGCAACCCCGTCGTGAATCTTCGTGGCAGCTCGTTGTTCAACGCTGTTGAAGATCGGGACTTTGGTCTCGCACGTCGCGGATCGCTTCACCAGACGGCCGAGCCGCCATCTCGCTCGAAAGGACGGCCATCAGGTCGCCCGCGGGCAGTTCCCGCGCCAGCGGAGCGCCCTGCCCTGCCCAATGGGCAGCGAACTCATCGTTGCCGAGCTTGGCCGCCGCCGCATTCAACTGCTTGGCTGCGTCGTAGGCGACGGGGTACGCGGCCGGCAAGGGGGCACCAGCCGCTTCGCCATGCAAGATCATCTGATTGACGACGCCGCGGGCAGGACGACCCGACAGGACACTGGTCATCCGGGTGAAGGCCGATCTTTCGCTCTTGAGATTCGTCCGGTAGCCCGCGTTGGCCGCCGATTCCGGGCACAGGACGAACGCGGTACCGAGCTGCGCGGCGCTGGCCCCCAGATCCAGCGCGGCCTTGATGCCCCGCCCGTCCATGATGCCGCCCGCGGCAATCACGGGCAGGCGCGTCTGTCGGACAAGCAGGCGCACCAGGACGGCCATGCTCAGGCCTTCATCGTGGCCGGCCGGCTCGAAAATGCCTCGGTGCCCGCCCGCCTCCGTGCCTTGCGCCACGATCGCATCGACGCCAGCCTGCTCGATGAGCGCTGCCTCCGCCAAGCTGGTGGCGGTGGCCAAGGTGCGGATGCCGGCCTGCCGAAGCGCCTGCACCCGAGCGGCGGTCGGCACCCCGAAATGAAAGCTGAGGACCGAGGGGCGTTCCTGCAGCAGAAGTTCGAAAGCCTCCTCGTCATCGAGGAAAGACTTGTAGATCTCCGAGAGCGACGAGGGCACCGCCGTGCCCGCCTGGGCAAACAATGCACCGAGGTGCCGGAGCCACGCTTGTTCGCGCCCGGGGTCGCGACGTGCAGCGGCATGGCAAAACACATTGACGTTGAATGGACGGGCGGTCAGCGCTCGCGTTTCACGGATCGACTGGCGTGCCTGCTCGACCGTGCTCGCGCCGATCCCCAGCGATCCAAGGCCGCCGGCATTCGACACGGCCGCGGCAAGGCGCGGCGTGGAAACACCCGCCATGGGCGCCTGGATGATGGGGAGTTCGATTCCGATGCGAGCCAGAAAACTTGAAGACGAAGTCATGGAGCGTCCTTCTGCCTGTAAGGCCGTGTTGCGTTAAATATTCTCAATCACAGAATATAATCATACAAACATTTCTGTTTTGAGAATTATCATGGACTCCGAATCCCTCAGGATCTTCAGCGCGGTGGCTCGCGAGCTCAGCATCACCCATGCGGCGACCCGGCTGGGCCGGGCCCCGTCCAATGTCACCACCCGCATCCAGCAGCTGGAAGCCGACTTCGGCTGCGAACTGTTCGTGCGAACCGGCAAGCGCATGGCGCTGTCCGCCGCGGGCGAGCGCCTGCTCGACTACGCGCAGCGGATGCTCGCGCTCGAAGAGGAGGCAAGGCATGTGGTCGGCGGCGGCCTCAGCGGTGGGGCGCTGCGTATCGGGAGCATGGAGAGCACGGCCGCCACCCGCTTGCCATCGCTGCTGGCCGGGTATCACGCGAAGTACCCGACGACGCGCCTGGAACTCACGACGGGCCCTTCGAGGCCACTGCTCGAACAGGTCCGCACCGGCCGGCTGGACTGCGCATTCATCGCCTTGCCGCCGTCCTTCAGCGGCGCGGAGTCCCTGGTCGACCTCGGACTGGTGGCAACGACCGTGTGGCGGGAAGACCTGAAGCTGTTGCTCCCCGCCAGCGAATCCAAGGCGCGCCGAGCGGCGGATGTCCGAACGCGTTCGCTGGCCGCGTTCCCGCTCGGGTGCACCTACCGCAACTTCGCGGAAGACCTGCTTGGAACGGCGGGATCGAGCGAATGGACGGTCCAGGAGATGGCGTCCTATCACGCGATGGTCGCGTGCGTGGCCGCAGGCGCCTGCGTCACGCTGCTGCCCGCCAGCGTGCTGGCGATCGCAGATGCTCCTGCTGCGTTGAGAACGCTGAACGCCGGGCACGCGGACACCTTGCTGGTCTCGCGCAGGAACTACGACGTGCCCGCATTCCAGCAACTCGTCGCTCAATTGGCCGGGGGCAAGCCATGACCGCATCGGCCATCCACGCACATGCAGACGCCGCCTCCGGCCTGCGCCGTGCGGCGCTCGAAGCCGCGCTCATTCTTGCGGTGGGCATGGGGTTTGGCCGCTTCGCCTTCACCGCGGTGTATCCGCACATGGTCGCCGAGGGCATCCTGAGCCTGCGAGGCGGCAGCTACGCCGCTTCCGCCAACTACGCGGGCTATCTGCTCGGGGCCGTCCTCTGTGTGAAAGCTCGCGCAGGGAGCGCGCATCGGATCTGCCTGTGGTCGGTGATCGGAACCGCCGCCTGCCTGATGATCCTGGCCGTCCTCACGCAAACCTGGGCGATCGTTGCCGTGCGCGGCCTGGCGGGGATGTTCAGTTCCCTGTCCATGGTCGCAAGCTCACTGTGGCTGCTGGAGCATCGCGGTCATCACCGCGGCGCTCCGTTGCTGTTCGCCGGCGTGGGTGTCGGCATCGCGCTCTCGGCCGAAGTCTTGGTGCTGGCCGCCCATGCCGGAATGCTCAGCGGTGGCATGTGGCTCACGCTGGGTGTCATCACCCTGGCCATTGGCCTGCTCGCGGCCCCGGGCCTGGTCGCCAGCGGTTCGCAGACGCTGCAGGCGGCCGGTGCTGCGGCGGCCTCGCCCTCGATCCAGGCCTCGGTCGCAGCCCGGCCCCTGGTCGCGGTCTATGGCCTGGCCGGGCTGGGCTACATCGTCACGGCGACCTACCTCCCGCTGCTGGTCAAGTCCGCGCTGCCGCACCTGGATGCCGCTCACGTCTGGGCGGTGTTCGGATTGGGTGCCGCGCCCTCCTGCTTCTTCTGGCACCGGGTTCACGGCAGGATCGGCACCCAGGCCGCTCTGCAGGCGAATCTGCTGATCCAGGCCGTGGGCGTCGCCCTGCCCGTCCTGAGCCAGTCGCCGGCCGCCTACCTGTCGAGCGCGCTGCTTGTGGGGGGCACTTTCATGGGGACGGTCACCATCGCCATGCCGGCGGCGCAGCGCGCCGCGCGCGCTTCCGGCAAGAACCTGATGGCGACAATGACCCTGGTCTATGGCGTCGGCCAGATCATCGGCCCGGTGGTGGCCGATGCACTGCATGCGCGCAGCCAGTCGTTTTCGAGTTCGCTGGCCGTGGCCGCGGGCGCGCTGGTCGTGGCGGCCGCAGTCGCGCTCGCCCTATAGGCACAGGGGCAACGACCTGGTCGTCAGAACCCCCATGTCATGCCAACGGCGGCACCGACCGTTGCCGGGCCCGCCGTCGTCGCGGACAGCCGCGCATTGATGAGCAACTGGCTGCTGACGTAGTGATTCACACCGGCAGCAATCGCGCTCTCGCCACCGTAAGTGCCGATGGCTGCGCTGACACTGGTGGCACCCGGCGCGCGCGCATTGGGCACCAGCGCCGACGCGGCCATGGCCATGGCCCCCACGCCGGCCATCTGCTTTCTCGTCTGCGCATCGAGCGCGTTCACGCGGGCATCGGTGTAGGCCCGGTCTTCGCGCGAATTTCTGTCCACCATGGATCGGACCTGCCCGAGATTGGTGGCGTCCGTCGAGGCCGTACCCGGCGCAACATTCGCGAGTTGCCGCTCCGCGCCGGCCTTGCCGAAGGAAATGGTGTCGTCCCGGTTGGCCACCGAGCCCGAGCCGATGGCGACGGCGTTGCGGCCCGTGGCGGAAGCCGGCGGGAGGTTGTCCGGGTTCGTCGAGGCGAGTGCGCTGCCGATGGCATTGAGAGCGCCGCCGGCGCTGTTGTAGCTCACGCCGTTGAGGACGTAGCCAGGAGCCGAGACAAGGCCCGTCTTCGGGTCGTAGGCCGCGCCACCACCGAGGTTCGCGGCCGTCGACGTGCCCAGCACGTTCATGTTGTCGCCAAGCGCGCTCAGGGTCGTGTTCGTTGCATTGAGCTGGCTCCCGTTGACGGCATCGGTGCTGGTGCCCGACAGACGTCCCGCGGCAACGTTCGTGATGGTCCGCTCGCTGCCTGCCGTGCCGACGCTGACCGTGCTGGTCGGTGCGGTGCCGGCGAAGGTGTACGACCGGCCGTTGAGCATGACGCCCCGTGTGCCGACCGCCGTTGCGGTGGTCGAGCCTGCGCCCAAGGCGACGTCGTTGGCGTTGACGGCGCGGGCCCGGTTGCCGAGCGCGGCCGATGAAGCGCCGATGGCATTTGCGTTCGACCCGACCGCCACCGCGCCCGCGGCGGTTGCTTGCGCTGCTGCCCCGAAACCCACGGTGTCGTCGGCACCGGCGATTGCGCCCTTGCCGCCTGCGATGGCGTTGTTGCCCGAACCGATGGCGCCAGGGCCGATGGACACGGTGTCCCTGCCCGTCGCGATGGACGCCGCCGCGCTGCTGTTGGCCTGGAAATACCTCGTCTTGCCATCGGTGTAGCTGTTGGCCTGGTTCAACGTCGCTGCATCCCGCCGGTCCGTGTACGCATTCGCGTCGCTCAACGTGGAGGCAAGGCCGGTGTTGAACTGATCGACGTTGACGGCATCGGTCCCAACCGAGCCTGCAGCCACGCTCGTGATCTGCCGGCCGCCGACCGCCACGGCGTTGTCGCGGGTGGTCTGGGTGCCCGCGCCGAGAGCGACGGCATTGACATGGGTAGCGCTGGCATTCGCGCCCAGCGCAGTCGCCTGATCGCCCGGGGTCATTGCGCCGCTGCCGATCGCCGTCGAGCCCGTGCCGACGGGAAGCGGACGATTCACGACAACGCCGTTCTCGATGCAGACGATGTTGGTGCAACCACCGACCGCCACTGCGCCCTGAGAGCCGGCGTTTGCGTTCCCGCCCACCGCCACGGCCTGCTCGCCGGCATTGGCCGTCGTGCCAATGGCCGTTCCATTGATCTGGGCCGATGCGCCAACGCCATAGGTCGTGGTGATCTGCGCGCCCGCGAAACTGCACGCCATGCTCGTGGCAGCGGCGGCGATATAGGACAACTTGAACTTCATTTTTTTATTTCCCTGAGCTATCTGATTGATGTGTGACTTGAAACTGATCGTCTAGATATCGAAAACTCGAATGTTCCTTTCCTGATCCGTGAATCGCATGCCTGCTGGAAATACGAATCTCGAAAAAATCGCGCAATGAAGATCGAAAAGACCAACGCCTGATTCGCAGTCTTCTGCGCATGCAATGATTTGAATTGAGCGACATTGGCGCTCTCATGAGCCACGCCACGCAAGCTCATGACCTTTTGGGTTGCGTAATGTATCGACCCGCTTTGGGGTCCAACAATGCCGGTCAGGTCTGATTAATGCCTGTTAATTGCCAGATTGATGCGCGTTGAGACTCTCGAGATGAGAGTTTTTCTATCTCGCACAGGAGTGCTTCTTCTTCGGTGAAGCATCTCCAAGGAGTGTCCGGGTCCGCTCTCCCCCCCGATGATTGATTGCACTCAAGTGCAATAAATATCGATGTGCCGCTATGAAAACGTTTTCTTCGATTGCATCGAAAAATTCACGCTTCAGATGGACACCCGTGTCTCGAAGTCAGCCTCCCGCGGCTTCCCTGGAAACCTGCGCGATGACCCTGCCCATGCGCCGGACGAGCTCGTCCGCATGCTCAGGCGGCATTCCGGCGTAGCCGAGCACGAAACCGTTGCCGTCCCCCTTCGCCACGCCCGGAAGACAGAACAGGCTCAAGGGCCGCAGACCCAGGCCCTGCGCCCGCGCTGCGCGGCTGACCGCCGTGTCGGGCACCGGGGTGTGCAGCCGCACCGACAGATGCATGCCGCCCGCCCCGCCGGAGACGGTCACGACGCCACGAAGATGCCGCTGCAGGGCCTCCTGCAATGCCTCGCGGCGGCGGCCATAGAGTTGCCGCATGCGGCGCAGGTGCAGCGTGAACTGCCCGCTCTCGATGAAATCCGCCAGCGCGACCTGCTCCGCGAGCCGGCCGCGCATGCCGGCGGCGCTGATCGCGCCAAGCAATGCCGGTGCCACCGCGGCAGGCACGACCATGAAGCCCAGGCGCAGCGCCGGAAACAGCGTCTTGCTGAAAGTGCCGACGTAGACCACCGGCGCGTGCGCGTCCAGCCCTTGCACCGCGGACAGCGGAAGGCCTTCGCTGCGGAATTCGCTGTCGTAGTCGTCCTCGATCAGCCAGGCGCCGGCCTCGCGTGCCTGTCGAATCAGCGCCAGCCGCCGTTCGAGGCTCATCATGGCGCCCAGCGGATACTGATGCGAAGGCGTGATGTAGATCAGCCGCGGAGGGGTGGCGCGCCAGTCCTCGGCACTTGGCGCCAGGCCTTCGTCATCGACGCCGATAGGGACCAGCCGGAGGTCGGCCGCCTGGAATGCGGCGCGAGCGCCCGGGTAGCCCGGGTTCTCGATCCACGCTGTATCGCCCACATCGGCCAAGGTGCGGGCACACAGTTCCAAGCCCCCCTGCGAGCCGTCGGAGATGAAGACCTGCTCCGCGGTGCACCGCACGCCACGCGACACACGCAGATACTGCGCGATCGCTTGCCGCAAGGGCAGATGGCCTTGCACCGGCGCATAGCCCAGTTGTCGCGCGCCGGCGTGGCGCCAGGCCCGTTCCATGCAGCGCCGCCAGGCGGCCAACGGAAACGCGTCGAGCGCGGGCATGCCCGGCCACAGGGGGAGCGAACGGTTGGCGTCGTCCTGCTCCGTCTGCAGGGCCAACGCCCGGCGTGACAGCGTGGGAGTGCAGGCACGCGCGGCGTCGAGCGCGATGGCGCCCCTGCCGCGCTCCAGATCGAGTTGAGCCACCACGGTGCCGTGGCGCGAGCTCCTCAGAAATCCTTCCGTGCCCAGATGCTCGTAGGCGTAGAGCACCGAGTTGCGGGCCATGCCGAGTTCCTCGGCCAGGGCCCGCGTGGACGGAAGCCGCGTTCCCTCGGCGATTTGCCCGCCGAGGATCGCCCACCGGAGGCCGGCATACAGCCGGTGCTGCCGGGTTGCGGGGCCGTTCGGATCTTCGCGCGCGTGGGCGGCGAGCAGGGCGCTGTAATCCATGGTGGCTCCATCCATCCTGGCTTTGGTGGGTCTATGCATGATGCCACGGGGTGCTTATGGTCTCCTGCATGACGCCATCCGCCACGCCTTCCAGACAGCCCATTGCGGCCCTTGCGCCCGAGTCCGGCGCAAGGCCTTCGCGCGCCGCACCCTGGCTGCTCGGCGCCGTGGCGCTTGTCTGGGGCATCAACTGGCCGATGGGAAAGGCCACGCTCGCCTACCTGCCGCCAATCTGGACCGTCGCGCTGAGAACAGCCGTGGGAGCGCTGGCCGTGTTCCTGCTGTGCCTGCTGACCCGCCGACTGGTGCTGCCGAAACGTGGAGACCTTCCGGTCATCCTGAGCGTGGGCGTGCTGCACATGACGGCGTTCTCCGTTCTGTGCAGCCTGGGCTTGACGCATGTGTCGGCCGGCCGCTCGGTGGTGCTGGCCTACACCACGCCGCTGTGGGTGGTGCCGGGCGCCTGGCTGCTGCTGGGAGAGGTACCCACGCGCCGGCGTTTGCTGGGCGCCGGCGTGGGCTTGGCGGGGCTGGCCCTCATCTTCAATCCCCTGAGCTTTGACTGGCATGACAGGCGCGCGGTGACCGGCAATGCAGCGGTGCTGCTGGCTGCGTTCTGCTGGGCGGGCAGCATCCTCTATGGGCGTGCCCACAGATGGGTCACGCCGCCCTTCGAGCTGGTGTTCTGGCATGCGCTGCTCGCCAGCGGTCTGCTGCTGCCGATGGCCGTGGCCATCGAAGGTGTTCCGCGCATCGCATGGAGCCCGATCCTGGTTTCGCAGCTGCTGTATGGCGGACTGCTGGGCATCGCGCTGGCATCGTGGGCCATGACCACGGTCAACCGCATGCTGCCAGCGGCGACGACCTCCATCGGGCTGCTGGGCGTGCCCGTCGTCGGCATCGCTTCTTCATCGGTGGCGTTGCAGGAGCCGCTCAGCGCGGCCTTGCTGGCGGCGCTGGCGCTCATTCTCGGCGGTGTCGTGCTGGGCACGGTGCGCGGGGGCGCCTCGAGACGCGAACGAAAATCACGCAGAGGCAGGCGCGCCTGCGTCAATCGCCGTAGCTTTTACCGATGCGCATCAACTCCGGCGTGCCGATCACTTCGTTGAGTGCATCGAAGTCCAGCATCTGCGGCCGCCAGGGCTGCGTGGTGCGGTGACGGTGCAGACTTGCGTAGTAGCCCTGCAGTGTGTGAACCACCGCGCGCGCGGTGCCGCCAGGGAAGATGGCAATGCGAAAACCGTGCTTCTGCAATGCGTCCGCATTCTGAATCGGCGTCTTGCCGCCTTCGACCATGTTGGCCAGCAGCGGCACGCGGTGCGCGAAGCGGCTGCAGGCCGCGTCCATCTGCTCCGGCGAGCGCAGCGCCTCGATGAAAAGCGCGTCCACGCCGCATGCGAGGTACGCCTCGGCCCGGTCCAGTGCCGCGTCCAGCCCTTCGACCGCCACGGCGTCGGTGCGGGCGAGGATCAGCGTGTCGCTCGACGCGCGCGCGTCGAGCGCGGCCTTGAGTTTTCCGACCATCTCGCGCTCGGGCACCACCGCCTTGCCGTCGAGGTGTCCGCAGCGCTTGGGAAAAGTCTGGTCCTCGATCTGGATCATGGCCGCGCCCGCGCGCTCGAAGCCGCGCACGGTGCGCTGCGTGTTCAGCGCATTGCCGAAGCCGGTGTCGGCATCGACGATCACCGGCAAGCGCACGCGCTCGGTGATGCGCGCGAGCGTGTCGGCCACCTCGGTGAAGGTGGTCAGGCCGATGTCGGAGCGGCCCAGCCGCGTGTAGGCGATGGACGCGCCCGAAAGGTACAGAGCCTCGAAGCCGGCCTGCTCGGCCACCAGCGCACTCAGGGCGTCATACACGCCGGGGGCCAGCACCACATCGGGCCTGGCCAGACGGTTCTTGAAGTTGTCGGTCGTCATGCGGACGCCTCCTGGGATTGAATGAACGCGGCGGCAGTGCGTGCCGCGATGAAGCCACCGGCCACGGCACTCAGCAGCCCGTTGCCTGAGAGATAGCCCCACACCGCGTCGCCGGACACGCCACCGGCGGCGCCGCCCGCGGCCAGCAGGTTGACGAAGGGGGAGCCGTCCTGGCGCAGCACGCGCATGTCGGGCGCGATGTCCAGGCCGCCCTGGGTGTGAAAGAGCGCGCCGGTCACCTTGACGGCGAAGTACGGCGCATCGAGACCGCGCGCGAAGACGCGGCCGTCGGTTGTGGGCGCGCCGTCTCGCAGCGCGTCCAGCGTGCCTTGCAGCACGGCTGCGTCGCAGCCGATGCAAGCAGCCAGTTCGCGCACCGATTCGCAGCGGCGCAACGCGCCGGCCGCTTCGGCATCGCGGAAATCCGGAAAGCCTCGCGCCAATGCGAGCAGCGGCGTGTCGAATACGTTCCACGCAACGCCGCCGGGCTGCGCCAGCACATGCACCGCGGCCTCGGAGTAGCCCTGCGTCTCGTCGTGGAAGCGCCGGCCGTCGCGGTTGATCTGCACGCCGCCTTCCATCATCACGGCCCATGACATCAGCGCGCCCTGCGGCGTGACCCACGAGCCGTGCCCCTGGTAGCCGCCCAGGTCGCGCAGCCGTGCGCCCAACGCCTGCCCCCAGAGGATGGCGCTGCCGTCGTTGCCCGCATGGCCGCCGAACGTGGCCTCGGCCATCTCGGGCAGCAGCGCGCGCACCATCGGCGCATTGCCCCCGAAGCCGTTGCAGGCCAGCAGCAGCGCGTCGCAACCGAGCGACTCGTGCCGGCCATCCGGGCGCAGGTAGTCGATGCCGATCACGCGGTCGTCGGCATCGAGCACCAGCGCATCGACCACGGCCTGCGTCAGTACCGGTATGCCCGCAGCCTCGACGGCCGCCTGCAGCGCCGCCATCAGCGCGGCGCCGGTCTTCTGGGGCAGCGCGTGCATCCGATGCACGCTGTGGCCGGGGTAGAGGAAGCCATCCAGCAGCGTCCACTCGAGGCCGTGGCGCGCCTGCAGCGCATCGAGCGCGGGACCGATGGCGTCGGCATAGGCCTCGACCAGCACGGGCGCCGCCCGGCCGTGCGCCTTGGCCTGGATGTCGGCGGCGAATCGCGCCGGGCTGTCGTCGGTCACACCGTGCGCACGTTGCGTGCGCGTGCCGGGCGCGGGAATGAAGCCCGAGGACAACGCCGTCGATCCGCCCGGCAGCGCATCGCGTTCGAGCACCACGCAATCGACGCCCGCGTCGCCCAGCATCAGTGCGGCCGTGAGCCCGCAGGCACCGCCCCCGACGATGGCCACGGACACATGCGCGTCAGCCTCGAGTGACGCCGCGCGGCGAACGGTTCGCACAGGCGCCGTCGTCATGCCAGCAAGTCGGCGAAGGCCTGGCACCCCGTGACTTCGGCCACGTTGCGCATGTCGGCCAGCGAGGTCTGATGGCGCTCCTCGCCGAAGGCCGCGCAGCCGTCCGCCAGCACCAGCGTGCGGTAGTCGCGCATGTGGGCATCGCGCACGGTGCTGGCCACGCCGCCGTTGGTGACGATGCCGCACACCGCCACCGTGTCGATACCCGCACGGCGCAGCACCCAGTCGAGCTGGGTATTGAAGAAGGCCGAGTACGCCACCTTGCTGACTGTGACGTCGATCAAGCCCGCGAGCGCGTCCACGTTCGCCTGGCCCCAGCTGCCGGGCGCAAAGTCCCCCTTCTTCAGGTACGGGCGCAGCGCCTTCAGGTGCGGCGACACCATCGGCTCACCAGCGGCGTCGGGCCACAGCGTGAACTGGCTCGCGACGACCAGCCCGCCGGCTGCCTTGAGCGCGCGCGCCACGGCGGCCACGCGCTCGGGCAACAGCAAGGCGGGCGGATTGGTATCGCCGCCGCGGGCGTAGGCGCCCCTGGCGTCCAGAAAGTCGTTCTGCAGATCGATGACGACCAGCGCAGTTCTGGCCGCGACGATGGACTGTCCTTCGCTCATGACGGCCTCACCAGCAGGTTGCCGTGCGCATCGACCTCGGCATGG
The DNA here is from genome assembly GCF_022009635.1 of Variovorax paradoxus. Taxonomy (NCBI): domain Bacteria; kingdom Pseudomonadati; phylum Pseudomonadota; class Betaproteobacteria; order Burkholderiales; family Comamonadaceae; genus Variovorax; species Variovorax paradoxus. The sequence continues at coordinate 7,518,215 of NZ_CP091716.1, forward strand.
AAGCCCGGTTCAAGCCACACGGTGGTGTCGGCCTGCTCGAGGATCGCCGGGCCGTCGATGCGTGCGGCCACCGGCAGCTCGAGCCGTGCGTAGCGCACCGCGTCGTGCCACCGGCCTTGATGAAACACGCGCTGCGTGCCCAGCGGCGCGGTGCTGCCCTCGCCCTCGGGCGCCAGCACGGCCAGGTCGAACTTGGGCCGCACGCCGATGCGCGCATAGCGCAGGTTCATCACGCGGATCGCGATGCCATCGAGCACACGGCCGAAAGCGGCGGTGTAGGCGGTCTCGAAAGCGGCCCGAATCGCGGCGATGGTCAGCGGCGTCTGTTTCGCATCGGCGGGCAGCGTCACCGGCAGTGTGTGCGTCTGTCCCGCGTAGAGCATGTCCAGCGCCACCACCTCGCGCACCTCGTCGAAGCGCACACCCGACGAATCGAGCCGTTGCTGGCAACGGGCGGCCAGCTCGTCGATGCGGCGCTGCAGGTCGGCCACGTCGAGGTCGGCCAGCGGCTTGTTGATGGTCTGCACCGCGTCGTGGCGCATGTCGGCAATCACGCATCCCAGCGCCGAGGTCACGCCCGGGTAGCGCGGCACGATGCCCGTGGTCACCCCGACCTCGCGCATCATGGCGCACACATGCAACGCGCCCCCGCCGCCGAAGGGCATGTAGGCAAAGCGGCGCGGGTCGTGGCCGCGCTCGATGGACACGAGCCGGATGGCGCCAGCCATGCGCGCATTGGCGACCGTCAGGATCGCCTCGGCGGCCGCGTGCACGTCGAGGCCGAGCGGACGCGCAACATGCACGTCGATCGCCTGGCGCGACTTTTCCGCATCCAGCGCCGCGAGCAAGCCGCCGCCCAGCGGACGATCCGCGGCAATGCGCCCCAGCAGCACGTTCGCATCGGTCACCGTCGGCCGCATGTTGCCGCGGCCGTAGCAGGCGGGGCCGGGCACACTGCCCGCCGACTCCGGACCGACCTGGAGCATGCCGCTCGCGTCGACGGAGGCAATCGAGCCACCGCCGGCACCGATGGTCTCGATCTGGATCATCGGCGATCGAATCACCATGCCGAACTCGATGGCGGTCTGCGCGGCCAGCGCGGCTTCGCCGTTGGCCACCAGCGACACGTCGAACGAGGTGCCGCCCATGTCGCCCGTGATCGCATTCGGAAAACCGGCTGCGCGCGCAATGGCCGCGCAGGCGATCACGCCCGCCGCCGGACCCGACAGCGCGGTACGCACCGGCAGGTCGCTCGCGGTCTGGCGCGACATCACGCCGCCGTTGCTCTGCACCACCAGCAGCTCGCCGGCGAAGCCCTGCGCACGCAGATCATTCTCCAGGCGGCCGAGATAGTTGCCCACCACTGGCTGCAGCGCCGCGTTGAGCGTGGCTGTCGAGCAGCGCTCGAACTCACGGATCTCGGGCAGCACCTCGCTGGCCGAGGTCACGTGCGGGTTGGGCCACAGCGCGCGCACCGCCGCCACGGCCAGGCGCTCGTTCTCGGGGTTGGCGTAGGTGTTGATGAAGAACACGCACACCGCCTCGCAACCCGCTTCGAGCAGCGAACGCGCCTCGGCGCGCACCTGCTCGAGGTCGACCGCCGTGTGCAGCGTGCCGTCGGCCAGCACGCGCTCGTCCACCTCGCGGCGCAGGTCGCGCGGCACCACCGGCAGGAAGCTGCCGCGCAGGCCCCAGGTCTGCGGCCGGTCGCGGCGGCGCATCTCGAGCACGTCGCGAAAGCCGCGCGTGGTGATGATGCCGGTGCGCGCCACCTTGCGCTCCAGCAACGCATTGGTACCGACCGTGGTGCCGTGCACGATGGTGGCGATGGCCGCTGCCGAATCGGCCACGCGCGCCACGCCGTTCATGAAGCCGCGCGCTTCCTCGCCACGCGTGGAAGGCACCTTGACGATGCGCGCGGTACCGTTCGCTTCGTCGAGCACGAAGAGGTCGGTGAAAGTGCCGCCGACATCGACGCCGACGACCAGGGATTTGCCAGGGGAAGTCATTGGGACGCCTTCTTGTTGTTGCTGCCGGTCACATAGCCCATGGCCACGTCGGCCTCGCGCTGCGGCACGGGCCGCTCGGCGGCGCTGCCCCAGCCGCCGCCGCCGGGGGTTTCAAGGCGCACGCGTTCGCCGCGCGCCAGCGTGATGCCGCGCATCTTCGAGACCATGGGCGGCGTGTGCCATTCGCCGGCGTTCTCGTAGCGGAACACGTTGACCGCGCCGCTGCCGCCACCTGCGATGCCCTTGGGCGGCGAAGTGCCGCGTTCGCCGAAGACGAACACTTCGGCATCCTTTTCGAGCAGCTCGATTTCATAGACGGCCCCGAGGCCGCCACGGTGCCGGCCGTCGCCGCCAGAGTCGGCGCGCAGCGACCATTCGGTGAACCGCACAGGGTACGCGGCCTCGAGAATCTCAAGCGGCGGAATGGTCGCCGTGGAGATCGGCGCATTGCCGTGCGCGAGGCCGTCGCCGCCCGAATGGCCGCCATGACCGCCGCCGAAGAAGCTGAACATCACCCAGCGCTGGCCCTCGCGGCCCTTGTCGCTGCGGTGGCCCGCAATCGACAGCGCATTGATGGTGCCGTAGGCCTGCGCCACGGCCCGCGTGGGGTCGGCCTGCGCGGCGGCGCTGAAGATCACGTCGATCATGCGCAGAATGGTCTCGGTGTAGCCGCCGACGGGGCGCGGACGCTCCGCGCTGATCACCAGGCGTTCCGGAATCACGAAGTCCACCGCGTCGAGCACGCCTGCGTTCGCGGGCACATCGGGAAAGAGGTGCTTGAGCGCGACATAGCAGGCCGCCACCGCCGTGGCATGGGAGATGTTCACAGGCCCCGCGCATTGCGGCGACGTGCGCGAGAAGTCCAGCGTGAGCCGGTCGCCCGCCACGGTCATGTCGAGTGCGATGGTCAGCGGCTCGTTGACGATGCCGTCGTTGTCCAGCACGTCTTCGAAGCTGTAGCGCCCGTCGGGCAGCGAGGCGATGTGCGAGCGCATCAGGCGCAGCGCGCGGCTGCGCAGTTCTCCCAGCGCGTTCAACACCAGGTCGTCGCCGTACTCGTCGAGCAGGCCGTTCAGCCGCCTGGCGCCGAGTTCCAGCGCGGCGAGCTGGCCGTTCAGGTCGCCCCAGAGGCTGTCGGGCAGGCGCGTGTTGGCCTGCAGGATGGCCAGCACGTCGGCGTCGAGTTCGCCATGGCGCACGATGCGCACCGGCGGGATCTGTACCGCTTCCTGCCAGCACTCGGTGGCAGCGGGGTTGTAGTTTCCCGGTACCGCACCGCCCACGTCGTGCCAGTGCGCGGCGGAGGCCATGTAGCAGTACAGCCTGCCGTTGCGGAAGAAGGGCTTCACGAGCTTGAAGTCGTTGGCGTGCGTGCCGCCGTCGTAGGCATCGTTGCTGATCCAGATGTCACCGTCCTTCATGCCGCCGCGCGGTTCGGCCGCCCTGGCCGTGGCGCGCACCGCAAAGGCCATGGCACCCACGAACACCGGAAGGCCCGACTTGCCCTGCACCAGGGTGTCGCCGGTGAAGGCGTCGTAGAGGCCGTGGCAGGCGTCGTGCGCCTCGGCAATGATGGGGTTGAACGCGCTGCGGTAGAGCGTGGCGTCCATTTCGTCGGCCACCTGCTCCAGGCGGCCGCGCAGCACGGCGAGCGTGACGGGGTCGAGTGTGTCGGTCATTGTTCAGTCCACCTTTGCGCCGCTGGTCTTGACGACCTTGGCCCATTTTTCGATCTCGCGTTTGACGTGGGCGGCGAATTCCGCTTGCGTCGAGCCGACTGGCTCCGCGCCGAGGGCCACGAGCTTTTCCCGCACGTCGGGCAGCTTCAGGATGCGCTGCACCTCGGCGGAGAGCTTGTCGACCACCGGCTGCGGCGTGCCCCTGGGCGCGAACAGGCCCGACCACGCATCCGCATAGAAGCCTGGGTAGGTTTCCGAGATGGTCGGAAGGTCCGGCAGCGACGGTGCACGCCGCAGGCTGGTCAGTGCAATGGCGCGCAGCTTGCCCGCCTTGATGTGCGGCAGGGCCGAGGGCAACCCGTCGACCATCATCTGCACCTGGCCGGCCAGCAGGTCGGACACCGCCGGCGCGCTGCCCTTGTAGGGCACGTGCGTGATATCGACGCCGGCGTCGGACTTGAGCATTTCCATGCCCAGATGCGCCGCGGTGCCGTTGCCGAGCGACGCGTAATTCAGCTTGCCGGGCTCCTTCTTCGCGAGGGCCACCAGCTCGGCCAGGTTCTTGACGGGCACCGACGGATGCACCACCAGCACATTGGGGACCACGGCGACCTGGCTGATGGCGACGAAGTCGGTCACCGGGTCGTAGGGCATCTTGCTGTAGAGCGACGCATTGATGGCGTGCGAGCCTGTCACGCCCATCACCAGCGTGTACCCATCGGCCGGCGACTTGGCGACGAGGTCGGAGCCCACGTTGCCGCCCGCGCCCGCGCGGTTGTCGACCAGCACGGGCTGGCCCCAGTGCTCGCTCATCTTCACCGCGACAAGGCGCGCGGCCGCATCGGTCGCGCCGCCCGGCGGGAACGGCACGACGATGCGGATCGCCTTGCTCGGAAAGTCGCTCGCCTGGGCGGCGGCGGCCAGCGGCAGGCACACGAGCAGTGTGCTCACGAGGCAGCGCAGAAGTTTCATGATGGGGTGGAAGTTGGAGTGAAGTGATTCGTCAGCCGGCGAGCTGCTGCCACAGTGCACCGAGGGGGGTTCCGGCCGGCGCGTCGAGCACGCTGTCGCAAAAGTGCGCGGCCTTCGGGCCCACGACGCCGTGCGCAGCGTCAAGCGTTGCGTAGTGCGCGAATTTGGCGGTGAGCGCCGCGCGGTCGAGCGGATAGGCCGCATCGCCGGCGATGGTGCCGACGCTTTCCTCGAACCCGCCGCCGGCATGCGCCACCGAGAGCGTCGCACCGCGCTGCTTGCGCGCCGTCAGGTCCGCATCTGTTTCCAGCACGACCAGCGCCTCGAGCCTCCGCAGCTCGGGGTCGTCGAAACGCGGCGCGGCATAGACCGAGGGATCGACGTCGCCGAAGCGCAGCATGGCCGCGATACCGAACGAGAGGCTGAACTGCGCCTGGATCGGCGTGTGCGGCGCGCGGTTGCCGCAATAGACGATGGCCTCGTCGTACACCTTGAGCGCGATGCGGTGAATGCCGCGCGTCTCGCGCCCCAGCTGCTCACGGATCCGGCGCGCAGCGGTCGCACCGTAGTGCACGTGGCGCACGGCCGCAAAGGGCTTGAGGTAGGCGTCTCGCAGCAACAGTGTTTGCGCGTCGGGCAGCGGCTGGGCGGAAGCAGCCGAGTGCGTGAGCGCATAGTGAGCCAGCGCGCCGGCCGGCGCGTCGATGCCCGCCGCGCTCGCAAAGGCCGCCTGCAACCCCGACGACGCGCTGTGGCCCAGGTAGGTGTTGCGCGCGGTGCGGCCTTGCTGCACCGGCAGGTAAAGGCTCGTGGCGAGCTGGCAGGCCGCGATGTCGATGGCCTGCACGATGCCTTCCGGCGCCAGGCCAAGCAGTCGCGCCACCCCAGCGGCAACGCCCAGAGCGGGCCAGTTGGCATCGACATGCATGCCGGGCCGGATGCGCAGCCAGGCGCCGCAGCGCGCACCGACCTCGTAGCCGAGCACGAAGGCCTCGATGAATTCACCCAGACCGGCACCACGGCGCAATGCGAGCGGCAGCAATGCCGCCACCAAAGGCACGCCGGGGCGGCCATGCGCAAGTGCGTGGCCTTCGCAGGCTTCGTCCCAGGTCGCGGCCATGGCCAGCACCTGAGCGGCGGCCTGCACGCCCATCGCCGGGCCACCGGGGAAAGAAAAATCGCCGGGTTCGCAGGCTGCGAGCGCGGCTTCGAGGCGCCGGACTTCATCCGCATGCCGACCCGCGAGCGCACAGCCGAGCGTGTCGACCAGCAGGCGCCGGGCCTGCAGCGCCGCTTCTGGAGTGGCGGGTTGCGCCGCGTGCAGCGCGACTGTTTCCCGCAGCACCGCGCGTTGGGGGTCTTCGTCAGTGCGCATCGACTTCTTTCCTTGCGGCCATGCGCTGGCGCAGCAACCGCAGCAGGCCGCCCGCATCGACCATTTCCATCAGGAAGTCCGGCACGGGTTCGCAGGCGAGCGCGCGTGCGCCGGCGGTATGCAAGGCGGGCGTCCGGGTGTCGAGTGTGATGCTTTCGCCCTCCTCGAGCGTCTCGGCTTCGGCGCAAGTCAGCAGCAGCAGCCCCACGTTGAAGGCGTTGCGGAAATACAGGCCGCTGTACGAGGGCGCGATCACCGCGGCCACGCCCAGCTGCACGAGCACGGCGGCGGCCTGCTCGCGCGAGGAGCCGATGCCGAAGTTGGGCCCCGCCACGATCACGTCGCCAGGGCGCACCTGCGCGGCGAACTCGGGGCGGATGGCTTCGAGACAGTGCTTCGCGATGACGTCGACGCCGTGCTTCATCGCATGACCGGGCGCGAGCGCGTCGGTGTCGATGTCGGCGCCCACGCGCCAGACGCGATGCACGGGTCGGCCGGTGGTCGTGAGCATGTTCATGCCAGCACCTCCCGCGGATCGGTCACGCGGCCGCGCAGCGCGGCAGCCGCCACGGTGTAGGGCGAGCCCAGGTACACCTGCGCGGTCGGCGAGCCCATGCGGCCCTTGAAGTTGCGCGCCGTGGTGGAGATGACGGTCACGTCGTCGCCCATCGGATCGCCATAACCCGAGCAGGCGCCGCAGGCGGTCGGAAACAGTTCGGCGCCGGCGTCCATCAGCACCTGAAGCACGCCTTCTTCGCGCGCCTGCTCCTGGTCCTGGATGCTGGCGGGCGCGACGATCAGGCGAATGCCCGCCGCCACCTTGTGCCCGCGCAGCACCTGTGCCGCGGCGCGCAGGTCGTCGAGCTTGGCGCCGGTGCAGGCGCCGATGTAGGCCACGTCGACCGGTGTGTCCGCGTAGCGGCTCACGCCGTGCGAATTGGCCGGGCTGTGAGGCGCGGCAATGTGCGGCTCCAGCGCACTGGCGTCGAAACGGTGGCGCGTGAGATCGGCGCCCTCGTCGGTGAACCACGGCGTCATGTCGACAGGCGGCGCGCCGGCCTGCGCGAGGAACGCGGCAGTGGTGGCGTCGGGCGCGATCAGTCCCGCCTGCGCGCCGAGTTCGGCGCTCATGTTGGACAGCGTCATGCGTTCCTGCATCGACAGCGCCATGACGGCCGGACCCGCGAACTCGACCGCCTGGTAGCGCCCGCCGTTCATGCCGAAACGGCCGATCATGTGCAGCATCATGTCTTTCGCGGTCACGCCCGCGGACAGCTTGCCGTCCCACCACATCTGCAGGGTCTCCGGCACGCGCAGCCAGATCTGGCCGGTGACCAGCACGCCGAGCATCTCGGTGCTGCCCACGCCGAACATGTACGCGCCGAACGCGCCGCCCGTGGGCGAGTGCGAATCGCCGCCCACGCACAGCATGCCGGGACGGATGTGGCCGTGCTGCGGCACCACGACGTGGCAGATGCCCTGGCTGTCGTAGACGTGCGGCAGCTGCTGGTCGCGCGCCCAGTCGCGCGCGATGCGCACGATGCGGCGCGAGTCGTCGTCGCGCTCGGGCACGTAGTGGTCCATCACGAGCACGATGCGCGAGCGGTCCCAGATCTGCGCGCCCAGTTCCTCGAGCATGGGCTTCAGCCGGCGCGGACCCGAAGAGTCGTGGAACATGGCGAGGTCGACGTCGCAGGTCACGATCTCGCCCACCGCCACATGGTCGCGGCCGCTGGCGCGTGCAATGAGCTTCTGCGCCAGCGTGCGGTCTTGCGTGCGCGCGTTCATTCCGGCTTGGCTCCGGAAAACTTCACGACCTTGGCCCAGCGCGTGATCTCGCTCTGCACGAAGGCCGAAAACTGCTCCGGCGAATTGCCGACCGGAATCGCGCCTTCGGTGTCCAGGCGCTGGCGCATGTCGGGCTGCTGCAGCGCGTGGCGCGCCGCTTCGCTGAGCCTGCGGGATACGTCAGCCGGCATGCGCGCGGGGCCGAAGAGGCCGAACCACGCGCTCGACTCGTAGCCCGGCAGGGCTTCGGCGATGGCCGGCACGTCGGGAAACGCGGGCAGGCGCCTGGCGGTGGTGACACCCAGCGCGTTGAGCTTGCCCGCCTGGATGTGCGCCTTGACGTTGCCCACCGCCGCGAACATCAGTTGCACCTGGCCCGCGAGCAGATCCTGCACGGCGGGTGCGGTGCCCTTGTACGGGATGTTCACGATGTCCACGCCGGCCTGCATCTTGAAGGCTTCGCCGGCCATGTGCAGCGACGAACCCACGGCGCCGATCGCGAAGTTGAGCTGGCCCGGCTTCGCCTTGGCGAGCGCGATGAGTTCGCGCACGTCCTTCATCGGCAACGAAGGACTGGCCACCAGGATGGACGGCGAGGTCGCGACGCAGGTAAGCGCAGTGAAGTCCTTCACCGGATCGAAGGGCAGCTTCGGGTAGAGGGTGGCGTTGATGGCGTGGCTGGTGAAGCTCAGCAGCAGGGTCTGCCCGTCGGGCGCGGCCTTGGCCACGGCGTCGGCCGCGATGTTGCCGCCGGCACCGGGCCTGTTTTCCACGATGACGGTGCGGCCCAGCGCGGGGCCCATGCTGACGGCCAGCGAGCGGGCCAGCGTGTCGGTCGAGCCACCCGCGGGCGCGCCGACCAGGATGCGCACGGGAGCGCTGCCGATCTGCGCGCGCGCATGGGTGGCCAGCGTCAACGATGCCAGTGCGGCGGGCGTGATGAGGATGTCACGGCGTTTCATCATTGTTTCCTTGATTTTTCGAAAGCCCGCTCAAAGCCCCAGGTAGGCGCGCCGAAGTTCGTCGCTGCCCAGCAGCGCATCGGGCTTGCCCGAGAAGCGCACGCTGCCGTTCTCCAGCACATAGGCGCGGTCGGCAATCTCGAGCGACTGGCCCACGTTCTGCTCGACCAGCAGCACCGCAAGACCGCCGTCGCGCAGCTCGCGGATCAGCGAGAACATCTCCTCGACCAGCAGAGGGGAGAGGCCGAGCGAGGGTTCGTCGAGGATCAGCAGCACCGGCTCGGCCATGAGCCCGCGTGCAATCGCCAGCATCTGCTGCTCGCCGCCGCTCATGGTGCCCGCGTGTTGCCCCACGCGTTCGCGCAGCCGCGGGAAGATATGGAACATCTTCTCGACATTGGCCGCGCGGCGCTCTCGGGCGCGAGTGAAGGAGCCGAGCTCCAGGTTCTCGAGCACGCTCAGGTTGGGGAAGATCTTGCGGCCCTCGGGCACCTGGATGAGCCCGGCCTTCACCACATCGCGGTAGTGCGCGCCGCTCAGGTCCTTGCCGTCGAAGCGCACGGTGCCGCTCCAGGCCGGGCACAGTCCGCAGACCATCTTGTTGAGTGTCGACTTGCCTGCGCCGTTGCTGCCGAGCAGCGCGACCATCTCGCCGGCGTCGACCCGCAGGTCGACGCCGCGCAGCACCTCCACGCGGCCATAGCCGCCGCGCAGGCCCTGGATGTCCAGCAACGCGCTCATGCCGCGACTCCCGAGGCGGCCTTGCGCAGCCGCGCCGCTGTGCCATGACCCAGATACGCCTCGACGACGCGGTCGTCGGAGGTGACCTGCGCCGGATTGCCCTGGGCAATGAGCTGGCCCTGGGCCAGCACCCACACATGCTCGGCCAGATGCATCACGGCCTGCATCACGTGTTCGATCATCAAAACGGTCACGCCGCTGTCGGCAATGCCGCGCACCACCGGCATCATTTCGGCGATCTCCTGCGGATTGAGGCCGGCCAGCACTTCGTCGAGCAGCAGCAGGCGCGGCCGGGTGGCCAGCGCGCGAGCCAGCTCGAGCCGCTTGCGGCCCGCCACGGTGAGGTCCGAGGCGGGCTTGTCCAGTTGCGGCGCAAGGCCCACGCGCTGCGCAACGGCTTCGGCGGTCTTCAGCGCCTCGCCGCGGTTTCGCACATGCAGATGCGCGCCCACGGCGATGTTCTCGCGCACCGTCTGGGCCGCGAAGGGTTTGACGATCTGGAAGGTGCGCGTCATGCCAAGCGCGGCGTTGCGGTGGGGCTCCTGGCCGGTGATGTCCTGCCCCGCGAAGCGCACCGTGCCGGCGTCAGGCCTCAGGAAGCCCGACATCAGCGCGAACAGCGTGGTCTTGCCGGCGCCGTTCGGGCCGATGAGCGCGCTGAGGCTGCCCTCATGGACCGACAGGCTCACGTTCTGCACCGCCTTCAGCCCGCCGAAGGAACGCGAGACGCCGCTGAGGACGAGCAAGGGCTCAGTCATGGCGGCCTCCCTTCGCATTCCAGAGCTGCCGCACCGACAGCCCCAGGCCGGCGATGCCGCGCGGCAGGAAGATCACGATCAGCACGAGCACCGAGCCGTAGATCACCATGTTGATGCCAGGCAACTCGCCGAACAGGTTACGCGTGAGGTCCGACAACAGGTGCAGCACCGCGGCGCCGAGCACCGGCCCCCACAGCGTGCCCATGCCGCCCACGATGGCCGCGACCAGCGCCTCGACCGAAGTGAGGGAGCCATAGGCGATGCCGGCATCGATGTACTGGAACACCTGCACATAGAAAGCGCCGGCCGCGCCCATGAAGGCGGCAGAAATGCCGATCGCCGCGAGCTTGATGCGAAACGGGTTCACGCCGACGGCGCGCGCCGCGTCTTCGTTGTCGCGCACCGCCTGCAAGTAGGCGCCGAAGCGGCCATTGCGCAGCCACCAGGTGACGAGCAACGCCGCCACGACCATGGCCAGCACCACCCGGAGGTAGCCCGCGCGCGTGGTGAACTGAAGGTTGGACACCGATTCGCGAAGCGGCACCATCAGCCCGACACCGCCACCCGTGAAGTCCACCGACAGCGCGACGATGCGAAACACCTCGGCAAAGGCCAGCGTGACGAGCGCGAAGTACGAGCCCTTCAGGCCGTAGCGAAAGGTGAGCGCGCCGACGAACAGGCCCACCACCGAAGCGCCCGCCACTGCGAGCGGCAGTGCCAGCCAGGCGTTGATGCCGCCTTGCAATTGCGCAATGGCCTGGATGTAGGCGCCCGTGCCGAAGAACAGCGCATGCCCGAAGGAGAACTGCCCGCCGAAGCCGCCGAGGATGTTCCACGCCTGCGCGATGAGCGTGGCGTAGAGCGCCATCATCACGAAGTTGAGCACGACGCCCGACGAAGTGGCGAACGGCACGCAGCCGATGAGCACCGCAAAAAGCGCGATGCCGGCGAGTTGCTTGTGGCCCGCGCTCATGCCTTGGCTCCGAACATGCCTTGCGGGCGGAACAGGACCACGCCGATGAAGATGGCGAAGATGCCGATCTGCCCGAGCGATTCACCAAGATACAGGCCGCCCAGCGATTCGACGACACCCACGAGGAAGCCGCCGATGAGCGCACCGACGAAGCTGCCCATGCCGCCGAGTACGACGATGGTGAAGGCCACGAGCACGAAGCCGCCGCCCACCTGGGGATTGACGTAGTAGGCGGGCAGAAGGAAGCACGCGGCGGCGCCCAGGCAGGCCAGGCCGATGCCGAAGCTCATGGCGTAGACGTGATCGACATCAATGCCCATGAGCTTGGCGCCCTCCTTTTCCTTGGCCACGGCACGGATGGCGCGGCCCAGGTCGGTGCGACCCATGATCCAGAAGAGCACGCCGGACACGACCAGTGCGCCCGCAAAAGCCACCAGCTTGGGCACGGCGATCATGGCCGGGCCGATGGCGACGGTGCTCAGAGAGTAGGCGGTGTCGATGCTGCGGGTGTCCGACTTGAAGAGCAGCAGCGCGAGGTTTTCCATGACGATGGCAATGCCCAGCGTGGCGAGCAGGATGTTCTCGTCCTTGCCGTGGCCCGCCCTGTTGATGACGATGCGTTGCAGTGCATAGCCGAGCGCGAACATGCCCACGATGGCAATGGGCAGTGCCATATAGGGGTCGATGCCCCAGCGTTCCTTCAGGAAGTAAACGGCGTACAGGGCCAGCATCAGGCTCGCGCCGTGAGCGAAATTGATGATGTGCAGGACGCCGTAGATCAGGGTCAGGCCGACCGCTATCAATGCGTACACGGCGCCTGTCGTCAGTCCGTTGAGGACCGACGGCAGGAGGATGTTGATGTCTAGCATGCGGCTGGATCGGTCTTGGCTGCGCGGGAGCCCATGTCAGGCCTTGAGCGGGAAGACGGGATCGACCTCTCGGTAGTCGCGCGGGATGATCACCTTGATGTCGTTCTTCACCACCTGCGTCATCAGCGGTTGCGCACCTTCGTTCTGGCCGTTGACGAACCTGGTGGGGCCGTAGGGCATGATGTGATTCGAGAACGTGCTCTTCTCCAGCGCATCGATGATGGCCGCGCGCTCCGTCGACTTCGCGCGCTCGATGGCATCGGCCAGCAGCCACATCGAGGTGTAGGTCATGAAGACCTCGTAGCTGAAGAACTGGCCCTTGGCTTCCACGCGCTTGCGCAGCTCCTGCGAGCGCTTGTCCTTCGGATTGAACCAGTGGTTGCAGTCGATGATGCCGTTGGCCGCGTCCGGGAATTCCTTCACGAACTTGTAGCTCGACGCGGCGCCGCCCAGCACCGAGAAGATCGCCTTGGGCACCACCTTCTGCTGCTGCATGGTGCGCACCAGCAGCGCGTATTCGTTGTAGTAGTTGGCGGGAATCACGATGTCGGGGTTGACCGACTTCATGCGCAGCACGATGTTGTTGAAGTCGCGCGTGGGGTTGGCGTGCTTGACCACCTCCTTCACCTCGAAGCCGTAGCCCGGGAGTTCACGCGACAGGAGTTGTGCGGTACCCGCGCCGAACAGCGACTCCTCGTGGATGACCATCACGGTCTTGGCCGGACTGCCCGCGGCCTTGTTGAGCACCAGCAGGTTGGCCATGGCCACCTCGGTCGACTTCTTGTAGCCTGGGCCGAAACGGAAGGTGTTTTTCAATCCACGCTCGACGATCTGGTCGGCCACGCCCACGTCGACCACGTGCGGCAGGTTGTACTTGGCGGCCGCCTGCGTGGTGGCCAGGCAGATGGCCGACGCAAAAGCACCCACGATGGCCGAGACACCGGCTTCGTTCATCTTCTCGACCTCGGCCGCGCCGGCCTGCGGCTGCGATTGAGCGTCGCCCAACAGCGCCTCGAGCTTCGCGCCGCCGAGCGACTTGATGCCGCCCGCGGCATTGATGTCCTCGATGGCCATCAGCGCACCCAGGCGGCACTGCTGCCCCGAGTAGGCCAGCGCGCCGGTGACCGGATGCAGCACGCCGACCTTGACGGTCTTGGGCTGCGCGCCGGCCACGAGCGGAAAGGCGACGGCAGTGGCCAGGGCGGCGGACTGCGAGACGAAACTGCGGCGGTTCTGCATGGGGCTTTCCTTCTTCTTCAGTTGAACTGGGCTGACACGTCTTTGCTGACCCACACCTTCGCGTCGATGCTGCCCACGCGGGAGAGCTGCATTTCGTAGGTGTAGCGGTCGGGGCGATAGAGGCCGTGCAGCCATTGCACGGGCCGCTCGTCTTCGTCGTAGATCAGGCGGCGCACCGCGAGCAGCGCGGAGCCGACGGACACATCCAGGTGCTGCGCCAGCACGTTGTCCGCCAGCCGCGCCGAGATGGTCTGGTGCGCACGCCCCACCTTGACGCCGGATTCCTCCAGCAACACGAGGATGGGCTTCTTCGACAGCTCGCGGCGGCCGAAACGGCGCGCGATGGAGTCGGGCACGTAGGTCGTGATGTGCGAGAGCGGCCCTTCCTTGGTGGAGCGCACCCGCACCGCCTTCTGCACCGGGTCGCCGAGCTGCAGCTGCAGCGCCTCGGCCACCTGCGTGGATGCGGTGATGGTGGCCACCTCGATCACCTTCACGGAGGTGTGCAGGCCCATGGTCACCAGGTTCTCGAGCAGGCCGCGCAGATTGGCACGCTCCATGCTCTTGCCTGCGGGACCTTCCCCCGCGCCGGGGGGTGGCAGCGCGCGCGTGCGACGCCCCGGATTGCGCGCGATCAGGCCTTCGGAGGCCAGTTGCTCCAGCGCGCGCCGCACCGTGACGCGCGCCACGTTGAATTGCGCCATCAGCGCCAGTTCACCGGGCAGCCCTTCCGCGAAACGCCCCTCGTGCAACTGCTCACGCAGGACCAGATAGATCTGGTGGTATTTCGGCAAAGGCATTTGCGACATGCCGTTGATGGTTTTGCAGTTTCAATGTTCTGTCAATGGGACATTTAGAAACGCATCGGCACGTTGCCATGCAGCCCTCTGCGCACTCACCGGGACCGAGCTGCATCAGGTCCCGGTGGTCCGTCAATGAAGCTTTGCTGGCGGCTGCACGAAGTCCTCAAGTGTCAGCCCCTTCTCGCGCAGCAGCGCCTCCAGAAGCGGCTGCAGCTTGCCCAGGCTTTCGCTGACGGCTTCCCTGACCGTGTCGACGACCACTTGCGTGCCGCGCTCGATCTCGATGTTCAGGCGATCGCCCGCGCGCTTGTTCTCGAAGACCGTCATGCGGCGGGTTTCGGGAATCAACCAGACCTCAAACCAGCCCTCGGCGCGGCTCGCCTCGGAGACTGTCAGGCTGGCGCCGTTGATGGCGATGTAGCCCTTCGCGAAGACATACTTGCGAAAACCCTCGGGGATGCCGATCCGCAGCACGCGGTTCGTGTCGGAGGTCTGGACCGTCATGATCTCGGCCGAGAAATCGATGTGGCCCGACAGCGGATGGCCACCGATTTCAGCGCCATCCTTCGCGGCGCGCTCCACGTTGACGGAATCGCCGACCGCATAGTTGCCCAGGGTCGTGACATTGAGGCTCTGCAGGATGACGTCGAACGTCACCGATGTGGGCGACAGAAGCTGCGTCACCGTCAGGCAGACGCCATCGACCGATACGCTGGCGCCTGTTGCCAGGTCAGCGCAGAAGCCAGCGGGAAAATCGATCGTGAAGCTGCGCAGACCCTGACGATCCTCGATGGCGACGATGCGCGCCACGCCTTGGACGATACCTGTGAACATGTTCCGGGGAAGCTGAATGAAGTGGGCCGAATGCTAGCTCACCCTTTCCGCGGCGGCGCAGGTCAGGACTCGTCGAACACTATCTGCCCCGCCGTCAGGGTGTTGACCGTCTCGCCGGGAATGTCCATCAGGATGCGGCTGTGCGCCGGCGACATGTAGGCAGTCAGATGCTGCACCGGCGCCAGGTCCGTGTCGTGGATCACCCGCACCAGCTTGAGCAGCGGCCCGCCCAGTTCGGTTCGCAGCAGGCGCGACTGCTGCGCGTCCGCGGCGATCGCCGTCAGCTCCTGTACGGCGCGCCCGAACTTGACGCCCTGCCCCATCAGGATCTCATAGAGGGCCTGCTTGCGCAGCGCCGCGGCAGAGACCCGGCGGCCCAGGCGCAGCGGAACCCAGGCGTCGGTGAGCATGACCGGCACATCGCCCTTGCTGCGCAGGCGCAGCGCGTGAACCGCCAGGGCACCGGGGTCGAGCTGCAGCAGCGTCGCGACATCGGGCGGAGGCACCGCATGCGCGACCTCCAGCACTTCAGCGTGGGTTGCGAGTGCCGTCTTGCGCAGGCCGTCGACCAGACCCAGCGACGGGATGGGCCGCGCCAATGGCAGATCCATCCGCACGAACGTGCCGAGCCCGTGGCGTTTCTCCAGCAGCCCCAGCGCGACCAGATCGGCCAGCGCACGCCTGACCGTGATGCGCGAAACGCCGAAGCTTTCGCACAGCGCCTCCTCCTTGGGCAATGGAGTCCCCGGCGCAAACATGCCGCGCGAGATCTGGTCGCGCAGCGTCAGGAAAAGCTGCCGATGCAACGGCGTCCCCTTGGCCAGCGCAGGCGGCGGGACGGAGTGCTTGGAGGAGGTGTTCATGGGCCAGGAAAACAGTTCTTCGAGCTTCGAGGATATCCTCGTTGACTTGTTGTTATGTTGTAATATGGTTATAAACACCATATCAATCCATCGACAACGGAACACAGGAACGGAAATCAGATGAGCACCCCCACCTCATTGCGCGACCTGCTTGGCGCACCCGGCATGGTGATCGCCCCGGGCGCGTACGACGCCATCGGCGCGCGCCTGATCGAGCAGGCCGGTTTCGCCGCGGCCTACATGACGGGCGCCGGCACCTCGGCCGCACGCGGCTTCCCTGACTTCGGCCTGCTCACCATGAGCGAGATGGTCGACAACGCGGCGGTGATGGCGCGCTCGGTCGCCATTCCGCTCATCGCCGACGCCGACACGGGCTACGGCAACGAGCTGAACGTGACACGCACCGTGCGCGAGTACGAGGCGCGCGGCGTGGCGGCCATCCACATCGAGGACCAGGTCGCGCCCAAGCGCTGCGGCCATCTCGACGGCAAGGAAGTGGTGTCGCGCGAGGAGTTCGTCTCGAAGATCCGCGCAGCGGTGGAAGCGCGACGCACCAAGGCGTTCATCGTCATCGCGCGCACCGACGCGCGTGCCATGCTGGGCCTGGACGAGGCCATCGAACGCGCCAACGCCGCATTGCAGGCAGGCGCCGACATGGCTTTTGTCGAGGCCACGCAAACGATCGAGGAAGTGGCCGCCGTGCCGAAGCGCGTGCACGGCCCCTGCCTGCTCAACGTGGTGCCGGGCGGGCGCACGCCGGTGTTCGACCTGCGCGAGGCCGAAGCCATGGGCTACAGGCTGGCGATCCTGCCGGGACTGATGCTCAAGGCCGCCATCGAGGCCGGCGATGCGGCGCTGGCCGAACTCAAGGCGACCTCCAAGGCCCCGACGGTGAATGCCACCGTGGCCCAGACCTTCCGCCGCTTCGGCGCCGACGAGTGGGATGCCCTGCGCACGCGTTTCAACGCAGGCGCCACGATGGAAAGCCGCTGACATGGCCCGCACCCTGTTCGACAAGCTCTGGGACGCGCACGTCGTGCGCGAGCTGGGCGACGGCTGGGCCCTGCTGCACGTCGATCGCCACCTGCTGCACGACCTCTCGGGGCCGCCCGCACTGGCCGAAGTCGCCGCGCGCGGCCTTCCGCTGCATGACCCCGCGCTGGTCTTCGCCACGCCCGACCATGCCGCATCGAGCCTGCCCGGGCGCACGCCCGGCACCTTTCCGCTCGGTGGCCGGCTGCACGGCGCACTCGCCAAGCTCAGCGCCGATGCCGGCGTGCGCTTCTACGACCTCGGCCAGCCCGGCCAGGGCATCGTGCATGTGATGGGGCCGGAGCTGGGCATCGTGCTGCCGGGCCTCACCGTGATCTGCGGCGACAGCCACACCTGCACCAACGGCGGCCTCGGCGCGCTGGCCTTCGGCGTGGGCTCTTCCGAGAGCACGCACGCGCTGGCCACGCAGACGCTGCGCCAACAGAAGCCGAAGCGCATGCGCATTCGCTGCGACGGCGCGCTCGGCGCGGGCGTCACCGCGAAGGACCTGGCGCTGCACATCATCGGCAAGCTCGGCGCGGCGGCGGGCGTAGGCTACGCGATCGAGTTCGCGGGCGAGGCGGTGCGCGCGCTCGACGTCGAGGCACGGCTCACACTGTGCAACCTCACGGTGGAGCTCGGCGCGCGCTTCGGCCTGATCGCGCCCGACCGGCGCACCGTCGAATGGGTGCGCGGGCGCAATTTCGCGCCCACAGGCGAGGCCTTCGACGCGGCGGCCGCGCACTGGCTCTTGCTGGCCTCGGACGAAGACGCGGTGTTCGACCGCGAGGAAACGATCAACGCCGGCACCATCGCGCCCACCATCACCTGGGGCACCAGCCCCGAGGACGCCATCGCCATCGACGGCACGGTGCCCGATCCGTCGACGGCAGCCGACGACGCCACCCGCGGCGCCATCGAGGCCGCGCTCGACTACATGGGCCTCGCGCCGCGCACCGCCATCGCCGGCACACCGGTCGACTGGGTCTTCATCGGCTCTTGCGCCAACTCGCGCCTGCCCGACCTGCGCGCGGCCGCCGCGGTGGCGCGCGGGCGCCATGTCGCCCATGGCGTCACCGCGTGGGTCGTGCCCGGCTCCGAGAACGTCAGGCGCGCGGCCGAAGCCGAAGGGCTGCGCGATGTGTTCGAGGCCGCGGGCTTCCAGTGGCGCGAGCCCGGCTGCAGCATGTGCGTGGCCGCCAATGGCGAGCAGGTGCCGCCGCAGGCACGCTGCGTGTCCACGTCGAACCGCAACTTCGTCGGACGCCAGGGCCCCGGCGCGCGCACGCATCTCGCGAGCCCCGCGATGGCCGCGGCCGCCGCGGTCACCGGCCGCATCACCGACGTGAGGACGCTCGCATGACCATGACCCCCTTCACCTGCGTCACGGGCGCCGCCGTGCCCCTGATGCGCGCCAACATCGACACCGACGTGATCATCCGCATCGAACGCCTCACCTCGTTCCAGCGCGATCAGCTCGGCCCCTATGCCTTCGAGGCGCTGCGCCTGCGCTCCGACGGCAGCGAAGACCCTGCCTGCGTGCTCAACCAGCCTGCGTTCCGCCGGGCGCCCGTGCTGCTGGCCGCCGAGAACTTCGGCTGCGGCTCCTCGCGCGAAGGGGCGGTGTGGGCGCTGATGGGGCTGGGCGTGCGCTGCGTGATCGCACCCAGCTTCGGCGACATCTTCTTCAACAACTGCTTTCAGAACGGCGTGCTGCCGCTTCGCCTGCCCATCGCGCAGGTCGAGGCGCTGGCGGCGCAATGCGCGGGCGGCGCCGCAATGAAGGTCGATCTGCAGGCGCGGACGATCACAGCGCCGGACGGGCACGTGTCGCCGTTCGAGATCGACTCGCTGCGCCGGGAAGCGCTGCTGCATGGCCTTGACGACATCGGCCTCACGCTGAAGGACGACGCACTGATCCGCGCATGGCAGCAGGCCGACCGCGCGCGCCGCCCCTGGGCCTGGCCCGCCGCGCAGGGAGCAGCCGCTTGAGCACGGCCACCGCATCGGGCTCGCTACGCAGCCATCCGTGGGTGCTGCGCTGGGCCGGTCTGCTCATGCGCGGGCGCCATGCCGGCGACGCGAGCCTGGCCTGCAGCGATGCGGCGCTCGCCCGACTGCCCGCCGCCATCGAGCTGCGCAGCGCGGACTTCGCGCACGGCGCAGCCATGCCACAGCGGCAGGCGGGCGAAGGCGTCGGCGGCAATCGCTCACCCGCGTTGGCGTGGCGGGGACTGCCACCGCAGGCGACGCATTGGCTGCTGCTGTGCGAAGACCCCGACGTGCCGCTGCCGCGAGCCATCGTGCATGTGCTCGCATGGGGCCCGTCGTCGGTGAACGCGCTGCCCGAAGGCGCCTTGAACAGCGGCCATGGCCCGACAGGCGTGACGCAGGCAATGAACAGCCTCGGTCGCCCAGACTACGACGGCCCGCGACCCCTGCCCGGCCACGGCCCGCACCGCTACGCGTTCCAGCTCTATGCGGTGGACGCCATGCCGCCACCGGGCCTTTCTCGCGAAGCAGGCCTGCTGCCCTGGCTGCGCGCCCACGCGCTCGCACGCGGACGCATTGACGGCCTTTACCAGCGCGACTGGCGCGGCCGCACCGTCAAGCCATCGCCGCCCTGAAGCACCAGGACGCAACGGCCCTGCATCGATTCATTCATTCAAGAAAACGGAGACAAGATGTTCGACAAGCCCCCCAGACCGACTGCGCCGCCAGCCGCGCGCAGCCTGCTTCCCGCACTGGCGTTCCTCGCGCTTGCACCGCCGGCGTTCGCGCAGGCGAACAACAACTGGCATCCGGACCGACCCGTCACGCTGGTCGTGCCCTACTCGGCCGGCGGCGGCACCGACGCGACCGCCCGCGCTGTCTCCAAGCAGCTTGGCGTGATCTGGCACCAGCCCGTGATCGTCGAGAACATGCCCGGCGCCGACGGCCTGATCGGCACGCGCCGCGTGATGGAAGCGAAGCCCGATGGCTACACCCTGCTGCTGCAGGTTCCGTCGATCGTCGTCACCCGCTACACGCCCGGCCTCAAGGGCATCGACCCGCTCGCGCGGCTGGAGCCGGTGACGGCGGTGTCGCAGTCGCCCGCCGCCGTGGTCGCGAGCGCCAAGCTGCCGGTGAAGACCTTCGGCGAATTCGTCCAGTATTGCAAGACGGCGGCGCAGCCCTGTTCGCTCGGC
This sequence comes from Variovorax paradoxus, assembly GCF_022009635.1. Lineage (NCBI taxonomy): Bacteria > Pseudomonadati > Pseudomonadota > Betaproteobacteria > Burkholderiales > Comamonadaceae > Variovorax > Variovorax paradoxus. The sequence continues at coordinate 7,538,300 of NZ_CP091716.1, forward strand.
ACGGGTGAGTCGCTGGCACGCATCTCGGCGAAGCAGCTGGCGGCCGAGGCTGGCCTGCCGAACCTGATCGTCGTCAACTACCGCGGCACGGGCGCGATCGTGACCGACATGATCGCCAACAACGTCAACATGGCCTTCACCGGGATCACCGCCGCACTGCCGCACTACAAGGCGGGCACGCTGAAGATCCTCGCCACGCAGGGCCCGAAGCGCGCGGCCGCGCTGCCCGAGGTGCCGACCACCACCGAGGCCGGCTATCCGCAATTCCAATCGGTTACTTGGTTCGGTCTGTTCGCACCCAAGGGCACGTCACCTGCCGTGACGCAGGGCATCGTCGCCGCGCTGCGCGAGGCCGTGAAGGATGCCGATGTGCAGAAGACCATCGCCTCCGCCGGTGCGGAGCCCGTGGTCAACGCGCCCGCCGCCTTCGCGGCGCAGGTGCGCGAAGAGAGCGAGCGACTGGCGACGCTCGTGAAGCTCTACCCGCTCGAGTGATCCAGCCGACGACAAGGAACAAGACCATGGCTTCCAACCCAGACACCGAACAGATCGCCGTGCGCTGCGTGCTGATGCGCGGCGGCACCAGCAAGGCGCTGTTCTTCCATGAGCGCGACGTGCCGCCCGCGGGCCCGGCGCGCGACCGGCTGCTCAAGCGCGCGATGGGCACGCCCGACGTGCTCCAGATCGACGGCATGGGCGGCTCGCGGCTCGTGACCTCGAAGGTCGCGATCATCCAGCGCTCCGCGCGCGAGGATGCAGACGTCGACTACACCTTCGCGCAGGTTGACGTGGACCGCGACATCGTCGGCCACGACGCCAACTGCGGCAACATCTCTTCGGCGGTCGCGCCTTTTGCCATCGACGAGGGGCTGGTGGAGGCCACCGAGCCGGTGACCACCGTGCGCATCTACAACACCAACACCGACAAGCTGCTGGTCTCGAAGGTGCAGGTGAGAAACGGCAAGGCCCGCGTGCACGGCGACTGCGCCATTCCCGGCGTGCCCGGCACCGGCGCGGAAATTCTCATGGACTATGCGGGCACCGTGGGCGCCAAGACCGGCCGCCTGCTGCCCACGGGCCGGACGGTGGACACGGTGACGCTGGAAGACGGCCGCCACATCGAGGTGTCCCTGTGCGACACCGCCAACCCCTGCGTGTTCATCGCGGCGCAATCGCTGGGCATGAGCGGCAGCGAACTGCCCGACGCCATCAGCGCCGACCGCGCGCTGATCGAGACGCTGGGCGAGATCCAGTCGAAGATGGGCCAGCGCATCGGCCTCTACGCCGACTGGCGCGACGTGCACCTGCCAGGCCTGCCGCTGGCGGTGATCGTCGCGCCGCCGGCCGGCTACGCCGACGTGAACGGCGATAGGCAGGAGGCCGCGTCGATGGACCTGCGCGCACGACTCGTGTTCCTCGGCAAGTGCCACGACAGCATGGCCGGCACCGGCTCGATGTGCACGGCCGCCGCCTCGCGCGTGCCCGGATCGACGGTGCATCAGGCGATCGGCGCGGAGCGCGCGGCCACCGGCACGCTGCGCATCGGCCATCCGCTGGGCGTGATGGAAGTGAAGGTGGTGGCCGAGCCGTCAGCCGCCCCAGCGGACATCCGCTTCTCGGCGCTCGGCCTCACGCGCACTGCGCGCCGGCTGATGGCGGGCGAGGTCTATGTGCCGGTGGAGGACGACGCATGAAGGCAACCATCTTGCGGCGCGCGCTCGGCGCGTTCTGCTTTGCGGCGGCAACTACCGCGGCTTTCGCACAAGGCCCGCTGCCGGCCAAGCCGCTGCGCATCGTGGTCGGCTACCCGGCGGGCCAGACGGTGGACATCATCGCGCGCAACTACGCCGCGGCACTCACCAAGGAACTGGGCCAGCCCGTCTACGTCGACAACCGCGCCGGCGCCAACGGCAGCCTCGGCGCGCAGGAAGTGAAGAAGAGCGCGCCCGACGGCAGCACGCTGCTGCTCGGCACGCTGGGCCAGATGGCCATCAACCCCACGCTCTACAAAAAGCTGCCCTACGACACGCTGAAGGACTTCGCGCCGGTGTCGATGGTGAGCATGGGCCCGCTGCTGCTGGTGGCCAATCCGTCGTTCCCGCCGAACGACGTGAAGGAGCTGGTCGCGTATGCGAAGGCGCGGCCCGGCAAGATCGACTTCGGCTCGGGCGGCAACGGCATCACCGCGCACCTGGCGATGGAGATGTTCCAGGCGCAGGCCGGCATCCAGCTCAACCACATTCCCTACAAGGGCTCGCCCGCCGCGCTGAACGACCTGATGGGCGGCCAGGTGTCGCTGATGTTCGATGCGGTACCGGCGGCGCTGCCGCATGTGAAGTCGGGCAAGCTGAAGGCGCTGGCCATTTCGGGCCTGAAACGCAACCCGCAGTTGCCTTCGCTGGCCACGGTGGACGAACAGGGCCTCAAGGGTTTCGACGTGAACTCGTGGGTCGGCTTTCTCGCGCCGGCAGGCACGCCGCAGGCCACGGTGGACGCATTGAACGCCGCCATCCATCGCGCTGCCGCCAGCCCCGCGCTGGTGGAGGCCACGCGCGCCATCGGCTCGGAAGTGCAGGTCGACACGCCCGCCCACTTCGCGGCCTTCCTGCAGACCGAAGTGAGGAAATGGGGCCAAGCCGTGACCGACGGCCGCGTCCAGATCGATTGAAAAGAACCGGAGCCAACGCATGCAGACCACTGCCAACAACGCCACCGACCCCACCGGCCCGACTGGCCGCCTCGCCCACTGGCTCGCCGGCTTCCGGCTCGAAGACGCGCCCGCTTCGGCGCGCGAGCGCGCCAAGGCGCTCACGCTCGACGGCATCGCATGCGCCGTCGTCGGCGCGCAGCTGCCCTGGTCGCGCACCGCCGCGCAGATCGTGCAGAAGTTCGAGGGTCGAGGCGACCGCACCATCGTCGGCTGGGGCGCGCGCACCAGCGCACCGGGCGCAGCACTGCTCAACGGCACCTTCATCCAGGGCTTCGAGCTCGACGACTACCACCCGCTGGGCCCGCTGCACAGCGCATCGATCGTGCTGCCCGCCCTGTGGGCGGCCTCGGAAGGCGACATCCACGTGAGCGGCCGGCAGTTCCTCGAGGCCGCGCTGGCCGGCTACGAAGTCGGCCCGCGTGTGGGCATGGCGCTGCACGGCGCGCAGATGCTGTCGCGCGGCTGGCACTCGGGGTCGGTCTTCGGCACGCACGCCGCGGCCTCGGCCGTCGGCAGGCTGCTGGGACTCGACGCGGCACGCATCGAGGACGCGCTGGGCCTGGCCGGTACGCAGTCCGCCGGCCTCATGGCCGCGCAGTACGAGGCGATGTGCAAGCGCATGCACCACGGCTTCTCGGCGCGCAACGGACTCTATGCGGCGGTGCTGGCCGAGGGCGGCTACACCGGCATCAAGCGCGTGTTCGAACGCGAGTACGGCGGCTTTCTCTCGACCTTCGGCGAAGGCCACGATCCCGACGCATCGAAGATCACCGAAGCGCTGGGTGAACGCTGGGAGGTGGAACGCATCGTCATCAAGCCGTATGCCGCGATGGGCGGCATCCATTCGCCGCTCGACGCGCTGTTCGATGTCGATGCGAAGCGCAAGCTCGTGCCCGAGGAGATCGCGCGCATCGAGGTCGAGGTGAGCCATGCGGTCTACCACCACGGATGGTGGACTCCCGAAAGGCCGCTGACGCCCATCGGCGCGCAGATGAACATCGGCTATGCGCTCGCGGTGGCGGTGCTCGACGGCGAGGCGATGGTGAAGCAGTTCGCGCCTGCGCGCATCGACGCCGACGACGTGTGGGCGCTGATTCCGCGCATCGAGGTGCGGCACCAGCCCGAGTTCGATGCGGGCGGTCCGCTCAAGCGCGGTCGCGTGCGGCTGGCGGTGACTTTCACCGACGGACAGCGCATCCAGGTCGAGCGCAATTCCTCGCGCGCCATCGAATCGCCGCAGAGCAGCGACGAGGTGGCGGCCAAGTATCGGGTGCTGACCGACGGACTGATCGACGGTGCGCGGCAGAAGGCCATCGAGGACATGGTCCGCTCCATTGAGGACCTGCCCGACGTGCGCGAGTTGCTCGCGCTGCTGGCGCCGCCGGTCGCGGCAGCTTTCGACTGACCGGCAAGCCCACGAAAAAAAGCACGGAGACAAGACACCATGACGCACCCATCCGCACACCTCGACCGCCGCGCGTTCTCGTTGGGGCTGCTTGCGCTGGCAGGCACCTGCGCCCTGCCCGCCCGCGCACAGGACCCGTGGCCCGCCGCCAAGCCGATCCGCCTGGTGCTGCCGTTTTCCGCAGGCGGGCCGGGCGACACCAATGTCCGGGCCATGGCGCAGTCCCAGGGCCGGCGGTTGAACCAGTCCATCATCGTGGACAACCGGCCGGGCGCAGGCGGCATCATCGGCAGCGAGTACGTGGCCAAGAGCGCACCCGACGGCTATACATGGCTGTCTGCCGGCAACGGCGCCATCGCCAACGCGCTGCTGCGGCCGAAGATGCCTTATGCGGAGACCGACCTGGTGCCCGTGGTCGGAACCAGCACCGCACCTTCCGTGCTGGTCACCAACGCCAGCGTGCCGGCGAAGAACCTGAAGGAACTGCAAGCCTGGGCGCGCACCAGGGGCCGCCTGAACTTCGGCACGGCCGGCAGCGGCAGCACAGGGCATTTCGTGGCGGAGATGGTGGAATCGGCGCTCGGTGTACCGGTGACCCTGGTGCACTACAAGAGCGGCTCGCAGACGGTGAACGCGATTGTCGGCGGCGAGGTCGACCTGGCCTCGGAAGCGCCGATCGGTGTCGCGGCTTTCGTGCAATCGGGAAGGCTGCATGCCCTGGCACTCACTGCGCGAGAACGCACCGGCCCGATGAAGCAGGTGCCGACCACCGTGGAGCAGGGCTTTCCGACGATCCTCATGCAGCACTGGGGCGGCATCTTCGCGCCGAAGGGAACGCCTGTCACGATCCTCGACCGCATCGCCGAAGTCACGATGCGTGCGTTCAAGGAAGATGCCGACCTCATTGCGCAGACCGAGCGAGGCGGCGCACAGCCGATGCTGCTGGCACGGGCGGAGTTCGGGCAGTTCCTCGACCAGGAGCGCATGCGCATGGCGAAGATCGTCACCGCTTCGCACATGACCCTGGAGTAGCGCTCCCGCAGAGCGCGGAGCTTACTTCGCCAACAGCTCGTCGGGCGACTTTCCTGCCTCGAGCGCGGCCTTGAACCAGGTGGGACGAGGGCCGCGGCCGCTCCAGACATTGCCTTGGTCGTCCTTGAACTTCGGAGCGGAGGCCGCCCCTTTCTTCGCGACGCCGCGCGTCTTTTTGGCGCCCGGCTTCGATACGGCAGCCACGCGGCCGGCCTTCCGGCCGAAGCCGAGATCGGCGGCGCTGAACCCATAAACCGCAATAGCTTCCTTGATCCGGCTCAGCACGTCGGAGGCTTCTTCACGGCGCAAACGCTCTGCTTCTTCCTGCAATTGTTCGATTTGCTTCTGAATTTCGAGGTAAGTCTTTTTGGCCATCCGTTGGGCTCCTTGGCATTGTTAGGAGCTGAAGAGCATACGTGAGTCGAAAAAGCGTCGGCGCATCCCGCATCGAGCGACATGCGCCGTCCCTCAGGCGGCTATTTGAAATCGTCGGCCAGGATGTCGAACTTGCGCAACTTGTCGTGCAGCGTCTGCCGCGCGATGGCCAGCGCGGCGGCCGTGGCGGGCTGGTCGCCCTTGTGCTTGCGCAGCGCCTCGACGATCACGGCGCGCTCGAAGGCCTCGACCTGCTGCGGCAGCGCGCGCGGCAACGCCGGCAGGCCTTCGCCGGTGCCGCGCGTCTGGGTGAGGCGCTCGCCGAGCAGCCCCAGCACGAAGCGGTCGGCCACGTTGCGCAGCTCGCGGACGTTGCCGGGCCATGCATAGGCCATCAGGTCGGCCAACTGCGCGTTGGTGAGCGGCTGCGCCGCACGCTCGTAGCGGTTCGCGGCCAGCAGCGTGAAGTGCTCGAACAGCAGCGGGATGTCCTCCCGCCTCTCGCGCAGCGGCGGCAGTTCGATGAATGCCACGCCGAGGCGGTAGTACAGGTCGGCCCTGAACTTCTGCCGGTCGCTCATTTCCTTCAGGTCCTCCTTGCTCGCGGCCACCACGCGGCAGTCGAAGGGAATGGCCTTGTTGGAGCCGATGCGCTCGATGCTGCGCTCCTGCAGCGCGCGCAGCAGCTTGATCTGCACCGGCATGGGCATGCTCTCGATCTCGTCGAGAAACAGCGTGCCGCCGTTGGCGTATTCGAACTTTCCCACCCGCGCGCGGTTGGCGCTGGTGAAGGCGCCGGCCTCGTGGCCGAAAAGTTCGCTCTCGGCCAGCGCCTCGGGCAAGCCGCCGCAATTGAGCGGCACGAAATGCCGGCGCCGGCGCTCGCTGTGGGCGTGCAGGCACTGGGCGACGAGCTCCTTGCCGGTGCCGGTTTCGCCGTAGATCAGCACGTCGGCCGAGGTCTCGGCCAGCGTCATCACGGTACGGCGCACCTGCTGCATCTGGGCCGAGCGGCCGATCAGCACCGACTGGATGCCGTTCCAGTTCTCCAGCGCGTCGCGCAGCGTGCGCACCTGCAGCGTGAGCTGGCGGCGCTCGATGGCATGGCGCACGATGGCCACCAGCCGTTCCGAACTGAAGGGCTTCTCGATGAAGTCGTAGGCGCCCTCGCGCATGGCCTGCACGGCCATCGCGATGTGGCCGTGGCCCGTGACCAGGATGACCGGAAGCTCGGCATCGGCCGTATGCAGCTCGCCCAGCCACTCGGTCCCGCTCATGCCCGGCAGGCGCACGTCGCTGATCACGATCGCCGGCACACCGAAACTGATGTGCGCCCGCGCGCGCTCGGCGCTGGCAAAGGCTTCGACCTCGAAGCCGGCCAGGGTCAGCACCTGGGTCGTGCTGAGGCGGACGTCTTCGTCGTCCTCCACCAGCAGCACCCGGATCGCAGGGTCGTCGCTCACTTGGGCATCACTCCTGTGCAATGGAATCAATGGAATCAACGGAATAAGAAGGGAATGAACGGGGCGGGTGATGGATCACGGCAATGGCGGCGGGCAGGTCGACCACGAAGCAGGCGCCGCCTTGCGCCTGGTTGGCCGCGCGCAGCGTGCCGTCCATCGCGCGTACCAATTGTGCCGAGATCACGAGCCCCAGGCCCAGGCCGGCGCCCGCCGGCTTGCTGGTGACGAAAGGTTCGAACAGGCGCGGCAGGATGTCGGGACGGATGCCGGGGCCGGTATCGCTCAGGCTCAGGATCACGCGGCCTTCGTCGAGCCGGGCCACGAGCCGCAGCGTGCGCAGCGGCGCGTCCTGCATGGCCTCGACGGCATTGCGCATCAGGTTGACCAGCACGCTGCCCAGCGCCGCCTCCTCGGCCATGACGCTCAGCGCGGCAGGCTGCACATCGACCTCGATGGCGACGCGATGCTTCTTCGCGGCCTCGGCCACCATCGCCTGCGCATCGGCGATGGCCTGCGACAGCAGCAGCGGCACCAATGGCAGGTCGCTGCGATGCGCGAAGGTCTTCAGCTGGGAGGTCAGGCGCGCGAGGCGGTCGACCATGCCGCAGATGCGCTGCAAGTTGCCGCGCACGTCGTCCAGGCGGTTCTTGTCGAGCAGGATGCCGGCGCTCTCAGAGAGCGTGCGCATGGCCGTGAGAGGCTGGTTGAGCTCGTGCACCACGCCGACCGACATCTGGCCCAGCGCGGCCATCTTGCCCGAATGCACCAGCTCTCCCTGGGCCGCGCGCAACTGAGCGGTGCGCGCCACCACGGTCGATTCGAGCATGTCGTGCGCCGCCTGCAGCGCGGCCTGGTTGGCCAGTTTCTGGCGCAGCGCGCGGCGGCGCTGCCACAGCGCGACGGCCACCAGCAGCAGCACCGCCATCGCCAGGCTCGCGGTGATGGCCGTGTTGCGCGCCGCCATCCGCACCGGCGCCAGATCGTCGAGCACCATCAGTTGCCAGGGCGCGCCACCCAGGGTGCGGGCCGAGGCAAGCTGGTCGGTGTCGTCGAGCGTGATCACCTGCACGTTCCGGTCCAGCGACTCCTTCTGCGACCACTGCAGCGGCTGCAGCGCGGCGTTGCCGTAGGGCCGCGAACGCAACACCTCGGCGCGCTGCAGCGCGTCCAGCGGCAGCAGCGGGCGGAATTTCAGATCTTCGCGCGTGGAGAGGATCACCACGCCGCGCTGGTCGATCAGCGCCACGTCGCCCGGCAGCTTGCGCCAGGCGCGCTCGGCCTCCTCGAGGTTGACCTTGACGGCCACCACGCCGCGGGTGGGCTGGCCGCGCCGAAGGGCGTACGACAGGTAGTAGCCCGGCCGCTTGCTGGTGATGCCCACGCCATAGAAGCGACCCCGGCCATGGTTCAGCGCATCGATCATGTAGGGCCGGAACGACAGGTCCTGCCCCAGGGTGGTGCCGGGCTTGTCCCAGTCGGACGCCGCCTGCGAAATGCCGGAGCGGTCGAGCACGTAGAGCATCTCGGCGCCCGCCGTGGCGTTGACGCCGTCGAGGTAGCGGTTGACTGCGTCGCGCAGGTGCGCGTCCGATGGCGTGTCGAGCAGTGCCGGCACGATCGGCGTCATCTCCAGCAGCGCGGGCAGGTAGTCGAAGCGCGCGAGGTCGGCGTCCAGGCCGGTCGCGAGCATGTCGAGGCGATGGTCGGCCGCCTCGCGCAGGCGCGCCAGGCCGGTCTGCATGGCGACCTGGTGTCCCGCGAAGGCGGCCACGGCCACCAGGGCCAGCGCGGCGCACCAGCGCGGAAGGCCGCGCCACCGTATGGAGTTTTCGGAAGGCAAATCGAAGCGCCGGGCCGGCTCCCCTGAAGTCAAGGAAGCGTTATTGCACAAGGCCGCCGTGCGCGCATCGGTGCCTGCCCGGTGAGGCGCCGCCCCCGGTTCCAGCGCATGCTCAGGCATGGCGCGGCGCTCCCGGTTTGCCGGTCGGGGGAGACGGGATGTGAAAGACGATATGGGCCGCGTACTGCATGTGAGCGAGTATCGGGGCGGCCGGCCCCCTCTTCATTGCATGTGCTGGCCGCCGTTGATGGCGATGTTGGCACCCGTCACGAACGCCGCCTCCTGCGAGGCCAGGTAGATGATCAGCCCCGCCACCTCTTCCGGTCTGCCGAGCCGGCCCACCGGGATGTGCGGCAGGATCTTGCTGTCGAGCACTTCCTTCGGAATGGCCGTGACCATTTTCGTGCCGATGTAGCCCGGCGAGATGGTGTTCACCGTCACGCCCTTCCTGGCCACCTCGAGCGCCAGCGCCTTGGTGAAGCCGTGCACACCGGCCTTGGCCGCCGAGTAGTTGGTCTGGCCGAACGCGCCCTTCGAGCCGTTCACCGACGACACATTGATGATCCGCCCCCAGCCGCGCTCGACCATGCCATCGGCCACCTGCTTGCTCATGTTGAACAGGCTGTCGAGGTTGGTGCGCAGCACGGCGTTCCAGTTGATCTGGTCCATCTTCCTGAAGGTCATGTCGCGCGTGATGCCGGCGTTGTTGACCAGCACGTCCACCGGGCCCAGCGCCTCCTGCACCTGGCTCACGGCCTGCGCGCAGGCGTCGTAGTCCGCCACGTCGCAGGGCACGGCCAGGATCCGGTAGCCGCGCTCGGCCATCTGCGCCACCCAGTCCGCATGCGACTTGTTGCCGGGCGAATAGGTCACGGCCAGCTTGTAGCCGGCATCGACCATCTTGGTGGAGATGGTCTCGCCCAGGCCTCCCATGCCGCCCGTGACCAGGACCACGCGTTGTTTCTCGCTCATTCGATTGCTCCCTGCCGGGTGATGTAACAAGTGGAAAGCCGCTTCAGGCGCGCCAGCGCCGGCACTCAGCGCACCGAACCGGCGGGCATGTGCGTCTCGGTGGCGTCGAGCACGCGCTCGGGCTCGTCCGCTTCCGCCGCGCTTTCCTGGTTCAGGTGCTGGTGCATGCGCACGGTGTCCAGATCGCCGGTCCACTTGGCGACCACGAGGGTGGCCACGCCGTTGCCGATCAGGTTGGTGAGCGCGCGGGCCTCCGACATGAAGCGGTCGATGCCCAGGATGAGCGCGAGCCCCGCCACCGGCACATGGCCCACCGCCGACAGCGTGGCGGCCAGCACGATGAAGCCGCTGCCCGTGACACCGGCCGCGCCCTTCGAGGTGAGCAGCAGCACCGCCAGCAATGTAAGTTGCTGCGTGAGCGTCATGTCGGTGTTGGTGGCCTGCGCGATGAACACGGCCGCCATCGTCAGGTAGATCGAGGTGCCATCGAGGTTGAACGAATAGCCCGTGGGCACGACCAGGCCAACCACCGACTTCTTCGCGCCCAGGTTCTCCAGCTTGGCCATCATGCGCGGCAGCACCGATTCGCTCGACGAAGTGCCCAGCACGATCAGCAGCTCTTCCTTGATGTACTTGATGAACTTCCAGATGCTGAACCCGTGGAACCTGGCGATGCCGCCGAGCACCACGAAGATGAACAGCAGGCAAGTGATGTAGAACGTGGCCATCAGCTGGCCCAGCTGCAGCAGCGAACTCACGCCGTACTTGCCGATGGTGAAGGCCATCGCGCCGAAGGCGCCGATGGGCGCGACCTTCATGATGTAGCCGACGATCACGAAGAGCACGTGCGAGCCCTTCTCGATCACGTCGAACACCAGCGTGCCGCGGCCGCCGAAACGGTGCAGTGCGAAGCCGAACATCACCGCGATCAGCAGCACCTGCAGAATCTCTCCCTTGGCGAAGGCATCGACCAGCGTGTTGGGGATGATGTTCAGCACGAAATCGGTGGTGCTCTGCATCTTGCCCGGGCCGGTGTAGGCCGCGATGCTCTTGGTGTCGAGCTGGCTCACGTCCACGTTCATGCCCGCACCGGGCCGCACGATGTTGATGATGACCAGGCCCACCACCAGCGCGATGCTGGAAACGATCTCGAAATACAGCAGCGCCAGGCCGCCGGTCTTGCCGACCTTCTTCATGTCCTCCATGCCGGCGATGCCCACCACCACCGTGCAGAAGATGATCGGCGCGATGATCATCTTGATGAGCTTGATGAAGCCGTCGCCCAGCGGCTTCATCGATGCGCCGGTGTCGGGATAGAAATGCCCCAGCAGCACGCCCAGCACGATGGCGGTGATGACCTGGAAGTACAGGGACTTGTAGAAGGGTTTGGGTACGGGGCGGGGTTGGTGGTCCAAGGGGATCTCCTAGAAATTGTCGGGTGCCGGCGGCGTGGGCGCGCGGTGCAAGGGCTTCGGGCAGCGCGAACGAGGCTCGGCATGGCACAGGTGCTGGCGCTGCGAGGTCGGCCATGGCGCCGTGGCGCCGCGCAACTCGCCCGTGGGGTCGAGGTCGCCCGGTGGGCTCATCGGTTTGTCTCCTGTGTCTTGGCCGGGACTCGCATCGGGACATGCGGCGGGCCTTGATCCTGAGCAATCGACATGCCACGGCCCGGGCGCAGGAAAAACTGCGCTAAGTCGTTGATTTCGCGAGGACTTCAGCCAGGAAAGGAGCGATGCCCCGCCGACAATCCGGATGAAGCGACGACAGGCCGTCCGGCCATCCGGATCGACGGATAAGTACAAACCCTATGATCACATCGCGCGAGGGCCGACGCGGCCAGCCGCGGCTTCTACGCCTGCCGGTGAGCGGAGAAGAAGCTCTTGACCACGTCGATGAAGTCCTCGACGACCTTGGAGCGCGGCTGGTGGGCGGGCAGGACAAAGGAGCACTCGAACGGAACCGCGGGCTCGATGGGCAGGAACACGACATCCGAGTCGACGAAGTGCTTCGCGGTGAAGGGGTCGATCACCGCGATGCCCAGACGCCCCCGAACGAAGTTGCACGCCGAGTACGCCAGCGTCGTCTCCACCGGCCGGCTGTAGCGGACGCCGGCCGCGTCCAGCGCGCTCTCCAAGCGAACCCGCAGCGGATTGTTCTGGCTCAGCGAAATGATCGACTCGCCCTCGAAGTCGTCGATGGCGATGGCTGGCCTGTCCGCCAACCGGTGATCGCGGCGAAGCACGCAGACGGCCGGCAAGCTTTGGAGCGGATGAACGACCACGCCCGGGTACTCGGTGTTTGCCTGATGCACGAAGCCGATGTCGATCTGATTGGCTGCCGCCAATTCGAGCACGCTCAACGAGTTGCGCACATCCAGCGAGACCGCGACCTCGCGATGCGTTGCCGCGAACCGGTTGACGCACTCGCACAGCGCGTTGAGCGCCAGCGCGCTCAGCGATGCGACCCGGAGATTGCCGATGCGAACCGACTTCAAGTCCTGCGCGACCTTTTCGATCTGCTCGATGCCCCGATAGAACAGGTCCACCTCACGGAACAGGCGCTGGGCCTCGGCGCCCGGAATCAGCCGGTTGCCTTCGCGCCTGAAGAGGCGAATGCCGACAGACGCTTCCAGGTCCCGGATGAGCCGGCTGACCGCGGGCTGGCTGACCTGCAGCCGCTCGGCCGCGATCGTCATGCTGCCGGTCAGCATGACCTTCCTGAAGGCGTCGAGCTGCCGAGGGTTGAGGTCCATGCCTTTCAATGTAATGGCCGCGGGCGGGGTTTCGCACGCCCGCGTGCATAACATTGCCTTATACGCGTCCAGCCTTTTGTGCCGTTGTGCCGGGGCGAGGGGCATCGCATCATTTCGCCACGCCAATGAATGCCGACACCCCGTCCTTTCCCGTATGACCCTCCATCCAGAAATCCTGCTCAGCGATGCACGCCTGAAATCGCCGGCCGCGTCGCGGCAGCTGAAGTACAACGAGTTGCCCAAGCTGCAGGCGGAGAGAAAGAAATTCGATGAATTTCTCGCGGTGGACCTGGCCCACACCGCGATGCTCGTGGCGCAGGAAATCATCGCGCCGGCAGCCGGCCGCGCCATCCTTCAGCAGCTCCTGGCCATTCAGGAGATGGGCCGCGACGAATTCCCCGTCGACGTGCGCAAGGGAAGCTTTCTTCTCCAGATGGAGTCGTACCTCTTCGCGGCGATCGGTGAGGAAGTCGGCGGCCAAATGCACACGGGCCGCAGCCGCATCGACCAGGGCGCGACCGTTCGCAGGCTGTATCAGCGCAACCGAATCCTGGACGTGATGGGCCGGCTGAACGCGCTGCAGGCGGCCATCGCCGAGCAGGCTGAAAAGCATGCACGCACGATCATGCCGGGCTACACCCACATGCAGCAGGCGCAGCCGTGGGTTTTCGGCCATTACCTGCTCAGCTTCAGCTCCCGCCTGCACGACAGCTTCGAGCGCCTGACCCAGGCTTATGCCAGGGTCAACCGCAATCCGCTCGGCACCGTCGGCCTGGCCGGCACGTCCTGGCCGCTGGACCGGGCGCTCACCACGCGCTTGCTCGGCTTCGACGGGCTGGTGGAGAACTCCAAGCTGGGCCGCGAGGCGTTCTACGCCGTCGACGCGCTCAGCGCACTGTCCTTCGTCATGGCCGACCTGAACGACCTGGCGACCGACCTGCACGTCTGGTCGAGCAGCGAGTTCGGACTGGTCGAGTGCGACGACAGCTATTGCGGCACCAGCAGCATCTTTCCGCAGAAGAAGAATCCCACGGCCCTCGAATACGTCCGGCGCGCGGCCGGCGCCTCGGTCACCTGGGTCTCGACCGCACTGGCCACCTTCCGAGGCGAGGGAACGGGCGACCAGGCAATGCGCGAGGCGCCGATCCTGGACGAAGCGCTCGCGACCGCCGAGGCGATGCTGGACCTGTTCACGGGCGTGATGGAAACGCTCATCGTGCACGAGGACCGCATGGCCGCGGCGCTGAAGGAAAGCTGGTGCACCTCGAGCAATCTGGCCGACGTCATCGTGCGGGACTGCGGCCTGTCGTTCAGGCAGGTTCACCACATCGTCGCGCGCGTCGTGCGCAACAGCCTGAGCGAATCGGTCGCGCCCTACGAACTCACGGGTGCCATGGTCGACCGGGCGGCGCTCGAGACGGTCGGGCGCCCGATCGGGCTGTCGGACAGCTCGGTGCAAACGGCATTGAATCCCCGCGAGTTCGTCGAGACGCGCGTCACCGCCGGTGGCGTGGGTCCGCTGGAAGTCCGCCGCCTGCTGGCGCAGGCGCGCGAGCAGTGCGCGGCCGACATGCGCTGGACGGATGCAGCGCGCAGCGCGCTGGCCGAGGCGCGCTGCGCGCTCGATCGGGCAGTGGGGGGCATTCTGGCGCCGACGTCCCAGCCCCTTGGCCACTGACTCTTCCCCCTCGCCTGCCACTGCGGAAGCTCCCGCAAGACGCCGTCCGATGCGTGCGGGCGGAGCAGGCTCTTCCCTCCATGGCCGACCCGGGACGAACCGGCGACCGACGATTCACGAAAGAGACCGACACATGTTCAAGTTCGCCGCCATCCTTGCCACAGTGCTGGGCGTTTCGACGGGCGCCTGCGCGCAAACCTATCCCCACAAGCCGATCACTCTGGTCGTCCCGTTCGCCGCGGGGGGCACGGTCAACCTCATGGGTCGTCTCGTGGCCCAACGCATGGGCGACGTGCTGGGGCAGCCCGTGGTGGTCGACAACAGGGCCGGAGCGGGCGGCACGATCGGCGCGGGCTACGTGGCCAAGGCGCCCGCCGACGGCTACACGCTGCTGCTGGGCTCAATGGGCCAGGCGGTGCAACCACTGCTCTACAAGCGGCTTCCCTTCGACGGGACCAAGGCGTTCGTGAATGTCGCGACCTTCGCGGCGGTGCCGAACGTCCTGGCGGTTTCCAGACAGGCGCCCGCCAGGAATGTGGCGGAACTGGTGAGCTACGCGAAGGCGAACCCGGGCAAGCTCAACATGGGCTCCGCCGGGATCGGTTCGATCAACCACCTGCTCGGTGCGATCTTCATGGACCGCGCGCATGTGGCCTTCACCCACATCCCCTACAAAGGGGCATCGTCCGCCACGACGGACCTGCAAGCCGGCCAGATCCAGGTGATGTTCGCGAACCTGCCCAATGTGCTTGCGTATGCCCAGGCGGGCTCGGTACGCATTCTCGGCATCGCGGCCGACAAGCGCAGTCCGGTGATTCCCGATGTGCCCACGTTCACGGAAAGCGGGGTGAACGACGTCGTGGTGAGATCCTGGTACAGCATCATGGCGCCGGCCGGTACTCCGCCCGAGGTGGTGAAGAAGCTGCAGGACACCGTGGTGGGCATCGCGAACGAAAAGACTTTCGCGGCCCATCTGGCCGATCAGGGGGCTTATCCCTTCCCGGGCTCCACCGCCGAGGCCACGGCGCTCATGGACAGGGAAACCCAGCGCTGGGCCGGCATCATCCGGAACGCCAACATCCAGATGGATTGAGCCCCGGCGGGGCCGATCAGCGCGCTGGCGCATCTATGCCTGTTCTCCTACTGCGCGGTGCGGGTGCCGGGGCGCAACATCCGCCCCATGATCAGCATTGGCTCCACCCTCGTCGAAGTGAAGCTCGGCCAGCTGCGGCCCACGCAGATGACCGTCGGGTTCGGGGAAGTCGAGAGAAAGAGAAGATCCTGGGCGAAGCTGGGCGCGCACGCCCGCCGCGAGGCCATGCGGCAGGCGCTCTTTCCCGCGGTACGGGGACCGGACAAGACCTTCTACATCCTCGATCACCACCACACGGCGGTCGCGCTGCTTCGGGAGAAATCCGACAGCGTGCAGGTCGGCGTCGTCAAGGACCTGTGTGCGCTGAAGCCCCGCGATTTCTGGATCTTCCTGGACCACTGCAGTTGGGTGCACCCCTACGATGCGAACGGCGAGCGACGGCCTTTCAAGGACATGCCGAAGAGCTTCGAAGACCTGGCGGATGACCCGTACCGCAGTCTGGCCGGCGATGTGCGCGATGCGGGCGGTTTCGCCAAATCGGATGCGCCGTTTCTCGACTTCCTGTGGGCCAATCACCTGCGGGCATCCATTCCTCGAAAGAAGCTGGAGCGCGCGCCGAAACAGGCGCTCGCCGACGGACTTGCGCTCGCGCGCTCGAAGAAGAGCGCGTACCTCCCGGGCTGGCCGGGCAAGTCCTGACGGCCCGGCGCGTCCTCGTTGGCAGTGCCGGCGAATCCACGCACTAGTTCACCGCCCGCGCCACCCATTCGTCGACGACATGCGCCACATCAAGGCTGTTCTTCTCGAGCATGACCATATGGCCGTTGCCATGGATGCCGATGTCCGCAAGCCGCGTGAACTCGACTTCGACACCTGCCTGCCGCAGCCACCGCACGGTGCAATGGTCAAAGGGCGCGTGGTAACTCGCTTCCGTCGATATCACGGTGATCGGTATTCCCTTCAGGCGAAGCAACTGGCGCGCAGGTTCCTTTTGCTCCCAGCAGGCCTGCAACAAAGGGCTGTCGGGTGCGCGTTGCTGCTCGACCTGCAGGTCGGCGGATTGCGCCGCGGCGGGGGTATACGACAAAGCGATGTCGGCAACGCCCCAGGCCGCCGTGCTGCGGGTGCCCGAGCGGATGGGCGGGCCCTGCGGCTCGATGGCCACGATGCCCTTGACCTGCTGCGGCTGCGCGTCCGCGATCAGCCAGCCGAAGGGGCCGGCCTGCGAATGGGTGACCAGCACCGCAGGGCCGATGCGGTGCAGAAGCGCTGTCCCGGCCGCCTTCATGGCCGTCTGCGTGGCGACGTTGGAGCCCAGGTAGGCGACCTGGCTGGCGTAGAACTGGTCGAACACCGCGTCGCCTCGTCGGCCGGACCCCGGCCACTGGGTGTGCAGCCTGGCCTGTGGCCAGTCGCCGTCCGGGCGAGTGAAGAGCGTCTCGGCCGCCGCGACGGAGAGGCTGCGCAACTCGCCATCGACGCCAGGGTTCCAGGCGGAGCGGCCGCGCGCGGGCTGATCGATCATGTACACCTCGTAGCCCTGCTCGACGAAGTACTGCGCCCAGCCCTTGCGGCCGTCGGGCGTGGTCATCCAGTTGACAGCCGTCTGCGCCGTGCCGGAAATCAGCACCAGCGGGTATTTGCGCGTGACCTTGGGCGGGCGCAGGTGCTCGACATACATCGCGCCGCGCATCACCTGGGCGCTGCCCTCGCCGACGTAGCTGCCACCGACGAAGAACACATCGCGCGAAGACGTCGCCCACATGTCGGGCGAACCGGGCGTCGAACAGCCGCAAAGAACAGCGACCAGCGCGGCACCGGCCGCTGCCGGAAGTTTCCTCTTCATCATCATCGCGCTCAATCTATCGTTGCGCCGGAGTCCGCGACCGCCTTGGCCCAGCGGCTGATCTCCGCCTGCAGGAAGCTCCTGAACTCGGCGCTGCCGCCACCCGCGGGCTCTCCGCCCTGCGCCCGCATCTGCGCGGCAAAAGCCGGATCGCGCAACGCCTGGTTCACGAGCGTGTTGAGCTTCGCCACGGCCGTGGACGGCGTGCCCGCGGGCACGAACAGGCCCGACCACACCACCGCGCGAAAGGCCGGCACGCCCTGCTCGGTCAGCGTGGGCATGTCGGGCGTGAGCGGCGAGCGCGCGTCCGACGCCACGCCGATCAGGCGCACCTTGCCGTTGCGGATCTGCGGAAGGATCGACGCGCCCGCGTCGAAGGCCAGCTGGATCTGCCCGCCGATCAGGTCCTGCAGCACCGCCGGCGAGCCCTTGTAGGGCACATGCAGGATGTCCAGCCCCATCGACTTCTTCAGCGTCTCCATGGCCAGGTGCTGCGTGGTGCCGCTGCCGCCCGAGCCGTAGCTCATCTTGCCGGGATGTGCCTTGGCGTAAGCCACCAGGTCCTTCAGGTTCTTCACCGGCAGGTCGTTGTTCACGACCAGGTAAAGCGGCCCGGTCGACAGCGGCACCACGGGCTCGAAGGACTTCAACGGGTCGTAGGGCAGCTTCTTGTAGAGCGAAGGATTGATGGCCATCGGCCCGCCGGTCGACAGCAGCAGGGTATAGCCGTCGGGCGCGGCGTTCTTGGCCGCCTCGGAGGCAATGATGCCGTGGGCGCCGGGCTTGTTGTCCACGAAGAAGGGTTGGCCGGTTTCCCGCGCAAGCTGTGCGGCAAGCGAACGTGCGCTGGCATCGGCCGAGTCGCCCGGCGGCGTGCCGATGATGATGCGGACAGCCTTGGCGGGATAGGCGGGTGAGGCGGGCGAGGCGGACTGGGCGTGCGCCGGCGCGGCGCTGCAGAGCGCGGCAAGCATTGCCACGCCCGCGGCGAGGCTTCGTGTCGATTGGCGGGTCATGTTCATGTCTCCTGTCTTGTGCTGTCGGGCCCATGGGGCGATGCGGCTGCGCCGCTCGGAACGGGCACTTCTGCGCACCCGGATGGAGGCGGAGTATCAGCGAGACACCGATGTTGCGCAAGTGGTATACCAACTGGACGCAATAGGAATTTGTTTCTATACTCCAGCCCATGAACGCGAAACCTTCCCCCGCCGAACTGGATGCCGATGCGGCGCTGGAGCCCTCGCTGGCACTGTCCGAGGTGGCCCACAAGGCCATGATGGGCATGCTGCTGAGCGGCGAACTGGCGCCCAACGAAGTGGTGACGGAGCGCCAGATTGCGTTGCAGCTCGGCATCTCGCGCACGCCGCTGCGAGAGGCCGTGCGCCGCCTCGAGGGCGAGCGCTTCCTGGAGCGCCAGCGCAACGGTGCGCTGGTGGTGCGGGCGCTGCCCATCGAGGAATACATGCACATCCTCAACGTGCGCCGCCTGGTCGAAGGCGAGGCCGCACGGCTGGCCGCCGGCCGCGTCGCGGCGGCAGAACTCGAGCTGCTGAAGAGCCGCATCGGCGAGGCGCTGCAGTTGCCCGAGGACGTCGTCACGCCCGAGTTCGCCGCCAGCGACCGCGACCTGCACGCGCTCATTGCCGCGGCCTGCGGCAACCCGGTGCTGCAGCAGGTCATCGGCGACCTGCGCATGCGCACCGCGATGTTCCGATTCGGCCGCCTGCCGCAGCGCCGCAAGACCGTGTGCGAGGAGCATCTGGAAATCATCGATGCGCTGATGGCCGGCGATGCGCAGCGCGCGCAGAAGGCCATGCACCATCACGTCGACCAGGTCCGGCTGATGATTCTGTCGCGTCTCGGCGGACAGTAGCCGCCGCTCCCGGACGGGACTCTCCATTCTTTCGTCACGACGAGGTGCTCCCGGGTGCCGCGTCGGCTTGGCCCTGCGCCCGATCCTTTCATCGTTCAACCTCGCTTCAAGGAGACATTCATGGCTCACGCATACATCGAACCCTCTCGCACAGGCAAGGGGGCCGCATGACCGATCGCCTGCAAGACACGGTGAACGTGCTGGTGCCGACCGGCGCGCTCGGAGCGGGCGTGCGCGAGTCCGACATCGAAGCGGGTCTCGCGGCCGGCGCACATGCCATTGCCTGCGATGCAGGATCCACCGACAGCGGGCCCGCCTACCTGGCGACGGGCAGGTCGAAGTACTCGCGCGACGCCGTCAAGGCCGACCTTGCGATCCTGATGCGCGCACAGGCGCGTTCGGGCCTGCCACTGCTCATCGGGTCCTGCGGCACCTCGGGCTGCGACATGGCGCTCGACTGGATGCGCGACATCGCGCTGGAGATTGCACGCGAGCATGGCTTGCATCCGCGCATCGCGCTGCTGTACTCCGAGCAGCAGGCCGCGCTGCTGAAGGCCAAGGCGGGCGCGGGCCAGGTCACGCCGCTGGCGCCGATGACGGACGACGGCGCGGCATTGTTCGATGCCTGCGAGCACATCGTTGCACTGATGGGACCCGAGCCCTACATGACCGCGCTGGAGGCGGGCGCCGACATCGTGCTGGGCGGGCGCACCACCGACACCGCCGTGCTGGCAGCGCTGCCGCTGCTGCGCGGTGCCGGCGTCGGCCCCGCCTGGCACGCAGGAAAGATCGCCGAGTGCGGCGGCCTGTGCACCGTCAACTCGCGCGACGGCGGCGTGATGATCCGTGTCGGCCACGACGCCTTCGAGGTCGAGCCGCTGAACGCGGGCAATGTCTGCACGCCGCGCACGGTGTCGGCCCACATGCTCTACGAGAACAGCGATCCGTTCCTGCTGCACGAACCCGGCGGCGTGCTCGACGTCACCGAAGCAAGGTACGAGGCGGTGAACGAACGGGTGGTGCGGGTGAGCGGCTCGCGCTTCTTGCCCAGGCCCTACACCATGAAGCTCGAAGGCGCCTCCACCGGCGCGTTCCAGACCCTGATGCTGGTCGGCATCCAGGACCGCGCGGTGCTGGCGCAGATCGAGCGCTTCATCGCGCAGATGCACCAGTTGCTGTACCAGCGCGTGAGCGACACCATGGGCGCGCGCGCGGGGCAGTTCGACATCTCGCTGCGGCCCTACGGCTGGAATGCGGTGTCGGGGCTGCCGGTCGAGCCGGGCGCCGCGGCGCCGCGCGAGATCGGCCTGCTTTTCGTCGCCACCGCGGCCACGCAGGAGCTGGCGACCCAGATCGCCAAGACCTGCAACCCCCTGTTCTTCCACATGCCGCTCGAACGCAACATGCCCTTGCCCAGTTACGCCTTCCCCTTCTCGCCCGCGGAGATCGAGCGGGGTGCGGTGTACGAATTCATGCTCAATCACGTGGTCCATGTGGGTCACGGGCTCGAACTGGTACGCACCGAGTTCGTCGAAACCGCGGAGTTGCAACATGCCTAAGGTCAGCGACATCTGCCGCCATGTGCGGTCCAAGAATGCGGGCCCCTTCTGGATCACGATGGACCTCTCGTTCCCCGACCGCGAGAGCTTCGAGCGCTACGCCGGTGCGCAGGCTTTGCAGCCCGCCGCCATCGGCACGCTGTTCGATGTCGACAGTGCGCAGGTCAAGTGCTTCCGCGTGGACGAACTCTCGGTCCTGAAGATCTCGTATCCGCGCCGGCGCCCGCAGGGTGGCGCGCTGGAGCGCGACATGCATGGCGGCCAGCAGTACATCCGCCTGCTTGACGTCGATCTGAGCTAGAGGCTTGCGCGGGGCGGCTGCCGTTCAGGTCATGCCGTGCAGGTGGGCGTCGTCGCTCGAGTCGTCGCTCTGCGGAACGAACACCATGCCGGTCTTTGCGTTGTAGTCCATCAGGCCCGCGTACCGGCCCCAGGCGATCATGGTCTCGAAGGTCTTTTCGGGATTGTCGTAAGGCAAGGCGCTGCCGATGTCCTTGATCACGCGCTCGGCCTCGACTTCCTCATATTCCTTGAGCAGCGCGATGATGATGTGGAAGAGCCGCAGCTTGAAGACCTGCTCTTCGAAGATCGCGCGCTTGCCGAGCCGGTCCGCGGCCACGAACTTGCGGCCCAGTTCGGTGAAGCGCACTTCCTGCCGGGGCGTGTCGATCAGGTCGAGAATCTCGGCCGCCTTGAGGATCGCGATCGTCTCGCCGAACTCCTTGCCGATCTCGTCCGAGATGTCGTAGATGTTGGACAGATCCGGCGAGTCGCTGAGGATGCTCATCAGCCCCAGGATCTGGCCCACGGGCACCAGCGGAATGGACTCCATGCGCGTGCGGGCGCGCGAGATCGGCTGGCCCTTTTCGGGCGCCTCGGGCGGCAGGTCGGGCAGTGTCATCGTGGTGATGGATTCGTGGATCACGCTGACCAGCCGCTGGAATTCAGGGTCCTTCGTGTCCCGCGGATACGGCAGCTTGTTTTCCAGCACGAGGCCCACGCGCCCGGGCCGCGGAAACACGACCACGATGCGCGTGGCCATCTCCACGGCTTCCTCGATGTTGTGCGTGACCATGAACACCGAGCTGAGATCGCCGTTCGGCCCGCGCCACAGGCTGATCAACTCCTGGCGCAGGTTCTCCGCGGTCAGCACGTCCAGCGCGCTGAAGGCTTCGTCAAGGCACAGCAGCCTGGGCCGGGACACGAGGGCCCGCGCGATGCCGACCCGCTGGCGCATGCCGCCCGAGAGTTCGCGGGGAAAAGCCGCGTGGTAGTTGCCCAGGCCGATCAGTTCGATTGCGCGGTCGACCGCGGCATCGCGCTCGGCCCGGCTGATCTTTCGCGACATGAGGCCCACCGCGACGTTCTGCTCCACCGTCAGCCACGGGTAGAGCGCGAAGGTCTGGAAGACGATCGAGGCATCGGGGTTCACGCCGTTGAGCGATTTGCCGTTGGCCAGCGCGCGGCCCGAGGTCGGCTCGATCAGCCCCGTCAGGCAGCGCAGGATGGTCGACTTGCCCGAGCCGGACTGGCCCAGCAGCGCCAGGAACTCGCCCTCGTTGACGGCCAGGTCGATGTTGTCGAGCACCTTGAGCTCGTGGTTGCCGGCGGTCCTGAACGTCTTGGTGACGGCGCACAGCTCGGCCACCGGCTTGGCCGGCTCGGGAGAACGGGAGGTTGTGTTCATGTTCAATCCAGCTTGAATCGGCGCTCTGCAAAGGCATAGAGACGGCGCCAGATGAGCTTGTTCATCAGGACGACGAAGATCGACATCACGCCGATGCTTGCGATGATCAGCGCCGTGTCCCCTTCCCGTGTGACGGTCGCGATGTATGCCCCCAGGCCGTCCGCCTTCAGGGTCGTGCTGCCCCAGGTGGCGAGCTCGGCCACGATGCTGGCGTTCCATGCGCCACCGGCGGCCGTGCAGGCGCCGGTGACCCAGTACGGAAAGATCGCCGGCAGGATCAGCGTGCGCCACAGGTTCCAGTCGCGCAAGCCGTAGACCCGCGCCGCTTCCTTGAGGTCGTTGGGGATGGCCATGGCGCCCGCGATCACGTTGAACAGGATGTACCACTGCGTGCCCATCGCGATGAGCAGGATGCTGCCCCAGTTGAGCGTGACATGGGTGGCGACGAAGAAGCCGACGACGATCGGGAACGTCATGTTCACCGGGAACGACGCGCCGATCTGGGCCAGCGGCTGGGCGAACCGCGCCACACGCGGCTGCGAACCGATCCACACGCCGACCGGCACCCAGATCAGCGTGGCCAGCACCGTCATGGTGGCGACACGCAAGGCCGTCAGCACGCCGAGCCAGACGATGTGGCCGAAGCCGGCCAGCGTCAAAGCGCCGTGCAGCGCCGCCACGGCGGCCGCCAGAGCCTTCAGGATCTCGAAGCCGATCCAGACGGCGAGCACGATGCCCGCAGCGCGCCAAAGCAGCTTCTGGCCGCCGACCGTGAGCCGCACCGGAACCTTTGCGGCCGGATTGGGAACCCGCGCCACCCGGTCCTTCAGGGGCAGCCAGAGGCGCTCGCCGATCCAGGTGAACAGGTAGGCGCCGCGCAGCAGGTTGTAGACCCACGAAGTTGCCGGCGTCGCCGACTCGGTCAGCTCGATCTTGAACTTGTCGGCCCACGCCAGCAACGGACGCCAGACCAGCTGGTCGCTGACGAGGATCAGCACGATCATGGCCACCACCGCCCACAGCGCGGCCGTGTTGTCGCCCTGCGCGATGGCCTGCGCCATGTAGGAGCCCAGGCCCGGAAGCTTGATGTCCTTGTTCATCACGCTGATGGCCTCGCTCTGCGCGACGAAGAACCAGCCGCCGCCGAAGGACATCATGGAGTTCCATATCAGGCTGTGGGCCGAAGCCGGCAGCTCCACGGTGCGAAAGCGCTGCGCGCGCGTCAGGCCGTATGTCGAGGCCGCCTCCTGCATGTCGTTGGGAATGGTCACCATCGAGTGATAGAACCCGAAGGCCATGTTCCAGACCTGCCCCGTGAAAATGGCGAAGATCGCAGCGCACTCGACGCCGAGCAGGCTGCCAGGGAACAGCGCCATGAAGGCCGCCACGGTCGCGGACAGGAAGCCCAGCACCGGCACCGACTGCAGCACATCGAGGGCCGGCAGGATGAAAGCGCGCGCCGTCCGGCTCTTGGCCGCAAGGTAGCCGGTGGCCACGGCGAAGAACAGCGAGAAGCCGAACGCGATCCACATGCGCATCAGGGTGCGGCCCGCGTAATAGGGGATCTGGCTGGGCGAGCTGTCGATCTCGGGCACCGCCGCCGGATCGAAGTGCACGATCATGCCCTTGCCGAAATGCAGCGCGCTCCACAAGAGGCCCAGCAGCACCAGGAGGAACAGGGCGTCGATCCAGCCGAGCGTGCGCCGCTCTTCAACAATGGCAAGCTGAGGGGCGGTACTTTTCATGCGGGCTTGCAGTTGTTTGCTTCGAAGACGGAGTCCTGGCCACGGCGTTGCGTGGCGCTGGCAGGTTTTCAAATATCAGAAGGCGGCTTGATCGACGCTCCTGGCGCATTCGACGATACCCGTTTCTTGTTGCATCTTCCGACAAACAAACGGCTGCAGGCATGGCGCGCGGTCGCAACTGAGTCGGCGGGCCGTCTCGTTCAAATTCTCGTTCAAATGAAAAATGCCCCGCTTCGCGAGGCATCTTGGGCTGATGAATGAATCAGCGTACCCAGTGGCACACACGGTGGTGATGGCGGGCGTCCCACTTGCACACCTTGTGCTTCGGCTGGTGGTGGGGCGCGGCGGAGGCAATGCCCGGGGCCATCAAGGCCACGCCGGCGAATGCGAGGATGCTGGCGAAGATGAGCTGCTTGGTTTTCATGGTGGTCTTTCTAAGCAATGGCATCGAGGAGTGCGTCATACATCAGGCGCCATCCCTCAACGGTCCAAGCCGGCACTCGGATGACATTGGCTAACATCTTGGATTCAAAGGCGGCCCTTGGGCCGCAACCGGCTCCGCGTGCACATCGTGAACAGTGATCAGCGCCCGTTAGACCACCTTATCGGCACCCGTGCCAGGAAGATCAGATCACAGAGGTCACCGCCAGTGTGGTCAGTCCTCCAGGACGCCGTCGATGGTCGAGCAGAAGATAGCTGATCCGCGTGCGCCGCTGCAGCCCGTCTTGTTCGCAGGGCACATCCTGGATGTTTCAGCGTCCACGGGCGCCCCGAGGGCTCTCACGCCGGCACGCACGGGCAGCGTCGGGCTCAGGCTACTGGCGCACCGATGATCTCGTCCTCCAGCCGGCAGGTCTCGGCAATGATCAGCTCGAAGAGCACACGCAGGAACGCCGGGCTCATGCCGTGCTCCGCAGCAAAGGCCGCCGCGCGTTGCTGCACCACACCGATGCGGTGAGGCTGCATCATTGGAATCGCATGGTTGCGCTTATGCAGGCCGATCCTGCAACAGCAGACCAGTCTTTGCCGCAAGGTCTCGAGCAAAATCGCGTCCAGTCCGTCGAGTTCGTCGCGCAGCGACTGCAGGATCTGCTGGGCTTCGTCGTCACTGGGACGGCGATGTTCCGGTGCTGAATTCATGCCGGGCCTCCTTACTCGAGCTTGATGCCCTGGCTCGCGATGATCTGGCTCAGCGCTGCCGTATCCGCTCTCACCCGCCGTGCCAGCGCTTCGCCCGAAATACCGACAGCCTCGTAGCCATGCTGGAAGAGCTTCTGCCGAACCTCCGGCAGGCGGATGACTTCGGCGAGAACCTGGTTCAAGCGCTGGACAATGGGAGCGGGCAGGCTGGCAGGGGCTGCCGCTGCAGTCCAGATCTCGAGCTCGAAATCTTTCAATCCCACTTCCTGCAAGCTCGGATAGTCCGGCACGAGCGTGGAGCGGCGCGCCGAGGTCACGCCGATCGCGCGCAGCTTTCCAGCCTTGATCTGTTCGTCGGCGAGGCCCGGCGGAAGCAGCGCCAGCTGGAGCTGCGCGCCGATCAGGCCGCTGATGACCTGCGGATTGCCCTGATAGGGCACGTGCACGGCGGCGATGCCGGTGCGGGCCTTGAGGAGTTCCATGCCGAGGTGGCCGATCGTTCCGATGCCCGGAGAGCCATAGCTCCAGGTGCCGCCGGCCGCACGCGCAGCCGTGAGGAAACCGCGGGCATCGGCCTGCGATACCTGCGGTGTCGTGGCGAGCACCAGAGGGGCCGTGCAAAGGATGCTCAGCGGCACGAGGTCCTTCTGCGGATCGTAGGGTGTCGCCGGATTGAGGATCTTGGCAATGGTCATGTTGCCGTTGATGAGGATGCCGATCGTGTGCTGGTCGGTCGACTTCGCGACGATGCCCGCAGCGATGTTGCCGCTGGCACCGGCATGGTTTTCGACGATCACTGGCTGGCCCAGCGCCTTCGCCATGGATGTGGCCAGCACACGCGCCACGAAATCCGGCGATGAGCCGCCGCCAAAGCCGACGACGAGGCGCAGCGGCCGGGTCGGCCAATTCAGATCCGCCACCCGGGAACTCGACGCGCCTGACGGATTGGGCTCGGCGCGCACCACGCCAGGCGATTGTGCAAGGACGCCGCCGGCGCAGGCGAGTGTCCCGGCCAAGCACAGCAGGCGCATAGCCAAGGTTCGAAGAAGGAAGAATGACATGGCAGTAAAAGTTGAAGATCGGGCGTCCAGTCTTTCTTCACCAACGCGACGAATCAACTGCTGCTTCACGCGAAAGAAGCCCGTCGAGCGTCGGCATCGCGCAGGCGCGACTTGTCCTCGAGTTGGCCCAGATAGGACTGCTCAGCCTTGCGTGCCACGCAAGATCGCTGTGCGCCCCACCTCTGCGTGCCGACGGGTCGGCGCGCTGATCAAGAACTCCAATGGTGAGCGGATCGTGCCTCGCGACGCGCCACGATGAGAGGGGACGCCGGCATCGCTGCCGCCTCCTTGTACGGAGGCCAAGGACAGCGGCGTGAGATGAAAGATGCAACCGCAGAAAGCGCATCCGCCGACAGGGCGCGGCGGCGGACGCGAGCCGCACAAACAGCCGAACCTAGGCGGGACGCCGCTTCGCCAGGTACATCGAGGTCGTGCTTGGCAGCGCGTGGCCCAGGTTGTTCTGCACCACCGCCAGCGGCAGTGGCGCCCGCCCCGCCCTGCCCTGCAGCGCGTGCGCGCCATGGGTATGGCGCAGCCAGTGCGTGCTGGCCTTTCTCAGGTGTTCGGCGTCGGCTGCATCGAGATCGCGCGCCACGCGCGCAAGGAAAGCCTTGATGGCCTGGTAGAGCCCCGAGGACGACCAGGCAACCGGCTGCTCGGCCCCGGTGCCGAAGCGCGCCAGCACAGGGACGTCCCGATTGCCGGGAGCGTCGACCTGACGATCGAAACCGTGGCGCGCCAGTTCTTCCTGCAGTTCCTCGATCAGCTCGAGCGCCACCGGCACCTCGCGGCGCTCCCCTTCCCTGCCAGTCACCGACAAGAGCCAGCCCGGCGGCGCGGAACCATCGCCGGATGTTGCCTCGTGCCGCGAATGCAGATTCCCGCAGCGCACGCTGGCGATCTCGGCCAGGCGCAGCCCGGTCGCGTACAACCAGCGCATGCCGCGGCGCAGGCGTCGAGCAGCCTCGGTGTCCCCATGCGCGCGCAGCCGCGCATCGATGTGGTCCCACTGCGCGAAGCTCAGCGTGCGATTGGAGCCGAGCGGCTGCCCGTCCTGCGAGGGCAAGGGCGTCTCGTCGAAGGGATTGCCCGTCACGTACCCCTGGCGCGTGAGGAAGGCGAACAGGCTGCGGAGAATGACCAGCGCCTGGCGCAGTGCCACCGGCGTCAGCGGGCCTTCCAACGGCCGCCACATTGGAGACCAGCGCTGATGATGGCGCGGGCCGCACCAGGCAGCGGGCGGCCGAGCAAGAAAGGCACGGTAGGCAGCCGCGTCTTCACGGGTGAGCGAGGACAAGGCCTTGCCGCGCTCGAGCACCGACCAGAGCAGCAACCGTTCCGCTTCCTTGCGGTACGAGCGCTGTGTGGACGACAGGGACTTCTTCGTGATGTCGCCGCCCTTCGCGATCAGCCAGGCGCCAATCGCCTCATGGTCATTGGACGCCGAGAGCCGGCACGTTTGTCTCGGCGCGCGGCAGCTCCCGACACGGCCATCCAGTCCGGCCGGCAGTATGAACTTCTCGTAGGGCACCAGGGCGGTGGCGGGCGCGACCACCGCTGCCAGCGCGGCAGGACTGAGCTGCGCACGCTTGCGCGCCGCATGCAGGCCGACACGCACACCCAGCACCTGCTCATTGGCATGGAGCCAGTCCAGGATACGCGCGGCCTTGTGCTCGCCCACGCCTGGGACATTCGCCCACCAGCGCGCGCCGGCGTCGTTGATCCGCAGCACCAGCGCGGACAGCGTCGCGAGTCCCGCGCCCTCGAGCCGCTCGGCCAAGGCCGGATGCAGCCAGGCGACCACGCTGTCACCCGGGCGCGGATCCTGTGCGACGAGACTCTCGAGCCAATGCAGCGCTTCGAGTTGACGCTCGATGACGCGCGCGCGCCGGGAAGGCTGGCCGCCTCCCGCCGAGCGCCCCGTGCCTGCGCCGCCGCCCTGCGCGAAGGCGGCTTCGTACGCTTCGATCTGTTCGGCCTCCGAGAAGTCCTCCATGCCCTGGGCCTGCGCGAATTCGGCCAGGCTCGGCAGCGCCGGTGTCGCGGTGAAGCGCTCGGGGTCGAGCAGGATCAGGCGTGCAGTGCCCGGCTTCTGCTCACGGCGCGCGGCAGCGGCGAACGCATCGCGGATCCAGGTCACGGTGCGACGCACTGTGCGCAGGTCGACGTGCTCGCCCTCAAGGCGCAAGTAGCGATCCCAGGCGGCGCGTTCATCGACCCCCTGGGCGAGTGCGCGCATGAAGGCGAAATGGCCCCGATGGAGTTTGCGGGGGGATGTCGTCTTTTTCACGCGGTGGGCGACAAGCCGAAAATCTTTGGCGCGGGCCAGAACTTCCAGCACCGGCGCGGCGCGCTCGCAAGCGGCGGGACCTGCTGGGCACGCCCCGCGCGAACGCGGCGGCGCAGGTCGACCTTCCGCGCGTGGGCGACTCCGTCGGCCTGCTCCTGGCCGCGTGGCGCGTCCGCGCGCCATTCGAGGGCCGGGCGCTCCAGCGCGCCTTTTTCCGGTCGGGCCAACGCCTCGAGACTCGGGACGGGATCTCGGGTCATCGCATCGACTCTTCCCCGGGCGCAACGGGTTGCCTGGTCTGCGGTAAGCGGGGTGCCCCACAGCACCGGGGTCCGGGTCATGCGGTTCACTGCCGTTCTCATGTGCATGGTCTTCTGGATGTTGCCGGTCGGGCAGAGACGCCCCAAGCTGGATCGGCCGCGCACATCAACCTTTTGCGGCACACGAGCAGCTTAGGCATGTAAGCCCACCGTTTTGCATAATCATCAATATCAATTTTAGATGCAGTCTGGCCGCTCTGAAGAAAAGAAAGTCGAGGTCATGGCTAAGCCATTGATTCGATTGATGTTTTTTCCAGCACGTGGGTGCGCACAAGCGGCGCAATATCGATTCGAGGCTGAGCGTCGTGAGGCACCGAGTTCAGTTTATTGGCTAAGTTGGCGCTTGCATTGAAGATTTGCGCGAGGAACCAGGCAGCGCGAACGCTCTTGCGCACGCGCTTGTCACGCGGTCCAGCCGATGGATAGGGTCGGCTTGCGCATCGCGGGCTGTGCCCTTCCCCCCCCTTGTCGGCCCCAGGGGGTGGCCCCAAAAAGACCCGAGGAAGTATTCGAGACGCCGAGCACACCGCCGCGCCAGCACAAGTGGAAGACGCGACAGGTCGCTGTCGCGGCGATCTGGGGCGAAGGGCATTCGCCTTCCGATCCATCGTCTCTGCCCTTCTTTCCACTGTGAGTATTTTTGGGATTTCCGCGGAGGGCGACTTGTTCGCTCAGGACGGCCAACGTCGAAATAGCGCACAAAGCTTCCAGGCGACGGCCGCCCCTGTTCCAAGGGCATCTATTGGCCCGTTGCTCGGACGTGCGTCACGATGGATCTTTCTTTTTCTGGGCGAATGGCGCACTGCCCAAGCGCTCGCAGCCTTTTGATGTGAGCGCCTACATTCTTGAGAGCTTAAGGTTGGCGATGCTAAGCGCATTCTTCGACGACGAGATGCGTGGTCTCGTTGGCATCCAGGCAGAAGGTCGCCCTGTTGAACCTCTGCGGGGAGTGCGACCGTTTTGCTGGCCGCTCTTGGCGCACGGCGTCGACCATGGCCTCCCGGGCGGTGGTTCATGCAGCTGCGCTGGCTTTCGAGCAGCATCTGCCACGCGGCCGGCGTGGCGCTGTTGGCTGGGGCGTGGGCATCGCGGACCGGGCGGCCCGAAGTTCATTGTCTTGTATCGATGGGAAGGAGCCCCGTCGGGGGCTTGGCAGACGGCGCGTGGTTCAGTCTCCCCCCGCTCCCACTCATCCCTCTCAAATCCCAACAGCACTCACATACAGCTGATGCAAGTGTGAGCAACGGAATTCAGGGAGACTCACTTCACCAGATGAGAAGAAGGCTTGAAGGTGCGAGACCAAGGTGGTCCGGAACCGACCGGTGCTGCACGAAGGCGTGACACGAGCACACATCCCGCTCATGCCAGGCACGCCGTAGGCGCCTCGTAACGCCTCGGACCGCGCAGCGCATCAGGGATTGCGCCGGGCGGAACGCGACATTCCCGATCAGGTGCCGTCGGCGTTCGAAGGAGAAGCTCGAGGCACTGCGCGGCGTGACTCGAGACAGCATGCCACTGCGCTCGGAACGCATCGCGGAATGGGTTCGGGGAAGTGGTGGACCACCGGGAGTGTCTTGGCCCGATGCTTGCCCCCTCAGGGCCTGACCATGTGCGGACCACCCAGCGGCAACCAATCACTACAGGGAGAACGGAATCCGGGTGCTGTTTCCAGCGTTGCGGCATCCAGTTGCACACAAGGTGTGGGGGAGCCCGGCCGAAATTTGCCGGTCTCCTGATGCAGATCAAGATGGGGGGTGACCTGCACGCCGCATTCAGAGGGCCGAGCGTCCCGGTCGTTCGGCCTCAAAGCGGCTCACAGGAAACCGGCTCCGTGCGGATTGCCTTGGAAGTGTTCCTGAACGACAAGCTGCGTGCCTGGGATGCAGCTTCTGAGGGGCGGTGCATATGGCGCTGGACGGACACGAGTGAATTTCCGATACGGGGCCGACTGTTTGCGGCGCCGGCGGTTGCGCACCCTTCGACATGTCTGTGGCCCCTCCCCCACCGCACTGAAGTGCCTCCTTGAGGAGAGATCTTCCAGTCCATGATCTCGACTGGATGGAAGCTTGCGACTTTTAACGACGCAAGAACTTCCCTTGGAGGCCTCTGCGGTCCTCCGCCGATCCTTCTCGACTAGCCGAGCAACCGGACTTTCTGCAAGGTCTCGGCGACGGACTTCAACAGGATGTCCGGGGTCAGGCTCGATACAGCGCCCGCCGTCAAGGTCAGCGTGACGGTGCCGTCTGGCGCGCGCAAGCATGTACCGACGGTTCTGCCATCGTTCACGATGGTCAGCTTCTCCGCCTTTGCCATCGCCTCCAATCCTTGCAGTCGGGCAACGACCGCCGCCGGTGCGAGCTTCATCCCGCGCACTTTCTCTGCACGCTTCAGCACGCTGCGACGATCCTTGTCGAGGGCCGCGTTGAGTTGCTCCGCATGCCGATGCTGCACCTCCAGCGGACTGCGGAAGCACTCCAGCACGGCCGAGGGCAGTTGCGCCACCATCAACGCCTTGCGGATCCAGGTGTGACTCACACCGAGCTTCTCGGCCAGTTGGCGCTGAGTCGGGAACAACTGCTCCTCGAGGGCTCGCTGATACATCACACCCTGCTCGTACGGCGAAAGATCGGCGCGCTCGCGGTTTTCACGGTCCATGGCCGCGAAAAGCTCGGCGTCCCCGAGTTCGTCGAGCCAGATGGCTGCCAGCACTGGAATGCCCAGTTCCAAGCACGCCCGATGGCGCCGATGGCCGAAGACCAGTTCGTACTGCCCCGGCTCATCCGGCAGCGGACGCACCAGGATCGGCTGCACATTCCCGCCGGCCAGTTCGATGTCTGCCTTGAGGCCGGCGAATTCCGCGCTCTCGAACGAGGCGGGATGACGGTTCGCCCACCGCGAGGCACGGATGGTCGCCGGGTCGATCTTGCGCGTGGGCGTGGAGCCGTCGTGCTGACGAAGCCGCTCACGCAGCGCCGCCAACTCTCCCTCCACGGCTTGCATCTGACCGCGGAAGGCCAACATCTGTCCGGGGCCCGTACGGGGAGGGGGCAGGCCGGTCTGAGCGGGTGGAAACCTGGTTTCCACGGCCACCGGGGCGGCGCCCGGCAATGCGGGAGGTACCGGCGTCGATGGCGCAAAGACCGGTGCCGCTGCCGGAACCTGCTCTGGAATCGACAGACCGGCCGTCAATGCTTCGAGACGCTTGCGGGTACTAGCCATTGAAACCTCCTGGGCGGTGGAAACCTGGTTTCCACGCTGTTGGCGTGGGACGAAGGGGGCTGGACGACGAGAAAAACGTCTGAGTCCAGATGTCTGGAAACCAGGTTTCCAGACAAGATAACGTGGCGGCTGCGTGGAAACCAGGTTTCCACATGCGGGCCGGAGTCGCCCCCCGGCGGTGGCAGGCGCGAGGCGTGCAGCATGGGGCTTCGGCGCCGCGCACGACGCGGCCGAGGCCGCGCGGCACGGGTGAGAGCGGCCGTCCGCTGGAAACCAGGTTTCCAGGCCGCGTCGTCACGCCCGTCGCCCTCTTCAGTTCGTGCACCAAGGCTCTCATTGCACCTGCGCCTTGTCCGACCAACTGCTGACCACCGATTGTTCGACCAGATCGACGAACGCATCGTATGCATCGGCCGCACGCTTGTAGGTCTTGGCGGCGCCTTCGTATTTCTGCACGTCGTAGACGGTGGCGAACTCGGCCGCCTTGTTGCTGGTCACACTGGTCTTGGGGATCTCCACCGGCAGTGTGTACTCGCCGTAGGTGGCCTGGATCCACTGTCTGACCGCGGGCGTGGCCGGATCGCTGGGGTCGACCCGGCTGAGCAGCACATGCAGAAACTCGAATGCCTTGCGGGCCAGATCGCCGCCCTGTGCATCGAGGTTGCCGCCCAGATCCGCGAGCAGCGACCAAAACTGCGCGGATGATGCGAAGTCGAGACCCGAAGGCGGTACCGGCACGATGATCCCGTTGGCGGCCCACAGCGCATTGATGGTCACATAGGACAGCGAAGGCGGGGTGTCGATGACGATCACGTCATAGAGATCGCGCACGCTCTCCAGCCCGGCGTTGAGCACGTCCCAGAAGCGCGCGCCAGGCTCCTGCATCTGGCGCGCCGGCAGCGCGAACTCGGCCGAGAAGAGAAAGGGGGCAGCCGCCACCAGGTCCAAACCGTCCCAGTAAGTGGAACGGATCGCGTAGCGGATATCGGACTGGCTCCCATCGCAAAGGGGGGCAATGGTCATGTCCTCGCTGATTTCCGCCTCCGGCAGCAGACCGTGCAAGGTGGTGAGCGAGCCCTGTGGGTCGGTGTCGATGGCCAGTACGCGGTGGCCGCGCAGGCTCAGGCCCTGCGCCAGCACCATGGCCGTCGTCGTCTTGGCCACACCGCCCTTGAAGTTCCCCACCGCGATGGTGAACGCCTTCTTGCCGGCGGGTCGCATCTTGTCGGCGCGGTAGGTGCGCGTCCATGCGCGCAACTCGTTGAGCTCGAAACTGCGCTTGCCGCCGGCGGGCGTCAGCCGGCCGCTGGGCAGGTCCTCCTTGGTGATGCGGTAGGCCACGTGCGCCTTGTCGACACCGCACAGGGCGGCCAGTTGCGCAGTGGAGTAGATCGGTGCAATCTTGCGGGCTTCAGGTGCCAACAGTCGCCCACGGATCTGCTCGACCATCGAGCCGGCGCGCACGGCCAGCGCCGCGATGCGTTGCATGTCGATGCGCGCGCGCGGAGGGGAGGGGTTGGATGGAGCGAGCGTGGAAACCTGGTTTCCAGCGCCGGCGGGAGCGGGCAACGCCATATAGAACAGCCTTATTCAACGGAATTCAGCCA
Organism: Variovorax paradoxus; assembly: GCF_022009635.1. Classification (NCBI taxonomy): domain Bacteria; kingdom Pseudomonadati; phylum Pseudomonadota; class Betaproteobacteria; order Burkholderiales; family Comamonadaceae; genus Variovorax; species Variovorax paradoxus. The sequence goes on from NZ_CP091716.1 coordinate 7,571,967, forward strand.
TTCTATGAGAATCCGTCGAATGAACAAGATACGCAAACAAACTCACCAAATCGCGCCCGCCGATTGTGAGAAAGATTGGGAACCAAGGTGAGGTTCATTGGGATTGCATCCCTGCCAGACGCGCAAACGACGCGGATTTCGGCAGATCCTGGGAGCGAAGAGGCCGCGAAAGCCCTACGCAGGCGGCATTCGGCGCCATTCTTTCGTCGCCCCCGGCCCGTGGGTGCATCGGAGCCCTTGTCCACTCACGTCAAATCCCAAGTAAGCACACATTGCCCCGAGCCAAATCCCATCGGAGCTCACATTCGATCCCAAATCTTCTCACATCAAATCCCAGACCTACTCACAAAACCCTCTGCAAGTACTTGTCACGTCTCAGGAAATTGCATCTTCAAATCTTCAATCTCTCCAAGTGTTTCTTTTCAATGTCTCAAGAACCACTCGCCAGAACTGTAAATTGACCGAATCACAAAACCCCGGCATGATGTGAACCCGTTGATCCCCTGAAAGAAGTCCATGGAAGAGGGCGAAGTTCCGCGACCACCGCCCAAACCATCCCCCCCACCGGACGAACAGAGTGTCGCCAAGGCCAATGAGGCGATCGCGATCCGCCCCAAACGAGGTCGCCTGACGCTTTTGTCCAGGCGCATCTACAACGCGCTGCTCTACCACTCACAGCGCCAGGGCGTCGACGAGCCGGTCTACAAGCTCGCACTGAGCGAACTGATCGGGGACGCCCGCTTCAACTCCAACAACACCGAACTGCTCAAGTCGCACCTGCGGGACATGCAGGCGACCACCATCGAATGGTCGACCAGCGGCACCGGCCTCAAGCGTTGGGTGTCGTCGCAACTGCTCGGCACGGTCACCATCGAGGAACAGGGCCGCGGCCGGCCCTGCACCATCACCTGGCGCTATCCGGAAGAGATCCGGGAACGGCTGGTCAGACCCCATCAGTACACCCGCGTGCTGCTGGAGATCAGCGGCCAGATGCGAAGCTACCCCGCCGCCGTGCTCTACGAGATCGGTGCGCGCTACCTCACCTCGCCGAGCCGTCTGTCGATGCGCGAGGACGTGCTGTGGTGGGCGGCGGTTCTGACGGGGCGCAGCGACATCACGGAGGTCGACTACCGCTTTCTCAAGCGTGACGTGATCAGCAAGGCGCTGGCCGAGATCGAGGCACTTTGCGAAGACTTCAGCCTCGAGCTCATCGAGCACAAGCGGGGGCGGCGCATCGAAGAAATCCAGTTCAGGGTACTGCCCAAGATGCAGCAGCGCCTCGGGGCGGCCGACGATCCCGCGCGCAATGTCTTCGACCTGGAACTGGTCGGAAAGCTCATCGCGCTGGGGCTCAAGCAGGACGAAGCCCAGGACCTGTATGCGACCACTGACGAAGGGCAGTTGCGCGGCACGATCGAGCATGTGGAGCAAAGGCTGCGCAGCCAGACCCTGCCGGCGCTCAAATCGGCGGCCGCGTATTTCAAGGACGCCCTGAAGAAAGGCTATGCCGGCGTGAAGGGCGAAGAGCCCGCCGCCCAGCCCTCGCTGCCTTCGCCGACGCGGGGAAAGCAGGCAACCCCGCCCGCCGGGGAGGACCGCATGCACCGGATCCGGGAGCTGTGGGAAAACGACCGCATGCAGAAAGCCAAGGCGCTCTACCTGGAAATGCCCGAGGCGATGCAGGCCGAGATGCGCTCGCGCTTCGAGTCCGAACGCCTGGCGCAGATCGCCGCGCCGATCGCCCGGGCATGGCGCCGTGATGGCCCGGCCAGTCGCATCGCGGCCACCACCTTTCATCGCTGGCTGGCGCAGATCACCTGGCCCGAGGAGCCTTCTGATCGGATATTGCTCGATTTCGCCCTGGCCCAGGGCGTGGCCGGCATGTAGCAGGGGGCGGCCCGCAGGTTTCATCACGGCGGTCGCTCCGCGGGGGCCGCCTTGAAAGTGGAAAAGAGAGGGCATTCCTGCCTGCCGCGCGCCCCCTAAGATGGCGCGCATGCGATACGGCTTGGAACAAGCGCGAGAACTGGCAAGGTGCGCCATCATGAATGCGGGCGCGAGCGACGCGATCGCGCTGTCGTTGGCGAACGCGACGCTCGCCGCCGAGCGCTGCGGCCGCAGCGCCGTCGGGTTCGCGCATCTGCCGGACTACCTCGAGGGCTTCGAGGCAGGTCGCATCTCATGCACCGCGCAACCGCGCATCGACTTTCCAACGCCCGCATCCGTCCGTGTCGATGCAGGAGGCGGCATTGCGCAGTTGGGATTTGACGTGGCGTTTCGGCAGTTGGTGAAGCGCACCCGCGTCTACGGCATCGCGATGTTCGTGCAGGCCAATGGCTACACCGCGGGCGAACTGGGCTACTACACGCGCCGCCTTGCAGAATCCGGACTCGTGTCGTTCGCGGTGTCCAATGGACCGGCCCTGATGGCCGCGGGCAGGGCCCAAGAACCCGTGTACGGGACCAATCCGTTCTCTCTCGCCGCGCCGGTCGAGGGCGATGTGCCGCTGGTGATCGACCAGGCAACGAGCGCCACCGCATTCGTGAACCTGCGCAAGGCGGCGCAGAGCGGGGCGCGCATTCCCGAAGGCTGGGTCGTCGATGCCCGCGGCCATCCGGTCACCGATGCCCGGGAGGCCATGAACGGCCTGCTGCTCGCCTTCGGCGGCGGTCGCGGCGCGAACATCGCACTCATGGTGGAAGTGCTCGCTGCCGGCATGTCGGGCGCGAACTGGTCTCTCGATGCCCCATCCTTCTCGGAAGGCAGTGATGCGCCAGGGGTGGGTCTCTTCATCGCGGCCATGGCGCCGGATGTCCTCGTGCCCGGCTTTCGCGCCCGGCTGGCTGCGCAGCTGAATCGCCTGTCCGAAAAGGGCGTGCATATTCCTGGCAGGAGTCCCGCGATTCAGGAGGTCGACATTCCCGACCCGGTCGCGGCAAGGATCGCGCGCTGGTCGCAAAGACGGTAGTCACCAAGCCGGCGCGCGGCGTCCCTCTTCGGCCAGAAATTCCACCAGCGTCGGCAGCGACGCGTCCATCGGGCGGTGGGGCTGGATCCGCATCACATAGCCCCATGAGCCCGGCATGCGCAGGCCCGGCGTGAGCGCCACCAGTCGGCCGTGGGCCAGTTCTTCGTCGATCAGCGGCGAGCGACCCAGCGCGATGCCCACGCCCGCGGCGGCCGCTGCCACCACTGTGCTCAGGCCGCTCAGCACCAGCGGGTCCTGGCCGGTGTCTTCCGGCAGACCCAGCCGCGGGCGCCAGGTGCGCCAATCCGTCTCCGGGCTGTCGATGTGCTTTTCCTGCAGCCAGCGGTGACGCGTGAAGACCCGCGGGTCGTCGCGCTCGTGGGCGGCGATCAGCGCCGGACTGCAGACCGGCACCACGGTCTCGGTCATCAGCGGGATGTCGCCGGGGGCGGCGAGGTGCGGCCCGAGCGAGCGGACATGCAGGAACGCCAGGTCGATGTCCTGCGCCTTCCACGCCGGGTCCTGGCTCGCGTGCAGGAACACCTGGATGTCGATGTCGGGATGCAGCTCGACGAAGCGCCCGATCCGCGGTGCCAGCCACAAAGCCGCCAGCGAGGGGTTGGCCGAGATGTTGAGGTTGTTGCGCCGCCTGCCGCGGGCGCCGGCCCGGGCATTGCTGCAAGCGGTCTCGAGCAGGGTCAAAGCCTGTTGCACCGACACGAGCAGGGCGGCGCCGGCTTCGGTGGTCTGCGCGCGGCGCACCGTGCCGCCCCGGCGCAGCAGGCTTACACCCAGGTCGGCCTCCAGCGTGCGCAGCTGGTGGCTGACGGCGCTCTTGGTGACATTGAGTTCGGACGCGGCGCGGCTGAGGCTCCCCAGGCGGGCAACCGCTTCGAACGCGCGCAAGGTGGCCAGGGGCGGCATGGGGGCGGGCAAATTGGCGAACAGATCGGCAAAGGGTGCAATCTATCTCAACCCACGATTGAGTAACTATCGCTTTCGCCCAAATGCCCGATGCATGACCATGGCGGCTTCGCGGCAAGCATCGATCGATATGTACTTTGATACCAGGCTTTGGCAATTGACCGCGGGACTGCGCATGCGGATGGCGGGCGGCATCTTTCTGGGGCTGTTGGCGCTGGCCGCCGGCATCGCCCGCTACGTGTTTCTCGGACAGCTGCTGGCGCGCGTGTTCGACGCAGCGCCCGTGAAGGACTGGATTGCGCCGGCCGCCTGTGCCGGCGCCATGGTGCTGCTGCGTGCCCTGTTCGACCACCTGCGCACGGTGCAGGCCAACCGCTCCTCGGCCGACGTGCAGCAGGCGCTGCGCGCGCGTCTGTACGACCGCATCGTCGCGCTGGGACCGGCCTGGTTCGCCAACCAGCGCACCGGCGGCGTGATGCTGACGGTGGTGGACGGCGTGGAGCAGCTGCAGACCTTCTTCGGCCAGTACCTGCCGCAGGTCGTCATCGCGGCGGCGGCGCCCTTCGCCATCTTCGCGGTCATCGCCTTCTGGGACGTCCCGACGGCACTTGTGTTCCTGGCCGCCGCGCTGTTCGCGCTGTTCGGCCCGATGGCCGTGCACATGCTGGATCGCCGCGCCAGCCTGGCGCGCACCCGGTCCCTGAATGAATTCGGCGAGGAATTCCTCGACGCGGTGCAGGGCCTGCCCACCCTGAAGTCCTACGGGCAGGGCAAGGCGTGGGGCGAACGCCTGGCTGCCCGCGCACGCAAGCTGTCCGACAGCACTTTCTGGGTGCTGTCGGTCAGCCTGCTGACGCGTGGCATCAGCGACCTGGGCGTGGCGCTGGGCGCCGCGCTGGCGCTGACGGTGGGGGCCTGGCGCGTGGCCGCCGGCGACATGAGCGTGGAAGCCCTGCTGATCGTGCTGATGGCCGGCACCGAGATCTTCCGTCCGCTGCGCGACCTGCGTTCCGTCCTGCACCGGGGCATGCTGGGGCAATCCGCCGCGGCGAGCATCCATGCGCTGATGGACGCCTGGCCATTGACTGCCGCGCCCGATGCACAGGTGGTTGCCGGTGCGCCGACACGCCTGGAACCCACCATCGAATTCGACGGCGTGTCGTTTTCCTATTCGCCGCAGCGCCCCGCCCACCAGGGCCTGTCGCTGCGCATCGCTGCCGGCGAGCGCGTCGGCATCGTGGGCCCCAGCGGCGCGGGCAAGTCCACCATCGTGCGGCTGCTGCTGCGCGAGTGCGTGCCGCAAGCCGGCACCATTCGCGTGGGTGGCCTCGACGTCAACCGCCTCGACACGCAGACGCTGCTGAGCCACATGGCGCTGGTCAGCCAGGACATCACACTGTTCCACGGCACGATCGACGACAACCTGCGGCTGGGGCGGCCCGATGCCACGCACGAGCAGGTGCGCGCCGCGGCCCGCGCCGCCAACATCGACGACTTCATCATGGCGCTGCCGCAGGGCTACGCCACCGCCATCGGCGAACGTGGCCTGCAGCTCTCGGGCGGCCAGCGCCAGCGGGTGGCCATCGCCCGCGCCCTGCTGCGCGACGCGCCCATCCTGATCCTGGACGAAGCGCTGTCGTCGGTGGACACCGAGAACGAGGCCCTGATCCAGCAGGCGCTGGATCGGCTGATGGCGGGGCGCACCACGCTGATCCTGGCGCATCGCCTGGCCAGCGTCATCGGCGCGGACCGCTGCCTGGTGCTGGACCAGGGGCGCGTGGTCGAGCAGGGCCCGCACGCCGAACTGATGCGCCAGCAGGGCCTCTACCACCGCCTGATGCACGAACAGGCCGTGAATTCGTTTTCCGGCGCCGCTGCGTCCGCCGCGGTACCGGTCGCTTCGCCGCGCGCTGCCGGCGATGGCGACGGCGACGCGGGGCAGGGCGCCGCCCTGCGTTCACTGGACACCGACGCCGCACAGGTCGGCTGGTACGCCACGCTGGCCACCTTGCTGTCGGTGGTGCGGCCCTGGCGCGGCACCCTGATCGCCACCATCTTGCTGGGCGTGGCGCGCGTGGCGGCCTTCATCGGCGTGGGCGTGCTCAGCGCGCTCGTGGTGGCCGCCATCCGCGACGATCGCGCCACCTCGGCGCTGGTCGTCGGACTGCTCGTCGCCGCGCCCCTGGCCGCGCTGTTCCACTGGCTCGAGTCCTGGCTGGCGCATGCCATGGCCTATCAGCTGCTGGCCGACATGCGCGTCAAGCTCTACGACAAGCTGGAGCGGCTGGCGCCTGCCTACCTGCTGCAGCGCCGCTCGGGCGACCTGGTCGCTTTGGCCACGCACGACGTGGAAATGGTCGAGTACTTCTACGCCCACACCATCGCCCCGGCCATCGTCTCGGTCCTGGTGCCGCTGACGGTGCTGTGCTTCCTGGCGGTGTACAGCTGGCCCGTGGCCCTGGCGCTGCTGCCGTTCCTGGCCTACGCGCTGGTGTCGCCCATCAACGGCCGACGCAAGATCGATGCATTGGGCGACCGCGCCCGCCACGCCCTGGGCGAAATGAGCGCGCACACCGCCGACACCATCCAGGGCCTGGCCGACCTGACCGCCTTCCAGGCCACCGGACGCCGCCGCGTCCAGTTCCTCGAGATCGCGGACCAGTGCCGGGCCCGGCGCCTGGACATGCTGGCTGACCTGTCGCGCCAGACCGCCTGGTTCGAAGTCGCCATGGGACTGGGCGGCCTGGCGGTCGCCGCGGTCGGCGCACTGCAGGTGGCCGCCGGCGCGCTGTCCGCCGGCATGCTGCCGCTGCTCGTGCTGATCGCGCTGGCCACCTTTCTGCCGGTGTCCGAGATCTCGCAGGTCAGCCGCCAACTGGCCGACACCATCGCGGCCACGCGCCGGCTGCATGTGGTCAACAACGAGCCAGAGCCGGTCGCCGACGGCCCGCTGCCGCCGCCGGAGGCGTCGCACGGGCTGTCGCTGGCCTTCGAACGGGTCTCTTTCGCCTATCCGGGCAAGCCGCAGGACACCCTGCGGGACCTGAGCTTCGTCGTGCCGGCCGGCGCCACCGTGGCCGTGGTCGGCGCATCGGGCGCCGGCAAGAGCACCGTGGCCAGCCTGATGCTGCGGTTCTGGGACCCGCGCCAGGGCACCGTCAAGCTCGACGGCGTCGATGTGCGCCAGCTGCGGCTGGACGGCCTGCGCGAACGCGTCGCGCTGGTCACGCAGGACACCTATTTGTTCAACGACACGCTCGAAGGCAACATCCGCCTGGCCCGGCCCGATGCCAGCCGCGAGGAACTGGCCCTGGCGCTGCAACAGGCGGCCCTGAGCGCCTTCGTGCAGACCCTGCCCGAGGGCCTGGCCACCCGCGTGGGCGAACGCGGCATGCAGCTGTCCGGCGGCCAGCGCCAGCGCATCTCCATTGCCCGGGCCTTCCTGAAAAACGCGCCGGTGCTGATCCTGGACGAGGCCACCTCGCACCTGGACACGCTCTCGGAAGCGCAGGTGCGCGGCGCGCTGGACGTGCTGATGCGGCACCGGACCACGCTGGTGGTCGCCCACCGCCTGTCCACCATCCGCGACGCCGATCTGATCCTGGTGCTGGAGAATGGCGCCCTGGCCGAAGCCGGCACGCACGAGCAGCTGCTGCGCAGGCAGGGTGTCTACGCGAAGCTGGCCAGCCACCAGGGCGCGAGCTTCGGCGGGCCACGGCTGCAGCAGGCCTCAGGAATCGCTGCCTCATGATCTTCAGCCATCGAATGAACCGACTGCACAGGTGCTTTTTGGGCGCCGCACTTCTCACCGCGATGCTTGCTTGTGCGCCCGCAGTGGCTCAGACCTACTCGCGCGACCTTCCGCCGCGCGTCGGGCCGGACGATGGCACGACGCTGACGGTCGCGGGTTTCCTGCGCGGCATGGACGTGTTCGGCAGGCTCGGCCCCGAACTCGCCGAGAAGGACCCCGACTATGTCGCGGCGATCCGAGGCCTGGCGCACATCGGGGAGCGCTATCGCATCGATCTCGGCAAGGCCAAGGCGGCCGGCACGACGCTCGACAGTTGTCCCGTCATGAACGTGAAGGTGACCACCGGCACGCTCGTTCCCTTCCTTCTGCGTCTTCCGCCCGAGCAGCAGACGATGCCGATGGCGCAGGCATTCCGTCTGCACATGCGCGAGCTCTATCCGTGCCCGCCGGCACGGTCGCCCCGGCGCCAGTGAGGGCACGCTTGTTTCTCTGACATCCGCGCGGCCTCCCGGGTCTTGCGCATCGCCTGTCACGCAACCGTCTTTCAGCCTGTGTAGCCTCCCGCGCGTTTGGCCGGTCGGCGCGTCCGATTCGGCCTGAGCTCAACTACTGGAAGCGCGCGGTACATCAGTGAGGACAGGCAATACGGCATCGCTCGGTGCGCTGGCACTGGTGGGCTGCCTGGCCTGCCTGGGGCTCGCGCCGTCGGCTCGCGCACAGCCGGCCGATGCAGCGGAAACCGCGTCACCCGGACGGCTGCGGTTCGACATCCGGGCCCAACCCCTGCACGAAGCGTTGCAGCAGTACAGCGCGGCCACGGGTCGCTCGCTGCTCTATGACAGCAGCTCGGTCGCGGACCTCGTGTCCGCCCCGTTGAACGGTTTCTATACGCCCCAGGAAGCCCTGCGCCAGCTGATCGCGGGCACCGGCATGGAGGCGCAATACACATCGCGCGATGCCTTCATGCTGGTGCCGATGACGCCCGAGCAGGCGCAGGCCGCCAGCGCCACCGCGACCGCTCCACCAGCGCCGAGCGAAGCCGATGCGCAGCGCCAGCGCTATCTCGCCCGGATGCAGGCCAGGATCACCCAGGCGCTGTGCGGCGACGCCGCCACCGCGCCCGGCGCGGTCCGGCTGGCGCTGCGCTTTCGGATCGATCGCGCCAACACCATCCGGCAGCTGGAGGTGCACGCGCAGGAGGGACACGCCGGCATGGAAGCGAAGCTGCGTTTGCGACTCGCGGGTCTCGATCTCGGCGCCGCCCCGCCGGCCCAGCTCGGGCAGCCCGTCACGATGCTGGTGCTGCCCGGCAGCGGGAGCGTGTGTTGAGCACCGAGGGCCTGGCCGAGCTCAAGCGATTCCTTGTCGAACGCTACGATCAGCTCAAGGGGCAGCTGACGCGCCGCCTCGGCTCGTCCGATCTGGCCGGCGATGCGCTGCACGACACCTGGGTGCGGCTGGCGGGCAAGAGCGAGATCGAACCCGTGCGGCAGCCCCAGGCCTTCCTGCTCAACGCGGCGACCAACATTGCCGTCGATCGTTTGCGGGTCGAGGCCCGCATGCTGAGCGAGTCGCAGGTCGACGACCTGTTCGAGGTCGAGGATCCGGCGGCCGGACCGGCCGAAGCGCTCGAAGCCCGCTTCGAACTGGCTGCGCTGGTGGGCGCCATGGAGCGGCTGCCCGCGCGCCAGCGCGAGATCCTGTTTGCGGTTCGACTGGAAGGGCTCTCGAGGGACGAGCTGGCCGAGCGCTACGGCATCTCGGTGCGGATGGTGGCGCGCGAGCTGCAGGCCGCGCACGAATTCTGCGTCAGGCAGATGAGGCGCTGAAAGCACGACCGCATGAAAATCCGCAAGAAAGTGGTTCCCTTTTTGCTGCGCCGCTTCGTCTTTGGAAAAAGGGGAGCGCCGTGTCTCGCACCTGCCCGCTCCAATTCCGCAACCCGCCACTTCTCGATGATTCATGGACGCTAGACCCAGCAGTTCCGCCGCGGACAGCCCTGGCCACGTGGTGGATCAGGAAACGATCCTCGCCGAGGCCCGTGCCTGGGCGCGGCGGCTCAGGACGCAGCAGCCCACCACCGAGGACGCGGCCGCGTTCCGGCTCTGGCGTGCCCAAAGCCCCGCGCATGCGCACGCCTGGGCGGCGACGGCCAGCGACTGGCGCGACATCGGGCGCATCGCTCAAGCCTACCGGGCGCGGTATCCCGCGCCGGTCGACAGGGCCGCCCCGGAGCGCGTCATGCGTCCGGGACGGCGACTGTTCCTCGGCTCGGCGATGGCCGCTGCCGGCGCCGCGGCCGTCGCGGTCGTGGTGCAGCCCCCACTGGGCCTGTGGCCCTCGCTGTCGGAGTTGGGCGCCGACTACCGCACCGCCACCGGCGAGCAGAAGCAGGTCGATCTGGCCGGCGGCATCGAGCTGGCGCTGAACACGCAGACGAGCCTGAGCGTGAAGGCCGCCACCGAAGGCGAGGGGACGCGGGTCGAGCTCCTCGCGGGCGAAGCCGCGGTGCGCAATCGCGGCAGCGCTGCCATGGAGGTCGCGGCGGGTGCGGGCCGTATCTGGCTGGCCTCCGGCTGCGTCGAGGTGCGGCGCTTCGCGGACCATGTGCGCGTGCTGTGCACCGAAGGCGAGGCCGAGCTTCGGCATCCATCGCGCAGCGTGGCGCTGCACGCCCGACAGGAAGTCTCATATGGCCGCGAGGACGTGGGGCCGCTCGCCGGCGTCGAATCCCCCCTGGCCTCGGCATGGCGGCAGGGGGTGGTGGTGTTCAACCAGACACCCCTGCCGGAAGCCGTGGCCGAGATCAACCGCTACCGGCCGGGGCGCGTGGTGCTGATGGGCCAGGGCCTTGCCGCGCGACGGATCAGCGGGCGCTTCAGGGTGGGCGCGCTGGACGAGGCGCTGGTGCAGATGCAGCAGCTCTACCGGCTGGATGCCAGGCATGTCGGGGGCCTCGTGCTGCTGGGATGAGGCGCTGAAAGAGGCGTGTCGATTGTGACAACGATGTCATAAAAAACCGGTTCCTCTTTGCGTTTGCCGTTCGTCTAGAGATCAAGGGAGCGCGATTTCGCCTCCTTCGAATCGACTGGCCGCTACCGGCTTACCCAGGATCAGACCGTCATGCATCGCACCCGCGCGCTTCGCACTTCTTTTCTGTCAACCATGCCCGGGCGCTCGCGCGTCCTGCGGTTGACCCCGCTGGCCTCGGCGATCGCCGCGCTGGCGATCGCGGGGGGCTTGGCCGATACCGCGCATGCACAGCGCGCCTTCAGCGCGGCCTGGCTGGCCCAGAAGAACATCGCGCAGGACACGGCGATGAATACCGGACGCCTGCCCAACGGCTTGCCCGCATCGTCGCTGAGCAACCCCGGTGCGCAACAGCAGCTATCGCGCGATCAGTTGCAGCGCTCGCTGAACAACCTGAACCTCGCGGCGCAGGCGATCGCTGCGCAACAGGCCGCGCAGTCCGCGGCGCGGCAGGCGGCTCTGGGCGAGTCGTCGGGCGTTCCCGACGGCCTGGCCGAGGGCGGGCTGAAGGTCGACAGCAGCAGCCTGAGCGCCGGCTGGCTTAATGCCCATGCGCCGGTGCAGTCCCAGAGCCCCGACGGCCGCAGCACCGTCACGATCCAGCAGACCGGTGATCGTGCCATCCTCAACTGGGAGACATTCAACGTCGGCAAGCGCACCACTGTCGACTTCAAGCAGCAGGCGGACTGGGCAGTGCTCAACCGCGTGAACGACCCGAACGCAAGGCCTTCGCAGGTCCAGGGGCAGATCAAGGCCGACGGCACCGTGCTCGTTGCCAACCGCAACGGCATCGTGTTCTCGGGCAGCAGCCAGACCGACACGCGCAACCTCGTGGCCGCGGCCGCGAAGATCGGCGATGCGCAGTTCAAGGCGCGCGGCATCTACAGCGCCCAGGAAAGCGGCAACTACATCCCCGCCTTCACCGAGGCCGGCGGCAAGGTCGAAGTGCAGGCCGGTGCGCAGATCGTCACGCGAAAACCCGCCAGCGTGACCCAGGGCGGCGGCTACGTGCTGCTGCTGGGCCAGGAGGTCGGCAACGCCGGCACCATCACCACGCCGCGCGGGCAGGTGCAGATGGCCGCGGGCGATTTCTTCATCGTGCGTCCGGGGCAGGGCAGTGCCACGAACCAGTTCTCGACCACCCGCGGCAACGAGGTCGCGCCGCAGTTCGCTGCAAACAGCACCGCCGGCACGGTCACCAATGCCGGCCTGCTGCAGGCCCCCGAAGGTGACATCACGCTCACCGGGCGCAGGGTCGTGCAGGACGGCGTGGCCGTGGCCACCACCACGGTGGACACGCGCGGCACCATCCACCTGCTGAATGCGGCGAGCGACAAGCTCAGCAGCGTCACCACCACCGCGCGCGCGCTCAGCGCCGTGCTGCTGGACGACGGCAACGGCCGCACGGCGCTGGACAGTCAGCGCAACGCCCTGATTGCCGACTCGGCGGTGCAGGACCTGGCACGGCGCACCGCCGCGGCGGGTGTGTTCGACAACCTCTCGAGGCTGGACGACCGGCGCGACCAGTCGCGCATCGAGATCGTCTCGGGCGGCAGCGTGCTGTTCGAGGGCAGTTCCACTACCTTGGCCACCGGTGGCCAGATCGCGGTGAGCGTGAACGCCGGCGCGGGGCGCAGCACCGTGGCCGAAGGCGCGCGGCTGGACGTGTCCGGTGCAATCGGCGTGCAGGTGGCCATGTCCACCAACAACGTGCAGATCAACATCCAGGGCAACGAGCAGCGCGACGCGCCGCTGAACCGCGACACCTCGGTGCTGAACAACGCCAACGTGTGGATCGACCGGCGCAAGCTCACGCGCGTGGCCGCCGGCGTGGGCGGCTACGACAAGGAGCGTTGGTACACGCCGGGTGGCCTGCTCGAAGTGGGCGGCTACCTGGGGCTGCAGGGCCACGGCATCGGCGAGTGGGCCACGCAGGGCGGCAGCGTGGTGTTCTCGGGCAACGAGCTGGTCACGCAGGCGGGTTCGAACATCAACCTGTCGGGCGGCACGCTGGACGTGCAGACCGGCTTCATCCGCCAGAGCTGGCTCAAGGGCACGGACGGGCGCCTGTACGAGGTGTCGAGCGCGCCGGCGGACATCGCCTACAGCGGCCTGTACAAGGGCTTCGAGGACGCGCACAAGCGCTGGGGCGACAAGACCACGGGCTTCTTCTACAACCCGCTGATCGGGCCGCAGCAGCGGCTGGAGAACGGCTACACGGTGGGCCGCGACGCGGGCCGGCTGGTGGTGTCCACCAAGGCCGCAACGCTCGACGGAGACGTCACGGCCAGCGTGTACCAGGGGCCGCGCCAGGCGACCAGGCGCGATGGCGGGCTCGACGGCTACGCGCAGTCGCACGAGGCGGTGGCACTTGCCGCGCAGCTGGTGCTGGGCAACTACGCCAGCGCCTTCAACACCGATGCCAAGAACGGGCCGCAGGGCGTGTTCCAGAACTTCACGCCGAGCGTCGCGCGCATCGTGTTCGGCGTCGAGCCGTCGATGCGCGACGAGGCCGCGCTGTACGTGGACAGCGAGCGCTTGAACGGCTGGGGCCTGGGACTGCTGCTGGCGGGGGGCACGGACAGCGTGGCGGTGGACGCCCCGATCACCGTCGCGCCCGGGGGCAGCATCCGCCTGCATGCGCCGCAGGTGCGCATCGACGCCGATCTCGCGGCCCGCGGCGGCGAGATCGCCCTGGGCAATGTGCTGTCGTCCGTGACAGGCCTGGGCCGGCGCATCGACATCGCGCTGCCGGCCGCCGAAGGCCGACGCGCGCAGACTGTCGTGGCCCCCGGCGCGACGCTGGATGCCAGCGGCCTGTGGACCAACCTGCTGGCCAGTGCCGGCGACAACGCCTTTGTGCCGTACGTCGACGGCGGGCGCGTGTCGGTTCGCAGCACAGGCGATGCGACGCTGTCCGAAGCTGCGGCGATCGACGTGTCCTCCGGCGCGGCGCTGTTGCAGACGGGCAAGCTGCGCGGCGGCCGTGGCGGCGACGTGACGCTCGCAGCCGGCTACGTGACCGATGCCAATGTCGCGGTCGACCCCCTGGCGCTGCTCACGCTGGCCGGCGACCTGCGCGCCCATGGCGTGAGTGGCGGCGGCACCCTCGACGTCCGCTCGGGCACCGCGATCGGCATCGGCGGCAAGGTGCTCGACACCGACGGGCTGCTTGCGGCCGGCCAGTCCGCCACGGCCAACCTGCGCCTGCTGCGCGACTACCAGCTCGCCGCCGGCGAGCGCGCGCCGATGGACCTGTCGACCATCGTCATGCACAGGCCCGCGGGCTACACGTCGGACCGGCAGATGATCGTACAGGTGTCTGCCGACGCACCGCTGCTGGTGCACGTCGCATGGCACATTCCCCAGAATTTCTCGACTGGCGTCTTCGACACGCAGGGCCACCTGTACCTGCCGGGCAACACCGTGCCCGCGGGCGCTTCGATCCGGCAGGGCTTCACCGCGCCCGCCGGCTTCACGATCCCGGCCGACGTGTTCCCCGACGGCTTCGCGATCGCGCCCGTCACCGCGCACTACCGGGCCGGCAGCGTGCTCGACGTTCCTGTCACGCTGGCCGCGGGTTCCTCGCTCGCGGCCGGCGCGGTGCTCGCCCGGCCGGCGGCCGTGGCGGCCACCACCGAGCTGTTGCCCGCGCTCTTTCGCAGTGGCTTCTCGCGCTATGCGGTCATCTCCAACGACGGCATCGCGGTCGCTCCAGGCACGCGGTTGGATGTCGAGATGCCGCTGCTGCGCACCGATGGCGACGGATTGCGGTCGCTGCCCACGGGCGGCCGGCTCGCTGCGAACGCGCCGGTGTGGACGCCACCGCTGTACCAGGAAGACGCGGTGCATGCCGCGCTCGCACAGCGCGGGGGTGCCAGCCTCGAACTGGACGCGGGCTCCAGAGTGGGCGGCCCGGCCGGGCTCGCGTCGCTGGCGGTGGGCACCGGCGCACGCATCGCGGTCGATCCCGGCCAGTCGATCACGCTCTGGAGCAACGGCGGCCAGGTGACGGTGGACGGTCGGCTCGACGCCTGGGGCGGCAGCATCTCGATTGCATCGCAGCCGATCGCGCAGACGGCCTACCGGGCCTCCACCACGCGCTCGATCCTGCTCGGCGACAACGCGGTGCTCGACGCCGCCGCGCGGCCCTACGTGGCACGCGACGCGCAGGGCCGCGCCTACGGCATCGCGCCGGACGGCGGCGCCATCGACATCGGCCTGAGCGATTCCTTCATCGTGATCCGCCCGGGTGCCGTGCTCGATGCCTCGGGCGCCTATGCCGAGGTCGACGGCACGGCCGGCGGCGCACCCGGCATGTCCGCGCGGCCGCTGGCGCTGGCCGGCGCGGGCGGCAGCATCGGCCTGCACTCGTACGTAGGCATGGCCATCGATGGCACGCTGTCGGCGCGCGCGGGAGGCGCGGGCGCCGCCGGCGGCGCGCTGAGCCTGGAGATGGCCAACCGCGTGTATTCGCCGGGCCTCGAGAACATTGCTCCCGAGGTGCAGACGGCGCACAGCATCACCCTGTCGCAGCAGCACCGGGCCGGTGAACTGAAGTACGGCGCCGCCGCGCTCGGCGTGGATCAGGTGAAGGCCGGAGGCTTCGATGCGCTGAGTCTTTCCGTGCACGACCTGTTCGTGTTCGACGGCGACATCGACCTCGCGCTGGGCCGCAGTCTCGAACTGCGCAACGGTTTCCTGACGGTGGCGTCGAACTCGCCCGAGGCGCAGGTGCGGCTGGCCGCGCCGTACATCCGCCTCGTGGGGGGCACATGGACCGGACTGCCGACCTACTACAGCCCGGGCATCGTGCAGGTCGGTCCCGCTCGCGCGCCACGCGGCGACAGCAGGCTGGGCCTCGAGGCGAATCTGATCGACGTCCAGGGCCGTGTGCAGACCGGCATCCTGGGTTATCGCGGAGACGGACCCGTCTTGCCCAACGAAGCGAGCGCGGGATCGCGCTTGGACGCGGATGGCTTCGCCACGGTGGCACTGAAAAGCGCGGGCGACGTGCGGCTTTCCGACGCGGTGTTGCTGGTTCCGGGCGACCTGAGCATCGAGGCGGCGCAACTCTATCCCGCGAGCGGCCGGCGCGGCATGATCCTGGCGGGTCAGGTGGCCAACCAGGCCGGCGTCGTCGGCTGGGACCCGGACGCCAGCCTGGTGATCCGCTCCAACGGCCGCGCCGCACCGATGCCTGACTCGGTGTTCGGACAACTGGTGCTGATTTCGCCCACGCTCGACCAGGGGGGTGTGCTGCGCGCGCCGCTGGGCTCGATCTCGCTGAACGACACGGGCGGCGTGCTCAACAACCAGATCTGGCTGGGCGGCAACGGCGGTCTCATCGCGGGGAACGCCAACATGCGCCTGACGCTGCGCGACGGCAGCCTGACCTCGGTCAGCGCCGCGGGCCTGACCACGCCCTATGGCGGCACCGCCGACGGCCTGACCTACCGCGGCGCCGACGGCACGCTCTACAGCCTGGCTTCCAACGCGGTGTCGCGCGTTTACCGGAACGAGACGGTCTCCGACGACTTCGTGCTGGCACAGGGCATCACGCTGGGCGGTGGCTCGGTGGCGGCCGAAGCGGGCTCGGTGCTCGATCTGTCGGGCGGCGGCGACCTGCGTGGCGCGGGCTTCGTGAGCGGACGCGGCGGCTCGGTCGACGTGCTGACCACCGCGCTGGCCAATGCCAATCCGGCGGCCTACCCGAAGAGTGGTGCGAGCAACGCGGTGTATGCGATCGTGCCCGGCTATGCATCGGCCTACGCGCCGCTGATCGCCGACAAGGGCGCAGGCGACCCCACCGTGGGCCGTCAGGTCGTCATCGGCGCGGGCGTACCGGGCCTGCCGCCGGGGACGTACACACTGTTGCCAGCCAGCTTCGCGCTGATGCCGGGCGCGTGGCGCGTCGAGGTCGGCGCGCGCATGGGGGCGCTGTCGGGCAGCGCCGCACCTGTTGGCGCGCTCGCCGATGGC
This sequence comes from Variovorax paradoxus, assembly GCF_022009635.1. Classification (NCBI taxonomy): domain Bacteria; kingdom Pseudomonadati; phylum Pseudomonadota; class Betaproteobacteria; order Burkholderiales; family Comamonadaceae; genus Variovorax; species Variovorax paradoxus. The sequence continues at coordinate 7,588,622 of NZ_CP091716.1, forward strand.
AACGGCTCGTGGACCACCACGGGCACGCTGGCCCTGGCGGGCACCGGCATCCACGACAGCCTGCCGAGCCAACTGCTGGTGACCCCGGGGCAGGCGGTGCGTCGCTTCTCGCAGTACAACGAGACCAGCTATGCCGATTTCGCGAAGGCACAGGCGGCCCAGTTCGGCAACGTGCGGCCATTGCTGCCGGTCGATGGCAAGACGCTGCGTTTCAACTTCGTCCAGAACGACAAATTGACACCGCTGCGCTTTGACGGCCAGGCGCTGCTTGAAGGCGCGCCCGGCGGCGTGCGTGGCCAGGTCACGGTGCTGGGCGACAAGCCCATCGATATCGTGGCCGGCGCGGCGGACCAGCCGACGGCGGGCGTCATCAGCGTGTCAGCCGACACGCTGAGCGCGCTGCGCGCCAGCACCCTGTCGATTGGCGGCATCTACAGCTACTTCGACGGGCAGAGCAGCGGCGGCGACAGCGCGCGGGTCTATTTCAGCAGCGGCTCGGCCTTGGGCAGGGCGGTGAACGTGCGCGACGGTGCCACGCTGCGTGCCGGGCAGATCTTCCTTGTCGGCGGACAGATCGAGGTCGATGGTGGCGCGGTGCTCGACACGCGCGGCATGGGCCGGCCGGGCGTGGACTCGGGCCTCGGCTATCTGTTCGCCAATGCCATCGGCGAGTCCGCCGCGTCTTATTCGCCGGGCGTGCTGGCCGTGAGCAACGGCTGGCTCGAACTCCTGCCTTCCGTGGGGTCGGGCCGGCTCACGGTGAAGGACGGCGCCTCGTTGCTGACCGAGGGCACCATCGGCTTTGCCGCGCCGGGCGGCCTGGCTCTGGGCGACGTGAATCTGGGCGCGCGCTATCTCGCGGTGTCGCAGGACCAGATCAACATCGGCACCGCGGCAAGCCTGGCGGCGGCGCAGGCGGCGGGCGCGATGCAGCCGGGCTGGCAGCTCACGCAGACCACGCTCGACCGGCTGCTGCGGCCTTCGCCGAGCGCGGGCGTACCGGCACTTGAACGCCTGAGCCTCACGGCCGGCGGTGCGTTCAACTTCTATGGCTCGGTCACGTTGGACACCGGCGCGTCGCCGGTGCAGATGGTGTTCAACACGCCGGCCTTCTACGGGCTGGGCGAGAACAGCGACACGGTGCGCATCGTCACGCGCGACTTCGTGTGGAACGGCGTCGCCACCGGCAACGGCAATGCCGACAGGCCCTACGCGAGCATGCCGGCGACCCCGGTGCAGCCCGGCGGCCCGGGTACGGGCAGCGGCTCGCTGGTGATCGACGCGCAGCGCGTGCAGTTCGGCTACGACGCACTGAGCCAGCCGCAACGCCAAGCCGAACTCGAACGGCTGGCGCTGGGCTTCGGGTCGGTGCGCATCGGTGCCACGGACCGCGTCACCGCCAACAACAAGGGCCTTCTGTCGGTGGGTCAATCGCGGGACGCGGATGGCATGCTGCACGGCGGCACGCTGTCGATCGTCACGCCGCTGCTCACCGGGCAGGCCGGCTCCGCCATGCGCTATGCGGCGGGCGGCGCGATCGACGTGTCGGCGCCCGGGGGCGCGGCGGCTGTCGACACTGCAAGCATCGGTGAACTCGGTGCTTCGCTCACGCTGCAAGGCCGCAGCGTGTCGCTCGACACGCGGGTGGCCTTGCCCAGCGGCGTGCTCAAGCTCATGGCCGATGGCGACATCGTGCTGGGCGACGGTGCGCAGCTCGACCTGTCGGGCCGCGACGCGACCTTCTACGACATAACCCGGCACAGCTGGGGCGGCAGCGTCACGCTCGCGAGCACCAGCGGCAGTGTCGCGCAGTCGGCCGGCTCGCGCATCGACGTATCTGCCGCGCACGAGAACGCGGGATCGCTGGCCGTGCGCGCCGAGGCGGGGCGCGTGACGCTGGCCGGCGCGCTGCGGGCGGCCGGCGGCGGCGCTGGTTTCTCGGACGGCCGTTTCGAGCTCGCGGTACGGCAGATCGGCGATGCGGATTTCGCCGCGCTCAACCAGCAACTGAACGGCGCCGGTTTCTTCGGTGCACGCGGCTTCGTCGTGAAGCAGGGCGACCTGGCGGTGGGCGCAGGCGTGCGAGCGCATCAGGTGAGCATCGCCACCGATGCCGGCAGCCTCACGGTGGACGGCGCCATCGATGCGTCGGGCATCGGCCCGGGCCGCATCGACCTCAGCGCGGGTGGCGATCTCCGGCTCACCGGCCGCGCCGTGCTCGACGCGCACGCCACCGCGCTGATCACCGACAGCTACGGCGTGCCGGTCGAAGGCTCGAACCGGGCTCGCGTCTCGTTGGCCAGCGTGGGCGGCATGGTGCGCCTGGACACCGGCGCGACGATGGACCTGAGCTCACCCGACGGCATCGCGCGCGGGCGGCTCGACATCAGTGCGCCGCGCCTGGGCAGCACGCGCGGCAGCGCCACCGGCCCCGATGCACCGGCCAACGCCACCGGCGGCGATGTGGCCATCTCGGCCGCGGGCGGCCTGCGCATCAAGGGCGCGCAGAGCATCGCTCTCAACGCCATGGCGCGCTACGCCAATGCACCGGCCGATCCGGACGATGCCAACGGCCAGACCGTCGACCAGGCCTGGCTGGACCTGATCGATCAGGACAGCCGCGCATTCGACACGGCCGCGCGCAACAATGCCGACCTGCGCGCGCGCATCGCGGGCCTGTCGGCTTATGGCAATGCCTTTCATCTGCGCCCCGGCGTGGAGATCGACAGCCGCACGCCGGACGGCAACCTCACCGTGAAGGGCGACCTCGACTTGTCGGGCTATCGCTACGGTGCCGATGCCGAGCGCGATCCGGCCTCGGCGCGCTACGGCGCGGGCGAGCCCATTGCGCTCACGTTGCGCGCGGGCGGCGATCTTGTCCTGCACGGCAGCATCAACGACGGCTTCGCGCCGCCGCCGGCCACGCCCGATGACAGCGGCTGGCAGACCCGCGTGAATGTGCTCCAGACCGACAAGCCGGCACCGAAGGACATCACGGTGGAGGTGCCGTTCAACCCCACATGGGGCGACTACTGGTACATCTTCCCGGGCATGCTCACGGGCACCGGCCTGCCGGTGGTGGTGTCGGGCTCCATCACCGACGCCTACGGCACCTATGGACCCGGCGATACCATCTACAACGGCTTTCTCGCCGGCACCATCACGGTCACGGCCGGCACCGTGCTGACTTCCACGATGCCCGGTGGCGCCGACATCCTGCTGAGCGGCCCGCGACCCGAGCCGGGCCGCATGTGGGCGGCATCGCCGATGCTCGCTGCCGGCAGCCTGTCGGCCTCGATCCGCATGGTGAGTGGCGCCGACCTCGGCGCCGCCGACACGCGCCGCGTGCAGGCGGCCGCCCAGCTGGCGGGGCACGGCAACCTGGTGCTCGACGACCTGCACATGGCGACAGTCTCGGCGCCCGCTCCCGTGCAGGCGCCGAGCGTGGTGCGCACCGGCACCGGCGACCTCGAGCTGTATGCCGGCGGCAGCTATAGGCAGGAGTCGCTGTTCGGCGTCTACACGGCGGGCACGGCATCGGCCGGCACCGGCGCCGGTTCGGTCTACGACGCGCCGCGCGCGCGCCTGCCCGACGGCACCGTGCTGGGCGCGGGCAACGCCGAATACGAACGCACGCTCGATGCGCGGCGCATGTGGCTCACCACCGGCGGCGGCGACTTCACGCTTGCGGCGCAGGGGGACATCGTCGGCTACCTGCAGCCGGAGACGCTTTCCAGCGGCGACTGGCTCTGGCGTCAGGGCGGTGCCGAACTGGGCCAGCGCACGGCCTGGGGGCTGAACTTCGGCAGCTATGTGCTCGACGGCTGGCCCAACACGGCGAAGATCGGTTTCGCCGGCTTTGCCGGTGCGGGCGCACTCGGCGGCGGCAATGCGACGGTGCGCGCGGGCGGCAACATCGGCCTGGCGGGCGCTCCGCTGCGCGGTTTGCTGGCCGTGGTGGGCGCAAGCGGCCGCGTGCTGGACGACGGTACGCTCGCGCCGGCCGGCGGCGGCACGCTCGACGTCACGGCCGACGGACAGGTGCGCGCCGGCATGTTCGCCAACCTGCGCGGTGACACCCATGTGGCCGCGGCCGACGTAGGCAGCCTGGTGCTCAAGAACTTCGCGACGCCCAATACCGGCGATCCCCGCGCGGTCGATCCGCACACCGCCTACAACGTGATGCCCGTCGACGTGGTGAGCTTCGCACCCGGCGACGGCACGTTGCGCATCCGTACGCTGGGCGACCTGGCGGTGGGCGCGGTGGTCGACGCGGGACGCGTCGGCGTGCGCAGCGAGACGCAGGCCAGTGGCAACGGTGCGACCGGCCCGGCGGCCACCTGGTTCACCCTGTGGACCGACCGCACGATGCTCGACCTGTTCTCGGCCGGTGGCAACGTCTCGCCGTTCAACGCGCCGAACATCGACAGCGCGACGTACCTGTGGGACGTCAACAGCGGCACCGAGTTCATGCCCGGCACCGTGAGCGCGGTGGCCGCGGGGGGCGGCATCTACTACGCCGTGACGGATCGGGTCGGTCTCATGATGCCCGTGCCCGGTGGCCATCTCGACCTGCTGGCCCGCGGCCTCGTGAGCGGCGACGTTCGCAACGCCGTCAGCGGCGGCCATGCGCCGGTCGGGCCGCTGGGTGCGCCGGCCTCCACGATGGCCACGCCGCTGCGCCCGGGCTGGCGGATCGCGGGCAACAGTGCCAACAGCCAGCTGATCGCCTCGAACTACTGGAACTTCAGCGGGCTGGGGGTGACGGACTGGGGCCAGGTCTACAACTACAACTACGGCGAGAACCCGCCGTCGCACTCCGGAACCGGCGGCAATCTCTTCATGTTCGGGCCCAACACGGTCAGCGACCACAGCATGGGCAGCGATGGCGCGGTTTCCCATATCTACGCGGTGAGCGGCGATGTGATGGGCGTGGAGTTCGGAAGCCTCGCCAACCTCAGCCTGGGCCCGGGCCTGGCGCCCATTCCCTTCTACCAGTCCGCGAGACCCTTACGCCTTCTGGCCGGCGGGGACATCGTCAACGCCCGCGGCCTGATCGTGCAGGACGCGGCCACCGACGTGTCCATGCTGGCTGCCGGCGGCGACATACTGTTCGCGAACTTCAGCGTGGCCGGTCCCGGCACCTTGGAAGTGTCGGCGGGCGGCCAGATCTTCCAGGGCAGCAAGTCGAGCCTCACCAGCATCGGCGCGGTGGCATCGGGCGACACGCGCCCGGGTGCCGGCATCGTGGTGCAGGCCGGCCTGGGCGCTGGCGCACCGGGGCAGGGAGCGAGCGACTTCGCGGGCTTCGCCGCGCGCTACCTCGATCCGGCGAATCGCTTCGACGCCTCGGGCACGCTGGCCGGCCAGCCGGACAAGGTGGTGAAGACCTACGAGGCCGAACTCGCGCAGTGGTTGCGTGAGCGCTTCGGTCATCTGGTCGCATCGCCCGCCGAGGCGCTCGCCTTCTTCCGCACGCTCGCACCGGAGCAACAGCGCATCTTCGTGCGGCAAGTGTTCTACGCCGAACTCACCGCGGGCGGGCGCGAGTACAACGATGCCAGCAGCGCGCGCTCGGGCAGCTATCTGCGCGGTCGCGAGGCGATCGCCGCGCTGTTTCCCGCGCAGGACGCTGCGGGCACGCCGATCGCGCGCAGCGGCGGCATCACGCTCTACCAGGGCACGGACAACAACGCGGGCATCCGTACCGTTGCCGGCGGCGGCATCCAGCTGCTCGCACCGGGCGGCACCAGCATCCTGGGCGTGGAGGGCGTCGCGCCCGTCGCCGGCATGTCGATGAACCCGGCCGGTCTCCTCACACAGGGCGAAGGCAGCATCCAGATGTACAGCCGGGGCAGCATCCTGCTGGGCCTGTCGAGGATCATGACCACCTTCGGCGGCGACATCCTCGCGTGGTCGGCGCAAGGCGACATCAATGCGGGCCGCGGCAGCAAGACCACGCTGGTGTACACGCCGCCCAAGCGCGAATACGACCTGCTGGGCAACGTGAAGCTCTCGCCGAACGTGCCCAGCACCGGCGCTGGCATCGCGACGCTTGCGCCCATTGCACAGGTGCCGCCCGGCGACGTGGACCTGATCGCACCGCTGGGCACGATCGATGCCGGCGAGGCGGGCATCCGGGTGTCGGGCAACGTGAACATCGCGGCGCTGCAGGTGGTGAACGCGGCCAACATCCAGGTCAAGGGCCAGTCGACGGGGTTGCCGGTGGTGGCTGCGGTGAATGTGGGTGCGCTCACGAATGCCAGCGCGGCGGCTTCGCAGGCGGCCATTGCCGCGCAGGACACGGTGCAGCGCGAACGCACCGCGCAGCGCCAGGCGCTGCCTTCGGTGTTCACCGTGCGGGTGCTGGGCTTCGGCAACGAGCGCACCGATGGCGAGCCCGGCCGCGTTTCCGGTGAACCCGTGAGCTACCGGCAGGACAGCCCGGTGCAAGTCGTCGGCGATGGCCCGCTCACCGAGGCCCAGAAGGCGCGGCTCACGCCGGGCGAACGGCGCGCCTTCGGGCTCTAGCGCAACCAGGACCGGCCGCCCCCCGCATGCGGCGGGGCGCCGGCTTTCCAATCGAACATGAAGCCATCATGGAACCCATCGAGGCCGCCATGGCCGACCGCAGCCGCGCCGCGCTGAGTGCATTCGTGACGAGTCACTACGTGCAACTGGTGCGCCGCCTGACGCGGCACCTTGGATGCCCGGACCTTGCGAGCGATGCCCTGCATGATGCGTGGCTGCGCCTTGCGGACATCGATTCCTTCCATCTCGTGGGCAACCCCGACGCCTACGTGTATCGCGCGGCCTGCAATGCCGCGCTGGACCGCCTGCGCAGCGCCCGGCTGCGCCAGCATGCGCACGAGGCCGATGCCGAACTGGCCCGCGTCGCGGACCATGCGCCGGGACCCCATCACATCGCGGAGGCGCGCTCCGATGTCATGGCCGTGGACCGCGCCATGCGGCACCTGCCGCACCGCCACCGGTCGATACTGGTCGGCTTGCGGGTGCACGAGATGAGCAGGCAGGAGGTCGCCATTCGCCAGGGGCTCTCGCTGCGGCGCGTGGACACGGTGCTCGACCAGGCGCTGGCGTACTGCGCGGGGCATCTGCGCGGCAGGCCCCATGCGGGCCCCTCCGCGCCCATCTGAAGCGGCTGTGGCCCGGAAATGGGCCCTTGCGTGGGTAACGACTGGAAACGTCGCCTCAGACGGCGCGCGGATGGGGTAGCGTCCGGGTTGTTCACTTGGATGGCGAACTCGCGCGGCGATTCTCGATCTGCCCAACACCCCCGAAGTCGCCTCATCCGCCAGAATCTCCGTTCAGCTCCCATATGCCCATGCAATTCAAGACTCCCTCCATCCTCCCGCTCGCCTTCGCAATCGCCACGGGCGCCCTGGTTTCTGGCACACCCGCTTTCGCGGCCTCCCATGCGGCCAAGCCTGCAGCCCACAAGAAGCCCGCCGCCGCCGCGCCTGCCCAGGCACCGGTGGCCGGCCAATCGGCCGTAGCCGGCGGACCGCCGGCGTTGCCGGCCAAGGCGTGGCTGCTGATGGACTTCGATTCTGGCGAGGTGCTGGCCTCGGCCAATCCCGACGAACCGCTGCCGCCGGCGTCGCTGACCAAGATGATGACCAGCTTCCTGGTCGAGCAGGCACTTCGCTCGGGCAAGCTCAAGAAGGACGATCTCGTCTCGGTCAGCCAGAACGCCTGGTGCCGCGGCTCGAGCACCGAGTCCTGCATGTACCTGCCGCTGAACAGCCAGGCCACCGTGATCGACATCCTGCGCGGCATCATCGTCCAGTCGGGCAATGACGCGTCCAAGGCGATCGCCGAGCACATGGCCGGCACCGAGGAGGGCTTTGCCAAACTCATGAATGCCGAAGCCCAGCGCCTGGGCATGACGCACACGCATTTCGTGAACTCCACGGGCCTGCCCGATCCCGATCACAAGTCGTCCGCGCGCGACCTCGCGATCCTGGCGCGCGCGATCATCCGCGACAGTTCGGAGTACTACCCGATCTACGCGGAGCGCGAGTTCAAGTACAACGGGATCAAGCAGGGAAATCGCAATGCGCTGCTCTACACCGACCCCACGGTCGACGGGCTGAAGACGGGACATACCCAGGAAGCGGGCTTCTGCCTCGTGACTTCCTCCAAGCGCAACGGCATGCGCCTGATCACCGTGATTCTCAACACCAACAGCGCGCAGGCGCGCGCCGACGAAACCCGCGCGCTCCTCGGGTGGGGGTACGGCAACTTCGAGAAGGCCACCCCCATTCAGTCCAACACCGTGGTCACGACGACCAACGTCCGCTTCGGCAAGGCCGATACCGTTGCCGCGGGCCTGGGAGCGCCCTGGACGGTGACGGTGCCGCGCGGCCAGAAAGTGAACACCTCCGTGCAGATCAATCCGAAGCTGGAGGCGCCGGTGGCCAAGGGCGCGGTGATCGGCAAGGTGGTCGCGGAGTCGAACGGCAAAGCGGTGGGAGAAGCACCGCTGGTTGCGCAGGCTGACGTGGAGCGCGCCGGCTTCATGCTGCGTACATGGCAGCGCGTGACCGGATTGTTCGGCAAGTAGCCCTCGGACAATGCGCGGCCATTGACGTGGCTGGCCGGAAAGTCGGCCAGCCCGGGTGGCCTCTGGTGGCCTCTGGTGGCATTTTCTCGCTTGCTGTGCGGGAGGCGAGGCTACTTCAAACGCTGAATGTTGGCCGCGACCTGGGCTGCCAAGTCTTTGACGGTGGCCGGCCTTACCTTTGCGGCCTTGAGTGTCGTGGCGAAGTCGCCGGCGACAGCCAGGTGCCTGTCCAGATGCGCCAACGCCTTCTGCGTGGAGATGTCCGCCCGAATGGCAAGCTCAAGCATGTTCTTGCGTGTCACTGCCTGCGCTTCGCCCATGACGTCCATCTGGTGGTATCCGCCCGGGCCCTGCGAATAGGTCAGGTCATACGAAGGCGACAGTTTCCAGTGGCGCTCACTGTCGAGCCTGAACGAAAAGTTCTTGGGATGGTCATCACGGTTATTGAAGACGACATTGAACACTGCACGCGCGAAACCCTTTTCCACTTCGCGCTCATCCCGCGTGAGATTGCGAGTGACCCGCAAGAAGGTCAGATAGTCCAGCGTCCCTGGCAGGCGGAAGTCTGCATTCATCGCGCCGGCCAAGGTATGGACCGGTACCCGCATTCCGTTGTCCACGTCGAAGCGGGCGATGCCGAATCCCCCGAGCCTGGGAGCAATATCAAAGTATTGCGTGGGAGGAACATCCAATCCGCAGTCTCGTGCCAGGGCTGCATAGCAGTTCTCAATGGCGCACACTTCCTTGTGCTCTCCTTGCGACTGGAACTTCACCAGCCAAGGGCGTCCATTCATGACACCCTGCGTCCCCATCTCCCCCGTAGCAGCGCAGTAGTCCACCAGGACCTTGGGTCTTGCCCCGTGCGGAGACCCTCCCATCAAGACCAGCTCGGCAAGCAGCTTGCTGTCCTTGCCACTCATGACCTGGTGTGCCTGCTGCGCAAGCTGAAGAATGTCTACGGTGCCAGTCGTGGCGGCCAGTGTCTGCGCTGGCTCGTACGTCAAGGCACCCATCGTGCGATGCCCCAGGAACGCCAATCGGTCGAGCGGAGATACCTTGGAGACCTCGACACCGTTCTTTCGGAAGTAGCGGTCCATCAGCAGCATCCCCCACCCGTCGGGAAGACTGTCCGCGATAAGGCCGGGCAAGCGATGCTGTTCCGGAGGAAACCTGGAGAAGGCCGCGGCTTGCAGCGGGAGCTTGATTGGAGAAAGCTCCAGTTTTTGTTCCAAAGCTTGCGGGCTGTACTCAAACAAGATTTCCCCGCTTCCGTGCGCCAAGCTTCCAAGAAGCCAACGCTCTCCCCAGCCTTCGTAGTAGACGTCGACACGTTTCATGGCTTGGCTTTCTTGGCGGGCTTGCGGATGCGCTGCGGCGCCGGCGCTGCCCGCGCTTCCAGCTGCGCAATACTCTGAACCCGAACGACAAAGAGTGGCTGCAGCTGGTCAACGAGGCCCAGCGCCGAAGCAACCCGAACAAGTGTTGCCATCGAGCCTTGCCCGTGGGATTCCAGCGCCAGCAACGTGTTGCGAGAAACGCCCGCACGGGATGCCAGTTCCGCTTGCTGAATGCCTTTGGCTAGCCGAGCCGCCTTAAGCCGTTCGCCGAGCTCAACGCATACTTCGGCAGGGGTTGCCAGGTTAAAGTCCAAAATTTTGCGCCTTATATTTATTTAATTGATATAGTGCCCATAATTTTACGCACTAAAGAAGAATTGGCGGCCTTGGCTCCCCGCGTTGCTTCATCTGTGTTGCCGTATCTGCTTCAGATGGCCGCTGACACTTCGCCATTCGCCTGAGGTTCTGCGCTGAGGCAGCCAGCAAGAACTCATCCTGCGCGCCACTGATCCCGCGCTGCCAAAGTCACAAATCAATCTCGCAGAATCGCGCAGGAGAAGCGGACGACGAAGGGCCAGGGCGTCATGACCTGTGGGAACGCATCCAGCGGAGGCCGCACCGAGTTGTTCAACACCATCGGCCAGGATTGGCCGTTCGGGGGACGACGTGGCGGGACCCTGTCGCTACCAGAGCGACTCTTCCCACGTCAAGGCGCGCCGCGGCGCAGGAACATGTGCGTGGCGCGCTCGCCTGCCACTTGCCGTTCGCAGCTGTAGCCCAGCGCCGGCAGATCCAGGCCTGCGAACAGCGCCTCGCCCTTGCCCAGCAGCACCGGCCTTACGGCCAGGTGCAGTTCGTCGATCAGCCCGGCCTTCAGATATTCGCGCACGGTGGCCACGCCGCCGCCCACGCGCACGTCACGCGTGCCCGCGGCGGCCCGCGCCTGCGCCAGTGCATCGTGGATGCCACCAGTGACGAAGTGGAAGGTGGTGCCGCCGTGCATCGCCAGGGGCGCGCGGGCATGGTGGGTCAGCACGAAGACCGGCACATGATACGGAGGCTCGTCGCCCCACCAGCCTTTCCAGCTCTCGTCGGGCCAGGGACCGCGCACCGGCCCGAACATGTTGCGCCCGATGATCCAGGCTCCCATCTCGGCGAAGCCTTGTTCGGCGATTTCATTGTCGATGCCGGTCTCGCCGTTGGCTTCGCCCGTCTTGTGCATCTGCTGCCAGACGCGCGTGGGAAAGAACCAGTCCATGAGCTCCGGACCGCGAACGCCCAGCGGTTGTTCCAGACTCTGGTCCGGACCTGCGGCAAAGCCGTCGAGCGAAACACCGAAGCTGCGCACCAGTACTCGGGTCATGGGGCCGTCTCCTGCGAAAAGGGATGCCGCAGTTTAGCGAGCGGGGCTCTCTTGGAGGCGCTTGGAGGCGGCAAGGCTGTTGGTAGAGTTCAGGAAAGAGAAGGCGGCAATCGGGACGAATTTCAGTCGGGATTCATCGCGGCAAACGTTGCCACGTAGCGACCATCCCGCTCGGCCCAGCGCCGTGCCCGGTCGCGTTCGACCAGCACCTCGCCGCGTTCATGCTCGCCTTTTTCAAGCAACTCCAGCACCTCGGCCACGTACTCCGCCACAGGCATCGCGCGCGGATCGGCCGCCTGCTGCGTGCCGGTGAGTTCCGTCTGCACATAGGGCGGCGCCAGCTCGAGCACCCGGACGGGAACCTTGCGCAACTGATGCCGCAGCGACTGCAGCCACGAGTGCAGGAAGGCCTTGCTCGCGCAATAGGTTGGAAAGTCGGCGCGGGGCACGAAGGCGAGGTTGGAGCTGGTCGCGATGATCGTTGCGTCGGGCCGGACCCTCAGCATCGGCAGGAACGCCGCCACGACCTGCAGCACGCCCATGATGTTGGTCTCGACCATCGCGCGCGCGGTCGAGACATCCCAGGCGTCGGAAGTCATGTCTTCCGTCCGCGATATGCCCGCGTTGGCGATCAGCATGTTGAGTTCCGGGTAGCGCGACCGAACCTCGCTCGCAAGGTTGGCCAGGGATGAGGGGGCGTCCAGGTCGAGCGGCAATCCGATGAGGCCCGGCCGGGCCTTCGCGATCTCGTCGAGCAGGGCCTTGCGCCGTCCGGTGACGATGACGCGGTTGCCCCGGTCGTGAAAGGCTTGCGCAAGCGCGCGGCCGATGCCGCTGCTGCCGCCGGTGATGAGGATGGTGTTGCCTGTCATTTTCATGATTCATTGCTCCTGCGGTCGAGGCTGTTCGCGGGCGGCCGCATGCCGCGCGCAATTTCGCAAAGGCGGAAATTCCCGGCCGGCGCATCGCGAGCTGCGAACGGCGGCGAACAAGTCCGGAAGAATGGGAGGAAAGCGGCGGGGTCGAGGCCCGCGCAAGCGCAGTGCCCGAGCGGGCGAATGAGTTCGGCGGTTGTGTGTGGCGTCATGCGGCAGCGTTCTTTGCATCGAGACACTCCCTGCTGGGATCCTCTCGACAAAGGACGCGTTGGATGACGGTAACGCCTACGGCAGCGCTGCTGGAGCGACTGCGGCGCGGATGTTATGCGGCACGACTTCGATCGTCAAGACGCCGCGCTTGGGCAATTTATTGACCGGCAGATGGCCCGCATCTGCCCAGATGTTTCACTCTTGCAACGCATGAGTGCCGCCACCCGCCGCCGGGGCGTTTAAAGTTCGGTCCCCGGTAGCGCTTTCTCGCTACCGTTTTTTCCAACCGCTTGATTGAAGAAAGAGCATCCCGTTTTGAACAAGACCGAACTCATCGCCGCCATCGCCACGGACACGAACCTCAGCAAGGCCGATGCCGGCCGCGCCCTCGACGCTGCGATCGAAAACCTGTCGCGCGCCCTGGCCGCTGGCGACACGGTGCAACTGATCGGCTTCGGCACCTTCGCCGTGGCAAGCCGCCCTGAGCGCACGGGCCGCAACCCGTCGACCGGCGAGCCGATGACCATCAAGGCCAGCAAGGCGCCCAAGTTCACCGCCGGCAAGGCGCTGAAGGACGCGGTCAACGCTGTCGCCGCCAAGTAAGCGGCACGCCTCGCGTCATTCTTTTTTGCATCTTCTCCCTCCGCGGTGTCGGCGCAGCAGCGCAGACCCCGGAGGGCGTGGCCTCTTCTTCAGGAAGCGGACGCGTGACGCGCTAGAGTCCGTGCACGTTCACAAGCTCAGCCATCCGACATGTCCGACGCACCTGTGTCAACGCCACGCTCCAGCATGCCCGCGCCACATCGGCTGCTTCAAATCCTCGTCATCGGTGCCTGCCTTTTGCTGGTGGGCTGCGCAAGCCCTCCGGGCCCGCGCCAGGGACGAGGCCCCGCACCTTCGATTCCCTCCAGCACGCCGCTCACGGACGAGCAGTCGAACAGCATCGCCATCCACGCGCTGGGGCTGGTCGGCACGCCGTACCGCTATGGCGGCAACACGCCGGACGGCGGCTTCGATTGCAGCGGGCTCATCGGCTACGTCTATCTCAACAGCGTCGGGCAATCGCCGCCGCGCACGGTCGCGCGCATGTCGGGCTTCGGGCAGCCGGTGGCCATGTCGGCGCTTCGCACGGGCGACCTGGTGCTGTTCGGTTCGTCCACGCCGACGCATGCCGGCATCTACGTGGGCGGTGGCCGCTTCGTGCACGCGCCGTCCACGGGCGGCGAGGTGCGGCTCGACCGGCTGGACGGCGTGTACTGGTCGCGCCAGCCGACGCAGGCACGGCGGCCCTGACCGGGCATCGAGCATGCCCCGGGCGCGTTGCCCGTCCCCTCAGTCTTCCGCGTCGCGCTCTTTTCTTCGGCGCCAGCCCGTTCGTTCGTCCATGCGTGCCCAGGCATTGAGCAATGCGGCCCGCGTGATGTCGCCGGCCATGCGGATGGCGATGGTGTCGTCGGCGTTCAGCGGGCGCCAGTCGCTCGGGTCTTCGGCCTGTGAAATGCTCATCCACCTGGCGCCGCAATGGCCGCACGATGCCACGAGGACGTTGCCCGTCTCGACGTGGCCGAGCATGGTCTGTTCGTCGAGCGCCGGTGCGCCGCAGCACGACCAGTAGAGCGTCATGTCGGGCCGTGCCTGTGCCTGCCGGGCCCAGGCCGCCGCGCGATACCAGAGCGTTGCGTTCAGTGCCATGTCATGCGCCATCACGCGGCATGCGCAGCCTGCGCGGTTTGTCGAGGCGGTAAAGCCTCACCAGCGTCTCTGCCGAGACGACCCACAAAGCCGCGGGGGCGGCCAACCAAACGATGTCCATTGCTCACTCTTGTGCTGGAGTGAATGGAGTATCGAAAGACGCGCATAAAAACGGCATCGAATGCCGATGGCCGCGCGTAAAAAATTCATAAAGATCGGCGCGGCGACGCCACGTGTTCCGGCCGCACGCCCAGTCCCACGGCCCGCGCCGGCAGCCTGCGCAGCACGGGCCAGCGCGACAGCATTCGAAGCGGCCACGGCACATGACCCGCCACCGCCGTCACCTTGCCGCCGAGCACCGGCATCAGCACGCGGTCCTGCACCATGCGCTGCGCCGCCTGCGTCACGCGCACCGGCCATTCCCTTCGCCGCTGCAGTTGCGGCAACATGTCGTCGATCTGCTTGTCGGTGGCCGTGCCGGCCAGCATCGGGGCCAGCAGGTTGGCCGCGGCCACCGCGTCCTGCACGGCCAGGTTGATGCCGACGCCGCCCACCGGCGACATGGCGTGCGCCGCGTCGCCGATGCACAGCATGCCCTTGCACGACCACGACTCGAGCCTGTCGACCGTCACCTCGAGCAGCTGCACCGCATTCCAGTCGGGCAGCGCCTTGGGCAGCCGGTCGGCGAAGAAGGGCGCGATCTTGGCGATCTCGGCGTGGAAGGCGTCGATGCCCCGCGCCTGCAATGCGGCGTGCCCGCCCTTGGGAATCACGAATGCGCACTGCCAGTAGTCGCCGCGGTTCAGCGTCACGAGGAAGTGTCCGCCGGCGATGTGCCCGGCCGTCGCCTCCGGGTCGCCGCTTTCCTTGGGAATGCGCATCCACAGCACGTCGATCGGCGCGCCGTAGCTGATGTGCGGCAGCGCGGCGGCGTCGCGCAGCGTGGAATGGCGGCCGTCGCACGCGACCACCAGCGAGGCATGCAGTTCCACGTCCTGCGGCTGCCCGGCCCGGCGCCCGCGCCGCACCTTCACGCCGTTGACGCGCCCTTTGTCCTGCAGCAGGCCGATGGCTTCGGCGTCGGTCCACAGCTCGAAGCCCGGATAGCGCCGCGCCTCGTCGCTCATGAAGTCCAGGAACTCCCACTGCGGCATCAGCACCAGGAACTTGCTGTGCGAGGGCAGGTGGGTGAAGTCGGCCACGGGAAAGCTCTGGCCCTCGAAGGTGGCGCGCAGTTGCTCGATGCGATCATGCGGGCGCTGCAGGAACGCATCGAGCAGGCCCAGTTCGTGCAATATCTCGAGGGTCGACGGATGCACGGTGTCCCCGCGAAAGTCGCGCAGGAAGTCCAGGTGCTTCTCCAGCACCACGACCGGCACGCCGGCCCGGGCGAGCAGCAGGCCGAGCACCATGCCGGCGGGGCCGCCGCCCGCGATGCAGCAGCGCACCTGCGTCTGGCTTGCCTGGCGTGGAGGAAGGGAAGCGGTGTCGGTCAATCGGCTGGCTCGCTTGTTGAAGACAGACCCCTATTGTTCCGGCTTGGTCCGGTTCGTGCGTGTAGGTCCGCAGGCATTGAACGGCAGACCTCCGCCACGGGTATCCGGGTTTTCCATTACGCAAAGCCACGCGCCCGGCCCACGCGGTCCGACGGATGCGCCGCGGCGCTCGCACGGGAAAACTCCCCGGGTTCAATCTTGGAGACATTCCCATGCAAAGCATCCGACGCCACCTGGTGTGGCTGGTCGTGGCCGTGGTCGGCGCATTCGCGCTCGGCACCGTGGCCCTGACCCGAGGTGAAAGCGTCAACGCCCTCTGGGTGGTGGCCGCCGCGATCTGCACCTACCTGATCGCCTACCGCTACTACAGCCTCTTCATCGCCGACAAGGTGCTGGGCCTGGACGGCAACCGCAAGACGCCCGCGCACCGCCACAACGACGGCCTGGACTACGTGCCGACCGACAAGAACGTGCTGTTCGGCCACCACTTCGCGGCCATTGCCGGCGCAGGCCCGCTGGTGGGCCCGGTGCTTGCCGCGCAGATGGGCTACCTGCCCGGCCTGCTGTGGGTGCTGGCGGGCGTGGTGTTCGCCGGCGCGGTGCAGGACTTCATCATTCTCTTCATCTCCACGCGGCGCGACGGCCGCTCGCTGGGCGACCTCGTCAAGCAGGAGATGGGCGTGGTGCCCGGCATGATCGCGCTGTTCGGCACCTTCATGATCATGATCATCATCCTGGCGGTGCTGGCGCTCATCGTGGTGAAGGCACTGGCCGAATCGCCGTGGGGCACCTTCACGGTGGCGGCCACGGTGCCGGTGGCGCTCTTCATGGGCGTGTATCTGCGCTACATCCGCCCGGGGCGCATCGGCGAGGTGTCGCTGATCGGCTTCGTGCTGCTGATGCTGGCCATCTTCGGCGGCCAAGCCGTGAGCCAGAGCCCCGAATGGGCGCCGCTCTTCACCTTCGACGGCAAGGCGCTGACCTGGATGCTGGTGGGCTACGGCTTCGTCGCCGCGAGCCTGCCGGTGTGGCTGCTGCTGGCGCCGCGCGACTACCTGTCGACCTTCCTGAAGATCGGCACCATCATCGCGCTGGCCATCGGCATCGTGTTCGTGATGCCCACGCTGCAGATGCCGGCGGTCACGCAGTTCGCTCAGGGCAACGGCCCGGTGTGGTCGGGCAGCCTGTTCCCGTTCCTGTTCATCACCATCGCCTGCGGCGCCGTCTCGGGCTTTCACGCGCTCATCTCGTCGGGCACCACGCCCAAGATGCTCGACAACGAGCGCCATGCGCGCTTCATCGGCTACGGCGGCATGCTGGCCGAGTCCTTCGTGGCGGTGATGGCGCTGGTGGCTGCCTCGTGCATCGAGCCGGGCATCTACTTCGCGATGAACAGCCCGGCCGCGCTGGTGGGCAGCACCGCGCAGCAGGCGGCGCAGACCATCTCGAGCTGGGGCTTCGTGATCACGCCCGAGATGCTGATGCAGACCGCCAAGGACGTGGGCGAGACCACCATTCTTGGCCGCACCGGCGGCGCGCCGACGCTGGCGGTGGGCATGGCCCACATCCTGCACCAGGTGATCGGCGGGCAGGCCATGATGGCCTTCTGGTATCACTTCGCGATCCTGTTCGAGGCGCTGTTCATCCTCACGGCGGTAGACGCCGGCACGCGCGCCGGCCGCTTCATGCTGCAGGACCTGCTGGGCAGCTTCGTGCCCGCGCTCAAGCGCACCGATTCGCTGCCGGCCAATCTCGTGGCCACGGCATTGTGCGTGGCGGCCTGGGGCTACTTCCTGTACCAGGGCGTGGTCGATCCGCTGGGCGGCATCAACACGCTGTGGCCGCTGTTCGGCATTTCCAACCAGATGCTGGCCGCCGTGGCGCTGATGCTGGGCGTGGTGGTGCTGTTTCGCATGAAGCGCGAACGCTACGCCTGGGTGGCCGCCGCGCCGGCCGCGTGGCTGTTGGCCTGCACGCTCACCGCGGGCTGGCAGAAGATCTTCTCGGCCGACCCGAAGATCGGTTTCCTGTCGCACGCGGCCAAGTACACCGAGGGCATTGCCAACGGCGTGCTGGTGGCACCGGCCAAGACGCCCGAGGCCATGTCGCGCATCGTGTTCAACGACCGGCTGGATGCGGCACTGTGCGCGCTCTTCATCTTCGTGGTGCTGAGCGTGCTGGTCTACAGCATCAAGGCCTGCCTGGCGGCGCGCGCGGCCAACCGGCCGACCACGCAAGAGACGCCGTTCGAGCCGCTGGCCGCATCGGCCGCGCGCTGAAGCCATGGGCCTCGCATTGCCGGAAGCCGGGCGCTACTTTGCGCGCTCGCTCAAGCAGTCGCTGCGGCTCATGGTCGGCATGCCCGACTACGACGCCTACCTGACCCACATGGCGGCCACGCACCCGGACCAGCCGCCCATGAGCTACGAGACCTTCTTTCGCGAACGGCTGGAGGCGCGCTACGGCGCCGGCAAGGGCCGTTGCTGCTAAGCCACCGGCCCGGCTGTCCGTTCTCCCTGTTCGCTTGACCCGCGCGGAATGCGGGTGATAGCCTGCCCTCGCCTCGCGAGGAGCAGGCTTTTCTTCGTCGAACATCAGCGAACAACAGAACGGAACTCATGATTTCTTCCAAGCGCTCGTCCTCCAAGTTCACCAGGAACCCGGCGCCGCTGCGTGCCCTCTGCCACGGCGTGGTGCTCGCATGCGCGCTGCTGGCCGGCGGCAATGCCCTGGCCCAGAAGCCGCACCAGGGCGCACTCGACGCGGCCACGCAGTACAAGGACGAGGCGCTCAAGATGCTCGAGCGCATGGTCAACATCGACTCGGGCTCGGCCAACACCGAAGGGCTCGACAAGGTGCGCGAGATGGCGGTCGGCGAACTGCGCAAGCTCGGCGCGCGCATCGAGACCTTTCCCGCCGACCCGCACCCCGGCACCAACGTGGTGGCCACGTTCACCGGCCAGGGCAAGAAGAAGATCCTGATCCTCGCCCACATGGACACCGTGTTCAAGGACGGCACGGCCGCCGCCAAGCCCTTCTACATCCAGGACGGCCGCGCCTACGGCCCCGGCGTGATGGACGACAAGGGCGGCGTGGTCGCCGGTCTCTATGCGCTGAAGATCCTGCAGCAGATCGGTTTCAAGGACTATGGGCAGATCACCTTCCTGCTCGACACCAACGAGGAAACGGGCTCCGTCGGCACCAGCGCGCTGATCGAGCGCATCGCCAAGGAGCACGACGTGGCGCTGAACCTGGAGCCGGGCCGCCCGGCCGACGGCCTCGTGGTCGAGCGCAAGGGCTCTGCCACCGCGCTGGTCGAGGTCAAGGGCGTGGCCGCGCACGCCGGCGTGGCGCCCGAGGCCGGCCGCAATGCCGCGATGGAAGTCGCGCACCAGGTGCTGCAGCTGTCGAAGACGGCCGACCCGGTGAAGAAGACCACGGTCAACTTCACCGTGCTCACGGCCAACGGACCGACCAACGTGATCCCCGCCACCGCGAGCGCCAAGGGCGACGTGCGCGCAGCCACGCCGGAAGAGTTCGACCGTGTCGAGAAAGACCTTGTGCGCATCGCGCAGAACAAGCTGATTCCCGAGACCGAGGTGCGCGTGCGCCTCGTGCGCGGCCTGCCGCCGATGCCGCGCCTGCCCGCATCCGAGAAGCTGGTGAAGATGGCTGAGGGCATCTACGCCGAGATCGGCAAGAAGCTCACCATCGAGAGCAGCGGCGGTGCGGCCGACGCCAGCCTGGTGGCGGGCGTCGGCGTGCCGGTGCTCGACGGCTTCGGCATCGTGGGCGGGGGCATCCACACGCCGGAGGAGTACGCCGAGGTCGAGAGCGTGGTGCCGCGCCTCTACCTGCTGTCGCGCATGCTGATGGACCTGAGCGCGAACAACTGATCTGCTTCGCTAGCCGCGGGGCGCGCGTGCCGGTGACGGCGCCTTGCGCTCCAGCAGCTGCGTCATCTTGAGGGCCGCCGGCGCCAGCGGCCTGCTCTTCAAGGCCAGCCGGTAGAGCGGACGCGACAGCACGGATGCGCCCGCCAGCTTCAGCTCGCGCAGCGTGCCCAGCGCCAGCATGTCGGCCACCACCACGCGCGGCAGCATCGAGATGCCGACGCCGCTGGCCACGGTGCGCGCGATGGCCTCGTTGCTCGCCATCTCCATCCAGGGCAGGGCGGCGATGCCGTTGGCCGCGCACAGCGCCTCGGTCGCCTGCCGCGTGCCCGAGCCCGGTTCGCGCAGGATCCAGTTCTGCCGTCCCAGCGCCTCGGCCGTCACCGCGCGGCGCGGCAGTTCGGAGCCCGTGGCCACCACGACGGTCAGCGGATCGGCCTTCCATTCGCTGACCTCGATGCGCTCCTCGTCCACGCGGCCTTCCACCAGCGCCATGTCGATGCGGCATTCGAGCAGCTGCTCGCACACCCATTGCGTGTTGCCCACCGTCACGCGCGGCACCACCGCCGGGTAGGCCGCGCAGAAGGCCGCCACGTAAGGCGGCAGCCAGTAGCTCGCGACCGTGGTGCTGGCGCCGATGGTCAGACTGCCGCGCTGCACGCCGACACGCGCGCGCACGTCGTCGAGCGCGGCGCGTTCCATCGCGAAGATGCCGCGCGCATGCGTGAGCAGCGATGCACCCGCCTCGGTCAGCCGAAAGCCCTTGCCCGTGCCGCGTTCGATCAGCGTCAGGTCGAGCTGGTGTTCCAGCTCCCGGATGCCCTTGGACACCGCCGGCTGGCTGATCCACAGACCCTCGGCCGCGCGGGAAAAGCTGCCCGACTCCGCCACGGCGACGAAGAGGCGCAGCAGGTGCAAATTCATTGCCATAACCAAAATTCATGCATTGGTGAAGTTTATGTCTTTGACTCATGTGGCGCCAGTTTCTAACCTCGGGGCCATGTACTCCCTCGTTGCTTCGTTGCCCGGCTTCTCCTTCGTTCGCACGCGCGGCCCCGGCCTGTTGCTGGCCGCCTTGCTGGCTGCCGCGGCGGCGCTGATGTCGCAGTGGGGCTTGATGGTGCAGCTGGGCCTGAGTGCGCTCACGCTGGCCATCGCGCTGGGCATGCTCGCGGGGAACACGGTGTTTCCTTCGGTGGCCGACTCGGCCGGGGCGGGTGTGGACTTCGCGCGCAGCACGCTGCTGCGCGCGGGCATCGTGCTCTACGGTTTTCGCATTTCGCTGCACGACATCGGCGCGGTCGGCTGGCCGGGCCTGCTGATCGGCGCGGCGATGGTGGCGCTGACCTTCAGCGTCGCCGTGTACGTCGGCACGCGCTGGCTGGGGCTCGACCGGCAGACCGCCGCGCTCATCGGCGCGGGCAGCGCCATCTGCGGCGCCGCCGCCGTCATGGCGACGCAGCCTGTGGTGCGCGGCGAAGAGCACAAGGTGTCAATCGCTGTGGCCACGGTGGTGGTGTTCGGCACGCTGTCGATGGTGCTGTACCCGCTGGTCTTTCCATACCTGGGGCTGTCGGAGCACGCCTTCGGCCTGTTCGCGGGCTCGACCATTCACGAGGTGGCGCAGGTCGTTGCCGTGGGCGACGCCATCGGGCCGGCCGCGGCCAACGCCGCCGTGGTCGAGAAGATGCTGCGTGTGATGATGCTGGCCCCCTTCCTCATGGTGCTGTCGTTCCAGGCCGCTGCCGCGGCAAAGGGCGCGACCAGCTTCAAGGCCTGCTGCCGGCAGGTGCGCGTGCCATGGTTCGCGGTGCTGTTCATCGTGATGAGCGCAGTGCATTCGCTCGACCTGCTGCCGCAATCGCTGGTGGCAGGGCTGGTTCAGCTCGACACGCTGCTGCTCGCCACCGCGATGGCCGCGATGGGCCTGCGCACCAGCGCGGCCAGCCTGCGCCGCGCCGGCGTGCAACCGCTGAAGCTGGGCGCGCTGCTGTTCGTGTTCCTGATCGTCGGCGGCTACTTCGTGAACGCAGCGGTGCTCGCGATCTTCTGAAGCCGCCAGGCAGAAGAAGGCTCAGGCGAAGGCTGAGGCCGCCTGAGCCAATTCCAGCTTTTCCCATCGGCGCCGCGGAGAGACGATGCATGCCATCTCATTCGCGGAGCTTGCCGATGTCATCCGAACTCAACCAGATCGCCAGCTGGTCCCTGCGCTGGCGCATTGCCCTGTCGGGCACGCTGTGCGTCGTGGCCGCGCTGTGCGCCGCGCAGCCGAACGACGCGAGCGCGCAGCTGCACGCGGAGCAGCGCTTCCAGCTGGCCCTCGAAGCCCAGTCGGATCGCGACTACGGCACCATGGTCGACATGCTGCGGCAGGCGGCGAACGAAGGCCATGCACAGGCGCAGGAGATGCTGGGCATGGTGCTGCTGACCGGCCCGACGCTCTATGGCTCCGGCGTGAAGGCCGACCGCTGCGAGGCGCGCACCTGGATGCACCGCGCGGCGGCGCAGGGCAGCGAGAGCGCGCGGGCGCAGCTCGTCTTCCTGAACCGGCTGCGCAGCTCGCCTGAAGGGCGCAGCGTCTGCGGCTGAAGACCGCGCCTGCGGCGGCTGGCCTTCGGGTCAGAATCGGAAGCCCATGGAACTCCGATCCCTCCGCTACTTCATCGCCGTGCTCGAAGCAGGCAGCCTGTCGCGCGCCGCCGTGGCCCTCTATGTCGCGCAGCCGGCGCTGACGGCCCAGATCAAGAAGCTGGAGGTCGAGCTCGGCACGCAGCTCTTCGAGCGCTCGCATGCGGGTGTCACGCCCACGGCTGCCGGCCTGCAGCTTTACCAGGATGCGCGCAAGCTGCTGTCCGATGCCGCCGCAATGCGCGATCGCCTGCAGCGCCCGCCCGAGGGACCGGAGGGCTCGGTGACGGTCGCGGTGCCGTTCCTGCTGTCTTCGCTGCTGCTCGGCCCCGTGTTGGCCCGGCTCAAACGCACGCATCCGCGCATCCGCGTGTTCGTCATCGACGACCTGAGCCTGATGGTGCGCAAGGCCATGGTCGACCGTCGCGCGGACATCGGCTTGCTGGTCGATACTGAATATCTCAACGGACTGGACGTGAAGCCCTTCGTGCGCGAGCCGATGTTCATCTGCGGCTACGACGCGAGCGGAGAGGTTGCTTCGATGACGCTGCCTTCGCCTGGCGGGAAGAGACAAGGGCGTGGCAAGCCTGCGGCGGTGCAGCGCCCCGTGCTGCCGTTCGCGCGAGCCGCCGGCCTGCCGCTCGTGCTGCAGTCGCGACGCTTCAGCATTCGCGCGAGCGTGGAGGCGGCGGCGAACGACCTAGGCCTCGAACTCAACATCGCGCACGAGCATGATTCGGCCCGCGTCATCCGCTCGCTGTACCTCGCCGGCGCCGGATTCACCTTCTCGCCGGCCTGCGCGATGGCCGATGCACCGCCCGCCGGCAACGGCTGGCTCGCAGCCCGGGTGGTGCAGCCGGATCTGGCGCGAACCTACTTTCTCGCGACGCCCTCGGCCCGCGAGCCTGACCCCGCGACGCGTGCCGTGATGGAGGTGCTGGTCGATGAGACCCGGGCGCTGATCGACGCCGGCCGCTGGGAGGCCGAGTTTCTGTACGGCAAGCGCGGCAAGGCGACCGGGCCATAGCGCCGGGCGCAAGTCGCCGGGCAGGCCATCATCTTTTTTGATGGCCGCGCATCATCAATCGGTATTTGTTGTTCGGCGCCGTCTGCTGCGAAAGTCGTCCGCACCGCGTGCTCGTGGCACGCGCATGAAGGAGACAACTTTGCTGCCCCCAGCCACCCATGAGATCGCCAATGTCGGCGCGCTCGTATCCCGTGCCGCGCGCATCCACGCCAGGCGCCTTGCCGTCACGAGCGCTGCGCGCGCCGTCACCTACCAACAACTGGAGCAGCGCTCCAACCGGCTGGCCAATGCGCTGTGCGGCCTCGGCCTGCAGCGCGGCGAGCGCGTGGGCGTGTATTTGCCCAACTGCATCGAGATCGTCGAACTGGAGCTGGCCTGCTACAAGGCCGCGCTGGTGAAAGCGCCGATGAATTCCCGGCTTGCGCCCGTCGAGGTGGCCGAGGTCATCGCCAACAGCGAGGCCGCGCTGGTCGTGACGACCGCCGAGCGGGCCGAGAGCTTCCTGCCGCACCTGAAGGGGGCTGCGCCGCGCCTGCTGCTGCTCGACGCCGCCCAAGACACGCCCGCATCCTACGAGGGCCAGATGGCCCGGGCCAGCGACAGCTTCACCGCGGCGCGGGTGCATGCGGACGAACTCGCGGTGCTGCACTACACCTCGGGCTCCAGCGGCGTGCTCAAGGCCGCCATGCAGACTTTCGGCAATCGGCTCGCGCAACTGCGCAAGTTCCTGATGCGCGCCGACAACCCGCGTCCCGGCGACCTGCTGGGCCTGGTCGGGCCGATCACGCATGCGTCGGGCATGCAGCTGGTGCCGGCCCTGTGCAGCGGCGCGACCATCCGCCTGTTCGCCGGCTTCGAGCCCGCGCGCTTCATCGCCGAGATGAAGCGCGAGCGCGTCACCCACACCTTCATGGTGCCCACCATGATCAACATGCTGCTGGCCGAAGTACAGGGCCAGTACCGCCCGCTGCCCGACCTGCACCGGCTGGGCTACGGCGCCGCGCCCATGGCGCCGGCCCGCATCATGCAGGCGATGGACGTGTTCGGGCCGGTGCTCTCCCAGGGCTACGGCGCGGGTGAGACCACATCCGGCGTGTGCGGCCTGAGCGTGGACGACCACCTGTTCGCGCGGGCCGCGATGCCCGGACGCCTGGCCTCGTGCGGCCGCCCCTTCCTGGAGTCGCAGGTCGACATCTGCGACGACGACGGGCAACCCGTGGCGGCCGGCGAGATCGGCGAGATCGTGGTGGGCGGGGCCGATGTGTTCGCGGGCTACTGGCGTGCCCCCCAACTCACGGCCGAAGTGCTGAAGAACGGCCGCTATCACACCGGCGACCTCGCGCGTGCAGACGACGAGGGCTACATCTACATCGTCGATCGCAAGAAGGACATGGTGATCAGCGGCGGCTTCAACGTCTATCCCTCGGAGGTCGAGGCCGTGCTCTACCAGCATGCGGCGGTCGATGAGGCCTGCGTGTTCAGCGTGCCCGACGACAAATGGGGCGAGGCCGTGGCGGCGCACATCGTGCGCAAGCCCGGTGCCGTGCTCGATGCCGCCGCGCTCGACGCCTTCTGTGCCGAACGGCTCGCGGGATTCAAACGGCCCAGGCGCATCGAGTTCGTCGAGGCGCTGGAGAAGAACGCCAACGGAAAGATCGCGCGCAAGGCCATCCAGACCCCGTACTGGGCCGGGCACGACCGCCGCGTGAACTGAGGAGCAGTGAGCACCATGAACAACGCAATCACGACACCCGAACCCGTCCTCGGGGCCGATGTGCGCGCGCCGCTTTTCGACGGCCCCTTCGAAGGTTCGCCGCGCGCGGCCGAACTGATCGCCCGCATCGGCGACTTCCTGAACGGCGAGCTTGCCGCGCTGGTACGCGAGAAGGGCATCGACCATGAGCACAGTCCCGACAAGGCGACGCTGCAGCGCGTATGGCGCCGATCCCACGAACTCGGCTTCTACGGCATGACGCTGCCCACGCAGATGGGTGGGCTCGGGCTCTCGCTGCTGGATCACGTGCTCATCAAGGAGTCGATCTACTCGAGCGGTTCGCCGCTCGCGCCCCATGTGTTCGGCGAACTCAGCGGGCCGCCGCGCGTGGGTGCGCTCGCGCGCTTTGCATCGCCCATGCAGCTGGCGAAGTTCATTCTGCCCGTGGCACAGGCAGAGAAGGCCATCTGCTTTGCGCTGACCGAAGCCGAGGCCGGCTCCGACGCCGGTGCCATTCAGACGCAGGCGCGGCGCGAAGGCGACACCTTCGTGCTCAACGGCCGCAAGCGCTTCATCTCGGGGTCGCCCTTCGCGGACTATGCCGTGCTCATGGCCTCCACGTCCGACAGCCCGGAGCGCCGCGAGGTCTCGGCCTTTTTCGTCGACCTGGGGCAGCCCGGCGTGGAGGTGCAGTCCGGCTACAAGACCATGGCCGGCCAGTCGACCACCGGCGACATCGTGCTGGCCGATTGCCGTGTGCCGGCCGCGCACCTCATCGGGGAAACCGGCCGGGGGCTTGCCTTGGCGCTGGGCCGAATTGCCGTCAACCGGCTGCTGCATTGCCCCGGCATGGTGGGGCTGGCCACCGTGGCCCTGAAGGACGCGCGCGACTATGCCCGATCGCGTCGCCAGTTCGGCCGCCCGATCGCCGAGTTCCAGGCCATCCAGCATTCGTTGGCCGACATGGCGACGCAACTGGCCGCGGCGCGCGCGCTGATGATCTCGACCGCACGCCAGCTCGATGCGGGCGGCGACGCGCGCGCCGACGCATCGATGGCCAAGCTGTTCTGCTCCGAGTCCGCGTTCCGCATCGCCGATGCGGCGGTTCAGATCCACGGTGGCGAAGGCATCGTGCAGGGGCGCCGCGTGGAGTTCCTGTTCCGCATGCTACGCATGTACCGCGTGCTCACCGGCACCAGCGAGATCCAGAAGAACATCATCGCGCGCGAGCTGATCGGCGAGGCGAAGTAGCTGCCCATCGCAAGAAGAAATACCAGGAGACAAAAGACCGTGCACACCCACCTCACGCGCCGCGCGCTGTGCCGCGCACTCGCGGCCTCGCCATTCATTTCCATGCCGCCGCTGGCTGCCACGGCCGCACGTGCGGCCGAACACTGGCCGGCCCGGCCCATCAAGTGGGTGGTGCCCTACCTGGCCGGCACCGGCCCGGACATCGGCGCGCGCATCCTCGCGGAGGCGGCCGGGCCGTTGCTGGGCCAGCCGATCATCATCGAGAACAAGGGTGGCGCCGCCGGCAACATCGGCGCACGGCAGGTGGCGCGTGCCGCGCCCGATGGCTACACCTGGATCTATTCGGCCGCGCCCATGGCGGCGAACGTGCAGATGTACCAGAACCCGGGCTACGACGTGATGAAGGACTTTCGCCATGTCATGCGCATCACCACCTCCGACGTGCTGCTGGTCGTCGGCGAGTCATCGGGCATCGGGTCGGTGCAGGAGCTGATCGCCAGGGCCCGCGCCAATCCCGGCAAGCTCGACTACGCATCGGGCGGGGTGGGAACGCCCTCGCACCTGGGCGTGGAGCTGTTCCTCAATGCGGCGGGCATCACCGCGACGCATGTGCCGTACAAGGGTGCCTCCGAGCTGGTGAACGCGGTGCTGGGCAACCAGGTGAGCTTCGGCATGCCGATCTTCGCGGTGGCCTATCCGCACGTCAAAGGCGGCAAGCTCAAGGCGCTGGGCGTGGCGGGCGCGAAGCGCAACCCCGCATTGCCCGACGTGCGCACTTTGGCGGAGCAGGGCCTGCAGGGCGTCGAACTCACGTCCTGGGGCGGCCTGTCGCTGCCGGCCGGCACCCCCGACGCGATCGCGAACCGCATCTACGAAGTCTTCAGCGGCCTGCTCAAAGACCCGAAGGTGATCGCCGCGTTGACGGAACTGGGGAGTCAGGTCATGCCGTCGACGCCCGAGGGATACCTGCAAGTGATCAAGAGCGAGATCGATCTGACAGGGCGGATGATGAAGAGCGCGAAGATTTCGCCGCTGTAGCACTGTTGTCTTCTGTGCGTACGCACAGGCGGGTTTCAACGGAGGTTCGTGGCCGGGGGGCGGTGAGAGCATCGCGCGACAACACAGGAGACAAGAACCAATGAACGCCAGCATCCCCCGTGTCGCAGCGCTGCTCGCGGCCCTCGTGCTCGCCGCGTGCGCGCAAACCCCGCAGACCTATGCCGAGAAGGCCGCGGCGCAGGCCGCCGCGAATGCGCAGCCCGGTGCGCGGCGCTCGCCGGCGCAGGTCAGTCCTGCCCCGACCAATGAGGTCAGCCCGCAGATGCAGGCGCTGATCGCGGGGCCGTACCCGTCGCATTTCAACGCGGCGCCGCAGAACGCGGCCGAGTGGAAAGATCTGATCAACCGGCGCGCCGCCCCGGTGATCGCCGCGATCCCCGCGCTGAAGGAAAAGCTCGGCGTGTCCGTGCAGGCCGTGAAGATCGCGGGCGTGAACGCCTTCATCGTCACGCCCAACAAGATCGCGCCGGGCAACGAGAAGCGGCTGCTGATGCATGTGCACGGCGGCGGCTATGTGTTCGGCCCCGGCGAGTCGGCGCTGCCCGAGGCCATGCTGCTGGCCGGATTCGGCGGCTACAAGGTGGTGTCGGTCGACTACCGCATGCCGCCCGACTATCCCTACCCCGCGGCCATGGACGATGCCATGGCTGTGTGGAAGGAGCTGCTCAAGACCAACAAGCCGCAGAATATGGCCGTGTTTGGCACTTCCACCGGCGGCGCGATGACGCTTGCGCTGGTGCTGCGCGCCAAGGCCGAGCGCGTGCCGCTGCCCGGCGCCATCGCACCGGGCACGCCCTGGTCCGACATCGCGAAGATCGGCGACAGCTACCAGACCAACGAATGGATCGACAACATCCTCGTGACCTGGGACGGCTGGCTTGGCCGCGCCGCGCTGCTCTATGCGAACGGCCGCGACCTGAAAGATCCGCAGCTGTCGCCCATCTACGGCGACTTCAAGGGCTTTCCGCCCGCGATCCTGACCACCGGCACGCGTGACCTGTTCCTGTCGAACACGGTGCGCACGCATCGCAAGCTGCGGCGCGCCGGTGTGGAGGCCGAGCTCAACGTGTACGAAGGGCAGTCGCATGCGCAGTACGGCATCGACCCGAATGCGCCGGAAACGCGCGAGGCGTTCGGCGACATCGCGCGCTTCTTCGACAGGCACCTGGGGCGGTAGACACACGCAAGGCATCGTCCGACGCCGGACGCGTCGGCACGCCTGTAGGCTGCGCGCTTCAACTCCCCAACTCTCCCTGTGGAGGCCCCGATGAAGCGACCCCTGCGAACCCTGTTGACCAGCCCGCCCTTTCTCATCGCGGCAGGCGCGGCGGTGGCATTGCTCATCGCCGGCTGCGCTGTCTCGCCACCCACGATTCCGCCGGTCAAGCAGGTCGACCTGCAGCGCTTCATGGGCGACTGGTACGTGATCGGCAACATCCCGACGCGGCCGGAGCGCAATGCCTTCAATGCGGTGGAGTCGTACACGCTGCAGCCGGACGGGCGCATCGAGACGCGCTTTCGCTACCGCGAAGGCGCGTTCGAGGGCCCGCTCAAGACGATGAATCCGGTCGGCAGCGTGGTGCCGGACACCGGCAACGCGGTGTGGGGCATGCAGTTCATCTGGCCGGTGAAGGCCGAGTATGTGATCGTCGATCTCGACAGGGACTACCAGCTCACGATCATCGGCCGGAGCGATCGCGACTACGCCTGGATCATGGCACGCACGCCGAGCATTCCCGAGCCGGTGTATGAGGCGGCGGTGTCGCGGCTGAAGACGCTGGGTTACTCGACGGACAAGCTGCGCCGGGTGCCGCAGCGCTGGCCCGAAGAAGCCGCTGCGGGTGAGAAGTAGTCGGGGAGCAGGCGATCGCGATCAGCCGGAGGCTTTCGCATTCAGTGCCGCGAAACCGCGCGCCAGGTCGGCCGTCAGGTCACCGGGCGCCTCCAGCCCGATGTGCAGCCGCACGACCGCACCGCGACCGCTCCAGTCGGTCACGCTGCGCGCGGCGCGCATGTTGGTCCAGGCCACGAGGCTTTCGTAGCCGCCCCATGACGAGCCGCGTCCGAAGAGCGTGAGCGCGTCGACGAAACGCTCGACCGCCGCATTGTCGATGCCGGGTTGCAGTTCGATCGACAGCAGCCCGTTGGTGCCCTTGCAGTCGCGCTTCCAGATGTCGTGGCCCGGATGCTGCGGCAGCGCGGGGCAGAACACCGTCGCGACCTCGGGCCTTGCCTCGAGCCAGTGCGCCACCTCGAGCGCGTGGCGCTCGTGCACCTGCAGCCGCGCCGACAGGGTGCGCATGCCGCGCAGCACCAGCCATGCGTCGTCGGGGCTCACGGTCATGCCGAAGGCGTCGCAGCGTTCGTTGAGCGGGCGCCATGCAGCCTCGGTGGTCGCGACGGTGCCCATCATCACGTCGGAGTGGCCGCCGAGGTACTTGGTCGCGGCCATCGTCGAGATGTCGGCGCCCAGCGCGAGCGGCCGGTATTGCAGGCCCGACCCCCAGGTGTTGTCGGCCGCCAGCAGCGCGCCGCGCGCATGCGCCAGCGCCGCGAGCCGGGGCAGGTCGCACATCTCGTAGACCAGCGAGCCGGGGCATTCCGCATACACAAGACGGGTATTGGCTTCGAACAGGTCTTCGACGCCGCTGCCGTCCGCCGCGAAGAAGCTGCTGCGGATGCCGTAGGGCTCGAGGAACGAGGTCACGAGGTTGCGCGTGGGTTCGTACACGCTGTCCGACATCAGCACGTGGTCGCCCGGCTTCAGGTACGACAGCAGCACCATGCCGATGGCGGCAAGGCCCGTGGGAAAGAGCCGCGTGCGGTAGGCGCCTTCGAGTTCGCTCACCGCGTCTTCGAGTGCGAAGGTGGTGGGCGTGCCGCGCGCGCCGTAGCTGAAGATGCGTTCCCCGTCGCGCCGCGCGCGGGCGTCTCGCATCGCGCCCACGCTGTCGAAAAGCACCGTGCTGGCGCGCACCAGCGGCGTGTTGACGGGGGCGCCGCCGGCATACGAGGGCGTCTTGCCGGTGCGCGTGAGCCGGGTGTCGAGGGACTGGCCTGCGGGGTCGTCGTTGTGCGAAGCGGACATGGTTCGATGAAGGGCGAAAGTGGGTGGCAGGCCGCTATGTTGCGTCAATCCGCCTTGGCACCGGAAAGCTTGACGATGCGCGACCAGCGGTCGATGTCCTGGCGCAGTTGCGCCGCGAAGGCCTCGGGCGTGCTGGCCACCACCTCGCTGCCGCCGTCGGTGACGAGCTTGGCCACCTCGGGCATGTGCAGTGTGCGCACGATGGCTTCGTTCAGGTAGGCCACGCGTTCGGGCGGCGTGCCGGCCGGGGCGAAGAAGCCGTACCAGTCTTCGAAGCGTGCGCCGGCGTAGCCCAGTTCTTCCAGCGTCGGCGCCTTGGTGAACACGCCGATGCGGCGCGGGCTGGTGACGGCCAGCACGCGCAGCTTGCCGTTCTGCACCAGCCCCGCGACCGACGAGGTGGAGGTGACCAGGATGTCGACCTGTCCGCCGAGCAAGTCGGTCAGGGCCGGGCCGGCGCCCTTGTAGGGCACGTGGGTCATGGCGATGCCGTTGTCCTTCGACAGCACCACGCCGACGAGGTGCGACAGCGTGCCGTTGCCGGGCGTGGCATAGGTCACCTTGCCGGGGCTGGCCTTGGCCTTGGCGGCGAGGTCGGCAAAGCTCTTGAGCGGCGAGTTGGCGTCGACCACCAGCGCGAGCGGCGCGGCGTTGATCTGCGTGATGGGAATGAAGTTCTTGACAGGG
Organism: Variovorax paradoxus; assembly: GCF_022009635.1. Classification (NCBI taxonomy): domain Bacteria; kingdom Pseudomonadati; phylum Pseudomonadota; class Betaproteobacteria; order Burkholderiales; family Comamonadaceae; genus Variovorax; species Variovorax paradoxus. The sequence continues at coordinate 7,619,532 of NZ_CP091716.1, forward strand.
TCGAAGCCGGGCGACGCGTAGAGCGAGGGGTTCACCGCCATGATCGACACCTGCGAGGTGAGCAGGGTGTAGCCGTCGGGCTTGGCGTCGGCCACGGCCTTGGCGCCGATGTTGCCGCCCGCGCCGCCGCGGTTGTCGACCACCGCGGCCTGGCCCATGAATTCCGGCAGGCGCGCGGTCACCAGGCGTGCCGTCGCGTCGTTGCCGCCGCCCGGCGGGAAGGGCGAGACGAAGCGGACCGTCTGCGACGGAAACCCGTTACGCGGCGCCAGCGGTTCGGCTGTGGCGGGCTGCAGGGCGAGCGCCGAGAGCCATGCAACGGCGACGGCAAGACGGGCGATGTGCGGAATGCGGCTGGCGAACGACATGACGGAACTCCTGAAATAGGAACTGACGAGGACGAACTGGAAGCGGGACCGGTGAGGGCGGATCAGGCGTGCGATGCGGCGGCTGGCGGCAGCCGGAAGGCGGCGCGCTCCTGCGCGTCGAGCTGCGCGACGAGGCCGGTCTCCCATGCGAGGTAGCGGCGCGCGGCTTCCTTGTTGCCGTCGTGGCGGTCGTGCACGAAGAACAGGTAGTCGATGCAGTCCGCGTCGGCGGGCAGCGCAGGCGTGGCCTCGACCGGCAGGCCGGCGGCGCGCCACGCGGCCATGCCGCCTTCGAGCACCAGCGGCGCGGACGAGCGGCCCGCAAGTTCGGACACGGCGGCCCAGGCGGCGAGTGCGGCGTCGTCGGCCACCAGCACGAGCTGGCGATGTTCGTGCTGAAGATCCCCAGTCAGGCGCGGGCGGATCGACCAGCGCGCCTGCGGAATGTGGCCGGCGCGGAACTGCATGCTGCCGCGCAGGTCGACCAGCGCGATGTCGTCTTTCTCGAGCCGCGCGGCGAGTGTTTGCGCATCGATGGTGGCCAGCGAAGGGACCGCCGGCACGGCGGCAGGGGCCAGGGACAGCCCGCTCGCCAGCCCGCCTTCGAGCACGCTCGCGTCATGCCCCATCTGGCGCAGCCAGCTCGCGACGGTCGGCGCACGCACGCCGTCGTTGTCGAACAGCACGAGCCGTGCATTGCGCACGCCGAAATACTGGTCGCCGGCCTGCATCAGCTGGCCGCCGGGCGTGTGCTGCGCGCCGGGGAGACTTCCGGCCGCGAATTCCTCGGGCGTGCGCACGTCGCACAGGAACAGGCTGCGCTGCGCGTCGTCGGCCCACTGGCGCACGGTCTGCGCATTCACGGTGGGCACGTCGAAGCGGGCAGCCAGTGCCTTGGCGGCGGGGCGCAGATCGGTGTTGCCGCTGTCGTCGGCGTAGCGGCGCGTGCCGCCGTGCTCCAGCGCATGGTCGCCGAGATACCAGCCCTGCGTGCCGTTCTCCAGCGCATAGACAGGATTGGGCAGGCCCAGGTTGATGAGCGTCTGCGCGCCGATGATGCTGCGGGTGCGGCCCGCGCAGTTGATGACGATGGGCGTGGTGGTGTCGGGCACCAGCTGGCGCACGCGGTAGGCCAGCTCACCGTTGGGGCAGCAGGTGGCGCCGGGGATGTTCATCTTGTGGAACTCGCTGACGGGGCGGCCGTCGAGCACCACCACCTTGTCCTTGCGCGCCAGCATCTCGGCCAGCTGGTCGGCGCTGACGCGGGGCGTGTGATAGGCCTCCTCGGCCAGTTCGCCGAAGGTCTTGGAGGGCAGGTTGACGCCCGCAAACAGCACATGGCCCGCGGCCTTCCAGGCGCGGGCGCCGCCTTGCAGCACATGCACGTCGGTGTAGCCCAGCGCGGCCAGTTGACGGGCGGCGCGCTCGGCCACGTCGGTGTCGCCTTCGTCGTAGACCACCACGCGGACGTCCCGGCGCGGCACCAGGCGCGGTGCGTCGACTTCGAGCCGGCTGAAGGGCAGGGGAATGCCGTAGAACAGGTGCGCTTCGCCGTACTGGCCGTGCTCGCGCACATCGAGCAGCGCGATCTCGCGGCTGTCGTGCAGCCAGGTCTTGAGGGTCTTCGGGTCGATGAAGGAGGTCATGGGGGCAAGTCGTTGGGACGAACGAAGTCCTGCGAGGCCGCTGGGCGCGGCCCGCATGAAGAAAAAAGAAGGTTGAAAGGTGAGGCGCTTAGCGGCGCGTCTGCACGCCGATGCCCATGGTCTGGTACGTGCCCGCCGCCAGGTCGTAGGCGGTGCGGCTGTTCAGCGTTTCCAGGGCGCGGCCGTACATGTGCAGGTGGCGGATCACCTGCTCGCCCTGGATCTCCACCGAGTGGATGTCTTCAGGCATCAGCGCGATGCCCTTGCCCGGTGCGACCACCACGAGCGCGGTTTCCGCGAGCTTGCCCACACCGGGCACGCTGCCGTCGTCGGTGCGCTCGTACACGCGGTTGTGCTCGGTGCCTTCCACCGCCGCGATGCAGGCCCAGGTCGTGTGGTTGTGCGGCACGATCTTCTTGCCCGGGCGCATGACGTTCAGGTAGAGCGCATAGCTCTGGTCCGGGTCTTCGGCGATGAGGTAGCGCGCCTGGTGCTCCCCGGCCTCGGGCGCTGGAAAGTCGGCGGCGCCCCAGTACTCGGTGTGCGCGGCGAGGTCTTGCAGCGAGGCGAGCACCGTGTCGAGATTTCCCCGGGTCGCTTCAGCGCCGCCGATGGCTTTCTTCATGGTGGCGATGGACGCGGCGACAGCCTGCTTGCGTTGCTCGGACGGGGTGCTCATTCGGTTTCTCCAGTGGGGTTGCCTGTTTCGTGTGCATTCACTGTAGTGACGGCGGCGTGACGCAACAATCCAAGCAGCGCAAGAAACACATTAATAAAATTGATGCATGCCTACGCTCGATCTTGAACTCCTGCGCTCCTTTGCGGCCGTGGTCAGCCACCACAGCTTCGCGGCGGCGGCCGTCCACCTGGGGCGCACGCAGTCGGCCGTGACGCAGCAGATGCAGCGGCTCGAAGAGCAGATCGGCCATCCGCTGTTCGTGAAGCAGGGGCGCCAGAAGCGGCTGACCGAGCACGGCGAGCGGCTGCTCAGCTACGCGCACCATATGCTGGCGCTGAACGACGAGGCGCTGCGCAGCCTGCGCCAGGGCCAGCTCGAAGGCAATCTGCGCATCGGCGCGCCGCATGACGTGGCCGAGACCATGCTGCCGCTGCTGTTGACCGAGGTGGCGCGCACATCGCCGCTGCTGCAGCTGGACATCCACATCGGCCGCAGCCCCTACCTGATGACTTCGCTCAAGAGCGGCGAGGTCGACATGATCATCTCCAACCGTGCCGATGAGCAGTCGCAGTTCGAAGGCGTGGTGCTGCGCAACTCGCCCACCGTGTGGCTGTGTTCCGCGAGCTACGTGCACGACCCGGCCAAGCCGGTGCCGCTCATCATGGCCGACGGGCCCAGCATCTTCCGCCGCATCGGCCACGAGGCGCTCGACGCGGCGGGCGTGGCCTGGACGCCGCGCTACACCTCGTCGAGCCTGATCGGCATCAAGGCCGCCCTGCGTGCGGGGCTGGGCGTGACCGCGCGCGGCGTGGAGCAGCTCGACGCGGGCCTGCGCGTGCTGGGCGCGGGCGACGGCATGCCGCGCCTGCCCGACCTGGCCTATCACCTCTATGTGCGCAGCCATGTGGTGAATCCGGTCACGCGGCAGGTGTTCGAGACGCTGAAGAAGCACCTGCGGCTGCCGAGCGCCGACGAATCCAGCAAAGGTTTCGCCGCGTAACCGATGTGCTTGCGTGCAACAACATCGGTCCGAGACAAAGGCCTCAATGAACCTCTCATCCCGCGCGTCTTCGCGCCTCCCGCGGCCCTGGCTTCTCGGCGCGCTGTTCGGCAGCGCGGCGGCCTGTGCACAGCAGAGCCATCTGCCGGAGATCCAGATCGTCGGCCCGCGCGATGCGGCCATCGGCACGGCCGACAGCGCGAGCGAGGGCGCGGTGGAGCGCGAGTCTTTCCAGTCCAGGCCCAAGCTGCGGCCCGGTGACATCGTCGAGGCGGTGCCCGGCGTGGTCGCCACGCAGCACTCGGGCGACGGCAAGGCCAACCAGTATTTCTTGCGCGGCTTCAACCTCGACCACGGCACGGACTTCGCGGTGACGGTCGACGGCATGCCGGTCAACATGCCCACGCACGGCCATGGCCAGGGCTATGCCGACCTGAACTTCCTGATTCCCGAACTGGTGTCGGGCGTGCGCTACCGAAAGGGCCCGTACTTCGCGCAGAGCGGCGATTTCTCGCTCGCGGGCAGCGCGTCGCTCGACTACTTCAGTGCGCTCGAGTCGCCCTTTGCCGAAGTGACCGCGGGCTCGCACGACTTTCGCCGCCTGCTGGCCGCGGGCTCGCACACCGTGCAGGACCAGACCTGGCTCGGCGCCATCGAGCTCGAAGGCAACAACGGCCCCTGGAACGTGCCGGAGAACCTGAAGAAGGCCAACGCCGTGCTGCGCTATTCGCAGGGCTCGCAGACGCGCGGCTTTAGCGTCACCGCCATGGCCTACAAGAGCCAGTGGACCTCGACCGACCAGGTGCCCGAGCGGCTGATCGACAGCGGAGAGCTGCCGCGCTTCGGCAGCCTGAACCCGACCGACGGCGGCAAGACCCAGCGCATCAGCCTGTCGGGCAAGTGGTTCGACAAGGGGCCGAACGGCGACACCGAGTTCAGCGCCTACGCCATCGACTACCGCTTCGACCTGTTCTCCGACTTCACCTACTTCCTCAACAACCCGGTGAACGGCGACCAGTTCGAGCAGACCGACCGCCGCCGCATCTTCGGCGCGCAGGGCTCGCACGCGATGGCCAACAAGATCGCGGGGCTCGACGGTCTGTTGAGCTTCGGGGCACAATGGCGCGGCGACCGCATCGGCGAGGTCGGCCTGTACGACACCGAGGCGCGCCAGCGCCTGGGCACCGTGCGCAACGACAAGGTCTCGCAGGATCTGTTCTCCGTGTACGGGCAGCAGCTGGTCAACTTCAGCGACCGTTGGCGTGGCTACGTGGGCCTGCGCGGCGACGCGCTGCGCTACAACGTGCAGGGCCGCGAGCCGGTGTATGGCCCGCTCAACAGCGGCAAGGGCCACGACTCGCAGCTGAGCCCCAAGTTCGGCCTGGCCTTCTCTCTCACGCCGGCGCACGAGTTCTACCTCAACGCGGGCGTAGGTTTCCACAGCAACGACGTGCGCGGCGCCGTCATCAGCACCGACCCGCGCAGCGGCCTGCCGGCCGACCGCGTACCCGCGCTGGTGAAGGGGCGCGGCGCGGAGATCGGCTGGCGCTTCCAGCCCGACGAAGACCTCACCGCCACGGTGGCGCTGTGGAAGCTCGACCTGGCCTCGGAGCTGGTCTATGTCGGCGACGCGGGCACCACCGAGCCGGGCCGCGCGAGCACGCGGCGCGGGCTCGAGGCCACGCTGCGCTGGAAGTTCGACCGCGCCTGGCGGCTCGAGGTGGACGCCGCCGTGTCGCGTGCCCGCTTCAAGGGCGCGGCGCCCGAAGGCGAAGGCAACTACATCGACAACGCCGTCGAGCGCGTGCTGGCGGCCGGCATCACCTACATCGAAGGCCCGTGGACCGCGTCGCTGCGGCTGCGCTACATGGGCCCGCGCGCGCTCGACACGCTGAACAGCGTGCGCTCGCGCGCCAGCACGCTGCTGAACTTCGGCGCCCGCTACGCGGTCGACAAGCACCTGACCCTGGGGCTCGACGTGTTCAACCTGGCGGGGCGCAAGGGCAACGACATCGAGTACTACTACGCCTCGTGCACCGCGGGCGAGGTGGCGGGCGGCACTTGCAACGGCGGCGTGAACGACCGCCACATCCACCCGATGGAGCCGCGCAGCGTGCGGGTCAGCGCGCGCTACACGTTCTGAGCGGCCACGACATAGCTGCCGCGCCCGTTCTGCTTGGCGCGGTACATCGCCTTGTCGGCCGCGGCCAGCAGGTCTTGCGGCGTTTCGCCGCCGTTGCCGAGGGCGATGCCGATCGACGCGCCGATCACGGTTTTCGATTGCGCCACCTGCAGCGGCTGGGCGATGGCCTCGATGCATCGCCGCGCCAGCGCCAGGGCGCTCTGTTCCGCGGGGTCTTCGAAGTCGGCGGCCAGCAGCACGAACTCGTCGCCGCCGATGCGCGCCACCGTGTCGGTCTGTCGCACCAGCGCCTGCAGCCGGTGCGCGATTTCCCTGAGGGCCTGGTCGCCCGCCTCGTGGCCGAGCGTGTCGTTGAGTGTCTTGAACCCGTCGAGGTCGAGATAGAGCACGGCCACCCGGTGCGAATGCCGCCTGGCCCGCACCAGCGCCTGCTGGAGCCGGTCGTCCAGCAGCTTGCGGTTGGGCAGGCCGGTCAGGGTGTCGTGGTGGGCCAGGCGGGCCAGCGCTTCCTGGTTGTCGTGCAACTTGGCCAGCAGCCGGTTGAAGGCCTGCGTCAAGTGGCCGATCTCGTCGTTGCGCACCACCCGCAGCGGCGTGAGCGCGAGTTCGCCGCGGGTCATGCGGTCGGCCTGGTCGGCGGCGCGCAGCAGCGGGCGCAGCAGCCAGGTCATGATCAGGCCGATCACGATCAGCACCATCGCCACCGCGGGCGCGCGCTGCTGCAGGATGAAGGTCTGCATGCGCCCCACCGGCGCCAGCGCCTGCGCCACCGGCAGCCGCGCCACCACGAACCAGCCGCTGTTCGGCACCGATGCGATGGCGGAGATCTCCTCGATGCCCTTGGCGTTGCGCGTCGTCCCGTTGCCGCGAAAGCCGGCCATGGCCCGGTCATGCAGCGGATTCACGCCCTCCGGCGGGGTCGGTGTGAGCGACATGGTGAGGTCCGTGGAGGCCACGAAGATGCGGTCGCGCGGCGACACCACCAGGATGCCGCCGTCCTGGCCCACGCGCCCGCGCTGCAGATGGTCGAGCAGGCCGTCGGCCGAGAGGTCCGCGGTGCCGAGCAGCACGGCGGCCACGCGTCCGGCGGCGTCGCGCACCGGCACGGCCATGGGCAGTATCGAGTGGCCGGAGGAAGCCGCCTGCGCACGGCCCAGCGCGGGTTGGCCGTCGCGCGCGGCTTCGAATTCCGAACCCTCCGTTGCGAGCTGTCCCGCGCCGTCGAGTCGCTTGCCCGTGGCGTCGGCGACCATCAGGCCGAGCGGGAAGAGGGCGCTGAGCGCGCTGCGTTCTTCCAGCCAGGGCCGAAGCCGTCCGGGTTGGGTCAGGAGTTCGGGCGGCAGCGTGGCCGCCAGGCGTTCGAGAAATGAGAGCCGCTCGCCCAGGTAGTTGTCGACATCGCGGGCCACGTAGTCGGCCAGCGCCGTCTGCTGCACCGCCACCGACCGGGTCAGGTCTTCCCGCAGGAAGCGGGTGAGTTGGATGTAACTGGCGGCGGTTCCAAGAATCGCCATCAAGAGGCCCATCACGAGCAGGCGAACAACCAGGCTGTTGGCAGATTTTCTGAAGTTCACTCTGGCGGCTGGTCGTGAAGCGGTTGGTGCGGGACTGTAAACGAATCTCTTCATATCCTGCCCGCTTCCCCGGTCGAATCGGGGCTGCCCGGGGTCATGTGCGTGTCATTCATGAGCTTCCAAAAAGTGGCCTTGGCGTCCTTTCGTGGGCTGCTTTTGGGCGCGTATGATGTGCAGAATTTTGTACAAACCTGAGGGGCCCAACATGGCTATCTCTGCCGGTGACGTGATTCCGCTGTCGCAAGCCAGGGCGAACCTGTCTGAGCTGGCCGACCAGGTGAAGGCCGGTGTCGAGAAGATCATCACCAAGAACGGTGAGAGCTACGTGGCCCTCATCGACGCCCGACGGCTGGACTACTACCACCAGCTCGAGCGCGAAAAAATCCACCTGCTGCTGATTGACGATGCCAGCAAAGGCCTCGCGGATGTCGCAGCAGGCAAGGTCCAAGATGCGCACCGCGCCCTGAACGCCATCAAACGTCGCCGCGCCAAGGCTGCCGGATAAAAACGGCTTTCATGGTGAGTGCCAAGCACACCCTCCAACTCACGGGCAATTTCGAGCGGAACCTTGAAGAGCTCGAAGCTTTCCTGGTCGAAGCCGAGGCTGCGCATGCCTTCGATGCGTTGCTGGACGAACTGACGGACACCGTCATTCCCAACCTGGAGAGCTTTCCCGGCATGGGGCGCTTGTTCCTGGCGCGGCCTGCTCGCTCGGTCGAGGTTGCCAACGGGATCGACCGCCTGACCAGACAACTCGGCACGCTCGACAAGGACGGTGAGCTGCGCGAGTACGTGATGACGCACTACCTGGTGTTGTACGCGAGGATCAAGGGGACGGTGTACCTGCTCTCGATTCGCCATCAACGTCAGCTTTCGTTCGACTTCCAGGCGCTGTGGCCCCGATAGTCGGCACACCAGCAGACGAAAGAACTTGTGAGCACGGTACCTCTTGCGGCAGGGGGAAAAGGTCGCTCCTTGCGAGCCTTCCCGATTCGTGGCACAAGCTGACGTTCGACGTGTTCCTACTAACGAGGTAAACCAACGTGTGTGATCTGAACGACCAGGAAGAGCTCAAGAAGTACACCCGCCGCGACTTCGGTACCTGGGCCGCATCCGCCGGCCTGCTGACCGCGTTGCCCAGCGTGGCGAACGCCGTGGCCGTTGCCGAGCGCGAGGTGAGCATCACCACGCCCGACGGCAGCTGCGACGCGTACTTTGTCGCACCCACGGCGGGTTCGGCACCCGGCGTGCTGGTGTGGCCCGACGTGTTCGGTCTTCGCCCAGCCTTCAGGCAGATGGGGCGTCGGTTGGCCGAATCGGGCTACAGCGTGCTGGTGGTGAACCCCTTCTACAGGCAGAAGAAGGCGCCCACCGCGGCGCAGGGCGGCCAGACGCCGATCGCCGAAGTGATGCCGCTGATGCAGGCCCTGACGCCGGCCATGCACCTGAGCGACGGCAAAACCTTCGTGGCCTGGCTCGACGCCCAGCGAGAAGTGGACAAGGCGCGCAAGCTGGGCACCACCGGCTATTGCATGGGCGGCCCGATCGCGGTGCGCACGGCCGTCGGAACACCCGGGCGCGTGGGTGCCGTCGGAACCTTCCACGGCGCCGCCATGGTGACCGCGGCGCCCGACAGCCCCCATCGCCTGGTGGCCCAGACCCAGGCGCGTTACCTGGTTGCAGTGGCCGAGAACGACGACGCCAAGGATCCTCAAGCCAAGGTTGCGCTGCGCACCGCGTTCGACAGCGCAAAGCTGGCGGCCGAAGTGGAGGTGTACCCGGCAGCTCACGGGTGGTGCCCGCCCGATACACAGGTCTACGACGCCGCTCAGGCCGAACGCGCCTGGGCACGCCTGCTGGCGACTTTCGGCACGGCCCTGGCCTGATCGCGGCACTCGGGCGGCCTGCCCGCCCGCGCGCCGGCGCGATCAGTTCGGTGTGAGCCGGTACAGGCCGCCCTCGTGGTCGTCCTCGATCAGCCACAGCGCGCCATCGGGCGCCTGCTCGACGGCGCGGACGCGAAAGCCGACCGTCCAGTGCTCCGCCGGTGTCGCGGTCGCACCGTGCACTTCGATGCGGTGCAGGGCGCGGCTGACGAGGCCGGTCGCGAACGCCGAGCCCTTCCATTGCGGAAACATCGCGCCGCTGTAGAACATCAGGTTGCCGGGCGCGAGCACGGGCGTCCAGTAGATCACCGGCTTGACGAGATCGGGGCGCGTGTCGGGGCTGGCGATGGGCACGCCGTCGTAGTTCACCGCATAGGAGACGAGCGGCCAACCGTAGTTCTTGCCCGGCTCGATCAGGTTGAGTTCGTCGCCGCCGCGCGGGCCATGCTCGAGCTCCCAAAGGCGGCCATCCGGCGCGAACGCCAGCCCGTAGGGCGTGCGATGCCCCGAGCTCCATGTCTCGGACGGTGTCAGGTTGGGGCCGTCGAAAACATAGGTGCGCACGACCGGCGCGGTCTTGGCGGCCTCCGTGTCTCTCGGCGGATCGATCACCGGGACCGACCGTGCGCCGGTCTTGCCCTCCATCGGGTTGCCGGGTGCGGGCTTGCCGTCCAGGGTCAGCCGCAGGATCTTGCCGGCCGGCTGGTTCGGGTCTTGGGCCGGCGTGAAGCGCTGCCGGTCGCCGGCCGTGAGAAAGAGAAACTTCTGGTCGGGCGAAAAGGCCACGGCGGCGCCGACCTGGCCTCCCTTGCCCTTGACCGGGTCGTGCCAGATGACCTTCAGATCCTCCAGCGAGGCCGTGCCGGCGCCGATCTTGAGCGTCGCGCGGGCGAGCGCCAGGCTGGATGTGCCCCGGATCTGTCCGGGTTCCGAGTAGGTCAGGTAGATCGCCCCATCGCTCGAAAAGGACGGCGCCAGGTACACGCCGAGCAGGCCGTTCTGGTTCTCGTACAGCACCGGCGGCACGCCGGTGACTTCGAGCTTCTGCCCGGACTGGGTCGCCAGATACAGCCTGCCGATCTTCTCGGTGATCAGCATGCGTCCGTCCGGCAGGAAGGCGATGCGCCAGGGCAGATCGAACTGCGCGACCTTCGTGAGCTTGAAGGGAGGCGAGGGGGTGGGAGGCAGGTTGCCGGCGTTGATCTGCGCCAGCACGGGCGTTGCACCGAGGATCAGCCAAGGGATGAGTGCGGACTTCGGGAGTTGCATGCTTCGCTCGTCAGTGAGTGGTTCCAAAAGAGTATCCGGCTACACGTTCTGCGCCGCCAGCGCAGCGCGCGCCGGCCCCAGGCGCCGCGACCAGACGGTGATGCCGCCCATGGCCAGCACCAGGAAGCCGCCGAAGCCCGCCAGCGTGGGCAGCAAAGGCGCATCGAAATAGATCAGCGCGCCGTACACCCCCAGCATCGCCAGCGAGGCCAGGCTTTCGTTGAAGTTCTGCACAGCGATCGACTGGCCCGGGTTCATGCGCAGCAGGCCGCGGCTTTGCAGCAGCGCGTTCATCGGCACCAGCAGGAGGCCCGCGAAGGCGCCGATCACCACCAGCAGCACCGCCGCGACCACGAGATGCGTGACCAGCGTCATCAGCAGCACCACTGCGCCCAGCACGATGCCCAATGGCAGCGCGCGCAGGGCGCGCGGCAGCGGGAACCAGCGCGATGCGCCCAGCGCACCCATCGCCATGCCGAGCGCCACCGCGATCTGCAGCAGCGCGCCTTGCGACAGCGTCAGCCCCAGCCGTTCGGCGGCGAAGCGCAGCACCAGGAACTGCAGCGTGGCGGAGGCCGCCCAGAAGAGGCTGGTAACGGCCAGCGAAATGCGCGCGTCGGGGTCGCGCCACAGCAGGGCCAGCGAATGGCTGAAGTCGCGCAGCAGCACGCCCGGGTGCGCCAGTGCCGCGCGGTTGCGCGCCGGGCTGTGCGGAATCGCCAGCGTGCACGCCGCGGCCAGCAAATAGACCGCGCCGATCGCCATCAGCGCCTGCTTGCTGCCGACCAGCGTGCTGCCGAGCGCCACGCCGAACAGGATCGACAGCACCGTGGTTGCCTCGACCCAGCCGTTGGCGCCCACCAGCGCGTCCTGCGGCAGCAGCTCGGGCAGGATGCCGTACTTGGCCGGCGAGTAGGCCGCCGCGCCCAGGCCGACCAGCGTGTAGGCCAGCAGCGGCTGCACATGCCACAGCAGCAGGCCGCAGCCGCAGAGCTTGACGAGGTTGGTGGCCATCAGCACGCGGCCCTTGGGCGCGGCGTCGGCCGCCGCGCCGGCGAAGGCGGCCAGCAGCACGTAGGAAAGGTAGAAGAACAGCCGCAGCGCCGGCGTCATCCAGCCCGGCGCGTGGCGCTGCATGAGCAGGTCGATGGCAACGATCAGCAGCGCGTTGTCGGCCAGCGAACTCAGGAACTGCGCCGCCACCACCGAGGCCAGTGCGCGCCGCGAGCGTGCGGCCAGCCTCACGTGGACACGCCAAAAGACGCGCCAAAGAAGTGCTGGCGGTAGCGCGGCGCCACGTCGTCCACCCGCAGCATCATCGGCAGGTCGGCGGTATTGAAGGCCACGTCGAGCGCGGGCGGCCCGAGCAGGCGCGCGCCGCAGCGCAGGTAGCCCTTGATGAGCGGCGGCGGCGCGGGCGGCGCGGTGTCGCTGTCGGCATCGGCCTCCGCGTCGGTGTCCAGCGGCAGCGCGATGCGCGGCTCGACGCGCCAGCGCTGCTCCACCAGGTGCGTGCGGCACAGCCGGTGCCACAGCCGCGCGGCGGTCAGGCCGTGGTCTTCCATGCCGATGCTGGCGCAGCCGATCATGGTGTCGAGCCGGTGCTCGACCATGTACTGCCCCAGCGCGGTCCACAGCGCCATGATGACGCTGCCCGAGCGCCATTCGGCGTCCACGCACGAGCGGCCCAGCTCCAGCGCGCCCGCGCGCAGCGGCGTGAGCGGGGTCAGGTCGAACTCGGTGTCGGTGTAGAAACCGCCCGCGCGCCGCGCCGCATCGGGCGTGAGCACGCGGTAGGTGCCGATGAGCGGGCCGGGGCCGTGCACCGGGTCGACGGCGCGCACCAGCAGGTGGTCGCAAAAGGGGTCGAAGCGGTCGGCGTCGAGCCCGGGCGGCGTGCCTTCGGGCGGTGTCAGGTGCGCACCCATCTCCTGCGCGAACACGCGAAAGCGCAGGCGCTGGGCATCGCGCACCTCGTCCTCGTTGGCGGCCCAGCGCGTTTCCAGCACCGGTGGATGCGCATGCGCGTGCGTGTCGGCGGCCCGGTGCGGCGGGCGGGTTGAAAAAAAGGCGTGCGTGGCGATGGTTTCCGTCTGCATGCGATCTCTCAGTTGGAGGGCGGGTACCGGTCGACCAGGCGGTTCTGTCGCCGGTTGAGCCGTGCGAGCGCGAGCAGCCCGATGGGCCGCACGCCGTTCCTGCGCTGCGCCGCGCCGATGGCGAACAGCAGCCGCTGCTTGGCGAAGATCATGCGAAAGCCTTGCAGCACGCCGATGTCGGGGTCCCAGGCCTCGATCGCCTCGGAGCCCGCGCCGTTGATCTCCATGATGGTGAAGCCGCGTCCGGCGGCCAGTTCGCGCAGGCTGTCGAAGCGCACGTCGAAGCGGCCGAAGTGAAAGGCGGGCATGTCGCGCGCGACCGCATCGATGGCGCGCACGAGTTCCGGCGTGGCCAGCGCCGCGCCGTTGCGGTAGAGCCCGCCGACGCGGGTCGAGCCGATGGTGGCCAGCCGCACATGCTGCCCGGCGGCGGGCACGCTGCCCGACGGCACGCGGCATTCATGGCGCGGCGACCGCGCGATGCGCCGCGCCCGCGTGTCCGCCGCGATGAGTTCGGCCACGGTGCTGCGGCCGTCGCCCGTCACGCGCGGGAAGTAGCGAAGCGCCAGGCCGATGATGCGGCTTTCGTCCGTCACCGGGTCGCGCGCGTAGAAGATGCCGGCTTCGCCCTCCTGCGGCAGGTAGCGCTGCAGCACCACGGTCTCGTCGCGCGGGAACACCGCCAGGTAGGCCTGCAGCGCGGCCATGTCGTGCAGCAGTCGCACGCCGTAGCCGCACAGGCCCAGGTTGGGCTTGACGACCAGCGGGAAGCCGAGGCCGCTGCGTTCCATGGTCTGGCGCAGCGCGGGCTCGGTGGCGGCGTCGTCGTTGCGCACCGCGCAGTGGTCGGCGGTGAGGGCGCGCGCGAGCGGCCCCATGCCTTCGAAGTATTCGAGCTTGCCTTCGCCCACCAGGCCGCCCGACGTGAGATTCGGGTTGGCCGCCGAGGGCACCGTGGCGCCGCCGTGGCGCACCGACAGCCACAGCCACTGCACCACCAGCGGCACGCAGATGAGCCACTTGGGCATGCGTTCGAGCAGGCTGCATTCGCGCACCTGCGACAGGCGGCGCGCGTCGGGCCCGATGTCGAGTTCGGCGGCCACTACGGTGCGGCCTCCGCCGCACGGCTGGCGACGAGCCCGACGGCGGCAATGCGGTCGATGTGCGCGTACACCGGCCGCTCGAGCTCTTCCCCGAACACGTCGGGGTCGATCTCCGTGTACGACCATTCGCAGCCCGAGGCTTGGAGCAGCGGTTGCAGCTCGGCGATGAAGGGATCTTCGCCGTCCACCATCGCCACGCCGGTGTACAGCAGCAGTTGTCCGCCCGGCGCGAGCCGCTTCAGCGATTCCGCCGCGATGCGCGCACCCAGCGCCCGCCCGAGGCGCGCACCGCCGTGCCGGTAGGCGCGCTGCGCGGCGTCGTCGAGGTAGGGCGGGTTGGAGATGATGAGGTCGAACGCGCCTTGCACCGCCGACAGCGCATCGCCCTGCGCCAGCGTCACCGGGACGCCGGCCACCTCCGCGTTGACGCTGGTGTAGCGCAGGGCGAGCGGGTTGATGTCGTTCATGACCACGGTCGACGCCACACCGGCATCGGCCAGCGAACGCGCCGCGACGATGCCGCCGGCCCCGCTGCCGCAGCCGATGTCCAGCACGCGCAGCGGGCCTGGACCGCGGGGCTTGCGCTCCTGCAGGGCATGGCCGACGAAGCGCGCGAAGCGGCTGGTGTCGGGGCCGAAGAACACGGCGTTCTCTTCCACCGTGGGGTAGGCCGAGTGAAAGAACAGGTCGTCGCCGAGGCTGGCGATGCGCACGGTGCTGCGCAGCAGCGAGCCGTTGCGCCGCACGATGCCGGCCTGTTCCATCTCGGCCAGCAGTCCGGGCGGCAACGCGCCTGCTTCGAACGGGAGGTTCCAGCCGAAGACATCCCGCAGCGTCGTGCCCGGTTCGCGGCCGCGCCGCGCGAGCACGCGCTGGTGGGTGAGAGGGGTGACGGTGGTGAAGCGATAGCCCGTGGCCGCCACCTGGCGCAGCACGCCGGCGGCATTCAGCATGCGGCGGCCTCCTCGATCTGCAGCTCGGCCGCATAGCGCGCGAAGCAACGCTCGCCGCAGGCCAGCCGCATCAGCGCGCCCTCGGCGATGAACTGGCCGCAGGCCGGGTCGTCCTCGACCAGCGGCCGGATCACTTCGCGCAGCCATGCGCGCGCGTGCGACACATCGAGCGCCGCGTGCAGGTCGAAGTAGGCCCGCGCGCGGCCGCTCAGGCCCAGGCGGCGCATGCCGGCCGCCACCTGCTTCACGCGCCCCGGCGCGGTGAGCTCGATCACGCCGAGCGCGCCGACCGCGTGGTACGCATAGCGCCGCGTGGTCGCAAGGCCCACCATCGTGTTGGCCAGCGCGAGCGATTCCCACACCGTGGTGTCGATGGCCGGGTGCAGCTCGAGTTCGCGCACCATGTGCTCGAGCATCTGGCCGTGCATGGCGCTTTGCTTGCCGTGGCCCATCTCATCCCAGAAGTTGCGCGCGCATTCGAGCTTGGGCCGCGGCGGCAGCTTGACCTGGGTGCAGGCCAGCAGGTCTTCGAAGCCCGCTTCGCCCGCGGCCTCCTGCGTGAGGAACCAGCGCATCTGCGCCAGCGTGGCCTCTTCGGCCAGCCAGTCGAACAGCGGGTGGTGCTGGCCGGGGCCGGTGTGCTCCAGCGTTTCGAACCAGTTCGCGAAGTGGTCCGCGTTGCCGGCCGAGGCGCAGGCGGCCGCCTGCACCTGGCTGCGCAACGATTCGAGAAAGTCGCCTTCCAGCAGCCGATGTTCGTGCTCGCGCGCGAGTTCTTCGCGCCACTGGAGGGAAGGAATCCCCGGCTTCAACCGCGCGGCGTTGAACCGGGCCAGGCGCCGGTGCAGCTGTCGTTGCGGGTCCGGGTCCGTGATGTCGTCTGCGGACATGGTCGGTCCTTCTCGTCCGGTGGAGCAAAAGGACCAGCGTGCACTTTTGCGGCGCAGCTGTCCGTCAGACGGCGCCTACACATGCGTTTCAGGAGAAAGGGAGCACCTTGATGTCGAACACCCGCTCGCCGAGCCAGATGGCCGCCAGCAGCACCGCCAGCGCCGAGCCGCCGCGCAGCACCAGCGGCGGGTAGCGCTGCCAGTTGCGCAGCGCCAGCAGCGCGACGAGCACCACGGCCACGACCATCAGCTGGCCGGCCTCCACGCCCAGGTTGAACTGCAGCAGCGCGATCACGAAGTCGCGCAGCGGCAGGTCGAGCTCGGCCAGCGCGCCCGCGAAGCCGAAGCCGTGGATCAGCCCGAACAGGAAGCTGAAGAGCTTGCGGCGCCCGCGCAGCACCGGGTGGATGTTGTCGATGGCGGCCAGCATGATGGTGATCGCGATGCCGGGCTCGATGATGCGCGGCGAGATGGTCACGATCTTCAGCCCCGCCAGCGCCAGCGTGATCGAGTGCGCGATGGTGAACATGGTGACGATGCCCAGCATCGGCCACACCGCTTCGCGCCATCCGAGCACCGGCTCCCAGCCGCCTTCGCGCCGGCGCAGCACGGCGGGCAGCAGCAGGCAGATCAGGAACAGGATGTGGTCGTAGCCGATGAGGATGTGGTGGATGCCGTCGCGAAAGAAGCTGCCGTCGGCCTGCCTTGCCGCATCGGCGCTTGCTGCGACGTCGCTCCCCGGCCAGGGCACCGACACCGGCCCGGCCGACGGATCGAGCGAGCGCACCGTGGGCTGCGCGCCGCCTTCCGCCTCCATGCGCAGCAGGCCGCGGTGCGTGGGGTCGACTTCGCGGAACAGGCGGTAGTCGATGTCCAGCGCAGCGCCCGCCTTGCATGGCGCCTGCAGCCGCAGCACGAGGTAGGCGCCGTCGATGCGGTCTTCGACGGCCGGCGCCTGCGCCTCTGCCAGCACGCACTGGCCCTGCTGCAGGCGAAGGCGTGCCAGCGCATAGGCGCGGATGTCCGCAAGGCGCGTGCGCACCTCGCCCCAGCTGAGCTTGCGGTCGGCGTTGCTGTCCAGGTCGAGCATCGCGTCGAGGTCGCGCAGCGCGATGTCCCAGCGCAGGTCGATCGTGTCGCCGGTGCGTTTCAATTGCAGGTAGGCGTCGCTTGCCTTGTGGGCGTGGGCCGGCGCCGCGCCGAAGAGCAGCGCGAGCAGCATCAGCATGGCGAGCGCGGCCAGGGCGGCGCGTTCAAGGCGTTGCATCGACACGCGCATCCTTCAGTCCGATCTGTTGCATCAGTGCCTTCACTTCGCCGCGTGCGGCGATGTCGTTGGCGGCCGAGGCGGCCCGCGCGAACACCAGCAGGTCGATGGGCTCGCGCTGCAGCCTGACGTTCAGGCGCGCGAGTTCGAGCGCGCGCTTCGGGTCGTTCTGCACGTCGAGCGCGAACATGGCTTCTTCGCGCGCATGCAGCGCGGTGGTGCCGGGGCGAAGCGCGGCGGCTTCGAAGCGCTGGCGCAGTTCGTCGGCCTCGGCCTGGGCGCTCGTGTCGCGCGCGGCGGCGCCTGCAATGGCCAGCCGCAGCAGCACCGCGTCGCTGCGCGCCTCGTTGGCCAGCAGCTTCGGGATTTCGGCATGGCGCCCGACGCGCTGCAGATAGTCGCTGTAGGCCAGCAGCAGATAGCCCGAGCGTTGCGCCGCCACGGCCTTGCGGTAGGCCGCGTCGGCTTCGGCCTGGCGGCCCGCCAGCTCCTCGACTTCGGCGATGCTGGTCAGCAGCCACTGGCGCGTGCCGGCCTTGTCCGCATCGCGCAGCACGGGGTCCGCCAGCAGGGCCTGAAGTGCCTGCCGGGCGTCGGCATGGTTGCCGCGCAGCCCGGCGTTTTCCGCGAGGCAGGCCACGCCGTAGAAGGCCGGGCCCGTTCGCCCGAGCGAGCGGCAAGCGGCGTCGGATTCGTTGTAGCGCCCGCGCACGCGAAGAATGGTGGCCAGCGTGATCCACGCCTGCGCATCGTTGGGGCGCCTGGCGAGCGCCACCCTGAGGGTGGCCTCGGCGCCGTCGAAATCATGCAGGAACTGCGCGACCGTGGCGCGCATGACCAGCACGGCCGGCGGGGTCTGGGCCGGTGGCGTGGCTTCCCAGGCCTGCAGCGCGCCCATGGCGTAGCCGGCGTAGCGTGCGTCGCCCTGTTCGCGCGCTAGCTCGAGGTAGGTGGAGGCCGCGGCGATGGCCGTGGCCTCGTCGTTCGGGCGCTGCGCCAGCTCGCGGCGCAGCCGGCGTTGCTCGCCCGACCAGCCGGCGACGACGGGCAGTGTCTCCACCACCTCGTCGTCGCTGGCGGGCACGCGCGGCACCGCATGCGCCGCCAGGGCGGCCAGCGCGAGCGCGGCGCCTGCCACCCATGCTGTCGCGGATGCGATGCGGCGCATGTCGGTGCTACTGCGTGGCGACCGGTTCCTTGGTCTCCGACGTCGGCGGCGGGTCGAAGGCCGCCACGTTGGCCGGTTCGCTCGAGTCGAGCATGGTGGCGACCATCGCCTGCACATACGCGATGAACAGGTCGTAGGCGTCGGCCTGTGCGGGCGGCTGGTTCTGCGGCGGGTTGTTGCCGCCGATCGGGAACGGATAGAACCCGCCCCCGCCGCCACCTCCGCCGCCGCAGCCTGCAAGGGCCGCGGCCAGCAGCAGGGCGCCGCCGATACGATGGATGTTCCGGTTCATGCCGTGCTCCCCGTTCACGGTGCCGCCGCGGCGTTGACGGCGCCGGGCAGGGGGGTGTTCAGGTACGGGAACGCGGCCGGGAACTGCGAGGGGCTCTGCAGCGCGCCATCGGTGATGGCCGCGCCGCCCGCCGGTGCATCGCTGGGCTTGCAGCCGACCTTGAGCGTGTCGTTGGCGCCCGTCAGCACGCACAGCGCGCCCATGGCCACGCGCAGCTCGATGTCCACCACGTCGTCGCCCGGGCGGCGCCCGTTCGGGAAGCCCGCGTTGTCGCCGCCGGCCACGCCGAGGTTGCTCTGGTTCGCCATCGCGGTGGGAGCGATGCTGGTGTTCAGCCGTAGCATTTCCGAGGCCTTGACGTTGGCGGGCTTGTTCAGCCCGTCGATGCCCGTCAGGAAGGCCGCCACCAGGTCGGTGCGCGGGAAGTTCGTCGGCGCCGGCGCGCTGGGGTACAGCGTCTGGATCAGCGCCGGCAGCGTCGGGTTGGTCACGTAGGTGGCGAACTGGCCGTCGTCCATCGGCTTGGAGCTGTTGAAGGTGTCCTTGTCCCTCAGGCCGATGACCACTTCGTTGACCAGCGGCATGCCCAGGCGCGAGACCTGGGCCCAGGCGCCGCCGTTGAGCGTGGTGGTGCCGTGGCCGCTCTTGGGCGGGCTGGCGATCAACCGGCCCTGGCGCGCGCTGGCCGTCGTCCAGCCGCCGATGATCGGACCGGTGCCGCCCGCGGTGAGGCACGATGTCGGCACCTCGAGCGCCAGCGTGCTGACGTTGCGCGTGGCCAGCGTGCCGGCGCCGTAGGCGCTGGTCGAGCCGAGCGGGTTGAGGTTGATCAGGTCGAACACCTGGCCCAGCGCGACCGCGAACGGGTCCTGGCGCTGGCCCGCGAACACGCGGCCACCCGCGGCGCAGCCCGGGATGTTGATGTTGTAGATCTGCTGGGCGGCGTAGGCGGCATAGCCGTTCGGGCCGCCGAAGGTCTTCTCGCCGATGTTGTCGGTCGGCCGGTCGAACACGCTGTTGCCGTTGGCGGCGTTGGTGATGGCATAGGCCTGGCCCTTGCGGCGGTCGCCGCGCACGATGGTCAGCGTGAACGTCTCGCGCAGATTGCTCGTGGCCTGGTTGGGCGCGGAGATCTGGCCGGCCTGCACCAGCGGGATCGAGACCTGCTTGCCCGAGATCGGCAGCTGGATGTCGCGCAGCGTGTTGGTGAAGCGGAACTGGAAGGTCAGCGCTTCCATGGCGCTGCCGGTGTTGTCGATGTGGATCTCGTACAGACCGTTCGGGTCCATCGTGTAGTAGTTGGGGCCGCCGTACGGGCCCTGGTCGGGCTGGTAGTTGGCGATCAGCGTCACGAAGTCCTGGCGGTTGGGCTCGTAGCTGCGGAACATGTAGAAGTCGGTGCCGTCCAGCTTGGGCATCCCCGCGATCGAGGGCGCCTCGCGGTGGCTGGAGGCGAATGCGCCGACGGCGGCGACCGCACTGAGCGCGAAAACACAGGCCTGAACAGGCGTTTTGGACAGTCTCATCGACGTCACCTCGGTAGTGAAAATGTTGGAATGGGCACGAACGACTCGCGCGGCCCCGGGGCCGGCGCTGTCTGAGTACGGCCAACAAGTTCAGCTGGATGTGTCGATGCGGCTAGGTGCTTGCTCGCTTGCCAAGGCCGCCGTTGTGGCGCATACGCACGCGGGCGCGGTCAACGCGGTCAATTGCGTTGTGGGCCTCCGGGGCGCCCGGTCAGGTCGCCCAGATCCGCGGCGTGGCGCCCGGCAACTGCCACAGCTCGCCGCGCCATGCCTGCCACACCTGGCGCAGCAGCTGCATTGCGGGCTCGACCACGGGCGCCAGCACGCGCAGCACGACCACTTCGGCATGCGGGCTGGTGGCGCCCGCGCTGTCACGCAGCGGGCCGGCTTCGAGCAAGGCGCGTGCGTGCGCCAGCAGCGCGTCGCGACGCGCGCGCGCCAGCGGCGAACCGGTCACGAAGAACAGCGACGCCATGCAGCGATGGCCGCCCAGGCCCAGCGGGCTCTGCAGCAGCCGGTGGTCGGCCGCGTCGATGCGCCCGCGCTCCAGCCACACGCCCGGCACTTCGATGTGCTGCAGGTAGGTGCCGCGCTCGAAGGGCTGGCTGGCGTTGGGCAGGCCGAGCGCGCTGACGTCCCAGCCGATCAGCTCGGCGCCGGGCGCCACTTCGATGTTCAGGCGGTTCTCGGCCCGGCAGCCGCTGTAGCAGATGGCTTCGAGCGGCAGCCACTCGAGCCGCGCGCCGGCCGCCAGGCGGATGCGCGTGCGCTGCAGCGCCAGCTCGCCTTCGGAACGATAAAAGCGCGAGGCGCCCGGCGTGGTGATCAGGCCGTGGCTGCCGCCTGCGGCCTCGATGTCGATGTCGAGCGTGTCGCCGCCCACCAGCCCGCCCGGCGGATGCACCAGCACGTTGTGGCAGACGGTGTCGCCTTCGGGGTAGAGGCTCTGCAGGATACGCAGCGGACCGTCATGGCGAAAGCGGGCGACGGTGCGGGCGGCTTCTTGTGTGTAGGCGAGATGGAGACGGGCGTGCCAGGGCATGCGGCGAGTCTAGTAGTTGTGCCTCCTCGGGAAACACCGAGGAACCGGCTTGGCCGGGCCTCAGGTGGTGCCCCCGGCGCGGGGCGGATCTTATTTCCAGGCGCCGTCGTGGGCGGCGGTGGCTTCATCGATGAGCGCAGGGCCGATGCATTCGATGGGATGCGGCGAGGCGCGGAACACGTCGCGGCACGACAGCTCGGCGTCGCGCTGGTCCTGCCGCTCGCCACGGAACACGCGCAGGCGTTCGGCATCGATGCCGAACACCACGCGGCCGATGTTCGACCAGAAGATCGCGCCCGCGCACATCACGCAGGGCTCGCCCGAGGCATAGAGCGTGGCGCCCGCCAGCTCTTCGCGCGAGATGTTGCGCCCGGCCAGCGCGCGCAGTGCGTTGACCTCGGCATGGGCGGTGCAGTCGCCGGTCTCGATGTTGCTGTTGCCGGCTTCGGCCAGCACTTCGCCGGCCGCCGAGACGATGACCGAACCGAACGGCCGGTTGCCCCGTCGGCGCGCCGCGTGCGACCACACGATGGCCTTGCGCAGGTAACGGCCGTCGCGCTCGTCGAGCGTGGTTTCGGCGGGATAGGTGGTGTTGTTGTTGCTGCTGAGGAAGTTCATGCCTTGGGGAGGGAGCGTTCGCTGCGCGATGGGAGCATTGAAGTGTTGAAGATGGCGTCGGACGCAGGCTTGATCTTGAGGCCGAAGACATCGGCCACTTCGTCGACCTGCTGCTCGAGCGTGAGTTTCTTTATATCGCCAAGGCCGTGGCCGCGCGTGTCCCCCGCGCCCACGTACTGCGCCGTGATGCCCCAGCGCTCCAGTTCGATCTTCTCGTCGAGGATGGGTTCGCGCTGGCGCATGGCCGCGATGCTCGGCCCCGGGTTGGCAAAGGTCTCGACGATGGCGCGGTTGCTCGCGCGCAGGAAAGCGGCCACCACCTTCGGGTTCTGCGCGACGAGGTTGCTGCTCGCGAGGATCGCGTTGCCGTACAGGTTGACGCCGGCGTCCGCGTACTTGAGCACCGACAGTTCTTCGGGCTTCATGCGCGCGAACAGCGACACGGCCGAGTCGTGGAAGTAGGTGGCGGCATCGACGTCGCCGCGCACCATCACGTTGTCGCGCGCGCTGAAGTCGGTGGTCTGCCACTGGAAGGCATCGGCGCGCATGCCCTGCTTGCGCGCCACCATCGGCCAGGCGCGCCGGGTCGATTCGACGGCTGCGGCAGCCACTTTCTTGCCCGCGAGGCTTTTGAAGTCGGCGGTGACGCCGCGGTCCTTGCGGCCGATGATCACGAATGGTGCACGGTTGTAGTACTGGTACACGGCCTGCACCATCGGTGTGCCCGGGTTCTGCGCGTTGAACTCGACCAGCGAGCTGATGTCGCCCAGCCCCAGCTGGTAAACACCGCTGGCAATGCGCGTGATGGAGGCGACCGAGCCCGCGCCGGTATCGATGCTCACGTCGAGACCTTCGTCTTTGTAGTAGCCCCTGGCCAGCGCAAGGAAGAAGGGTGCGGTCTGCCCGTTGATGCGAAAGTCGAGCGTGAACTTGAGCGGCGTGAGCTTGCCGCCTCCGCCCTGGGCGAACACGGACGGCGCGGCGATGGGGGCAAGGGCGGCAGTGCCGGCCGCGAGAAAGAATCGGCGTTGCATGTGGGGCCTCGGAGTCTTCGGGTCTTGAATCCCTCCGCCGCAAGGCAGAAGGCGTTTCAAGAGCAATTTCCGGGCGGGCGCACGTGGATGGTGCGTGCGCTGCTGAACGCTTCTACTCTTGTGCCGGTTGATGCACGAGACATGCCAAGGGGTTCTGCGGCACAATCCGGGCGCGCAACTTGCAAGGCAGCTTGCGCAGAGTAGAAGCGTTCAGCCATCCGGCGGGCATCCGTCCATGGCAGGAAATTGCTCTTTCAGTTCGTCCCCACACGACCACAGAAGGAGTCCGCGCATGCTCGTCACCCAACAACCCGTCTTCCGCAAGTTCTGGCATGCCGTCATGCCGCTGACCGAACTGGCCCACGGCCCGAAGCCTTTCAGGCTGCTGGGCGAAGACATCGTTCTCTTCATCGATGCCGACGGCCAGCCGGCCGCGCTGCGCGACCGCTGCTGCCACCGCACCGCGAAGCTGTCCAAGGGCTGGTGCGTGGACGGCGAAGGCCAGGCCTGCGGTACCGGCGCTATCCAGTGCGGCTACCACGGCTGGACCTACGACCGCAGCGGCCAGGTGGTGCGTATTCCGCAGTACGACGCCGACCGCAAGATCTCGCCCGAATACCGCACCACGGCTTATCACTGCGCCGCGCGCTATGGCTATGCCTGGGTGGCGCTGGAAGATCCGATCGCCGACATTCCGGCGATTCCCGAATTCGACGACCCGGGCTATCGCACCATCTTCCAGTTCTACGAGGAGTGGCAGACCAGCCCGATGCGCGCGCTGGAAAACTCCTTCGACAACTCGCACTTCAGCTTCGTGCACCGCGCCACCTTCGGCGTGGCCGCGAGCCCGAAGCCGAGCAAGTACGAGCTGGTGGAAAACGAATCGGGCTTCTACGCCGAGACGGTGATCGAGGCCACGAACCCGGTGAAGTTTCACGCGATCAGCGGCGTGACCGACCCGATCACCACGCGCCACATGCGCAACGCCTACTTCCTGCCGTTCTCGCGCCGGCTCGACATCGAGTACCCGAGCGGCGTGCGCCACATCATCATCAACTGCTTCACGCCCATCGACGACGGGCGCATGCAGCTGTGCCAATGGCTGTTCCGCAACGACACCGAGGCCGATTGCGCGGCGCAGATGCTGATCGACTTTGACGAGGCGGTGACGCGGGAAGACAAGGACATTCTCGAATCGACCGATCCCGATGCGCTGGTCGATACGCGTCGGCGTGGCGTGGAGTATTCGATGGAGTCGGACAAGCCGGGCATGCTGATCCGCAAGCACCTGATGCAACTGCTGGCGAAGCACGGTGAAGCGGAGGTATACCGCGGCATGAACGCCGCGGTGATTCCGATCGCGAAGGCGGCCTGAACCGCCAGTGCCCGCAGGAGCCCGCGCGCCGCCGCGCCGCTCAGGCGTGTGCGGTGGCGGGGCTCGGGCGCGAGGCGCGCGACGGGCCCTGCTCGTAGCGGTCCATCGCGAGGCCGTCGGTGCGGATCTCGGGGCGCTGGCCCATCACCATGTCGGAGATGAGCTTGCCCGAGCCGCAGGCCATGGTCCAGCCCAGCGTGCCGTGGCCGGTGTTGAGGAACAGGTTGGCATAGCGCGTGCCGCCCACGATCGGCGTGCTGTCGGGCGTCATCGGGCGCAGGCCCGTCCAGAAGGTGGCGCGCGGCACGTCGCCGCCCGGGAACAGGTCGGTCACGACCTTCTCGAGCGTGGCGCGGCGGGCCGGGTTCAGGCGCAGGTCGAAGCCGCCCAACTCGGCCATGCCGCCCACGCGGATGCGGTTGTCGAAGCGGGTGACGGCCACCTTGTAGGTCTCGTCGAGCACGGTCGACTGCGGCGCGAGCGACTCGTCCAGCAGCGGCACCGTCAGCGAATAGCCCTTGACCGGGTACACCGGAATGTCCAGGCCCAGCGAGGCGATGGCGGCGCGCGAGTAGCTGCCGAAGGCCATCACGTAGCGGTCGGCCGTGAGGATCTTGCCGGTGGTGGTGCGCACGCCGGTGATGCGGCTGCCGTCGGTTTCCAGGCCGGCGATGGTCTGGCCGAAGCGGAAGTCCACGCCCAGGCCGCGCGCGATTTCGGCGAGGCCGCGGGTGAACAGGTGGCAGTCGCCGGTTTCGTCGTTGGGCAGACGCAGGCCGCCGGTGAGGCGGTCGCGCGCGCCGGCCAGCGCGGGCTCGACACTCGCGAGGGCGTCGCGGTCCAGCAGCTCATAAGGCACGCCGCACTCTTCGAGTACCGCGATGTCGCGCTGCACCGCGTCGAGCTGGGCCTGGGTGCGGAACAGCTGCAAGGTGCCCCCTGTGCGCTGCTCATATTGCAGACCGGTATCGGCGCGCAGTTGCTGCAGGCAACCGCGGCTGTATTCGGCCACGCGCATCATGCGTTCCTTGTTCACCGCATACGCCTCGGGCGAGCAGTTGCGCAGCATGGCGGCCATCCAGCGCAGCTGGAACAACGTGCCGTCGGGGCGGATCGACAGGGGCGCATGCTTCTTGAACATCCACTTGATGGCCTTCAGCGGAATGCCCGGCGCGGCCCACGGCGTGGAGTAGCCGGGCGACACCTGGCCCGCGTTGCCGAAGCTGGTTTCCTCGGCCGGGCCGTCCTGCCGGTCGAGCAGGGTGACCTCGGCGCCGGAGCGTGCGAGGTAGTAAGCCGTGGTGGTGCCGATCACGCCGCCGCCGAGAACGATGACTTTCATGGTGTATTCGCCAATTCGAGTGGAATGAATGGAATCTAAAGTGCACAATGCCGTGGATTCCATTGTTTTTGGAGATTTGGCAGTGAAATACACTGCCGAAGATCGCCCAAGCCGCCCTGCGAAGTGAAATGCCCGAACTCGACCGAATCGACCGCCGAATCCTCGATGTCCTGCAGCGCCAGGGCCGTATTTCCATGACCGAACTGGCCGAGCACATCGGCCTGTCGGCGTCGCCTTGCGCGGAGCGCGTGAAGCGCATGGAGCGCGACGGCGTCATCACCGGCTACCACGCACGGGTGTCGCCGGAGGCGCTGGGCAAGACGCTGCTGGTGTTCGTCGAGATCAAGCTGTCGGCCAAGTCCGGCGACGTGTTCGACAAGGTCAAGCAGGAGCTGCTGCACATGCCCGAGGTGCTCGAATGCCACCTGGTGTCGGGCAGCTTCGACTATCTGGTGAAGGCGCGCCTGAGCGGCATGAGCGAATACCGCCACCTGCTGGGCGACATCCTCAAGAAGCTGCCGGTGGCGGCCGAGTCGCACAGCTACGTGGTGATGGAGGAAATCAAGGAAACGCTGACGCTGGCGGTGGACCGATGAGCACGAACCGCGACGTTCCCGACATCGTCATCCGGCCCTGGCGGCTGGACGACTTCGACGTCGTCAAGGCCATCCTCGACGACACCTTCGCGAGCACCTGGCTGCCGCAGCTCACGCCCGAGGCCGCGCGCACCTACCGCGAGAGCGGCGAACCGGTGGGCTACATCGACGAAATGGGCCCGGCCTTCTTCGTCGCCGAGATCGACGGCGAGGTGGTCGGCATGGTCCATTGGGAGCACGACTTCGTGCATGCGCTGCATGTGCCGGCCGCCCAGCAGCGCCGCGGCATCGCACGCGCGCTGATGGCCTTCGCGGAAGACGGCATGCGCGCCGGCGGCGTGGCGCTCGCGCGGCTGGAGACCGACACCTTCAACACGCAGAGCCAGGGCTTCTACCTCGCACTCGGCTACCGCGAGGCCGACCGTTACCCCGATCTCGAATGGCACAGCGGCTTCACGACCATCCTGTACGTGAAGCCGCTCTCCTCCTGAATCGCAACCTCTCACCAAGGACATCCGCATGACGATCTCGATCCGCCGCGACGGCACCACCGGCACGCGCCACATCCTCAAGATCCGCAACCACGAGATCCCGGTCGATGCCTCGCCGGCCGGCGGCGGCAGCGACGCCGGCCCCGAGCCGCACGATCTGTACGACGCATCGCTGGCGGCCTGCAAGGCGCTCACGGTGCTGATCTATGCGCGCCGCAAGGGCATTCCGGTGGAAGACATCGAGGTGGTGGTCGATCGTGACGACAGCGAAGAGCGCAAGGGCGTCTACCGCCTGAAGTCCGGCCTGCGCGTGAGCGGCGACCTGAGCGAGGCGCAGCGCGACGAACTGCTGCGCGTGGCGGGCAAGTGCCCGGTGCACAAGCTCATGACCGAGGTGAAGACCGAGATCGAGACCGGCTGGGCCGACTGAGCCCGCGCGGCGTTCGGGTCCGGTTCAGTTCAGCACGCGGTACGCCCGCAGCGCGCGCAGCAGTGCCCACAGGCCGGCTTCGGCCGGCACGTTTTTCTCGTTGAACGACACGGCGATGTACACATCGTCCGCCGGCACATACGCGACGACGCTGGTGAAGCCCTCGATGCCGCCGCTGTGGCCCAGCATCAGGCCGGGGCCGTCGGGCACGTCGTACAGCTGTACGCCCATGCCGTAGAAAGAATTGCTCCCCGCATAGGGGCCGAGCATGGCTGGCATGCCCGTGAACATGCGGTGCACGGCCGCCTCGGGCAGTACCTGACCGGCCAGCAGTGCATGCCAGAAGCGCACCATGTCGCCGGCCGTCGAGGCCAGCGCGCCGGCCGCATAAGGCGTGGCGTACTGGTCGGGCGCATCGACCGGCCGGCCCGCCGCATGCCCTGTTGCCACCGGCAGCTCGACGCCCGGCTTGCGCATGACCGTGTGCGTGAGCGACAGCGGCCGGATGAGCCGCTTCGCGAGCACGTCCGCAAGCGGCGCGCCTTCGACCTTCTCGACGATCACGCCGAGCATCGCGTAGCCGGTGTTGGTATAGCTCCAGCTGGTGCCGGGGCAGAACTGCGGCTTCTGCGCGGTGCCGAGCGCGATGATCTCAGCCGGCGTCCTGTAGGCCGTGCCGAACGTGGGCAGGGCGTTGAAGCTCACGAGGCCGCTGGTGTGGCGCAGCAGTTGCTCGATGGTGATGAGCGCTGCATTCGGCGCATCGGGAAACCAGCGCTCGACGGTGTCGCCGAGCTTGAGCTTGCGTTCTTCCACCAGCTGCAGCACGACCGCGGCCGTGAGCGTCTTGGCGGTGCTCGCGACCTGGAAGGGCTGCGCGGTCGTGACGGGTTGCGGCGGCTCCTTGCGCGCCAGCCCACGCGTGGCCGACCAGGTACCTTCGCCCGGTATCGCCACAGCCACGCTGGCGGCGGGCACGTGCTGCAGCATCTTGTCGAGCGCAGCGCCGAGCGATGCCTGCAGTTCGGGCGGAAGCGCCCCGTCGATGGAGCGCGTGAAATCCTTTTGCCAGATCGTGTCGGGCGCCGAACGCATCGGCGGCCCCATGTAGACGGGCGAGGGCGCGCACACCGGTTGCGCCTGGGCAAGGCCCCACGACACCGCCGTGGCAAGCAGCACGGCGGATGAAATCTTCAGCAACGGCATCCTGCGTTCCGGTTCGAAGGCAACGGCTACTTCGCCGCCTCCGCCTTGGCGCGCGCGGTCTGCACGCGCTTGGCGTTGCGGTCGCCCCAGTCGGCCAGCGGGCCCAGTGCCTCGTTGAGCGTGACGCCCAGCTTGGTCGCGGAGTATTCCACGCGCGGCGGCACTTCATGGAACACCTCGCGGTGGACGATGCCGTCGGCTTCGAGTTCGCGCAGCTGCTGGATCAGCATCTTTTCGCTGATGTCGGGCAACTGCCGCTTGAGTTCGCCGAAGCGGAAGGATTGGGCGTTCAGTTCCCAGAGGATGACGGCCTTCCATTTGCCGCCGATGACGTCGAATGCCGGCCCGATGCCGCAGTTGTAGGGTTTCTTTGACTTCATTTTTTATTTCCGGGGAATGCCCTGTAAATACACAATACATACGTTTTGGTAAGTACCTGACTTTATTGTAGGTACTTGACCATAGGGAGGCGCAATTTCTACGATCGATCCGTCTTCAACAAGAGCAATCGGATCATCATGAGCAAAAAGAAGGTTTCCGTTCTGGGCCTGGGCGCGATGGGTCTTGCCATCGCGCGGCTGTACGTCGACGCGGGCTACGAGGTCACCCTGTGGAATCGCACGCCGGGCAAGGCCGACGAACTGGTCAAGCAGGGCGCCGTGCTGGCCCGCAGCGCGCAAGAGGCGTTGCGCGCGAGCCGCGTGGCTGTGATGTGCGTCTACGACTATCGCGCCGCCGAAGAGATCCTGTCAGCGCCGGGCGTGGCCGCCGCAATGGATGGCCGCCTGCTGGCGCAACTGACCACCGGCAGCCCGCAGGACGCGCGCGACGCGCAGGCGCGGGCGCACAGCCACGGCGCCGCCTACCTCGAGGGCGCGATCCAGGCCGCGCCCGACCAGATGGGCCGACCCGACACACCGCTGCTGGTGTCCGGCGCACAGGCCGTGTTCGACGAAGCGAAGCCTTGGCTCGATGTGCTGGCCGGCGGCATCGTCTACTTGGGCGAGAAGGTCGCGGCGGCGGCGACCATGGACCTGGCGACGCTGTCGAGCATCTACGGCACGATGCTCGGTTTTCTGCACGGCGCGCGGGTCGCCGAACACGAAGGCTTCGACGTGGCCGAGTACGGGCGCATCGTCGCGGGCATCATGCCGACCTTCGCGGGTTTCCTGGAGCACGAAGGCGCGGTCATCCAGTCGGGCGACTTCGCGATCACGCAAAGCCCGATGCGCATCTCCGTCGAGGCGACCCAGCGCATTCTCCAGACGGCGCAGGCGTCGGGCATCAACACCGAGTTCCCGGCGTTCGCGGCCGGCCTGTTCCAGCGGGCCGACGCGGCGGGGCTCGGCGGCGAGGAACTGGCGGCGCTGATCAAGCTGCTGCGTCAATAGCATCCCGCGGCTCACGCCCACGTCATGAACTGGATTGCCCGCAGCACTTCGGCTTCGCGCTCCATGAAGAAATCGGTGTGGCAGCTGTTGTCCAGCGTCAGGCGGTTGGGCGTGTTCAGCGCTTCCACCAGACGGTTGGCGTCCGCGATGCGCGCGCGCCGGAAGATGCGCAGCATGTCGGCCGCGTCCTTTTCGGTCCTCGCGTCCAGCGGCAGTTCGAGCCACGGGAACAGGTCGCGGTTGTCGGCCGGCAGGGCCGTGACCACCAGCGACGGCACGCGCACCGCCTTGTAGTCGGGCGAGAAATTGTGGGCGGCGGTGTCCATGGCGGTCTCCACGTCGTCGGGGGTGTTCATGCGGACGCTGCCGTCGGGGCGCACCTCCACGGCGTCGCGCAGACTCGCCTCCAGTGCGGGCCACCAGTTCTTGGATTTGCGCCGCTGGAAGGCGATGGCCGCCTGCAGCGAGCGGCCGTCCGCGGGCTTCGGCCTGGGTTCGTCGAGCCGGCGGTTCATCGGCAGTTCTTCGCCGCCGCGTTCGCCGTCCTTCGTGTAGTCGAAGGTGGTGTCGAGGTAGATGAGGCCGCGCACCCGTTCGGGGTGGCGGCCGGCAAAGTAAGTGAGTTCGTTGCCGGCGATCGAATGGCCGCCGAGCACCACGCGCAGCAGGCCCAGGTCGTCGAGCACGGCTTTCAGGTCGGAGCCGAGAGTCTCCACTTCGTAGTGCTGGGTGGCGCTCTTGACCGGCAGAGGCTTGTCCGACAGGCCGTAGCCGCGCCGGCTGATCGCGACCACGCGCGAGCGGGCGGCCAGCGCGGGCGCGAGGCTGTCGAAGCAGCGCGCATTGCCGCCCAGTCCGGCCAGCAGCACGATGGTGGGACCGGTGTTGCCGGCGCGCTGCCAGTCGCGCACCTGCAGCGAGACATCGGGCGAGGCCGAGACCTTCACGCGGCGGTCGGTGACCGAGACCGGTCCGCTGCCTGCGCCTGCTGCCGCGGCGCTTACTCCGCGCGTGCCGCCGTTTCCTCCGCAGGCCGCGAGCCCGGCGGCACCGGTGAGGGCCAGGGCACGCAGGAGGCTGCGGCGCTGGGGTTGGAAGCGGTTCGGTCGCAGGAAGCGGCTCGGCGGGACAGGTGGTCGATTCACGTCGATGTTCCGTATGTAAGGGGTCGCTCCAGTGTCGTTTTCGTACCTGAAGGGCCGCTTGGGCGTTCATGAAGATTTCCTGAAGTGCCCCGGGGCCGCTTGTCAGATACTTCGGCCTCATTCCCGCCACCGGGCGGGGTTCGTTCGCATGGAGGCCCATGAATCTTTTGCTTGTTGAGGACGACCTTGATCTGGGCAACGGCGTGCGCATCGCCCTGGCCAATCAGGGCATGGATGTGGTGTGGGTCCGCCGGCTGGACGACGCCCTGCGCACCCTCGACGGCGGCACGTTCGACATGGTGCTGCTCGATCTCGGGCTGCCGGACGGCGACGGGCTCGACCTGCTGTTCCGCCTGCGCCGCGACCGCCAGATATTGCCGGTGCTGGTGCTGAGTGCGCGCGACGCGCTCAACGACCGGCTGCGGAGCCTCGACGACGGTGCCGACGACTACCTGGTCAAGCCCTTCGCGCTGGCCGAGTTGCTGTCGCGGGTGCGTGCGCTTGCGCGCCGCAGCTACGGCTTCAACGACGAGACCATCCGCATGCGCGGGCTGGCGCTGCACGAGCCCACACGCGGCGTGATCGTCGACGGCGAGCCGGTCGAGCTGTCGCGCTGCGAGTTCGACCTGCTGGCGCTGCTGCTCAAGCGCACCGGCCGCGTGGTCACGCGCCGCGTGATGGAAGAGCAGGTGCTGCCCGGCGGCCAGGCCAACGGCAGCAACTCGCTCGAGGTGCATATCTCCAACCTGCGCCGCAAGATCGGCCAGGGCTATATCCGCACGGTGCGCGGCATCGGCTACGTGATCGACGTGCAATCGCTGGTGCGGAGCACGACGAAATGATGCAGGCGCTGGCGCAGCGCTGGAAGAACTGGAAACAACCTTCCCTGATGCGGCGCCTGCTGCTCGCGCAGATGGGCGTGGTGGCCCTGCTGTGGACCATGGCCGTCGCGCTGCTGCTGTACGACTCGTACGAAGACCCCGAGCTGCTCAAGTACGACAAGATCTTCCAGACCGTGCTGGCGATCTCCCAGAACATGGCCGACCATCCCGACAAGCAGCAGGAAACGCTGGCCGCCTTCGACGCGGCGTTGCTCGAGACGGTGGGCGACGGCGACGCCGCGTCCGATTCCTCCCCGGTGATGCAGGTGTGGCAGGGCGACAGGCTGATCTACCGTTCGACGGCGGCGGTGCCCGTCATCCTCAATTCGGCGCCGAACCGCATCGAGACGGTGAAGGCGGGCAACCGCGAATGGCGCGCGCGCACGCTGGTTTCGGCCACCACCGATACCCGCGTCATGCTGGCCGAGCCCAGCGTGTGGCGCCTCACCGTGACCGTGATGTACCGGGGCTACTACCTGCTGCCGCTGGTCATCAGCCTGCCCTTCCTGATCTTTCCGGCGTGGCTGTCGGTGCGGCTCGCGCTGCGGCCGTGGCGCCAGGTGAGCAAGGAAACCGCCGAGCGCGGCCCGGCCGACCTCACGCCGCTGTCGTACACGCCGCCGCACAAGGAACTGCAGCCGCTGGTGCAGAGCATCAACAGCCTGCTGCAGCGGGTGCGCGACAGCACCTCGCGCGAGCGCAGCCTGATCGCCGACGCGGCGCACGAGCTGCGCACGCCGCTGGCCGCCATGCGCGTGAACGTCGAGGCACTGAAGGAGCAGAGCACCGACGAGGGCCAGCGCGAGCTCATGGGCAACCTGCTGCGCAGCAACGACCGCGCGGCCCGGCTGGTGGGGCAGCTGCTGCAGCTCATGCGCAGCGACGCGGTCTCGGACAACGCGCTGCCCGTGATGCTGTCGCTCGACGGGCTGGTGCAAGACCGCCTCGCGATGATCGAAGGCCTGGCCAGCGCCCGCGGCATCGAGCTGGAGCTGGTGTGCGAAGACCGCGTGCCGGTGCTGGGCGAACGCGAGAGCCTGGTCTCGATGATCGACAACCTGGTCAACAACGCCATCAAGTACAGCCCCTCGGGCAGCACGGTGGTGGTGCATGTGGCGCACGAGGGGCCGCATGCGCTGCTCACGGTGGCCGACCAGGGGCCGGGCATTCCGGCCGCGCTGCGCGAGCGCGTGTTCGACCGCTTCTTCCGCAACCCCGACCAGACCCAGAGCGGCAGCGGGCTGGGCCTGGCCATCGTGAAGTCGGTGATCGACCGGCACGGCGGCGAGGTGACGCTCGGCGAAACCGCCGAAGGCGGCCTGCTGGTGACGGTGCGGCTGCCGCTGGCGATGGCCGAGGCGCCGCAGCCCATGCTCTGCAGCTGAGACCGCCCCCGGGAGGGCCGAAAGGGCAATGGGCCCGAGTCAGGTCCGTTCCGGGGCGACGAATTACACTACCCGGCGCCGTTTACAGGACACTTTCCAATGAAGTGGGTCATTCTTGCCATCTTCGCGCTCAGCGCGCTCTACGTTCATTTCCGCGGCCAGGTGCGGCATCGTTTCTTCAGACAGCTCTCTGATCACTCGACCTTCCTCGCTCCGCTGAACGTCTTCATGTACCTTTTCTCGAAGGTGCCCGGTACGCCGTACCTGTCGCCCGCGCAGTTCCCCGAGATGCGCATCCTCGAGGAGAACTGGGAAGTCATCCGCGAGGAAGCGCTGGCCATGCGCAACGGCGGCAGCATCAAGGCTTCGAGCCAGTTCAACGACGTGGGCTTCAACTCCTTCTTCAAGAGCGGCTGGAAGCGCTTCTACCTGAAGTGGTACGACGAAGCGCATCCCTCGGCCGCCGTGCTGTGCCCGCGCACCACCGAACTGCTCAAGGGCATCGGCACCATCAAGGCCGCCATGTTCGCCGAGTTGCCTCCGGGCAGCCGCCTGGTGCGCCACCGCGACCCGTTCGCGGGCTCGCTGCGCTACCACCTGGGCCTGTGGACGCCGGGCGTGGAAGGCTGCTACATCGACGTGGACGGCCAGCGCTACCACTGGCGCGACGGCGAGGCCGTGGTGTTCGACGAGACCTTCATCCACTACGCCGAGAACACCACCGACCACGACCGCGTGATTCTGTTCTGCGACATCGAGCGCCCGCTGAAGTACCGCTGGGCCAGCGCGGTGAACCGCTGGTTCGCGAAGAACCTGCTGGCGGCGGCCAGCTCGCCCAACGACGCGGGCGACAAGACCGGCGGCATCAACCGCGCGTTCAAGTACATCTACCAGATCCGCGTGGTCGGCAAGCGCCTGAAGGCCTGGGACAAGCGGGTGTACTACCTCGTGAAGTGGGCCATCTTCGGCGGCCTGGCTCTCTGGATCTTCTGGTAAATCTTCAGCTTCAGGCCCGCGCCGGCACCAGCTTGCCGCGCGGGCTGCCTGCCCGGCATACCACGGCGGCAAGCAACGTGCCGCCCAGCACGTCGAGCAGCACATGCTGCCGCGTCGCCAGCGTCGAGTAGACGATGCCGAAGGCCCAGAGCATGTTCAGCACCTGTACCCACGCAGGTGCCTGCACGCTGCGCAGCTGACGCCGCAGCAGCACCGCGGTGAACACCGCGAACGCGACATGCAGCGACGGAAACGCATTGCCGCCCACGTCGGTGGCCTTGAGAAACTGCAGCGCCGGATACTGCGACCAGTCGACCGGAAACACGGGCACCGTCGTGGGAAAGAACCAGAACACCACGAGGCCGATGCCTGCCATGACGGCGGCGTCGCGCGCGCAGGCCCAAAGCTGCGCCTTGTCCTTCGCGAAGGCCGGCGCCAGCGAGATGTAGAACCACAGCGAGCCATACAGCACCATCGCGTCGTCGCTCACGCCCACCCAGTGGTCGAGCCGAGTGAGCGGCATCACCGTCGGCTCCGACGGCGGGTTGTGCATCACCCAGAAGTACACGACGAAGAAGCCCGAGATGCCGACAGTGGTGCCGATCATCTTCACCAGCCAGAGCGTGGCGATCCGATGGCCCAACGCCAGGTACCAGGGACTCGGAGGCAGGGGGGAGGAAGTTGCCGGGCGTGAGGTCATGGATCGCCCCAGCTTATGCCGCTGCATTGCGTGAACATTGCGCCTTCCGCAAGGACGCCTCTCCTAGAATGGCCCGCCCCTTTTCCCGCATCCAGCCCTTGCCGCATCCCTCATGAGAATCCTGCTCGTCGAAGACGAAGTCGACCTGGCGCAAGCCCTGGCCTCGGCGCTGCGGCAGAACCAGGCGCTGGTCGACGTGGCGAGCTCGCTGCGCGAGGCGGAGGAAGCCGCGCTGTCGGCGCAGCACGACGTGATCGTGCTCGACCGCGGCCTGCCCGACGGCGACGGCCTCTCGCTCGTGGCCTTTTTGCGGCAGAACCAGGTCGCCACCGCCGTGCTGGTGCTCACGGCCATGACCGACGTGGCCGAGCGGGTGCTCAGCCTCGACGGCGGCGCCGACGACTACCTCGCCAAGCCCTTCTCGATGGACGAGCTGATGGCGCGCGTGCGCGCGCTGGCCCGGCGCCCCGCGGTGCGCGCGAACTTCACCATGACGCTGGGGCAGCTGTCCTTCGACCACCACATGCGGCAGGCCCATGTCGGAGACCTGAACCTCACGCTGCCGCGCCGGGAGCTGCTGGTGCTGGAGGCACTGCTCGAGCACCGCGGCCGCACCGTGCTGCGCGAGACCATGCAGGAGCGCGTGTACGGCCACAAGGACGAGATCCAGTCGAATGCGCTCGACACCCACGTGTCGCGGCTGCGCTCCAAGCTCGACAAGGCCGGCGCGCAGGTCGAGATCCACGCGATCCGCGGCGTGGGCTACCTGATCTGCGCGGCCACGCCGCCGAACAACGGATGAGCCTGAGCCTGCTTTCGCTGCGCTGGCGGCTGATCTGGAGCCTGATCCTGCTGCAGGTGGTGGTGGGCTCGCTGGTGCTGGGCGGCTTCATCGGCCTGGCGTGGGTGGCTGGCCGCATGGTCGACGAGACCGGGCAGGAGACCATCGCGGTGATCCAGCGCGCGCTCATGCGCGACGCACAAGGCCGGCTCGCAGTTGCGCCGACCTCCGAAATCCGGCGCCTCGACCAGGCCGATGGGCCCTTCTGGTTCATCGCGCGCGACGCCGCGGGCTCCGAAGTGCGGCACGGCGACGTGCCCGCGAAGTACGCCGACCTGGCGACCACGCTCGACGGCATCGAGCGCCTGACCATCGATCCGTCGAAGGACAACACCCAGCCCAAGGCCCGCTTCGAACGCGTGGAGACCGACGCGACGGGCCCTGTCAACGTGGTGGTCCAGACCGGGGCGCCGCTCACGGTCAAGACCACGCTCAAGGGCACGGGCCTGGTGTTCCTGTTCCTGGTGGCGCCGATGGCGCTGGTCACCTGCCTCGGCGTGATCCTGGCCACGCCCTTCGTCGTCAAGCGCGGGCTCAAGGGCGTGGTGGCCACCGCCGAGCATGCCGAGAGCATCGACGTGCACGAGCGCACCACGCGGCTGCCGCTGGCCAACGTGGCGAGCGAGATTCGCCCGCTGGTCAATGCGGTGAACCGGGCCTTCGACCGGCTGAACGAAGGCTACGACCGGCAGGAGCGCTTCCTGGCCGACGCCGCGCACGAGTTGCGCACGCCCATCACCACGCTGCAGATTCACCTGGAGCGGCTGCCCTACGACCCGCTCAAGGTGAAGCTCAAGCAGGCCTCCGCGCGGCTTGCCACGCTGGCCGAACAACTGCTCGACCTGCAGCGACTGGACCGCATCGCCTCGCACGATGCGCAGGTCGACCTGAAGCCGCTGTGCGAGCGCGTGGCGGCAGACATCGCGCCGCTGGCGATCATGAACCGTTGCACGCTGTCGGTCGATGCGCCCCGGCCGCTGCTGGTGCGCGGCGACGCGCCTTCGCTCGAACGCGCGCTCACCAACCTGATCCAGAACGCCATCGAGCACGGCGGGCAGGGCTGCGACATCCAGGTGCGCCTGTGGGAGCCCTCGGGCTTCGAGGTGCTCGACTCCGGGCCGGGCATACCGGAGGCCGACCGCGAGCGCGTGGTAGCGCCGTTCCACCGGCTGGTGCCGCGCGGGCGCGGCGCGGGGCTCGGCCTGCACCTGGTGGCCGAGGTCGCGCGACTGCACGGCGGGCAGCTCACGATCGGCTCGAGCGAATCGGGCGGGGCGAGGATGCGGCTGGAGCTGAACCTCGACGCCTGAGCATCCGGTTGCACGGCTGCGAGAAGCCCTGCGCCAGCCACTGCCCGAGCAACCCCGAGGCCGCAACCACCATCGCAAACCAGAGTGGTGTCCATGCGGGCAGCGCGCCGATGCGTTGGAACAGCCACGCGCCGGGAATCACGACGAACATGTGTGTCAGGTAGATCTCGTAGCTGTAACGGCCGAACCAGCGCAGCGGCGCGCCGGCCGCGCAGGCGCACCAGCTCCACGGGCGCCAATGCGTTGCCAGCAGCAGCATTGCCGTGCCCAACTCCAGCAGCGAGACCTGCAGCCCGAAGCGCGTCAGTCCCCACTGGAACACTTCCTTGCGGAAACAGAAGACCAGGAGGCTCAGCGCGAGGCCGATAGACATGACGGTGCGCTGCACCGCAAGCGACGGCAGGCGCGGCACGCGGTGCGCAAGCAACGCTGCCAGGCAGCCGAAGGCGATGCCATCCATGCCCGAAAGGTACGAGTGGTCCTGCCACAACTCGTTGCCGCTGAACACGCCGCCACGCGCCAGCGGCCCCAGCGCGATCGGCAGCACCAGCAGCCACGCCAGCCGGCGCTCGCTGCCCGCCAGCACGCACAGCAACGGAAAGAGCAGGTAGAAGGCCTCCTCCACCGACAGCGACCACAGCACGCCCCAGGGGCCAGGCAGGTAGCCGACCTGCGCCTCCAGCCAGTTGAGATGCAAGCCCAATGCCGCGAGCAGCGCGCGCCAGAGCGGGACCTTGGCCGTGTCGAGCGCGAACCAGGCGCTGCCCGCGAGCTGCAGCGCGGCCAGCACCGCCAGCAGCAACAGCAGGCTCGGCAGGATGCGCGCCGCCCGGAAGCGGTAGAACGCAGCGGGCCGGACCCGCGACAGCTTGCCCCATCGCCTGATCGAAGCGCTCGTGATCAGGTAGCCCGAGAGCACGAAGAACACGATCACGGCGTAATAGCCGCTGCGAAACAGGATGCCCGAAGCCCGCGGCCCCAGCATCTCCGCCAGCGCCGGCGGCCCGAACGGAATGCGCAGGTTCGCGTGCAGCAGGATGACGAACAGCACGAGCAATCCGCGAAGCAGGTCGACGTGCGCCATGCGCGCAAGCGGCTGATCGGGGTTCGCTGCGTCAGAGGCCATTGCGGCGATTCTGCAAGCGGCTGCCGTCCGGGGCCTGAAGGACTGCTGAAGCAGCGACAATCGCAGGCGCTCCGCCCGCTCTGTCATGCCTCTCGCCGATCAAGACCTCCTTTCGCCGACCGACCTTGCCAGTGCCAAGGCGCTGATCGCCCGCGTGCAGTCGTTGCTCGATGCACAGGGGCTCGCCATGCGCGCGCCGCCGGCAGAACCTGCGACCTGCTGTGGGCGCGGCTGCAACGGCTGCGTGTGGGAGGGGTGGCTGGGCGCGGTGGCTTACTGGCGCGACGAGGCTTCGCTGATGCTTTGAAGAGCTGCCCGCGCGTCGGATCACCGGGCTGCCACTCTCTCTCTCTCTCTCTACTGGTTCTGCGACCCCCGATGCGCCCACCCCGTGGTGTGCTTCTCGATCACGCTGAAGAGCTCGTACATCAGCATCGCCATTGCGCCCACTACCATCAGGCCGGCGAAGGCCAGGCCCATCTGCATGGCGGAGCCGGCGGAGATCAGCAGGTAGCCGATGCCTTCATTCGCTGCTGTCATCTCGCTCACCGTGGTGCCGACGAAGGCCAGCGTGATCGCGACCTTGAGCGAACCGAAGAAGTAGGGCATGGAGCGCGGCAGGCCGATCTTCATGAGCACGTCCCAGCGCTTGGCGCCGAGCACGCGCAGCACGTCTTCGAGTTCGGGCTCCAGCGTCGCGAGGCCGGTGGCGATGTTGACCATGATCGGGAAGAAGCTGATCAGGAAGGCCGTGAGGATCGCCGGGCCCGCGCCGATGCCGAACCACACGACCAGGATCGGCACGAAGGCGGCCTTGGGCAGTGCGTTGAAGGCCGTCATGAGCGGGTAGATCGCCGCATACGCGATGCGCGAGCTGCCGATGACGAAGCCCAGCAGCACGCCCACCACGATCGCCAGGCCGAAGCCCGCCATCGTGACCCAGAAGGTGCGCCATGCATGGCCCGCGATGATTTCCTTGAACTCCCAGAACTGGTTCCAGATGCGCAAGGGGCTTGGGAAGATGAAGTCGGAGACCTCGAAGCCCGCGCAGATGATCTGCCACAGCAGGATCACCGCCACGAGCAGCAGCCATGGCGACCAGCGTTCGATTTGCTTGGTGTTCTTCATGATGATGCGCGGCTCAATGGGACACGGCGGCCGCGGTCTGCGCCGCGCCGATGCCGGTGTTTCGGATGGCGCCGATGTGACCGCGCAGCTCCAGCACGATGTCGGTGAACTCCTTGGTGTAGGTCAGCTCCAGCTCGCGCGGGCGCGGCAGCTCGATCTCGCGCTTGACCACGAAGCGCCCCGGGCTCTTGCTCATCACGTACACCGTGTCGGCCAGGAACACCGATTCGCGCAGGTCGTGCGTGACCAGGATCACGTTGAACTGCTGCTCGGTCCACAGGTCGCGCAGGATGCACCACAGCTCTTCGCGCGTGAAGGCGTCGAGCGCGCCGAAGGGCTCGTCCAGCAGCAGCATCTTGGGCTCGTGGATGAGCGCGCGGCAGATGCTCGCGCGCTGCTGCATGCCGCCCGAAAGCTGCCATGGGAACTTGTCTTCATAGCCGCCGAGGCCGACCTTCTGCAGCAGCCGGCGGGCGCGCTCTTCGTATTCCTTGCGCTTGGCCTTGAAGTTGGAGCGATAGGGCTCGACGATCTCCAGCGGCAGCAGCACGTTGTCGACCGTGGTGCGCCACGGCAGCAGCGAGGGCGCCTGGAAGGCCATGCCCGAAATCTTCAGCGGCCCGGTCACGGGTTGCCCGTCGATGCGGATCTTGCCCATCGACGGCATCTTCAGCCCGGTGGTGAGCTTCATGAAGGTCGACTTGCCGCAGCCCGAGGGGCCGACGATGGCGATGAACTCGCCGCGCTTCACCTTCAGGTCGATGGCCTCGACCGCGAAGTGATTGGCGCGAAGAAGCTCCTCGTTGTAGGCGAGCCAGACGTCCTGGAAGTCGACGAAGGGAGCGGCCGTGTCGGTGGCGTGCAGCGGGTGCGATGCGTCCGCCATCACTTCTTCGTCAGGACGTTGAGTTCGGCCGCCGGCGGCAGCATGGCCGAGGTCCATACGGCGTCGGGGTTCACGCGCGTCTTGGTGGCGAAGGCGTCGGACACCTGCGAGGCCATGAGCGACATGCGGCCCGAGTTCACCGCGCCGAAGCCGTCGGCGCGCGCATCGGCGCTGTTGATGACGGTGTCGATGGCCAGCTGCAGGCGGCGCGTCTCGAGCTTGCTGTCGATGATGCCGTCACGTGCCTTCACGGATTCGATGGCCACCGCCGGGTTGGCGATGACTTCCTTCGCGCCCTTGGCAAAGGCCGAGAGGAATTTCTTCACCGCCGCCGGGTTCTCCTTGATGAGCTTGGGCGAGGCGATGATGACGTTGCCGTACAGCTTCACGCCGTAGTCGGGGTAGGGCAGGATCACCACGTCGGCCGCCTTGGCGCCGCGTGCCTCGAGGTTGAGCAGCGAAGTGAAGGTGAAGCCGGTGATGGCGTCGATGTCGCCGCGCATCAGCATGGTCTCGCGCAGCGTCGGGTCCATCGCGGTCCAGTTGACGGCGCCGATGTTGTTGGCCTTGGCGAAGATCGGGAACGCGCGGCGGCCCGCGTCGAACACCGGCGCGCCCAGCTTCTTGCCCGTGAGGTCGGCCGGTTTGGTGATGCCGCTCTTCTTGAGCGTCATGACCGAGGCCGGCGTGTTGTTGTAGACCATCATCACCGCGACCGGCTTGTTGGGGCTGTCGGGGTTGTTGGCGTGGAACTCCATCAGCGCCGCGAGGTCGGCGAAGCCCATGTCGTAGGCGCCGGAGGCCACGCGCGTGACGGTGCCGCCCGAGCCGTTGCCCGCATCGATGGTCACGTCGAGGCCCGATGCCTTGAAGTAGCCCTTGGCGGCGGGATGCAGGAACAGCGCGGCGGGCCCTTCGAAGCGCCAGTCGAGCTGGAACTTGATCGGCGTCGGGGTCTGTGCAAAGGCCGGTACGAGGCCGAAGCTGAGGGCCGAGGCGGCGAGGAAGGACTGGAGCAGGTGGCGCTTGTTCATGCGGGATCGTTCCGTTGGATGTGAATGCTTCGGCATTCAAGCAAAAACGGTGCCCGCACGTGATTGGTGCGAACCCTTCCCGCGATTCAAGGTGGTGCGTCGCCTCTGGAATTTGCACCTTCGACGGGAAATCCCTTCGATTTCAAGGGACGCTTGCACCGAATGCGAGCCAATAGGGGTCGCCCACGCGCTTGCCGACACTCGCCGCCGCATCGCGCACGATGGCGCCGAAGCGTTCGACAAGCGCGTCCGACAGCATCTCCGCGGGCAGCGCGATGCCGAAGGCATAGGCCTGGCGCGTGGCCGCGTCGAACACGGCCGAGGAGATGCCCGCCACGTTGGTCACGTACTCGCCGCGCGACAGGGCCCAGCCGGTCTCGCGGATCACCGCGAGGCGCGCCAGCAGGTCCTTGCGCGTGCGGGGTGCGTCGCCGCGACCCTGGTCGAGCCGGCCGCCGAGCAGCGCCGTCACTTCGGCGTCGCTCTGACGGGCCAGCAGGGCCCGGCCCATCGCGCTGGAGTACGCGGGCGCACGACTGCCCGGAGGCGTGTAGATCTGAAGCGCGCCGGCGCCGGTGCGCATCTGGATCACCAGCGTGTCGGCGCCGTCGAGCACGTTGATGTAGCCGGTGAAGCGGGTCTCGGCCACCAGCGCATCGAGCGCTTCTTCCACCAGCGAAGCGGCGTTGCGCGAGGCGCGGAAGTGGTAGGACGCTTCCATGATCACGCCGCCCGGGCGGTAGGCGCGCGTGGTTGCGTCGCGGTCGAGAAAGCCGTAGCCGGCCATCATGCTGAGGGTGCGCGAGGCCGAGCTTTTGGGCAGGCCCAGTTCTGTCACCACGTCCGTCACCGTGATGTCGCGGCGCAGCCGCGCGATCAGCTTCAGGACGTCCATGGCATTGGCAAGGGTGCTCATATTTCTGGTGGGGTGGCGGTTGCGGATCATAGGTTCGGCGCGCGGGCCGCCGGCCGGATCGGGGTGAACCAGCCTTGACAGCGCTTTGGCCGGTTCTATCATTCAGTTCAATTTTATTGGATTAAGTTCCAAAATATGGAACTTCAAGGAATGACCATGAACCACGAGGTGACGGCCGCCGTGCCGCCGCGAGACGACCCGTCCGCCCATCCGTCTTCGGAACTGCACCCGAAGGCGCTGGCGCCCGCCAACCTGATCCTCACCGTGGTGCTGAGCGTGTTCGGCGCCATCGTCGGCATCCAGATGCTGGCGAGCCTGGGCATCACGCCGAGCACCTCGCTCATCGGCGCGCTCGCGGCCATGACGCTGGCGCGCGTGCCGCTCGCCATGTTCCGGGGCTTGCGCTCGGTGCATGCGCAGAACCTTGCGCAGACCAGCATCTCGTCGGCCACCTTCGGCGCGGCCAACAGCCTGTTCCTGCCCATCGGCATTCCGTTCCTGTTCGGGCTGCCGGACATGGTGATGCCGATGCTGGTCGGCGTGAGTCTGGCAATGCTGCTGGACGCCTGGCTGCTGTACCGCATGTTCGACACGCCCGCATTCCCGGCCAGCAACCCGTGGCCGCTGGGCATCGCGGCGGCCGAGGCCATCAAGGCGGGCGACGGCGGCGGCAAGCAGGCGTGGCTGTTGCTGGGCGGGCTGGCCACGGGCGTCGCGGGGGCGGTGATCAAGCTGCCGATGTCGGCCTTCGGCGTGGCGCTGATCGGCGGACTCGGCGCGATGATCGCCTTTGGTGTCGGGCTGCTGGTGCGCGGCTATTCGACGCCGCTGTTCGGGCTGGACATCGGTGCGCTCTACGTGCCGCACGGCATGATGATCGGCGCGGGCATCGTGGCGCTGGCGCAGGTGGGGCGCGTGGTGCTCGGCAAGCGCCGCGTCGCGCCTGGCGGCCCGGCCACGCAGGAAGCGCGCGGCGCCACCGCGCTCGGGCGCTCGCTGCGCCTGGGCAGCGTGGGCTACCTCGCGATCATGGTGCTGCTGGCGGTGGGCACCGGCGTGTACACCGGCATGTCGCCCGGCATGCTGGTGTGCTTCGTCATCTACGGCACCTTCGCCGCCTTCGTGCACGAGCTGATCGTGGGCATCGCGGCCATGCACTCGGGCTGGTTCCCGGCCTTCGCGGTCGCGCTGATCTCGCTGCTGATCGGCATCCTGATCGGCTTTCCGCCCGAGGCGCTGGTGGTACTGGCGGGCTTCTGCGCGGCCACCGGGCCGGCCTTTGCCGACATGGGCTACGACCTCAAGGCCGGGCATCTGCTGCGCGGCGAGACATCGGGCACGCCCTTCGAAACCGAGGGCCGGCGCGAGCAGATGATCGCGGGCATGGTGGGCTTCGCCGTGGCCATCGTGGTCGTGGCCTGCAGCTACAAACTGTTCTTCGCCAACCACCAGACCGCGCCCATCAACGCCGCGTACGTGGCCGCCATCAAGGCCGGCATTTCCGGCGACACCGCGCGCAATCTCGCGCTCTGGGCCATACCCGGCGCGCTGCTGCAGATCGTGGGCGGCGCGCGCCAGCAGCTGGGCGTGCTGTTCGCCACCGGGCTGCTCATCGCGAGCCCGATGGCCGGCTGGATGGTCGCCGCCGGCATCGCCTGCCGGCTGGTCGCCCACCGGGTGCTCGGCGCTACGGCGCGCGAAAAGCTCGAAGTGTTCGCGGGCGGCGTGATTGCCGGCGACGCGCTCTACAGCTTCTTCTCCGGCGTCGTGAAAAGCCTGCGCAAGTAGCGCCGCGCGCCTTTCCTCTTTTCCCCTTCATCACTCAGGAACAACGAATCCATGAAACGCAATCTGACAAGCGACGACGTCCGCGCGGCCATCTGGGGCGGCGCCATCCTCGGCGGCGGCGGCGGCGGGCTGATCGAATCCGGCGAGCGGGCCGCCAAGCTGGCGCTGCAGGTCGGCACGCCGCAGCTGTGGAGCGTCGACGAGTTCGACCATTCGGCGCTCACCGCCACCATGGCCCTGGTCGGCGCCCCGGCCGCGCCCGATCCGCACGTGCAGCCCGCGCACCTGCTGCGTACGCTCGAGCTGCTGCGCCGCGAGCTGCCCGCGGGCCAGAAGCTGGTCGGCCTGCATGCCAACGAGAACGGCGCCGAGACCACGGTCAACGGCTGGTTCCATGCGGCCATGAGCGGCCTGCCCGTGATCGACCTGGCCTGCAACGGCCGTGCCCATCCGTCGAGCGTGATGGGCGCGCTGGGCCTGCACACCGAGCCCGACTACCTCTCGGTGCAGGCCTATTCCGGCGGCGAGCCGCATCGCTACGTGGAAGGCGTGGTGTCGGGTCGGCTGGAGCAGACCTCCGCCGTGGTGCGCCGCGCATCCGTCGAGGCGGGCGGCCTCGTGGCGGTGGCGCGCAACCCGGTCAACATCGGCTATGCCCGCCAGCACGGCGCGCCGGGCGCCATCAGCCACGCCATCGCGCTGGGCCAGACCTACCTGGACGGCGGCATCGATGCCGTCGCCCGCTCGCTGGAAGGGCGCATCGCGGCCGAGGGCCAGGTGCGCACCTACCGCTGCGAACAGCAGGAAGGGCTGGACGTGGGCATCGTCGAGCTCGACGACGCGGCGCGCACCACGCTGCGCTTCATCAACGAATACATGCTGCTGGAGCAGGGCGGCAGGCGCATAGCGCGCTTCCCCGACCTCGTGATGACTTTCTCGGAAGACGGCAAGCCGGTGGTGTCGGCCCATGTGCGCCAGGGCGCGAAGCTGCGCGTGCTGGTGGCGCCGCGCGCGCGGCTGCTGCTCTCGCGCACGATGTTCATGCCGGAGCTGTACCGGCCGCTGGAAAAGTCGCTGGGCGAAGTCTTCGCGCCTGAAGAGGCGCTGGCCTGATCCGGTCAACCCACACGGAGAAGTCACCATGACACTGCGCGTGCGATGGATCCGGACGGTCGGCAACGACACCTACAACGAACGCTTCGCCGGTGAATTCGCCGAGGTGAAGAACCCGGGCACCGAGGTCGAGGTGGTGTCGCTGCGCAACCCCTCGGTGCGGCACCATGTCGAATACCAGAGCTACGAGGCGCTGCTGGGCGCCGACATCGTGCGGGTGGTGCGCGACG
Organism: Variovorax paradoxus; assembly: GCF_022009635.1. Classification (NCBI taxonomy): domain Bacteria; kingdom Pseudomonadati; phylum Pseudomonadota; class Betaproteobacteria; order Burkholderiales; family Comamonadaceae; genus Variovorax; species Variovorax paradoxus. Next base: position 7,664,399 of record NZ_CP091716.1, read on the forward strand.
CCGCCCTGAAGAAGTTCGACGCCGTGGTGCTGGGCTGCTTCTACGACCCGGTGCTGGTCGAGGCGCGCGAGATTTCCGGGGAGACGGTGGTGGTCGCGCCCTGCCAGGCGTCTTTCGAGGTGGCTTCGAACCTGGCGCAGAAGGTGTCGATCATCGTCGGGCGCCGCAAGTGGGTTCCCCGCATCGAGTCGCGCGTGCGCGAGTACGGCCACGGCCATCTGCTGGCCTCGTGCCGCGCGCTGCAACTGGGCGTGGAAGACTTCCAGCGCGACCGCGACGAGACGGTTCGCCGCATGGTCGAGCAGGGCCGGCGCGCCATCGACGAAGACGGCGCCGAGGCGCTGATCCTCGGCTGCACGCTGGAGTTCGGCTTCTACAAACAGCTGCAGGACGTGCTGGGCGTGCCCGTCATCGACTCCGCGCTGGCCGCCTTCAAGCGCGCCGAAGCGCTGGCCGATACGAAGCAGCGTTTCGGCTGGAAACCCAGCCGCGTCGGCGGTTGCGAACCGCCGCCTGAAGCGCAAGAGCTGCTGGCGTGGAACGTCTTCGACCCGGCGCTGGTACCCGTCGCGTCGCCCTTCAACGGCTGAGCCATCCCAAGAAAAACGCCCCGCTGCGGTCACCGCAGCGGGGCGTTTCCAACGATGCGGAAGAGGGCTTACTTCAGTGCCGTCGTCGCATTCGCCACGGCCAGCGCCGTCATGTTGACGATGCGGCGCACGGTCGACGTGGGCGTCAGCACATGCGCCGAGCCTGCCGCGCCAAGCAGGATCGGGCCGACCGTGATGCCGTTGGCGCCGGTCATCTTCAGCACGTTGTACAGGATGTGCGCCGAGTCCAGGTTCGGGCACACCAGCAGGTTGGCTTCGCCGGTGAGCGTGGTCTCGGGCAGGGCGGTGCGGCGGATTTCTTCCGATAGCGCCGAGTCGCCGTGCATCTCGCCGTCGCATTCGATGTCCGGAGCCATCTGCGCGAACAGGTCGCGCGCCAGCCGCATCTTGCGTGCCGAGCCGCGGCTGGAGGTGCCGTAGTTCGAGTGCGAGAGGAAGGCCACCTTGGGCGGCAGGCCGAAGCGGCGCACTTCCTCGGCGGCCATCATGGCGATGCTGGCCAGCAGCTCGGCGCTCGGGTCTTCGTTCACGTTGGTGTCGGTGATGAAGACGGTGCGCTTTTCCAGCGTGAGCGCGTTCAGCGTCGCGAAGCCCGGCGCGCCGCGCTTCAGGCCGATCAGGTTGCGGATGTGCTCCAGGTGCACGTCGAAGCGCCCGACCAGGCCGCAGATCATGGCGTCCGCGTCGCCCAGGTGCAGCATCAGCGCGGCGATGATGGTGTTGGAGCGGCGCACCATCGTCTTGGCGGCCTCGGGCGTGACGCCGCGGCGGCCCATGAGCTTGTGGAAGCTCTCCCAGTAGATGCGAAAGCGCGGATCGTCCTCGGGGTTGACCACTTCCACGTCGGTGCCCACGCGGATGTGCAGGCCGGCCTTCTTGATGCGCGCCTCGATCACCGCGGGGCGGCCGACCAGGATCGGCTGCGCCAGGCCTTCGTCGACGGCCAGTTGCGCGGCGCGCAGCACGCGCTCGTCCTCGCCCTCGGCATACGCCACGCGCTTGGCGGCGGCGATCTTGGCGGCGCTGAACACCGGGCGCATGAACATGCCGGTCTGGTAGACGAAGCGCGTCAGGTGCTGGCGGTAGGCGTCCATGTCCTCGATCGGGCGCGTGGCCACGCCGGAGGCGGCGGCCGCCTTGGCCACGGCCGGCGCGATGCGCAGGATCAGGCGCGAGTCGAAGGGCTTGGGAATGATGTAGTCGGGGCCGAAGGCCAGTTCCTGGCCGGCGTAGGCGGTGGCCACCTCTTCGCTGATGTCGGCCTTGGTCAGGTCGGCGATCTCGCGCACGCAGGCCAGCTTCATTTCTTCCGTGATCTTGGTGGCGCCGCAATCAAGCGCGCCGCGGAAGATGTACGGGAAGCACAGCACGTTGTTGACCTGGTTCGGGTAGTCCGAACGGCCGGTGGCGATGATGCAGTCGGGCCGCACGGCCTTGGCCAGCTCGGGGCGGATCTCGGGCTCGGGGTTGGCCAGCGCCAGGATGATGGGCTGCGAGCCCATGGTCTTGACCATTTCGGCCGACATCACGCCGGGTGCCGAGCAGCCCAGGAACACATCGGCGTCCTTCACCACGTCGGCCAGGGTGCGGGCACCGGTGTCTTTCTGCGCGTAGCGTGTCTTGGATTCGTCGAAGCCGCCCGCACGGCCGGCGTAGATCAGGCCCTTGGAGTCGCAGGCGTAGATGTTGGCGGGCTTGGCGCCCAGGCCGACCATCACGTCGAGGCAGGCGATGGCAGCGGCGCCGGCGCCCGAGACGGCGATCTTCACTTCCTCGATCTTCTTGCCGACCAGTTCCAGGCCGTTGAGCAGCGCCGCGGCCGAGATGATGGCCGTGCCGTGCTGGTCGTCGTGGAACACCGGGATGTTCATGCGCTCGCGCAGCTTCTTTTCGATGTAGAAGCACTCGGGGGCCTTGATGTCCTCGAGGTTGATGCCGCCCAGCGTGGGCTCCAGTGCCGCGATGATTTCGACCAGCTTGTCGGGGTCGTTTTCTGCCAGCTCGATGTCGAACACGTCGATGCCCGCGAATTTCTTGAACAGGCAGCCCTTGCCTTCCATCACCGGCTTGGCGGCCAGCGGGCCGATATTGCCCAGGCCCAGCACCGCGGTGCCGTTGGTGATGACGCCCACCAGGTTGCCGCGCGCGGTGTATTCGGTGGCCGTCGCCGGGTCGGCTGCGATGTCGAGACAGGGATAGGCCACGCCCGGCGAATAGGCCAGCGACAGGTCACGCTGGTTCAGCAGGGGCTTGGTCGGGGTGACCGAAATCTTGCCCTTGACGGGCGAGCGGTGGTATTCGCGCGCTGCCTCGCGAAGTGCTTCTTCTGCGGGGGAAAGGGGTGCAGCCATGAAAGTCTCCTTGTTTCTGACGGGCAATGAGGCTACCGCAAAAGCGCGGCTTGTTCTTACAGGGGGAATGCCGAAAACGCCTGGATCCATATCTTCCGGTGGATAAGGCGGGGCGGTCGGTTCGCTAAACTGTGCAACTGTTAAATAGAGTTAACCAGCGGTTCGGCCGGAAGGTCGTCGTCGCCGTCGACAAAACCACAACGAGGGGCAAGAGCGTATGACACCCGGACCTTTCACAAGCACCGATCCCGACGTCGTCGTCATCGGCGGCGGCCCTTCGGGCTCGACCGTGGCGGCCCTGCTGGCCGACAAGGGCCACGACGTGGTGCTGATCGAGAAGGCCCAGCACCCGCGCTTTCACATCGGCGAGTCGCTGCTGCCGATGAACATGCCGCTGTTCGACCGCCTGGGCGTGCGCACCGAGGTCGAAGCCATCGGCCTGCGCAAGCACGGCGCCGAGTTCGTTTCGCCCTGGCATGACCACAGCAGCCATTTCGACTTCGGCCAGGCGATGGACAAGAGCTTTCCCTACGCCGTGCACGTGCGCCGTTCGGAGTTCGACGAACTGCTGTTCCGCCATGCCGGCAACCGGGGCGCGCGCACCTTCGAGGGGCAGCGCGTCACCGGCGTGGACATGGACGCCGGCAAGGGCACCCCCGACAACCGTCCGCTGGTGAAGGTCAAGGCCGACGACGGCACCGAAACCAGCTGGCGTCCGCGCTTCGTGATCGACGCGAGCGGGCGCGACACGCTGCTGTCGAACCAGTTCGACGCCAAGCAGCGCAACCGCAAGCATGCGAGCGCCGCGCTGTACGGCCACTTTGCCAACGCCGAGCGCCGGCCCGGCCGCTTCGAGGGCAACATCTCGCTGTTCTGGTTCGACCATGGCTGGTTCTGGTACATCCCGCTGAAAGACGGCACGGTGAGCGTGGGCGCGGTGGCTTCGCCGGCCTACTTCAAGCGCCGCAAGGGTTCGCTCGAAGAGTTCCTGATGGAGACCATCGCGCTGGCACCCAAGCTGGCGGCACGGCTGAAGAACGCCACGCTGATGGAAGGCGCCACCTCCACCGGCAACTACGCCTACGACTCCAAGTTCTGCCGCGGCGACCGCTTCATGATGGTCGGCGACGCCTATGCCTTCGTCGATCCGATGTTCTCGTCGGGCGTGTATTTGGCGATGAACAGCGGTTTCGAGGCCGCCACCGCGGCCGACCACTGGCTCAAGGGCGAGGCGAAGGAGGCCGAGCGAGCCTTCCGCCACTACGAGAAGGTCATGAAGCGCGGGCCGAAGATGTTTTCGTGGTTCATCTACCGCATCACCTCGCCGGCCATTCGCCGGCTGTTCATGGCGCCGCGCAACATCTGGCGCATGCAGGAAGCGTTGCTGTCCATCCTGGCCGGCGACCTGTTCCGCGACACACCCATCGGGCCGCGCTTCTGGGGCTTCAAGGTGACGTACTACGCATCGTGCCTCGGCATCCTGCCGCAGGCCGTGAAGACCTGGGCGTGGCGCCGGCGCAATCTGAAAGAGTCTCTCGACTCGGTGAAGACCTGAGCTCCTGGTGAGCACCCGGTGGCCTGTGCACGCACCCCGAATGCTCCCTGACTTCGACAGCCCTCAGTCCGGCGAAACAGTGTGCTGAGCAAGTGCCTCGAGTGCCTTGACCAGCGCCGAGTGGTCCAGCTGGCCATAGCCCAGCGCCGAGCAGGCGTTCATGAGCTGCGCCGCATTGGCCGTCTGCGGCAGCGACACGCCCAGCGTGCGCGCGCTCTGCATCGCCAGGTTCAGGTCCTTCTGGTGCAGCGAGATGCGGAACCCCGGTGCAAAGGTGCGCTTGATCATCCGCTCGCCATGCACTTCCAGAATGCGCGAGCTGGCAAAACCACCCATCAGCGCCTGGCGCACCTTGGCCGGATCGGCCCCGGCCTTCGAGGCGAACACCAGCGCTTCACTCACGGCTGCGATGTTCAGCGCCACGATGATCTGGTTGGCCACCTTGCAGACTTGGCCGTCGCCGGCGCCGCCCACCAGCGTCACGTTCTTGCCCATCTTGTCGAGCAGCGGCTTCACGCGGCCGAAAGTGCCTTCGTCGCCGCCGCACATGATCGTCAGGCTCGCGGCCTTGGCGCCCACTTCGCCGCCCGAGACCGGTGCGTCGATGTAACCGGCGCCCAGCGCCGTGATGCGGCGCGCGAAGTCCTTCGTCGCGATCGGGTCGATGGAACTGCAGTCCACCACGATCTTGCCGTGCGAATCCTTCAGGCCCGCGGCCACGCCTTCCTTGCCGGGTTCGCCGAACAGCACCTTCTCCACGTCGGGCGTGTCGGGCACCATGATGAAAATGATGTCGGCCTTGCGCGCCACCTCGGCGCCCGAGGCGCAGATGGTGGCCTTCGAGACGAAGGGCTCCGGCGTGTTGCCGTGCGTGTTGACGAACAACTCGAAGCCCGCGTCGAGCAGGTGCCCCGCCATGGGCGCGCCCATGATGCCGAGGCCGATGAATCCGATTTTTTGCTGGGTTGCCATGTCTGTGTTTCCTTGTCCGATGCTCATTGTTTTTGCGTGAGTGCCTCGCGCCAGCCGAGGCCATTGACGGTGTCGGTGCGGGGCTTGTATTCGCAGCCGATCCAGCCGTCGTATCCGAGCGCGTCGATGTGCTGGAACAGCCACGGATAGTTGATCTCGCCCGTGCCCGGCTCGCCGCGCCCGGGGTTGTCGGCCAGCTGGATATGGCCGATCTGCGCCAGGTGTTTCGAGAGCGTGTTGCCGAGCTCGCCTTCCATGCGCTGCGCGTGATAGATGTCGTACTGCACGCGCAGGTTGGAAGAGCCCACCGCTTCGATCAGCGCCAGCGCCTTGTCGGTGCGCGTGAGAAAGAAGCCCGGAATGTCGAAGGTGTTGATCGGTTCGATCAGCAGGCGCAGACCCGCGGCCTCCAGCTCGCGCGCGGCCAGGCGCAGGTTGTCGATCACCGTGCGGTTGACGACGTTGATGTCAGCGCCCGCCGGCACCTTGCCGATCAGGCAGTTGACCTGCGGGCAGCCCAGCGCGGTGGCGTAGTCGATGGCCATCGCGATGCCTTCGGCGAATTCGCCGGTGCGGTCCGGGTGGCAGGCGATGCCGCGCTCGCCCTTGTCCCAGTCGCCGGCCGGCAGGTTGTGCAGCACCTGCTGCAGGCCGTTGGCGCGCAATGCGGCGGCCAGTTCCTTCTTCTCGAAGGCATAAGGGAACAGGTACTCCACGCCCTTGAAGCCCGCCTTGGCGGCGGCTTCGAAGCGTTGCATGAAAGGCAGCTCGGTGAAGAGCATCGTGAGGTTGGCTGCGAACTTGGGCATGTCCGGTGTCTCCTTAATCCAGCATCGCCGCGGCAAGGGCCGTGGGCGCATCGGCCGTGCTCTCGGCCAGCGGTTCGAATTCGTTGATGGCGTCGATCTCGGTGCCCATCGCGATGTTGGTCACGCGCTCCAGCATCACTTCGATGACCACGGGCACGCTGAACTCGGCCATCAGCGCTTCGGCGCGGGCGATGGCGGGCGCCATCTCTTCCTGCTTGCTCACGCGGATCGCCTTGCAGCCCAGGCCTTCGACCACCTTCATGTGGTCCACGCCGTAGCTGCTCTCGACGCCGCTGCCGGGCGCCGCGTTGATGTTGTCGAACGCCAGCTGCACGCAGTAGTCCATCTCGAAGCCGCGCTGCGCCTGGCGGATCAACCCGAGGTAGGAGTTGTTGACCACGATGTGCAGGTACGGCAGCTTGAACTGCGCGCCCACGGCCAGCTCTTCGATCATGAACTGGAAGTCGTAGTCGCCCGAGAGCGCGACGATCTTGCGCGTCGGGTCGGCGGCGCGCACGCCCAGCGCGGCGGGAATGGTCCAGCCCAGCGGGCCGGCCTGGCCGCAGTTGATCCAGTGGCGCGGGTTGTACACGTGCAGGAACTGCGCCGCCGCGATCTGCGACAGGCCGATGGTGCTCACGTAGCAGGTGTCGCGGTCCAGGTGGTTGTTCATGCACTGGTACACGCGCTGCGGCTTCATCGGCACGTCGGCGAAGTTGGTCTTGCGCAGCATCGTCTTCTTGCGGTCGCGGCATTCGCCGGCCCAGGCACCGCGGCTCGGCAGCTTGCCAGCGGCCTTCATCTCCTCGGCCACCTGCACGAAGAGCTCGAGCGCGGCCTTGGCATCGGACACGATGCCGAAGTCGGGCGTGAACACGCGGCCGATCTGCGTGGGCTCGATGTCCACGTGCACGAAGGTGCGACCCTTGGTGTAGACCTCGACCGAGCCTGTGTGGCGGTTGGCCCAGCGGTTGCCGATGCCCAGCACGAAGTCGCTCGCCAGCATCGTCGCGTTGCCGTAGCGGTGGCTGGTCTGCAGGCCGCACATGCCGGCCATCAGCGGATGGTCGTCGGGAATGGCGCCCCAGCCCATCAGCGTGGGAATCACCGGCACGCCGGTGGCTTCGGCAAAGCGCACCAACAGGTCGGCCGCATCGGCGTTGATGACGCCGCCGCCGGCCACGATCAGCGGGCGCTCGGCGGCGTTCAGCATGCCGATGGCTTTCTCGACCTGCGCGCGCGTGGCGGCTGGCTTGTACGGCGTGAGCGGCTGGTAGGCGTCGATGTCGAATTCGATCTGCGCCATCTGCACGTCGAAAGGCAGGTCGATCAGCACCGGACCGGGGCGGCCCGAGCGCATCAGGTGAAAGGCCTGCTGGAACACCTGCGGCACCTGGCCCGGCTCGCGCACCGTGACCGACCACTTGGTGACGGGCTTGGAGATCGACTCGATGTCGACCGCCTGGAAGTCTTCCTTGTACAGGCGCGCGCGCGGCGCCTGGCCGGTGATGCAGAGAATGGGAATGGAGTCGGCCCAGGCCGAGTACAGGCCGGTGATCATGTCGGTGCCCGCCGGCCCCGAGGTGCCGATGCACACGCCGATGTTGCCGGCCACGGCGCGGGTGTAGCCCTCGGCCATGTGCGAGGCGCCCTCGACGTGGCGCGCCAGGATGTGCGAGATGGTGCCCCGCTGGCGCAACGCCGAATACAGCGGGTTGATCGCCGCGCCCGGCACGCCGAAGGCCTGGGTCACGCCTTCCTTTTCCATCACCAGGACCGCGGCCTGGATCGCTGTCATCTTTGCCATGTGGCTGTCTCCTTGAAGTGAAGGCCACTGTAGGAAGAGCAGTCGATTCCAAGAAGACGGCTGGAGACCATAAAACCTATTCCAGGGTGGAATAACTGGCTACGATGCGACACATGGATCGTTTGCTGGCAATGGAAATGTTCGTGCGCGTGGTCGAGACCGGCAGCTTCTCGAAGGCGGCGCGCGAGTTCAACACCACGCAGCCCACCGTGACCAAGCAGGTCGCGGCCACCGAGGCGCGGCTGAAGGTGCGGCTGCTCAACCGCAACACGCGCGGCGTGAGCCTGACCGAGCCGGGCGCGCTGTACTACGAGAAGTGCAAGACCATCGTGCGCGAGGCCGAGGAGGCCGACAGCATCGTGCAGCTGCGGCAGAACCAGGCGCAGGGCCTCTTGCGCGTGGGCACCTCGGTGGCCTTCGGGCGGCGCGTGGTGGTGCCGCTGGCGCTGGAGTACATGCGCCGCCATCCGCAGGTGCAGCTCGACCTGAGCTTCGAGGACCGCTACGTCGATCTCATCGCGCAGGGCATCGACGTGGCCATCCGCATGGGCAAGCTGGCCGATTCCTCACTGGGCGCGCGCTACCTCGGCGCCAACCCGTGGGTCATGGTCGCGTCGCCGGGTTATCTGAAGAAGCACGGCACGCCGAAGCGCGCGCAGGATTTGAGTGCGCATGTGGCGCTGATCTACAGCAGCGTGGTGGGCGACGAGTTCTGGCGCATGCACACGCCCAAGGGCGAGCCGGTGACGGTGCCGGTGTCGGGGCGCTTTCGCTCGAACAATCTGTCGGCCGTGCTGGCGGCCGCCAGGGACGGGCTCGGCATCGCGTTGATGCCGCGCTATGTGGCGAGCGAGTCGCTGGCCGCGGGCAAGGTGCACGAAGTGCTGGGCGACCACGCGCTGCCCGAGCAGGAGATCCATGCGGTCTTTCCTTCGCCCAAGCTGGTGCCGGGGAAGGTGTCGGGCTTCGTGGCCTTCCTGCAGGGGCGCTTCGACGAAGGCTGGTGGGCGGGGTGAGAGCTTGTTTTACCCTCGAACAACGCCCCTTTCAGGTCCGCACGAAGACCCCGTGAAGGCCCAACGGAAGCGCATAGGGCAGCGTGGCCTGCGCCACCGGTCCCGCCGCCAGGTGATCGGCCGCAAAGCACGACAGCACCGTCTTCTGCCGGCCGAAGTCGAGCACGGTGCCCAGCACCCAGCCCGGCTTCGAGCCGTCCGGCACATAGACGTGTTCTTCCACGATGGCCTGCGGGCCGTAGCTGAAGCGCTGGCTGCGGCCGGTCTCGACGTGGGTGCGCGCGACCGCGCCGAAGCCCGGCAGGTCGGGCCGGATCTGCGTGGCATGCACCACCTGGCGGTGACGCAGGCCGACGCGGCGCGGGTCGATGCGCGGGAACTCGGCCTCCTGCGCGAGCGTCGCCTGCGTGGCCCTGCCGGTGCCGAGGTTCAGGGTGGCCACGGTCAGGTGCGGGTCGGGGCCCCTCACGCGGCGCGCGCGCATCACTTCGCGGTTGCTGATGAACACCGACTCGGCGTTGTCCGAACGCACGTAGTCGACATGGATCAGCGTGCCGCGCGGCGTGTCTTCCTCCCAGGCATTGCCCACGTGGAAGAGAAAGCCGGCTGGCAGCTCGAGCATCTGCCGCTTTTCCCAGTTCTGCTTGTCGACCACCAGCGCGCGCATGCCCAGTTCGGGCCGCCAGACGTGGGCGTCGAGAAAGGTCGCGCCGGCTTCCTTGCGCTTGCCGTCGTAGACCAGCGGCGGCAGCAGGAACACGAGGTGCCGCTCGGTCACCGCGAAGTCGTGGACCATCGGCATGTCGGCCACCGGCACCACGGCCGCGCGGCGCAATGCGCCTTCGGGCGCGATCTCGTACAGCGCCAGCAGGCCCTGGCCGGAGCTGACGCCGAAGTTCCACACGGTGCCGTCCGGGTCCACCTTGGGATGCGCCGAGAACGGCATGCCGGCGAGGTCGGCGCGCCAGGTCTTCACGCCCAGCGTGTCCAGCGTGCGCGCGTCGATGCGGGTGGCCGAGCCGCCTTCCCACAGCGCGAGCACTTCGCCCTGCAGCGGCAGCACGCTGGTGTTGGCAACGTTGATGCTGTCGGCCGAGGTCGGCGGCTCGCCGCCTTGCGGCATGCTGCCGAAGGTCTCGTACAGGCGGCGGCCGGCCCGCACCTCGGCCACGCGCTTGGGCGTGGCCACGTAGCGGCCCTGGTGGCGCACGTCGGCCCCTTCGATCACGAAGCGATGAACCATGCCGTCGCCGTCGAACCAGTGGTGGTAGCGCTCGCCGCCCAGGTCGTGGCCGGCCGGGCCAATGCGAAAAAGCGTGCCGGCCACGGCATCGGGAAAGCGCCCGCGCACCGTGGCGCGGGTGAGCGGCAGGTCGTCCGCGGGCGTGGCGAAGCCGATTTTCCAGGGGGCGCTGGCGGCTTCGAACTGGGCCTGCCAATCGTCGGTGCCGGTGGCGGCATGTGCCAGCGGCGCCAGCAGGGGGAGGGCGCCGGCCGATGCCAGCAGGCGCAGGAGTTCGCGTCGTTCCATGGCGGGCACCTCAGCGCAGATGGATGACGGTCTGCAGGTCCGCGTCGACGCTGATCGCGGCGGCCTCGAAATCGGGCGCGGCGCGGTTTCCCTTGGCATCGTTCGAGAAGCCGTAGCGTTCGATCGGCATGCCCATGAGGTTGGTGTCGAGCTTGCCGTTGCCGTTCTCGTCGGCAAACACGCGCAGCGCGTAGCGCCCCGGCGCCAGGCCCGCAAATACGAGCCGGGCCTTGCCGCCCTGCATCGGCGTGGTCTGCGAAGCGACCGGCTTGTTGTCGGCGTAGCCGGCGGCGTCGCCGTACAGCGCGACGTAAAGCGTGGCGTCGGCGGCCGGGCCGTCGGCAACGCTGAGGCTCAGGTCGGCGGCCAGGGCGCCGGCGGGCGCGAGGAGCGCGGCGGTGCACAGGGCGCGTACGACCGGGTGAGACAGGAGGGCGGGAAATTGCATGACGGGCCTCGTCGGAAGTTGGGGGCCCGACGATCTCGCAGGGCCCGCACGGTGCCCAGTGCCATGCGACGGAATGCCGCCTGGCGCGCGCGAAATGCGCGCTGCGCGGGGTGGAGCGGGCGTGCCCGCGCCTCAGCTCAGCCCCGTTTCTTGTTCTCGGTGCCCTGCGTCGGCTGCGTGCCTTCAGCCGGCTCGTCGTGTCCCGTTCCCACGTGCCCCGAATCCACGAACAGGCTCCACGCCGCCATGAACAGCGCCGCGATCACCGGCCCGATCACGAAGCCGTTGATGCCGAAGATCGCCATGCCGCCGATGGTCGACATCAGCACGATGTAGTCGGGCATCTGCGTGTCCTTGCCCACCAGCAGCGGGCGCAGGATGTTGTCGACCAGGCCGATCACGAACACGCCCACGAAGATCAGCACGCCGCCCTGCCAGAAGTGCCCGGTGGCCAGGAAATAGATGGCCACCGGCCCCCAGATCAGCGCCGCGCCCACGGCCGGCAGCAGCGACAGGAAGGCCATCAGCACGGCCCACAGCAGCGCGCCCTGCACGCCCAGGAACCAGAAGGCGAGGCCGCCGAGCGTGCCCTGCGCGATGGCCACGGCCACGTTGCCCTTGACGGTCGCGCGGATCACGGTGGTGAACTTGTTCAGCAGGTAGTGCGTGTGCGGCTTGGCCAGCGGCACCGCGTCGCGCATGCGCTTGGACAGCGCGGCGCCGTCGCGCAGCAGGAAGTACAGCAGGTACAGCATCACGAAGAAGCTCACCACGAAGTCGAAGGTGTTCTGGCCGATGGCGAGCGCCTGGCTCGCGATGATCTGGCTGGCCTGCCCGGCGGCGGCCGAGATGCGCGCTTGCCAGGCCGCCATGTCGCCGAGGTTGAAGCGCTCGACGAGGTTCAGCAGCCACTGCGGCGAGGCGTCCAGGATCTGCTGGAAGTAGGCTGCAAAATTGATCTGCCCCGAGCGGATGTTCTGCGTGACCAGCGCCACTTCCTGCACCAGCGACACGCCGACCATGGCCAGCGGAAGAATCACGATGAACAGGCAGATCGCCAGTGTCAGCAGCGCCGCGGCATTGAGCTTGCCGGGCATTTTGCGAAGCAGCCAGCGGAACAGCGGCGTGAACAGGATCGCCAGTGCCACGCCCCAGAGCACCGCGCCGAAGAACGGCAGCAGCACCCAGATGAAGGCGGCGGTGACGGCGGCGAGGAGGGCGAGGAACACGCCGCGCTGGAGTTGGGGTGAGTTCATAAGTGTCTCGGACTGTAGCCGAGCCGGAACCCATCCTCGTGTCAGCGGGGGGCGCTGGCGGCGTCGGATGGTTTCAGCGCTTGGCGCGCGGCAGCGCCACGGGAGCCAGCGTGGCGCGCAGGCGGCTCGGCGCGTCGGGTTCCAAGGCGGCATCGACCTCGAGTGCGCGCTCGACATTGCCGATGTGATCAAGCATCAGCCGGCGTGCCTTGTCGGTGTCGCCGGCCTCCAGCGCAGCGACGATGGCGCCGTGCTCGGCGCACGACTGTCCGGCCTCGTGCTTCGACTGGTAGAGCGTGGCCGCCAGCGTGGTGCGCGCCGTGAGGTCACGCAGCACGTCGACCAGCAATTGGTGACCCATCTGCTCGGCCAGACACACATGGAAGTCGGCCAGCAGGAAGGCGCGCGTGGCGGCGTCGGCGCCCTCGATGGCGCGCTGCTCGTCGGCGATGTGGTCGCGCAGCTTGCGGATCACCTTGCCCAGCGGGCGGCCTTCGCTCGCGGCCAGGATGCCGGCTTCGACGATGCGGCGGGCCGAGAAGGCGTCGCGCGCTTCCTCGGCCGAAGGCTCCACCACGTACCAGCCGCGGCGGGACTGCACCTCGACGAAGCCGCGCGCCTGCAGCTGCATCAGGGCCTCGCGCACCATGGTGCGGCTCACCGAGAAATTCTCGGCCAGCGCCTGCTCGCCCAGCCGCTCCCCCGGCGCGAGCTTCTGCGCGAGGATGGCCTCGACGACGCGCTCGGCGATGGCGGTGGGGCTGACGTCGGTGGGCATGTGGCTCAGTGTGCGGCGGTGGTGGCGGTGCCTGTGTTTACCACGGGCGCGGCCTCGGCCAGCGGCTCGCCATCCAGGGCTTCGGGGGCGTAGTTGCCGTCGAGCACCGCATGCGCGCGTTCGCGGTCGATGTCGCCTTCCCAGGCAGCGATGGCCACCGTTGCCACGCAGTTGCCGATCAGGTTGCCCAGCGCGCGGGCGATGCCCATGAACCAGTCCACCGACAGCACCAGCACCAGTCCAATGGCTGGAATCGCCGGAATCGCGTGCAGCGTGGCGGCCAGCACCACGATGGCCGAGCCCGGCACGCCGTGCGCGCCCTTGGACGTGACCAGCGCGATCGCCAGGATCGTCAGCAGGTCGGCCATCGAGATCGGCGTGTTGGTGGCCTGTGCAATGAATACCGCGGCCAGCGTGATGTAGATCGAGAAGGCGTCGAGGTTGAACGAGTAGCCGGTGGGAATCACCAGGCCCACGGTCGAATCGCGGATGCCCATGCGGCGCAGCTTGGCCATGACCTGCGGCAACACGCTGTCGGAGGAGGTGGTGGCGAACACGATGGTGAGTTCTTCGCGCAGATAGCGCAGCAGCTTGATCAGGCTGAAGCCCGACATGCGCATCACCAGCCCGAGCACCACGAACACGAAAATCAGCACCGCGCCGTAGAAGAGGGCGACCAGCATGCCCAGCTGCTTGAGCGAGCCGATGCCGTACTGCCCCACCGTGAACGCGATGGCGCCCAGCACACCCAGCGGCGCCAGCTTGATGATGATGCCCATGATCTTGAACAGCACCAGCGAGAGCGCATCGACCACCACCGCCACCGGCTTGCCGCGATCGCCCAGCAGCGTGAGCGCGCAGCCGAAGAGCACCGCGAACAGCAGCACCTGCAGCACGTCGCCGGTGGCGAAGGCATTGACCACCGTGGTCGGAATGAGCTTCATGAGGAATTCGACCGTGCCGCCGCTCGTGAGCTTGTCGGCGTTCGAGGCATAGGCGCTCATGGCGGCCGGGTCGAGCTTGGCGGGGTCGACATTCATGCCCGCGCCGGGCTGGAACACGAAGGCCAGCACCAGCCCCATCGCCAGAGCGATGGTGGTCAACACCTCGAAGTAGATGAGCGACTTCACGCCCACCCGGCCCACGCGCTTGAGGTCTCCCGCGCCGGCGATGCCATGCACCACCACGCAGAACACCAGCACCGGGATGATCATCTTGATCAGCTTGATGAACCCGTCACCCAGCGGCTTGAGCTTGACGGCGTACTCGGGCGCAAGAAGCCCCGCGAGCACGCCGAGCACCAGCGCGATGACCACCTGACCGAAAAGCGATTTGGCGAAGCGAGGCATGGAGTCTCCTGTCTGTCTTGTCGAGGTTTTGCATGCAAGCAATGCCTTCTCTTGCATACAAGAAATGTAGGCAAGAAGACTTGGGGAGGGTCAGAGGGTTATCCCGGGAGGGGGCCGACCGTCGCTTCAGGGTCGAGTTTCTTGGTTGCTGCGAACCGACAGCCATAAGCTGAAATTCGCCGGTGCAGCGTAGGAGTTGGTGCGGTGGTCGCGCTTTGGTCCATTGCAGCTTGGCAACTCAGCTTCCTGCGGCGAAAGGCAGAATACTTCTCGTGAAAAATAGCATCAGGAACGTGAGCGGAGCAGCGGCCGTTGCCTTCGCGCTTTTGACACTCGGGGGCTTTGCGAGCTTGAGTGTCTGGAAGCATGAGGTTCCTCGCCGGGAACGCCTTGAAAATATAAAGGGAACGCTGCTTGGCTTCGAGACAAAGCACAGCCGCTATTCAAGCTATGAATATTTGCTGATTCGAATCAACGGTCGCGAAGAGCGACTGCGTCTCTGGGCCTGCATTTCTGAGCTGAAGCGCTTGCCGCCTCAAACAGAAATTGACGTGCTGCGTATGGAAGGGACGTTGTTCGAAGTGGCTCGAACTGGCACGATGGTTTGCTCTTACATGCACTCTGCTCAAGCTCTCGGCGCTTTTCAAGCTCGCAACAGGGCCTTCATTGGATCGACTTTGGCAGTCGCGGCCTTTCTCATTGCGCTTCTGGCATGGACGAATTGGCGTACCAAGCGTCATCTGGACAAGCTGGTGGCGCGCCGATCACTTGGCTGATCAGGGACTTCTAGCCGATAGGGGACCGGCGGGCGAATCTTTGCCATCAGGCCCTGCCAGATCGGCAACAGACCATTGAAAAGACTCGGACTCCTCGCCGACCAGCATCACGTGACCGATGCGGAAGCACGGGGACTCGGCCTCGGGGATGCGTTGAACAGGAACTGACGGCGCAGCTTGCGGAGCTGGTCCACAGAGCGCTCGTTTTGTTCACGCAGCGCGCGCTCGCGTTCTTGCTGACGCTGCTGCTCGATCTAGGGCTGCGGCGTGGTGGGAAACTGCTGGGCTAAAGCCAACAGCGGACTGGCTGCCGGGACGGCAGACAATAGATCGCGTTTCAAATTAAAGCTCCCCGTCCTTGTTCTTGTTTCGGCTATCCGCGCAGTCGCTTGCCAACAGAGGCCCGAAGCCTCTTCACATCGATTAAATCCTTCCAGCAGCGCCAGGCCGATCTCTTTGTTTGAGCTGTGGGCAGGGAGAATTACATCATCAACGCCTGAAATTCCTGTCCAAGACTGAATTTCGTTATGAAGAGAGGGGGAGATTGTAATATTCCCGTTGGCCTCGCGAATAGAGCATTTGCTCATTCCTTTATAGAGGAATTTTGATGATTTGTATGAAAACCTCTCAATTAAGAGATTGTCCCATTCATCTCCCTTTTTTTGAATTTCGCCGGAACGAAAAATCTCTTGAAATTCCTCGCTTGTCAAAATGGTGCTTTTCGTCAAAGCCTGAACAAGAGCGGAGCCAATGGTCTCTGTGTCATCATTCAATGAGAGGAGTTGAGCTGAAACTCTCGGATCTATGAAGAGAAGTCTTAGGCCAGTCATCGGCCATAGATAGAGCAGTTCCGAATTTTTAAATGCGGAAACGTTTTTCCTTGCTTTCTTTCGATCGAGTTCATTACTTAATTTGAGCCAGGCACGTTGGGTGCACCCACGATCTGTGCGTGGAGCGGGGCGGCCGCCAGCAGGCTCCCCAATGCCGCGCCGGCGAACGCGTCGCGCATTACGGAAATCGTTTTGCTTGCGCCTTTGCCGGTGCTGTTCGCCGTCTCCTGAACCACGATTCGCATGCCCCTGGCTGCGTTGAAGACGACGCGATGCAAACGGCGATTCATTTTTTATTCCCTCCCCTGAACATTCGGACACTCGCGGCAACATTTGTGACCAAATGACACGCGGCGCGCGATTATCTAAGGGCGCCCAGGGGATGAACGGCAATAAGTCACACTTTCAATTTGTTCGTTAAACAAGTTAATGCGTGAGTAATTCATATGCATTACTCACGCAGGAACGCGCGATTGAATTGTTGAAATTCGTCAAACATTGGCGGCAACTGCGGCCATCGGACCCGCAGTGCCAACGCGCCCCGGAGCAACCCGAGGCGCATTCGCCATGCCTACTGCGCCGCCACCTTCACGAACACCGGATTCGAGTAGAACCACAGATCCGCGTAGTTGCGCGCATTGATGGCGTTGAAGCGCGCAACGTTGTCGGCCACCACCACCTTGGCGTCGGGCAGCGGCTCGCCCGCGGCCGTCTCGCCAGGCACGTCGGTTCCCAGGTTGGTGCCGCGCAGGCGGAAGTACTGATTGCCGCCTGCCTTCACGGTGTAGCTCACGGCGAAGTAGCCGTCGGCGTCCAGCTTCCAGTCGTTGCGCGTGAAGCGCTTGACTACGCGGGTCGACGGGTTGGTGTCGCGCGAGTAGCCCGCGGTGCCGGGCTTCTCGAGCCCGGTCACGTCGCCGGCGATCAGGTCGATATGGTCGACCACCGGCTTCACGTTGGCGAGGACGCCGCTGCCGATCTGGTATTCGAAGTTGTTGCGCTCGGGGCTCTTGAAGCGGATGGTGATCTTCAGGTCTTCGCCGGCCTTGGCCGCCACGTCGGAGCCCATTTCGCCCGCGCCCTTGGCGCTCTGCACCTTGAAGTCGAGCGCGTTGATGAGGTCGCCGTTCACCGCGAAGAGCTTGCCCGAGCGCATGGCCGCGAGCAGCGACTTCGGCTCCTTGATGTCGCCCCACAGGTGGTTCTTGGCGTACTCGCCCGGCGCGTAGCCGCTGGTGTACTGGCCCTGGGAGATGGTGAAGTGGTAGTCGGAGTCGGCCACGTTCCAGATGTGGCGGCCTTCGGAGAGCAGCGCGTCCCAGGTGCCGCCGAGCTTGGCCACGAGGTAGTCGACACCGCCGTAGACGCGCGATGGCAGGTTGGCCGGCGTGTAGTCGCTGGCGTAGCCGCCGCGGTCAGGCTCCATCTGGTTGCCGACCATGCCTTCGAGCGAGAACACGATGTTCGGCGCGAGGTCGTTCATTTCGCGCAACTGCGCGATCGTGTACTTGCCCGGATTGCGCGAGGGGTGGTTGATCTGCAGGTAGCTGGTGTCGGGGTAGTTCTTCTTGAGCCACGAGATGGCGGCCAGCGTCTCCGCGTGGGTGTCGTAGCCGGTGCCGGCCTTCGGGCCCCAGGCTGCCACGTCTTCCGGCGCGAAGGCCGAGGCGGGGCGGTTGGTGAAGAGGTACTCGAACTGGTTGGCTGCCTTCAGCGCCGCGGCCGACATCGGGTTGTCGGTCAGCAGGCCGACGTTGCCGTGGTCGTGCGAGGGCATGTCCCATTCGAAGGACGCGAAGATCGTCTTGTCGGCGTACTTGCCGTCGGCCTGCAGCGCCTTGATGCGCGGCACCTGGTACCTGGCCATGCCTTCGGAGAACGGGATCGGCGTCGCCAGCTTGTTGCCGTTGTTGTCGTAGCTGCTCATGCGCAGGTGGTCGGAGATGGCGGCCCAGTCGAGCCCGAACTGGTCGAAGGCCTTGGCCAGCACCTGGTCGAGCGTTGAGATCTGCTGGGTGTCGTCCGACTGCATGGTGTGGATGTGCAGGTCGCCGATGGTCCAGCGGCCCGTGGGGGCGGCTGCGGGGGCCGGCGCGGGGGCGGGGGCCGGAGCCGGCGCGGTGGCCGTCGGCAGGGGCACGAAGCCCGGACCGTCGGAGCCGCCGCCGCAACCGGGCAGCATCAGCGTGCCGACGGCGAGGGTGGAAAAGAGCGTGCGGCGGAAGGGAGGGGCAATCGAAAAGGAGGAAAACATGGCGTTCAAAAAAAGACAGGCGTGTTAAACACGTTGATCCAAAAGGGCTACCGAGTCTCGAAGCCAGCCATGACGCCGCGATGAAAGCGAAACGAAAGTTCGTTGTTGCCACGCCCCAAATTCACGCGAACAAGGTCTTCGCGAAGCGCACGGTCGTGCGCGCTCTATAAACTCGACCCCCTCCATGAATTTCAGTGCGCCTCCCCCCACGCTCACCGCTTCCGTCGATGGTGAGTTGCTCTCGCGCATGGTGCGGGCCGACCAATTGGTCATGGTGCGCCGCAGCGTGCTCGCGGCCATTCCGATCAACATCGTGCTGAGCTTCACCGCGACGCTGGTGGCGCTCAACTCGGGCCGCGCGTTCGAAGGGCTGTGCTGGCTGATGCTGTCGCTCGCGGTGAACGGGGTGCGCAGCTACGTCTGCCGCTGGCCGTTCGCGCCCTCGCGCGGCGTGCTGCTGGACAGCAGCGTGGCAACCTCGCCCAAGGGGCGCCCGGTCGAGTGGCACCTGCGGCTGTCGGCGGCGCTGGCCGGGGTCTCGGGCCTGGTCTGGGCGCTCATTCCGCTGCTGTGCAGCGGCTACTCGTCGCCCCAGGCGGTGTTCTATCTGACGGTGGTCTGCGGCATCTGCGCGGGCTCGGTGACCTACGGCACGGCCTTCGCGTTCGTGCCGATCAGCTTCATCACGCCGGCTTTGCTGTCCGTGGCAGGCTGCCTGGTGTATTCGGGCGGCTTCGACAACGTGAGCCTGGCCGCGATGGTGCTGCTGTACCTCGGGGCGCTGGTGCGCAGCGCGCTGCACAGCGAACGGGCCTTCCGCGAGGGCAGCCGGCTGCGCAACGAGGCCACCGCCATGACGGAGCAATTGCGCCAGGTGCATGCGCTGTCGCTGGAGGCGACGCAGCAGCTCTCGTTCCGTGCCTCTCATGACTCCCTGACCGGGCTGCTCAACCGCGAAGGCTTCACCGAGGCGGCGACGCTGCACATCGTCGCGTCCCGCGGCCAGCAGCACTGCCTGCTGCTGCTCGACCTGGATGGCTTCAAGGCGGTGAACGACGCCTTCGGCCACAAGGTCGGCGACCGGGTGCTGCAGGACGTGGCCGGCTGGCTGCAGCGCGAGCTCACCGACCTGCGCGCGGTGCTGAGCCGCTGGGGCGGCGACGAGTTCGCGGTGCTCTACAGCCTGCAGGGCGCCCGCCAGGCGCCCGCGGCCATCGCCCAGGCGCTGATCCGGTCGATCTCTTTTGCCACCGCGCACTACGGCGGCCACCTGGGCGTGAGCATCGGGATCTCGGTGTCGGGCGACGCCGACATCGCCGACATGATCAGCTTCGCCGACGAAGCGCTCTACGAGGCCAAGCGCACCGGGCGCAACCGTTACCAGTTCTTCGACGCCCCGCTCAATCTGCGGCTGGGCACGCGCCGGGACGTGGAGCGCGACCTGCTCAACGCCATCGAGGCACGCGCCATCGGCGTCTGGTACCAGCCGATCATGGGCTGCGACGGCAAGCACATCCACAGCCTCGAGGCGCTGATGCGCTGGCACCATCCGCGTCACGGCCACATCGCGCCCGAGGAAGTGATCTTCGCGGCCGCCAACACCGGCGTCGCCGAGCCGCTGTTGCGGCACCTGGTCGACGAGGTCTGCCGGGCGATGCGCCAGCTCGAGGCCGCGGGCTCGGTGCTGGCGAACGTGCCGATCGCCATCAACGTGTCGCCGCGCGAGATGGCGCAGCTGGCGGTCGACGACATCGTGCTCGGCATGCTGAAGACGCGCGGCATCGCGCCGGCCCGGCTGCAGATCGAGATCACCGAAGAGGTCGCGCTCGACACCCACGCAACGCGCAGCCGCCTCAGCGCGCTGTCGGCGGCGGGCGTGACGATCGTGGTGGACGACTTCGGCGTGGGCTATTCGTCGCTGGCTTCGCTGCGCAGCGAATACGTGCGGCAGGTCAAGATCGACCGCAGCTTCATCCTGGGGCTGGCGGCATCGCCTGGCAACGTGGTGCTGGTCGATTCCATCGTGCAACTCGGCCGCTCGCTGAACATCCAGGTCGTGGCCGAAGGCGTGGAAACGCAGGAAGAACTCGACGTCCTGCGCACGCTGGGCTGCACGCTGGTGCAGGGCTACCACCTGGCACGGCCGGCGCCCCTGCCCGACATGACGGCATGGGCCGAGGCCCGGGCCAGGTCGGCCGCGATCATTTCGGCATCGGGCGCGAGCCCGGCCTGAGCCGGCCGGACGCGGCCCGACGACCGCTCAGGACATTCAGGCCAGCAGATCGCTGAGCGTGCGCGCGATCACCTTGGTGGCGCGGCGCAGGTCTTCGAGTACCACGCGCTCGTCGCTGCGCTTGGCGTGCGACTCCAGCACGGTGCGCGGACCGGCCCCGTAGATCACGCCCGGAATGCCGGCCTCGACGTACAGGCGCACGTCGGTGTACAGGGGCGTGCCCATGGCCTTGATCGGTTCGCCGAACACGTCATGGCCGTGCTTCTGGATCGCATCGACCAGCGGCTTGTTGCCGGCCAGCGGCTTCATCGAGTTGGCGAGCAGCAGGCGCTTGATCTCGACGGTGATCCCGGCGCTCTCGGCCGCGGCATCGGCAATCACCTTGCGGATCGCGGCTTCGACTTCCACCGGGTTCTCCTCGGGGATCATGCGGCGGTCGAGCTTGAACACCACCTTGCCGGGCACGACGTTGGTGTTGGTGCCGCCCTCGATGCGGCCCACGTTCAGGTACGGGTGCGTGATGCCCTCGACCTTCGACGTGACCTGCTGGTAGAGCGTGTTCTGCGCATACAGCGCATTGAGGATCTTCGTGGCGCCCTGCAGCGCGTCGATGCCTGTGGCCGGCACGGCGGCGTGGGCCATCTTGCCGTGCACCGTCACTTCCATCTGCAGGCAGCCGTTGTGGGCGGTGACCACCTCGTAGCTGAAGCCGGCCGCGATCATCAGGTCAGGCTTGGTCAGGCCCTTGTCGAGCAGCCAGCCCGGGCCGAGGATGCCGCCGAACTCTTCGTCGTAGGTGAAGTGCAGCTCCACGCTGCCCTTGGCCGGCTTGGCGACGGCTTCGAGCGCGCGCAGCGCGAAGGTGAAGCTCGCGAAGTCGCTCTTGCTCACGGCGGCGGCGCGGCCGTAGAGGCTGCCGTCGACGATCTCGCCGCCGTACGGATCGTGCGTCCAGCCTTCGCCCGGGGGCACCACGTCGCCGTGGGCATTGAGCGCGACCGTCAGGCCGTCGTTGCCGTACTTGCGGCGCACGATCAGGTTGGTGATCGTTTCGAGGCCGTAGTCCTTCACTTCCTGCGTGGGCACGGCGTGCTTCTCGGCGTCGAGGCCGAAGTCCTTCAGCAGCTCGGCGGTGCGCTCGGCGTGCGGCGCGTTGTTGCCGGGCGGGGTGTCGGTGGGCACCTGCACCAGTTGCTGCAGGAATTGCACTTCCTCGTCGAAGTGGGCGTCGATCCAGGCGTCGAGCTTTGCGTAGTCGGTCATGGTTGTTCTTCTGTGAATCAGTGGGCTTGTTCGGCGGCGAGGTTGTCCAGCAGGCCCTGGAAGGCCTGCACCGCGAGCTGGATGTCGTCGTTGGTGCTCGATTCGAGCGGGTTGTGGCTGATGCCCGAGTTGATGCCGCGCACGAAGAGCATGGCCTGCGGCATCACCTCGTGCAGCTTCATGGCGTCGTGGCCGGCGCCGCTGGGCATGCGGAAAAGCGGAATGCCGAGCGCGTCGACGGCCTTTTCCCAGCGCTGCTGCCAGGCGGGGGCGCTGGGCGCGGCGGCGGCGCGCATCGTTTCTTCGAGCTCGAAGCGCACGCCGCGTCGCTCGCAGATGTCCTTCAGCGCGCCGACCACGTCGGTGGCCAGCGCGTCGCGCTGCGCGTTGTTGGGCGCGCGCAGGTCCAGGCTGAACTTGCAGCGGCCCGGCACCACGTTGATCGAGCCGCTCGGGACTTCGAGCATGCCGACGGTGCCGACCGAATCGCCGTCCTTCGCGGCGCGCTGTTCGGTGTAGAGGATCAGCTCGGCCACCGCGGCGGCCGCGTCGCGCCGGCGGTCCATGGGCGTGGTGCCGGCGTGGCTGGCCATGCCGATCACTTCGCCCACGTAGCGCACGCTGCCGTTGATGGAGGTGACGATGCCCAGCGGCAGGTCGAGCTCGGTGAGCACCGGGCCCTGTTCGATATGCACCTCGACGAAGCCGAGGTAGCGCGCCGGATCGCGCTGGATCTTCGGGATGTCTTCCTGCTTCAGGCCCGCGTGCTGCATGGCCTCGCGCATGGTCACGCCGTCGGCGTCCTTCTGGTCGAGCCAGCGCTGGTCGAAGTGGCCGATGAGCGCGCCGGAGCCCAGGAAGGTCGCCTTGTAGCGCTGGCCCTCTTCTTCGGCGAAGCCCACCACCTCGAAGGCGAAGGGCAGCCGCTTGTTCTGCCGCTTGAGTTCGCGCACGCAGGCGATCGGCACGAAGATGCCGAGGCGGCCGTCGTACTTGCCGCCGTTGCGCACGGTGTCGTAGTGGGAGCCGGTGAGCAGCGTGCGCGCGCCCGGCTGCGTGGCCTCGTAGCGGCCCACCACGTTGCCCACCGCGTCGATGTGAACCGAGTCGAAACCCACGTCGCTCATCAGCGCGCTGATCTGCGCGGCGCAGGCGCGGTGCGCGTCGGTCAGGTACGTGACGGTGAGCTGGCCCTTCTCGGCGTAGCCGGGGTCGGTGTGCACCGAGAGCTGCTCCTGCCAGTCCCACACGTCGTTGCCGAGCGAGATGTCGGCGGCAAACTTGTCGTCCAGGCGAATCTCGGCAATGCGGTGGATGTTGCGCAGCGCCTCGCCCAGCTCGAAAGCCGGATGGTTGTGCAGCCGGCGCGCGAAGGTCTCGATGATCTCGCGCTTGGCCAGCCCGGCGCCGCGCGGGCCGCGCACGGCCAGGATGAACGGGAAGCCGAACTTCGCGTTGTAGTCGGCGTTGAGCTGCTGGATCTTCGCGAACTCCTCGGGCGTGCAGTCGGTCAGGCCGGCCTTGCTCTGCTCGTTGGTCGATTCGGCCGTCAGCGTCTTGCTGACCATGGCCTTGCCCGCCAGCTCCGGGTGGGCGCGGATCAGGCCGATCTGCTCGTCGGCCGACGACTCGGCCAGCGCGCGCACCAGCGCATGCTTGAGGTGCGCGAGCGAGCGGAAGGGACGGGCCGCCAGCGCGCGCTGCGCGATCCAGGGCGAGTGCTCGTAGATGCCGTCGAGCAGCGCGACGGCGGTGGCCGGCACGGCGGCGTTGAGTTGGGCGATGGTGAGGCTCATGATGCGGCTCCAGCTTCGAAGGGGTGCGCCTGCTTCCAGTGGCGCGCGATGTCGACGCGGCGGCAGACCCACACCTTGTCGTGCTGTGCGATGTGGTCCAGGAAGCGCTGCAGCGCGGTGATGCGGCCGGGCCGTCCGAGCAGGCGGCAGTGCATGCCGATGCTCATCATCTTCGGGCTGTCGTCGCCGGCCGGGTCGCCTTCGGCGTAGAGCGCGTCGAAGGTGTCCTTCATGTACTGGAAGAACGGATCGGCGTGCGAGTAGCCCTGCGGCAGCGCGAAGCGCATGTCGTTCACGTCGAGGGTGTAGGGCACGATGAGCTGCGGCACCACGCTGCCGTCGGTCTTGTGCACCTTCATCCAGAAGGGCAGGTCGTCGCCGTAGTAGTCGCTGTCGTACTCGAAGCCGCCGTAGTCGGCCACGAGGCGCCGGGTGCGGGGGCTGTCGCGGCCGGTGTACCAGCCCAGGGCGCGTTCGCCGGTGAGCTTCTCGATCGCTTCCATGCCCAGGCGCATGTGTTCGCGCTCGGTGGCTTCGTCGATGTTCTGGTAATGGATCCAGCGCCAGCCGTGGCAGGCGATTTCGTGGCCCAGCTCCTTGAAGGCAGCGGTCAGCTCGGGGTAGCGCTGCAGCGCCATGCCCACGCCGAACACGGTGAGCGGCAGGCCGCGTTTTTCGAACTCGCGCAGGATGCGCCACACGCCGGCGCGCGAGCCGTATTCGTAGATGCCTTCCATGCTGATGTGCCGGTCGGGAAAGCTCGCCGGGTTGAACATCTCGGAGAGGAACTGCTCGGAGCCCGCGTCGCCGTGCAGCGTGGCGTTCTCGCCGCCTTCTTCGTAGTTCAGCACGAACTGCACCGCGACGCGTGCGCCGCCGGGCCATCGGGCGTGGGGCGGGTTGCGGCCGTAGCCGACGAGGTCACGGGGGTAGGGCAAGGTGGAGTCGTAGACGGTCATAGGCTTTTCAGGACAGCGCCAGCGAGATGTCGTTGGTGGGGACCTTGCGGTCGAAGGTCAGGTTGGCCTCGACGTGCTCGAGGTGTTCGGTCATGAGGCGCACGGCGCGTTCTTCATCGCGCGCGGCCAGGGCCTTCACGATGTCGGCGTGCTCGTCGTTGGAGTGCTCGGCCGCGCTGGTGCTCTGGTACATCAGCGTGATGAGGGCGCAGCGCGAGATCAGCTCGCCCAGGATCTGCGCCAGCACCTGGTTGCCCATGAGCTCGGCCATGCGCACGTGGAAGTCGCCCAGAAGTTCGGTGCGCCCGGAGATGTCTTCGCCCGACACGGCCGATTTTTCGAGCGCCACGTGCTCCTTCAGCGCCTTGATCTTGGCGGGCGTGACGGTGCGCACGAACTCGCGCGTCATCTCGGCCTCGAGCATGCGGCGCACGGCGAACACCTGCTTGGCTTCGTCGACAGCGGGTGCTGCCACGAAGGCGCCGCGCGCGGGTTCGAGCCGGATGAGCTT
Organism: Variovorax paradoxus; assembly: GCF_022009635.1. NCBI lineage: Bacteria > Pseudomonadati > Pseudomonadota > Betaproteobacteria > Burkholderiales > Comamonadaceae > Variovorax > Variovorax paradoxus. Next base: position 7,689,504 of record NZ_CP091716.1, read on the forward strand.
GTTCTGCGAGAGTTGGAACAGGGCCTGCCGCACCAGCGTGCGCGACACGCCGAAGTGATCGGCCAGCTTCTGCTCGGCCAGCTTGGTGCCGGGCTGAAGCCGGTGCTCGACGATGGCCTTCGTGAGGGCATCGACGATCGAACGGGTGGTGGAGGACTCCATGTTTTTCATGATAGACCCAAAGCCGTGAACTGTATACACTTTTGTCCACCGGAATATCCCGCACCCATTTCAAGGAGCGCCCCATGGGCCTGAGCACTCACGTACTGGACACGATGCATGGCGGCCCCGCCGCGGGCATGGAGGTGGCGCTGTACACCACCGACGGCGATGCCGCCACGCTGGTCAAGCGCTTCACGCTGAATTCGGACGGCCGCGGCGACGGGCCGCTCTACGACAACAACTCGCTGAAGGTCGGCACCTACCGGCTGGTGTTCGACGTGGCGGGTTATTTCAAGGCCCGCGGCGTCGAGCTGCCGGAGCCGAATTTCCTGAACAAGGTGTCGCTGGACTTCGGCGTGGCGCACACCGACCAGCACTATCACGTGCCTCTGCTCGTGAGCCCGTGGAGCTACTCCACCTACCGCGGCTCCTGAGGCATCAGTCCCCTTGTTGCTGGCCTTCTGTCAGGGTGTCGAGTTGAAAGCGGCCGCTTTCGTCCCACAGCCAGGTGTCCGTCCAGGTGACGGCGCCCAGGCGGGTGGCCGGCGGGAAGGGCGAGGCCTTCAGCACCGTGCGCTCGATCTCGGCGATCACCTCGGGCGCATGCTTGGGGGCGCGCAGCCAGCGCATCGAGCGCACCTTGCCGCCGTTGTCGAGGTTCACTTCGAGCGTGCCGACGGCGTAGAGGATCGGCGGCAGCTGGCCCTTGTAGATGCGCGAGCGGTTGGTGTCATAGACGTGGCGGGCCGCGTCGCGGCGGTAGTCGCGCGCGCTGGCCGCGCTCGATGCGCGTGGCGCGGGGCCGGCGCCCACATCGCCGCTGGCGCCGCTCAACTGGCCGGGCACCGACCCGGTGGAGCCGCAGCCGGCGAGCCAGAGGGCCGAAAGAAGAGAGGCTGCGAGGGCGAGACGTCGGGGCGTAAGCTGGCGATTCATGGCCGGGTTTATACCGTGAGTCATCGCGCGCCCGGCAACCGAAGGTATCGACAACGATGAGCGGTGCGGTCGACCAACTGCTGGCGCGTCTTCGCCACGAAGACGGCGTGCTGGTGCGCGTCGAGTCCACGCAGGGCTCGGCGCCGCGCGAAGCCGGCACCTGGATGGCGGTGTGGGCCGACGGGCTCACGGCCACCATCGGCGGCGGCCAGCTCGAATTCCAGGCCACGAAGGAGTCGCGCGAGCTGCTCGCCGGCACGCGCGCGCCGTTCGACGGCATCCAGCGCTACCCGCTCGGCCCGAGCCTGGGGCAGTGCTGCGGCGGGGTGATGTTCCTGTCGTACCAGCGCATCACCGCGGCCGATGCGCCGGCGCTGCAGCGCGAACTGGTCGCGCAGCTCAAGCCCGTGGCGCTGTTCGGCGGCGGGCATGTGGGCGCCGCGCTGGCGCGCCTGCTGGCGGCGCTGCCGTTCGCGGTGCGCTGGATCGACAGCCGCGACGGCGTTTTCCCCGAAGAGCTGCCCGCGCAGATCGACACCGAGCATTCCGAGCCGGTGCAGGACGCCGTGGCCGCGCTCGCGCCGGGCAGCCGCGTGCTGATCATGAGCTTCAGCCATGCCGAGGACTTCGACGTCGTCGTCGCCTGCCTCAAGCGCATGCGCGAGCGCAACGACCTGCCGTACGTGGGCCTGATCGGCAGCAAGACCAAGTGGGCCACCTTCAGCCACCGGCTCGAGGCGCGGGGCTTCGGGCCCGACGAACTGGCCCGCATCACCTGCCCGATCGGCGTGCCCGGCATCACCGGCAAGGAGCCCGAGGTGATCGCCGTGGCGGTGGCGGCACAGTTGTTGCAATCGCTGGGCTGAACAGGGTTTTCCCGGCGGTGGCGCCCCAAAAAAAGCATCCCGCCTTTTGCCAAAACTGTATACACTTTCGGTCGACAACAAGCCGCAGCGGAGCGAGGCCCATTCCATGGAGCCTGCGTTCGCGGCACTTTCTCTGCTTACAGCGCCCGCGGTGGTGAGCAGGCTGAAACCCCTTTGCGACGTCCCACGCGTCGCACAGGGCTGAGAGAGAGCACATGGAAAGCTACTACCTCGACTGGGCCAACCTGCTGCTGCGCTGGGTCCACGTCATCACCGCCATCGCCTGGATCGGCGCTTCCTTCTACTTCGTGATGCTGGACAACAGCCTCGAGAAGCCGCATGACCAGGAATCGCTCGACAAGGGCGTGGGCGGCGAGCAGTGGGCGGTGCACGGCGGCGGCTTCTACAACATGCAGAAGTACGCGCTGGCGCCCAAGAAGCTGCCGGACCATCTGCACTGGTCGTACTGGGAGAGCTATTCGACCTGGATTACGGGTTTTTCGCTCTTCACCATGTCGTACCTGTGGAACGCGAGCACCTACCTGATCGACAAGTCGAAGATGGACTGGCAGCCCGGCGCCGCCATCGCCGTCGCGCTGGCCTTCTTCGTCGTGTTCTGGATGGTCTACGACGGCATCTGCCAGGTCTTCGGGCGCCGCAAGCACGGCGACACCATCGTCGGCGTGCTGATCGCGATCTTCATTGCCTTCGCGACCTGGCTGGCCTGCCACTGGTTCGCGGGCCGCGCGGCCTTCCTGCTGGTGGGCGCCATGATGGCCACGACCATGAGCGGCAACGTGTTCTTCTGGATCATTCCCGGCCAGCGCAAGAACGTGGCAGCGCTGCGCGAAGGCAAGCCTGTCGACCCGGTGCACGGCCAGCGCGGCAAGCAGCGCAGCGTGCACAACACCTACTTCACGCTGCCGGTGCTGTTCGCGATGCTGAGCAACCATTACAGCTTCACCTACACGCACAAGTACAACTGGATCGTGCTGCTGCTCATCATGTTGGGCGGCGCGGCGATTCGCCAGTTCTTCGTGGTGCGCCACCGCTTCAAGCTGGGCAATGCGGGCAATCCGCTGCCGTATGCCATGGTCGGCATCGTGGTGCTGGGCCTGACCATCGTCTGGATGAAGCCCGAGCCCGTGGCCGCGCCGGCAGTGGCCGCTGCCGCGGCGCCGGCCGTGCCGTTCTCCGACGTGCAGAAGGTGCTCGAGCAGCGCTGCTTCATGTGCCACGGCCCGGCCGTGCAGATGAAGAACGTGCGGGTCGATTCCCCCGAGCAGGTGGCCGCGCATGCGCAGGCGATCTACCAGCAGGTCGTGGTCACCAAGATCATGCCGATGAACAACGCGACCGGCATCACCGACGAGGAGCGCGCCCTCATCAGCCGCTGGTTCCAGGCCGGCGCGAAGACCACCAACTAGGCACCCCGAAAAAGTTGACCGGCGAGGGGCGGGGCCTGGTCCGCAGCACAATTGCCGGTCTGGAGACAAACCGCAATGACCGCTTCGAACCCGTCCTTGGCCCCCGCCCCCGATCCGCGCGAAGACCCGCGCGCCTTCCTCGAACATCTCTACCGCGTGGCGGTCGACCGTGCGCTGCCGCTGGGCGTTGGTGCATGGATACCGCTGGGACCGGGGTTACCCCAACCCCGCAGGGGCTTAGACGGCAGCTGCTGAAGTGCGGACGGAGTTCGGGCGTCCAGCGCTCAGCATGCGGTTGAGCACCGCCACCGCAGCATTTGCCTCGGCCTGCTGGCCACGTGGATCACGGGCACGCAACTTTGGCCCGATGATGGCCTTGAAGCGACCCATCGTGGTTTCCACCAGCGCACGTTTGCCGTAGCCATAGGCCTCTTGCCACTCCAGCCGTCCCAAGCTTTGAATCATCAACAGGTGGTTGTCGCGTGTGGTCGGCGCTGCCTCGAATTGCGCGCTGGGCTGGGCGGTAACGCGCGGTGGAATAATGACGTCGATTTGCGTATCGCGTTGGGCAATCCGCTCGTAGGTTGGCTCGCCGTCATAGGCGCCGTCGGCGGTAACAGAGGCGACTTCGTGCTCGATCTGATCAAGCAGTGGACCAACCTGAGATGGGTCATCGACATCCTGGCCAGTCAAGACCGACGCCTCGATGTGCCCCGTGCTGGCGTCCACTGCCAAGTGCAGCTTTCTCCAGCTACGCCGCGACTTTTGTCCGTGCTTTTTCTGCAGCCATTCGCCTGCGCCAAACAGCTTCAGCCCGGTGCTGTCGATCAACAAATGCAGCGGCCCGGCGGGCAGCGCGCACTGGCGTGGCAAAGCCTTGAGGGTCATGCTTCGGCGACTCAAGGTAGTGTGGTCGGGGGCCTTCAGATCAATCTCGAGAAGCTGGAAAATCGACCTCATCAAACCCTCGGTTTGTCGCAGGGCTTGGCCAAATACCAGGCGCAGCATCAGGCTGGTTTGGATGGCCTGATTCGAATAGATGGACTGCCCGCCTGGTGTGCTGCGCGCTTGGGCTGGCCAGAGTTGCATCGCCTGCGGGGTAACCCAGAACGTCAGGCTGCCACGGTTGCGAAGTCCCGATTCATATTCGGGCCAGTTACGCACGAAGTGCCGCATCTTCGGAATATGATGGCGGTGATCGGCGTTGAATTTGTTGGGCATGTGGCGGGAGGCGGTCTTTTTATCAGGGCCGCGAGCCTAACAGAACGCCTGCGCAGTATCCATGCACCAACGCCGCGATTTGGACGAAATGAAACATCAACCGGATTCTGCGCACACGGGACCTACGTGATGTGGCGTGTCGAACAAGTCGCGACGGCGGAAGCTCGGAAGGTTTAGGAGTGCAGCTCGCTCGGATTGTGCTTAAGGCGCAACGTACTAATCGCGGACCACAGCTACTGAACGTTCGAATTGCTTCACGGCCTTCCGGACGGGGACATCATGGGCGCGGCCGCACCTTCGTTTATGGAGCAACCCTGCGCGATACGCGGACGCGGTGATTCAACGCCTGGGTGATGAAGAGGACGCGTCGTCACATGGGCTGGAAGCTACCGAAGCCCGAAGCTCCAGCGATCAGCGTGGGAAGTGGGCTAAGTGCCCGGCCTCCGCGCGATCTTCACTGGCGCGCCGCCGAAACGCTGCTTAGACCGATGCGACGCCACACCGGCGTCCATTTCATGAACATGCCCCGGCAGCCACACGAGCAATTCGGTCGCGAGGCGATTGATGAGCAGTGCCTTCTTCTCTGCCGCGACATCGACCTGAGTCAGCACCACCATCACCTCGTCAAGTGAGTTCAACACCGCCGCATGTTCGTCCAAGTGGCACTTGGCGTTGCCATCCGCCATGGCCCTTAGCTCAATGTCTTCCAGAGCGAAATGCCTTGAGGCGTGCTCGCGCACCGCTTCGAGACGGCGAGACACTTCATCTAAGGGTGCATCGCGGAGTTGGAGAACAAGGTCCTCAAGTCTCAGATGGTCCTCATCGAGCACGGAGTCGCCAAGCGTCAGCGGATGATTCATAGCGAATGTCTGTTAGGTAGTCGGAATCAATTGTCGCCCAGCCTCGGGGACGTATTTGCGGACGCACTAGGTCTCACCCGGCCGCTCAGATGTTTCCTGGACGATCCCGCCTGAGTCATTTTGGATCTGCCGAATTTCCATGCATCGGGGTTCCACCGCCAGTGACTCGCAAGGCTGGCATCTTCTCGTCCCTCGTGCGACAAGGCAGTCGCGAATCGTCGAAACTGAACCCCATTTTCATTCATAGCGCGACGACTTCGGCCAGCGCAACTTCGTCGATCCTCGCAGGAACATCGCCACCAATCCCAAGGCAGGACCAAGCGCAAGCCAGGTCACGGCCGCTTCTCCTTTTGAGCCGAACAGCTCAGTGACCAGGCTGATCGACATGATGCTGATGGCAAAGCCGATCGCGTTTTGCACCGCCAGCGCGCTGCCTATCAGATCTGCGGAGCAGGCCTGGCTCGAGAGACTGGAGAACTGCGCCGAGTCCGCCACAACTGTGGCGCCCCAGAACACAAGCACTGCTAGCCGCAGGAAGTCTGGCCAAGCCGCGGTGAAAGGATAGATCACGCAAATCGTTCCGGAAGCGGACAGTGCGACTGCGGCGACGGGCGCGCTGCCAAAGCGACGCGCCAACCTGCCTGCGACCAAGCTGCCGACGAAACCAGCTGCGATCACGCCAAAGTTGGCGGCGGGGCCTAGAGAGGCTGGCATCAGTGGCGCGACCAAAAAAGGAACAAGCGTCCAAAAGGCGTACAACTCCCACATATGTCCGAAGTATCCGAACGCGGCCGAGCGGAAGGCGGGCACTCGGAATGCCTGCAGCACACTGCCCAATCTGGGATGAACGCCGACGGTGTTTAATCTGGCATCGGGACCATCCCCGGTGACCAAAACGAGGATGGCTCCGACGACAGACAGCAGCGAGGCAGCCGCGACGGTGGAGTGCCAGTCTAGTCCGGGGGCCCAGGCACGTAGCCCGTACGGAAAGGCTGTTCCTAGCACCAGCATGCCTACCAGCACTGCGAGCGTGTCCGCAGTCCGGCCCCGATTCCACCCGACCACCAGCTTCATGCCCAGGGGGTAAATTCCCGCAAGCGCCACACCATCCGCGAAGCGCAGCGCGAGCGACGGAGCGAAGCCGAAGCCGCCGAATGCGAACAGTGCGTTAGCGAGGGCGCCAAGCAACCCGGAAACGAAGAAGATGCGGCTGGCAGGCACCCTGTCGGCCAGATTCGAGAGCGCGAAGGCTAGGGTCCCGAAGATGAAGCCGCCCTGCACAGCCGACGTCAGGGCCCCGACGGAAGAAGGGGGCAGCCCCCAACCCCGCAGAAGTTCGGCTGCGGCGCCATTGGCACTGAACCAGAGCGATGTACAGAACAACTCGGCCACGGCAATGATTCCGATGGCAGCCGCAGCAGGGATGGACACAGGCGAGGGTTCAGAGGTCCAGAGTCAAGCGGTCGTCGCGAGCCCGTGAAACGCAGACCATCATGGTGTCACCCCGCTCCTTCTCCGCCTCGGACAGAATGGAATCCCGGTGGTCGATTCGGCCGGCGCATACCCGCGTTTCACAAGAGCCGCACACCCCTTGCCGGCACGAGGTCGGTACGAATACCCCGCGCGCGTCGAGCACATCGGCGATGCTTTGGCCCGGACCGATCTCGAGCGTAACGCCGCTTCTGGCCAGCACCACAGAGAATCGTCTGTTCTCACCTTGAAGAGCCGCAGGTGCAGCTGAGAAGCGTTCGAAATGCGGCGCCGGGCGCCCTAGCCGTTCACTTTCCGCTTGGACGGCGGCAATGAGTCCCTCGGGCCCACAGCAGTACACCTCCGCGGCGGCCGCTGTCTCCGCGAGGAGCTTGCCCACGGGAAGTCGGCAAGCTTCGTCCGCCGGGAACACACGGACTCGGCCGGCGCGATCTTCGAGCTCGTCCATGAACGCCATACCGGCGCGGCTCCTTCCGCAGTAGGCAAGCTGCCAAGGCGTACCTATGGAGTCCGCAGCTTCGATCATGGCCCGGATAGGCGTGATGCCGATACCGCCAGCGACGAACAGGTAGCCCGGAGCGGGTTGAAGCGGGAAGTGATTGCGCGGAAGACCGACACGGACGCGGTCACCGGGCCGCAGTGCACGATGAACGTGGCGTGAAACGCCTCGCCCCTCTGGCCGATGCAGCACGGCAACTTGCCACCTTCGGGCCCCGAGCGGACCGCACAGCGAGTACTGCGCAGTACCAATACCTTCGAAGACCAGGTCCACGTGCGCGCCTGCGCTCCACGGCGGTAGATCACCGCCGTCCGGGTGTTCGAGTGTGAGGGACAGGATCCCATCCGCCAGGCGCTCCATCGCGCGGACCCGCAGGTCGATTCCAGCTTCGACTGGCATCAAGCAGCCTTCTCGGTGGCGCCTCGCTCGGATCGAGCAGCATCAAGGCTCTCGTGTTCAAGCAGTTGTCGGTACTCGTCCTCCGAGACGAGCAATTGGAGTGAGAACCTAGCGAGGAACTGGAATGGGCGGGCCATGAGCGATCTCCTGAAAGGACGAATATTGGTAGTCGTCTCTAACAATAATATTTCGGGCCGATCGACCCACATACTAGTAGATACCCTCGGTTTTAACGCCTCTATGGGCCGTCTTATGTGGTTATTCACTTACACTGCAATAAACAGGAGGACCCTTGGCTAAGAGTCAACGAGCGACCCCGTCTCGCCCGGCAGCCGATGCGCTTGGGCAGCGTGCAGTGGGCCGTCCGCCCAACGGAACTCGCGAGGCAATCGTGGACGCCGCTGTCCAGGAGTTCGCGCAGGAAGGTCTCGGCGGTGCTCGCATTGAGCGCATCAGTAAACGGGCGGAGACCAGCGATCGCATGCTGTACTACCACTTCGACAGCAAAGAAAGTCTCTATTTGGCCGCCCTGGAAAAAGTTCATGACGACATGCTCTTGGCCGAGGGGCGGATCAACCTGAAGCAGCTCGACCCGAGAGAGGGTCTTAAGCGGCTGATCGCCTTTATCTGGCGCTACTTCCAGGAACACCCGGAATTCATCAGCCTTGTGAACGCAGAGAACATGTACGGAGCGCGCCACGTGAAGCAGTCCGAGCGCATTAGGCAGAGTGCAGTCCCGCAACTGAAGATCGTCGAAGACTTGCTGGCGCGAGGCGTGGCCGAAGGGCATTTCCGCCGCGACGTGACGGTAATGGAACTGCACCTCACCATTGTCTCGCTCTGCTATTACTACCTGTCCAACGCAGCGACGATGTCCAACTTCTTGGATTTCGACATGAAGCAGCAAGACGCGCGCGATGCCTGGCTGACGCATATAACCCGTGTCGTATCGGATTTTCTTGTGCAAAGATAAGCGCCGACCTTGCAGTGGGTCGATAGTGGATTCCGGGCCTTGTTCGATACGTACAATCCATGCATGTCCAAGGCTGCTCGTGTCTCTCTTGAAAACCGGATCTCCTATCGATGCCTTTCGATTGCCGCCCGGATTACCCGCCATCTTTCGCCTGCGTGGAAGGCGGAATTCGGCCTGACCGTGATCAGTTGGCGAGTCATGGCGGTCATTGGCCGGTTCGCGCCTGTCTCGGCCAAGCAGGTCGCAGCGCGCACAAGCACGGACGCATTCTTCGTGGCCCGCGCCATTGATAAGTTGGTCGAGCAAGGTTATGTGCAGAAGGACGTGGACCACGAAGACAGGAGGCGCTTGCGACTCAGCCTTACACCCTCAGGAAAAAAGGTTCACCGGCAGGTGGAGGACATGATCAATGCTGTGGAAGCAGAGCTCTTGGCCGGGATACCCTCAGACGAATCAGCGATCTTCTTTCGCGTGATGTCGGTGCTGGAGGATCGGACCGGAGCTCTGGCATCCATACCGTCATGATTTCTCAGTTGCCCAGCGTGATGCCTGCCTTCTGAATCACGGAACCCCAGCGCTTGAACTCCGACTTCAGGTAGGAGTCGAACTGCTCGGGACTTGATCCGCGGCTTTCTACGCCCAGCTCAGTGAGCTTCTCCTGCACATCGCGTTGCGCGAGCACGTGACGCATTTCTTCCGACAGCTTTCTGCGGAATTCAAGCTTTGTTCCTGCCGGAGCGAGAACTGCAAACCAGGGTCCTGAAACGATCTCCGGGTAGCCTGCCTCGGCAAATGTCGGAACTTCCGGCAATACCGAACTTCGCTTGGCGGACGCCACTGCAATCGGCCGCAGCTGACCTGAACGGATTCGCGGCAACAGATTGATGGTGTCCGCGATCATCATCCCCACCCGCCCGGCAAGAACGTCCGTAAGAGCCGGTGGAAAGCCCTGGTACGCGACGTGCGTCAGGTTGATTCCGGTTTGCTGGTTGATTAGCTCGCCGGTAACATGGCCGGTCGTTCCGACGCCTTGGGTACCGAAGGTCATCTTGTCCGGATTCGCTTTGGCGAATCCGCGCAGCTCCGAGAAGTTGGCGACGGGAAACGCCTGGTTCGTGACCAACACGTTCGGCGCCTCGGCCACCACCGTTACGGGCGCGAAAGCGGCTTCCGCGTTGTACGGGAGCCGCTTCATGAGGAATGGATTGAGGACCAATGGCCCCTGTGCGGTGAACAAGAACGTGTATCCGTCAGCGGGAGCCCTTGCGACAAAATCGGCACCGACCGTGCCTCCGGCGCCCGTGCGGTTTTCGACCACGATCGACTGCCCTAGTCTCGTTTCGAGATGCCGCCCCATCAAGCGCGCGAGAACATCGATGGAGCCACCCGCTGCGAAGGGCACGACAAAGCGAATGGGCTTCGAGGGCCAGACGTCCTTGCCTTGGGCTTGGGCGTCCATGGCGCCGCAGGTTGCCATCAATACGGCCGCGATGCTGATGATCCTTCCGAACTTCGTAATCACTTTCACTGTAATGTCCTTCAGGGTTGGATTGATCTGTCCCACTCACCGCCGGCGAGTCGCCCGACACCATGCTCGTCTGAGACGCAGGGGTCAGAGTGCTCGCTGAAGGGCGTCAGGCAGACGGTACGGTGGCCGGGTGACTGCCCGCCTGTTCCGCGGTCACGTCCTTCGGGAGCAGCATGGCCACGGCCCTGCGTCTGTAGAGGTCGCCACGGGCAGCCGCCACGGGAACGATTCCTTCACTGGCGAACTTCTTTGCCGACTCGATCAGACGACGCCTGCATCTGACGATTGCGGTGTCCGAGGTACCGAGGTGCTCTTTCGTGCGATCAGCGATAGCGCCCTGACTCTCCTGCACGGCGAGGTCCTGCAGCTGCGCGCTCGGAATACCGGTAAATGAGCCACTCCTCTGCAGGGTTCGGTCCATCAGGTAGTCATTCGCACGGTTGCCCTCCGGGATGTAGGTTCCCGGCAGCAGCTTCGCGTAGTCAAGTGTTCCGTGCCTGTACTCGGCAAGTTCCTCGCTGCTGAGAGGACGACCGGCGTGGTATCGCACGCGATACCACCAGCAGTTCTCGTCGTCGATGGGAATGAACAGATTTGCCCTGCAGACCAGGTCGTCTCCGGTGGGTACCAGGACGCTCGTGGGCATCAGCCACTGCGTGATGCGCCAATAGTAGGCGTCCGGTGATCCCTCGCGGCGTGCCGAGATTCTCATTCCGTACTCGGTGTCTTCGCAAAAGAACCTGGGCGCACCGTCTGCATCGCCGAATTCCTGCAGCTCGCCCACCCCGAACACATCCTTTTCCATCGGCCCGATCGACCGGTGGAGAAAGGTCAAATGGGCCGTATCGATGCTGCCTTCCAGTGCCTGCTGGTAGTTGCATTTCATCAGACACTTGGAGGCATACACGTTCGCTGCGGGCAGGCCCATGAACTCCATCTGTGGAAGGGGAGGAATCGATTCCACGGGCCCGAGATATGCCCAGACGATCCCACCAGCCTCATGCACTGAGTAGGCCTTGGCTCGGACGTTCGGGTTGCATCGCATCGGGCTTTCGGAGGGCTCGCTGGGCATGTCCAGCACCTCCCCCGTCACGCTGAATTTCCAGCCGTGGTAGACGCATCGGAGTCCCCCCTCCTCATTTCGTCCGAAGTAGAGGTCGGCCAGACGATGCGGGCAGTGTGAGTCCAGCAGCCCCACCCGCCCGGCCGAATCACGGAAGGCCACAAAGTCCTCTCCCATCAAACGCACACGCACGGGGGGGCAATCGGGTCCGGACAGTTCTTCGGACAGAAGAGCCGGTTGCCAAAAGTGTCGGAAGAGCCCTCCCATGGCGGTACCAGGGCCGACGCGGGTGAGGATCTGATTGTTCTCGGAAGTCAACATGCTCTATCTCCGTCGAGTAATACTAGCTAGCTATTCGCTATTATTAATGCGACGAACAGGAGCTGTCAACGCCAGCGAGCGAAAATATGCGCCGCGTGGCGCATGGTTTCACTTGCCACCGGGCTAGTACTAAGAGCAGGCTCCGAACAGGCTACGCTGCAGCGTGTCACGAGCTTGCATGAGCACGGGAAGCAGGGTGCGCGTGAACTCGGTCATGGACATCCGCTCTGCCCCGACCGATATGCTCAGCCCGGCGATGAACTTGCCGTCCTGGCCGCATACAGGCACAGCAATGGATCGAACGCCCAGTTCGAGTTCCCCATCGGCACCCGTCCAGCCGTCGCGGCGGCACCGATCAACTTTCTCAAGCACTGCGGCAAGTTCGTAGATCGTCTTTGGCGTCAGAGGCCCGCGCCGCATGTCGCCTATTCGCCGTGCGGCCTCGGTCTGCGGAAGGTTTGCCAAGGCCACGCGCCCGAGGGAGGAACAGTAGGCGGGCAAGCGAGAACCTATCCCCAGGCCCGTGGAGAGGCTGCGGCGCGCAGTGGAGCGCGCGATGATGATCACGTCATCATCCTGCAGCTTGCCCAAGGACGCCGACTGCCGCGTGCGCTCCGAGAGCGCATCGAGCAGCGGTTGGGCCAACTGGGGGGTGGGGCGGGATGCGAGGTAGGCATGCGCCACCAGCAAAACCCGGGGCCCCAGCCAGAACCGCCGCCCATCACTCTCCAAAAAGTCCAAAGCGTGCAGCGTAAGCAGTGAACGACGAGCGGATGCTGGCGAGCTTCCAGTCAACCGCGCCACCTCGGACAAAGTGAGCTTGGCGTTCTGTCTGTTGAAGCAGGTCAGCACGTCCAATCCCTTCTCCAGGGATGCCACGAAATCTTTGCTCTGTCTGAAGGCCATGCGCCAATTATTGTGCGAGGAGTAAGTAGCTGCTACCCGGCTTCACCGTCGAACCCAATCAGGAAGACGGGAGACGCACGGGCGCTCTCTCTCAGAATTCACGGCCGCACAGTCGCCGCCGTTCGGCATCTCGTCGCGGACCTGGCATGCCACAGGTTTAGTGCGGCGGTTCACCCGCGGTGGTGTTCCCCGTGGGCAGGGCGGCTAGCGCCACAGTGCTTCGTCAGCGACGTGTTCGTACCTGGTCCGGCAGCCACTTACTCATTCGGAAGCCGCACGCTGGGTCATCTGGGCGAAGTTTTCGCATGCGTGCGTCAGGGCCGTCACGAGTGCCTGCCTTTCGCGGTGCATGATCGCGGTGCTGCTGCCGATGCACAGGGCGAGCAGCGGCTGGCGAGGAATGACCGGGAGCGCCGCGGCGATCGAGCAGTGCCCGGGCGACGGAAACTCGTGCGACTCGGCCCACCCCCGCGCCTCGGAGACGCGTATCTGCTCCAGCAACGATTGCGGGTGCACGCGGTTCCTCGAGACCGGATCGACCGCATTGGCATGCCGCGCGATGCGCAGGATCATTGCGTCGCTTTCACGTGAGAGGAGGACTTTCCCCATCGACGACAGACACACGGCCGCGAGGGTGCCGGTGCGAACCGGCAGGGCGTCAGCCCTCGTGCCGCGCAGCGCGATGATGGAGCGCACGTGGATGCCTTGACGCAGTCCGACCATCACGGTCTGGCCGGTCGAGCGCCGCAGTGCGTCCAGGGCCGAGACCAGGCTGCCCTCGCCGAAAAGCTCGTCCTGGATCCAGCTCCCAAGTAGCATCACGCGCACAGTGGGCCGGAAGGTGCGGTCGTCCGCGTCGTAGGTCAGGTACCCGAGCGTCTCAAGGGAACTCAGAAGCATCGACGTGCTCGATTGCGGAAAGGCGAGCTGACGACTCACTTCGGCAACGGTGGCGGGATCGCGGGTGGCGGCGAAGTATTCGAGCACCTCCAGCACGCGCTGGGCTGATTTGACCGTCACAAGCACACCCTCCTTCACTGCAAAGCATCACATTCATGATTACATGGGCCGCGCCGCGGCACCTACGATCCGTTCGTGAAGGCCGACAACAAAAAAGGGGATATTCGATGCTCTTGAACTGCCATCGACCCGCGCACCGGATGGCGCCAACTGACGAGAACCATATGGCGGAAATCACATGCTTGATGGCGCTGCAACCTGCACCCCGCCTATGCTGGCCAGCATGAAACGTAGGCATTTCTTGAGCGCCGGTGCCGCCAGCATGGTGGGCGTCGGAGCATGGGCCGACGCCCAGCCGCCCATTCGCCTCCTCGCGGGATTCCAGGCAGGTGGCTCCACGGACATGCTGGCACGGATCGTCGCGGCCGCGCTGCAGGACGTTCTAGGGCGCTCGGTCATCGTGGACAACAGGCCCGGCGCGGGCGGACGACTGGCGATGGAGCTTGTCCGTGCCTCAAAGCCCGGTGAAGACATTTTCGTGGTGGCGCCGCAAGGCTCACTCACGCTATTCCCGTATGTCTACAAGAACCTGCGATACGACCCTGTCGACGATTTCACTCCCATTTCCCGCCTGATCACCTTCGACTACGCGCTCACCGTCGGACCCGGCACACCGGCACGCAACCTTGCCGAATATGTGAGCTGGGTCGCTGCGCATCCAGCGAACGCGATCTATTCGTCCGCGGGCGCCGGCACTACGCCCCACTTCGTCGGCGTCGCTTTCCATCGAGCGGCCGGTGCACCCGGAGCACACGTTCCCTACAAGGGTTCGGCCCAGGCTCTGCCCGACCTGATCGCGGGCCGTGTTCCCGCGATGGTCGCGACCATGGCCGATTCCCTGCAGCAGCACCGCACGGGGCAACTGCGCATCATCGGCACGGCCGGCGCGGAACGCAGCACGCTCGTGCCGGAGGTACAGACCTTCCAGGAGGCAGGGATTCCCGTGGTTGTCCCGGGGTGGAACGGCCTTTATGGCCCCAAGGGCATCCCTGCGGCCCGGCTCGCTGATCTGAACGCCGCAGTTCAGAAGGCGTTGATGACTCCCCAGGTGATCACGAAACTGCTCGGTCTCGGCATGGTTTCAGCGCCGAGCACATCCTCAGAGCTCGCGGCATTGCAGAAGCAGGAGTTTCTTTTTTGGAACCCCATCGTCAGGAGTTCCGGCTTCAAGCCGGAAGAGTGAGCCGCTTCGGCTCGGGTCTGGTCAAAGGCAGCAACAAGACCGGGTTCCTGCGCAAATGTCCGCTTCGGACATAAAGAGCACGTCTGTTGGTGGCCGGCGCGGCCGGCGGCTGCAGTAAGGCAACGCGGTTCGCTCACAGGACAAGCAGGCCGAACCACCTCACGCAATTCCAGGAGATCACACGGATGCTCACTCGCCGCCAGTTTTCCTCGCTCGTCGTATCGGCCTCGGCCGGTGCGGTTCCTTCTGTATTCGGCGCCGCAGACGCCTTTCCCAGCCGGCCAATCGAATTGATCGTCGGCTACGGCGCAGGTGGCGTGGTCGACATGGTGGGCCGTGCCATTGCACTCCCGCTCGCCAAACTG
The DNA here is from genome assembly GCF_022009635.1 of Variovorax paradoxus. Taxonomy (NCBI): domain Bacteria; kingdom Pseudomonadati; phylum Pseudomonadota; class Betaproteobacteria; order Burkholderiales; family Comamonadaceae; genus Variovorax; species Variovorax paradoxus. The sequence goes on from NZ_CP091716.1 coordinate 7,704,724, forward strand.
CTCGGGCAACCTGTCGTCATCACGAATAGACCGGGTGCCGGCGGGACGCTCGGTCCGGCCACGATGGCGGCGAAGGACAAGCCCGACGGCTATACATTGGCCTTCATCGCGATGTCGATTGGGCGGCAGCCCCTGATGCAGAAGACGTCATGGGATCCGCTGAAGGACTTCACGTACATCTCGATGTTGACGGATTTCACGATGGGGATCGCAGTCCCTGCGGACTCACCGTTCAAATCGCTTGCGGACTTGCTTGCGTATGCGAAGGCTCATCCCGGCGAGGTCACTTACGCGGCGCTGGGACCTGGCACGGGTATGCACCTGAGTATGGAGCGCATCGCCCAGCAGGCGCGAGTCTCGCTGAGTTTCGTGCCATTCGCCCGGCCAGCCGACGTGCTGCAGGCCGTCCTCGGCCACCACGTGATGGTGCAGGTTGATGCGAGCTCTTGGGCGCAGCACGTCGACTCGGGCAAGATGCGCCTGCTCGCAATGGGTACCGACGAGCGCTCCAAAAAATGGCCCACGGTTCCGACGCTGCGTGAACTCGGGTTCCACTTCAATATCGACGGGCCTTTCGGGATCGCCGGGCCGGCGGGAATGGACCCGGCCATCGTGCGGAAACTGGACGCAGCCTTCGCCGCTTGCATGCAGGACCAGGGCGTGCTTCGCGCGCTCGACTTCTACGACATGCGCGTCAACTACCTAGGTCCGACGGCTTACCACAGGTACATGGAAGACAAGATCAAGAGTGAGGGCGAGCTGCTGGAGTTTCTGGGCCTTCGCCGGAAAGCGTGATCGGACCCGGCCCAACCCCCCGATCTCGCAGAGCAGGGATAGGACCATCCACCGGCCTGCGCATGCGACTTGACGGTGTCATCATTCTTAGATACCACCCGATGAACCCGCGGAAAGGATGGTGTCTCTGAAGCAGCGCTCACGAACCTCGACTCAGGCAGGTCCACCCGGCAACTTCCTTCGTCAAGCCATCAACCAGGACCTCGAACGTCAAACGTACTCGGCGCGTCGCTGGGGCGGCAGCCCCGGCGACGCCCGCCATCATTCCCTCGGGACCCAGGACTGGGCTCGAATTCGCACGCGCTTTCCGCCGGAACCCAACGGCTACCTGCACATCGGCCATGCGAAGAGCATCAGCGTGAACTTCGGCTTGGCACGGGAATACCAAGGCGCTTGCCACCTCCGGTTCGATGACACGAACCCGGAGAACGAAAACCTCGAGTATGTCGCCGGCATCAAGGACGCCGTACGGTGGCTTGGCTTCGACTGGGAGACGTCAGGCGGCAACCATGTCTACCAGGCCAGCGACTATTTCGATTTCATGTACCGCGCGGCCGAATACCTCATTGACGCAGGCCTCGCCTACGTCGATGAGCAGAGTGTGGAGCAGCTGCGCGCCCATCGCGGGGACTTCGCCAGGCCAGGCGTAGACAGCCCCTTTCGAGACCGCAGTCCCGGCGAAAACCTTCTGCGCTTTCAGGAGATGCGCGCCGGAAAACTGGCCGAAGGGGTTGCGATCCTGCGGGCAAAAATTGACATGGCGAGCCCGAACATAAACCTGCGGGATCCCACCCTCTACCGCATCAAGTACGCGCACCACCATAGCAGCGGCGACAAGTGGTGCATCTATCCGATGTACACCTTCGCGCACCCCATCGAAGATGCCCTGGAGAACATCACGCACAGCATTGCCACGCTGGAATTCGAGGACCAGCGGCCGTTCTACGAGTGGCTGCTCCTGCACTTGGCGCAAGGCGGACTGATCAACACTCCGCCGCCGCGCCAATATGAATTCGCTCGGCTGAACCTAACGCATGTGGTCACCAGCAAACGCAAGCTCAAGCAACTGGTGGACGAGGGACACGTGGACGGCTGGGACGATCCACGGATGCCCACGATCGTCGGGTTGCGGCGCCGCGGCTTCACGCCAAGTGCTCTCCGGCTCTTTGCGGACCGCATCGGGGTGAGCAAGGACTACAGCTGGATCGACTACTCCGTCCTTGAAGGCGCCTTGCGGGACGACCTGGAACCGAAGGCCGCTCGTGCCATGGCGGTGCTGGACCCCGTTCGCCTCATCATCACCAACTGGGACGAGATCATGGGGACAGGGCATCTTGAATCCTGCTCCGCACCCGTCCATCCCCGAGAACCGGAGCGCGGCCAGCGCTCCTTTGCATTCGGCCGTGACCTGTGGATTGAGCGTGGGGATTACTCCGACTCGCCCGGCTCGGATTTTTTTCGCCTGTTTCCCGGGAATACCGTGCGGTTGAAGTTCGGGTACGCCGTGCGATGCACGGGTGCCGTCAGGACGAATGCAGGCGAGGTGGTCGAGGTCCACGCCGAGGTATTGCCGGAGACAAAAAGCGGCTCGGTGGGCGCGGCGGCCATCAAGATCAAAGGCACCATCACCTGGGTGGGTGCATCCGACGGCGTAAAAGCAGAAGTGCGCCTTTATGACCATCTGTTCACCGTTCCCCAACCTGGCGCCGACAGCCATTCCTTCCTGACCGAACTCAATCCCGCTAGTGCCCGTTCCGTTACGGCCTACGTCGAGCCGTCACTTAGCGAGGTCGCGTGTGAGGAGAGTTTCCAATTCGAGCGTCTGGGCTACTTCGTGGCCGACATGGTGGACCACGAGCCAAGCCAAGGCAGATTGGTGTTCAACCGAGTCACGACGCTGAAGGAGACGTTCGGTTTCATCGAGAAGACTTGAACAGTTCAGTCTGGCGGCGCGCTGCCGGGGTTGCCAAACGCCACCGCGGAAGACCCCGCTTTTCCGAGCCGCGGCTGATGCCGCGGGAGTCGTGCGAGTTCAGCCAGCAAAAACTCGGTGAAGGCGCGTGCGGCAGGCTTGGCTTGGCGTCCCACCGCGTAGACCGCATGGAGATCGACTTGGCCTAGATCCCATTCTTCCAGGACCCGCACCAGCACGCCGTCGGCGATCTCCTGGGCGCAACTCCCGGACGTGGAGATCACGATGCCCATCCCCGCCACGGCGGCCGCAATGCGCCCCTCATTCGTCGATACGTTCGCGCGGCAATCAACCTTCACGGACGCGACTTGGCTGCCCTTGCGAAGGGTCAATCCCGCGCCATTGTTCGCAGGGCTGGCGAACACCTGGCAGCTGGCAAGGTCCGCCGGATTTTGCGGAACGCCGGCCTTGGCCAAGTAGCCGGGCGACGCGGCTGCGATCCTGGGCCAGGAGCGCATCTTGCGGGCGACCGCGGAAGAATCCTCCAGCGCGCCGAAGCGCAGGGCCACGTCGATCCCCTGCGAAATCAGGTCCTGCCGGTGATCTTCTAGTTGGGGTCTCCTCGTTTTCAGTGCAATAAGTGACGGTACGAAAAGCTAGCACTGGCGCGGAGGTGGTGTTGGTAGATCGTTGATTTCATTGACTTTCCTGTTCACTTTCAAATCTGCGATTCGTGGCGTCAAACCGTGGTCGGTTTCATCCATTGGTGCCAGTTATCGATGCATTTGGCCGCGAAGGCAGGATTTGGTCAGCATAGCGGTCAACCGGGAAGCGAAACACACCCCGCAAGTTGATGCTCTCCAGCCTGGTGGGCGCAATCTTCCCGATCAGTTCCGGTGGAATGACCTGGCGGCGGTTCGACCAGCGATCCAGGACCGCCTGCATCTGTGAGGTATTCCACGCCATCACGATGTTGGCCATCAGGCTCAACGCATCGGCCACAGCCTGCATTTCATCGACACGTTTGGCCTGCGCCGGGCTGATCCGGCCGGTATAAATGGCGCGCTTGAGGGCGTTAACAGCCTCGCCCCGATTGAGCACCCGGCGCAACTCGTTCCTGAAAGCGTCCTTGACAAAGTAGTCAGCCAAAAACGCCGTACGCAGCAACCGCCCCAATTGCACGCCAGCCTCATAGATTGGATCGCCCTGGGCGGCAGAACCGAACCGCGCAAGAGCTGCCACCGCACTGGCATGTCCGCTCATGACCGAGGCTGCCAGGTGCACCAGACTATCCCAATGCTTTTCGATCAAAGCGACGTCGACATTGGCTTCGCACACCGCAGCGATTTCTGCGGGCACTTTGGTGCCGCGTGGCACAAAGAGGTGGCGCTGTTTGAGTTCCTTCAACCGCGGGCAAAGATCAAAACCAAGCAAACGGGCATGTGACATGGCAAAGTCGGTGTAGCCATGGGTATCCACAGCAAGCTGGCTGGTCTCCAGCTTTTCTTGGCGGATGACACCTTCAATGGCCACGCCCGCCTGGCGCTCATTGAGCACAAAGGGCTGCGCATGGAAGATGCCCCACCGGTCTTTTACATGGGAGTAGATTCCAATGGAAGGTGTGTTGCGCCGAGGATCAAGCCGGGCTTGCCACACCCGTTTGGTGGTCTCCATGCTCATCATGTCAGAAGATGCCAAATCGGACCGCCCCCAGGTGGCGGCAATCGGGTGTCGCTGCATGAATTCCAGCACAGCCTGGCAGGCCTGGCTCAGACGCCGTTCGTCCCGCGCCCAGCGCATGGCCTGGCGAATGCTGGTGGCAGACAATTGCGGAATCATGCGCGCGCATTCGACCGCAGTCAGACTGGTGCCGTGGGCCATGATGCCGGCATAGACCATCAGCAGCTCGTCGGTAGAGCGCGGCTCACGTCCGAGCATGATCCAGCTAAAGCGCACCTGGGCGTCAACGGCCAGAATCACTTCCGGCAATTGAACCTCACCGATGCGGTGATCCAAAGCCGCGCGCAGCTTGGTCACTTCTGGGTCTTCGTCCTCTGCGGGCAATGGCGACAAATGGAGTTCATCATCCACGCGCAGTACGCCACTGCGGGCTGCAGCGGCCACCGCATCGACACCGGCAGTTACTCTGGCCAGCAAAGGCTTCAAGAAAGTGGCAGCCTTGCTGGGTAACGATAGACGGGCATAGTGTTTCTTGGACTCTGCCTGCCAACGCTCGTCCGTGAAGAACAAGCGCGCACGACCCCGAAAGCTCAGGCTGTGCTCAATCCAGACCGAGCCATTGCGCACCGCGCGGCGCAGGGCAAACAGGGTGGCCACCTCCAACGCCTGAAACGCCCGTTCCCGGTCTGGGCTGGAGATCGAAACCTGCCAGATCATTCCCAGACTTGGTGCCACCACTTCAACTGGCAGCTTTCTGGATCCTTTGAGATATAAAGCTTGCAGCTTGGCAAGGTACTCGATGGCAGGATGCTCGCCGGTGGCCTGCCAGGGCAGCTTTGCAATGGCGACGAGCAACGACCGCACGGGGCGAATTCCATCAATCAATCCCTCGCGGACCAGGGAGGCCCTGCTCGGTGGTTTGCGTTTCTGGGTTTCGGTGATCAAGGCTTCAAGACGGGCACGCAACTCAGCATCTGGCACCGCACCTTGCGCGCTCAAGGCAACAAGTTCGCCGAGCAGCGTTTTGTACATTGCGGCCCAATTGACGGTAGCGGGGACATCGGCGGCAGCCTGACGCCACAGATCGGCGATCCGGCGCTGCACCATAAGGATCAACTGGTCTGTGGTGGTGAACAGGCAATACCGAAGAAAGCATGCGACCTCCACGGTGCGCGCTGGCTCTTTGATCTTGGCTCCGGCTGAGGGCGGCCTGGAGACAAGTCGGCGCGCGTAGCGGCGCAAGATGAGATCGGGGATGTCTGCCAGGTGCTTATGAACGTCCAGCGTGTAAAGCAGGTCGATGCGCTCCAGTACCTCGCTGATTTGGCGGGTTGAGTGTTTCGCCGGTGCAGCCCATAGCCAACTCTGCTGGGTTTGTCCATCTGGGCGCAGCTCTGAAACTGAGGCTCGCCAGCGATCAAGTGTTGCTGGATCAACGCTGGCGGCGATGGCGGTGCCTGTTTCAACTTCAAGCTGGGCAAGTGCCGCCGCAATCAGTGTCCGAATTGCCCGCTCGTGCACGATCACCAGCTTGTTCTTGTACAGCCATTGACGCGCCCGCACGAGTAGCTGATCGCGGTCGGCGCAGCGCGCCACTTCGTCGCGCAGTTCACGTACCAGTGAGCGGCGCTGGTGCTCGCTCATCCACTGGAATCCAAGGACCGTGCAGGCTACTTGTTGGTGATCGAATAGCGTGCGCCCGCGTTCATACATGGCTCTCAGCGAGGCGACTTCTGGTGCTGCAATGCCAAGCTCGTTGCCAAGGTGGCGCCACAAGGCTACTGGAATTACCCGAAAGGCACCGAGCAAACGCCCACTCATGCGCAGGAAACCAATATGGAGCGCCAGACCAAGCTTGTGGGAATCACCTCGGCGTGCATTGATTGCGTCGCGCTCGGCACCATCGAAGGTGAAAAATGCCTTCATCTCGAAGTCGCTGATATCGCGGGGGAGCCCACGCATCCCCAAAAACGTTGTGTGCCAACCCTGCATCGTGAACCTCAAAAGTGGGAGGCCACCATACCCGTTTACAAAGCGAACAGGAAAGTCAATGAAATCAACGGTCTACCCAGACCACCCCCGCGCCAGTGCTAGCTTTGCGTACCGTCACTTATTGCACTGAAAACGAGGAGACCCCGTCAGGTCGTCGGGGGTCAAGCGGTTGGCCTGATCGGGGCGCTGCAGTGTGATGGTGGCGACATGACCCGCCAAATGCAGTTGAGGTGTGCTCATGCTCAACGCCCCTGGAACCGCGGAGGACGCTTTTCGAGAAAGGCCGTGCGGCCTTCCCTGTAGTCCTCGCTGTCGAAGCAGCGATCAACGAGCGCGGCGACTTCCGCGTCATCTGTCTTGCTGTATTGCTCGAACAGCCGCACCGCCGCCTTGGCCGCGTGCACCGTAAGCGGCGCATTGCCCGCAATGCGCGCCGCATAGTCACTCACGAACGCCTCGAGTTCAGCCCCATCGACCGAGAAGTTGATCAGGCCGATGCGCAGCGCTTCATCGGCGGCGAGGAAGCGGGCGCTGAACAGGATGTCTTTCGCGGTCGAGGGCCCCACCAGACGCGCCAGCGCCGCGAGGCCTTCGTACTCGTAGCCCAGCCCGAGTTTGGCCGCCGGTATTCCGAAAACAGAACCGGTGGTGGCAATCCGGACATCGGCGGCCAGCGCGATCGCCAGGCCACCGCCGATGCAAAAGCCATCGATCATTGCCACCAGAGGCTTCGTCAGACGCGCCAGCCCGACGTGCGCACGCGCAGCGATGTCGCCGTATGTCTTCTTCTGCGCGGCATTGGCCCGGTGTTCGTCGAACTCGGAGATGTCGGCGCCCGAGACGAACGACTTGCCACCGGCTCCACGCATGATGACGACACGCACATCGCCATCGTCCTGGAGCGACTCGATGGCATCGCCCAGCCCCTGCCACATCGCCAGCGACATCGCGTTGCGGCGCTCGGGATTGTTGAAGGTAATCCAGCCCACGTCATCCTCAACGGTCGCGATGATCTTGGTCGTCTCCAGGGGTAGTGCTCGCGCGTTCATTCGACTGCTCCCGCGCTCTTCATCGTTTCGATCGCATCACGGCTGTAGCCCAGCTCTTCGAGCAGGATGTCGGTCTGCTCGCCGGGATCGGGGGCCGCGTGATGGAAATACTCGGGGTGCGGAAACGCCGAAAGGTTGATCGGTGAACGGATCAGGTTGACCTCGCCAAGCACCGGGTGCTTCGCCGGGCGCGTCATGCGCAGGTGCTTGACCTGCGCATCTTCGAAAGCCTGCCCGATGTTGTAGACCGGACCGCAGGGCACGCCAGCCGGGTTCAGCCGGGCAACGAGTTCCGCGACGGTGAACTTCCGCGTCACTTCATTGACTTCGGTGTCGAGCTGGCGGCGATTTGCAACGCGCGACTCGAACGCCTTGTAGTCGGGGTTGTCGTGGAGCTTCTGCGCACCGAGCGCCTCGCAAAATCCCGCCCACATGTACTGCGTGCTCGCGCAGATGTTGACCTGTCCATCGCTGGCATCGAAGGTGCTCATGGGTACCTGTGTCGGGTGTGCATTGCCTTCCTGCACCGGTATCTCGCCCGCCACCGTGTAGCGCGCACCCTGAAAGTCGAGCTTGTTGAGCATCCCCTCGATCAGGGACGTGTGAACCCATTGCCCCTCCCCCGTGCGCTCGCGATGCAGCAGCGCAAGCAGGATGCCCTGTCCCAGGAACATCCCGGCAGTGGTGTCGGAGATGGCGATGCCGGTGCGCACAGCGCCGCGTCCGGGTTCTCCGGTCACGGAGCTCAAGCCGGACATGCCCTGCACGATCTGGTCGACGCCCGGCCGATCGCTGTAGGGGCCGTCCTGGCCGAAGCCCGAGATGCTTGCGAGGATGATGCGCGGATTGATCTTCCTCAGCTGTTCGTACGTCAGGCCCAGACGCTCCTTGACCACCGAGCGAAAGTTCTCCGCCACCACGTCGCTGCGCGCAATCAGGCGCTTGAGCACGTCCGCTCCTTGCGGCGTCTTGAGGTCGAGGCAAAGACTGCGCTTGTTGCGATGCAGGTTCTGCTCGTCCGAGCCCCGGCGGCGCCCCGTCACGGAACCCCGATCCTTCAACGCCGGCGGTTCTACCCGCGTCACGTCGGCCCCCCAGTCGGCCAGCAGGCGCACGGCCGTCGGGCCGGCGCGCGCAATGGTCAGGTCGAGCACCTTGAAGCCAGAGAGCGGAGGTTGGGGTGATTGGGAAATCGACATGGAAACCTTGTGAAGATGAAGAGAGTTCTTTGAAGAGATGAAGGCGCGGACTCAGCTCACGAGCGCAACGCCGGCCGGGTCGATCGACAGCAGCGATTCGTGTCCGACATCGAGCACGCTGGACGGCGGGGCGTGCACCTTGAGTTCGTCGCCGCCAGCCGTCGGACGCACGAGGTAGTCCCAGTACTCGCCCAGGTAGGTTCTGGCGACGACGGACACCGCCCCCATCGGCAATGCGCCGTTGCCCTGCGGTCCGAGGAACAGCGATTGCGGGCGGATCGAGATGCGCATGTCGGCCGACGCGGCTGCCGCCTGACCGCCCATCGGCAGCACGCCCTCCAACCCGCGCAGCCGGATCTGCCCGTCGCGGACGTGGCCTTCGACGAGGTTGGTCTGCCCGATGAAACCCGCGACGAAGCGCGTGCGGGGACGGTTGTAGAGGTTCCACGGCGTGTCGATCTGTTCGAGCTTGCCGAGGTTGAGCACAGCGATGCGGTCCGAGATCGTCATCGCTTCCGTCTGGTCGTGCGTGACATAGACGGTCGTGAAATTGAACTCGTCGTGCAGCCGGCGGATCTCGCCAGCCATCTCCTCGCGCAGATTCGCGTCGAGGTTCGACAGAGGCTCGTCGAGCAGAAGCACTTCCGGCCGGACCACCATCGCGCGCGCCAGCGCCACGCGCTGCTGCTGGCCACCCGAGAGCTCCGCCGGATATCGCTGCGCGAGTGCTCCGAGCTTCACCACATCCAGCATCTCCTCGACGCGGCGCTTGCTTTCTTCGCCCGGTACACGGCGCACGTTGAGACCGAACGCGACGTTCTCGGCCACCGTCATGTTCGGCCAGATCGCATAGCTCTGGAAGATCATCGACATGCCGCGGTGTTCCGGCGGCACGGTGCGCCCGGCGCCCGAGATCTGCCTGCCGTCGACGGCGATCGAGCCGCCGCTGAGTTCGATGAAGCCCGCGATCATGCGCAGCGTCGTGGTCTTGCCGCAGCCCGAGGGCCCCAGCAGCGTGACGAGTTCGCCCTTCCTCAGCTGCAGGCTCAGGTCGTCGACCACGGCCAGCGCGCCGTATTGCTTGCGGACGTTGTTCAGTTCGAGTTTGGACATCAGAAAAACCTTTCAAGAACGGCGCAACATGAAGTCGCGCCCCGCGATACGCATGCCGATGCCCACCACCAGCGTCACGATCACCACCAGCACCACGCCCATCGCCGCGAGGCTTTCGTAGTTGCCCTGCTCGCTCAGATCGAGCGTGAGCACCGAAACCACACGCGAGGCGGGCCCCGTCAGGAAAACGGCGGTGGAGAGTTCCTTCGTGCAGATCACGAACACCAGGATGAAAGCGCCGACCAACGTCTTGTTGAGCAGCGGCACGACCACCTTGCCCAGTGCGGTGAGGCGCCCGCCGCCAAGGATGCGAACGGCCTCCTCCAGCTCCGGGTTGAGCGAGCGCACCCCGGCGCCGCAGGCCGTGACCGCGATCGGCAGGAAGCGCGTCGTGAAGGCCACCACCACCAGTGCGCCCGTGCCGTACAGCGAGAACGGAGGCCCGGCATACGCGGCGTAGAGCCCGATGGCCAGGATCAACCCCGGCACCGCCACCGGCGCCAGCGCAAGAAACTGAATCAGCGTGGGAAACGGCGTGATGCGTCGCTGTGTCGCGTAGGCCACGCACATCCCCATCGCGACGCAGACCAGTGCGGTGACGGCCGAATAGGTGACGGTGTTCACCAGCGCCGAGCGCACGGTCAACTGCTCGAAGAAGATGTTGTAGAAGTTCGCGAACGTGAGGTTGCCCGCACTGAAGCCGCGCCCCCAGGCCTTCGACAGCGAAGCCAGGACAAGGATGATCAGCGGCATCACCACCGTGAGAAGTGACACCAACGCCGAATAGCCGAGCAGCACCCATTTCCAGGCCCCCACGTCGAACGGCCTTCGCTCGCCGCCCTTGCCGGACACCGACACGAACCCCTTGCGGGCGAGCAGGCGGCGCTGCAGGTACAGCATCACCACGGTCAACGCGAGGATCGGCATCGAGAACGCCGCAGCCTGCTCGACCTTGAGCGGGTACTCGAAGAACGACACGATCTGCGTCGTCGCGAGATTCAGGCCCGCGGGAATCGCGATGAGCGCGGGCGTACCGTACAGCGCGACCGATTCGAGAAAGATCAGGATCGCGGCGCCGACGATGGAAGGCAGCACCAGCGGCAGTGTCACGCGCGTCAGCGTGCGCAGCTTGCCCGCGCCATGAATCGATGCCGCGTCTTCCAACTCGGTGGACACCAGGTCCAGCGCCGACTTGGTGAACACGTAGATGAGCGGATAGGTGTACAGCGCGATGACGAAGGCCAGTCCCCAGAAGCTGAAGATGTTGAACGGCCCCCTGTCCGTGCCCAATACCTCCGACCAGAGCCTGTTGAGCCATCCCGCGTTGGGGCCTGCCAGCAGGATCCAGGCGATGGCGCCTAGGAAGTTCGGCATGACGAACGCAGCCAGCACGCTCACATGCGTGAAGCCGCGCGCTGGCATGTTCGTGCGCGAGACGGCCAGTGCGAGCGGCACGCCGAGCGCGATCGCAATGGCTGTCACCGCAACGCCAAGGTAGAACGAATTGAGCAGCGCCTGGAGGTTGCGGCTGCGGCCCAGGGCGGCGGCATAGCTGCTGAACGACAGCGTGCCGTCCGCCGTGTGAAAGCTGTCCCAGATCAACCGCAGGATCGGGTTCGCCACGAGCAGGATGAGCAGAAGGATCAGTGTGCCGAACAGCCAGACTGCCGGATCGCCCATCCGGTTCGGGATGCGAGCGCGCATCGGCGGCGCGATTGTGACGGCCTCAGACACCGAACGCGTCTTTCCACAGGTCGATCACTTCAGGCAGCTGATCGACGGACTCCTTAGCCGTCGGCTGCAGCACGGTCTTGACATCGCCCAGGCCAAGCACGCCAGGCAGCGGTCTGGCGCCGGCGCGTCGAGGGATGCCATACAGCTGCGTGGTGATTCGATCCGCATCCTCGCTCACCAGCATCCATTCCATGAACAGCTTGGATGCGTTCGGATGCGGTGCATTGGCCATGATGGCCGACGGGGAAACGATCAGTACTGGCCCCTCCTTCGGCGCCGAGACGGCCAGCGGATTGCCCTTGGAGGCCGTCAGGGCTGCCAGATTGACAGGCCCCGCCGAGATCGAACGCTCGCCCGAGTTGACCGTCGTGACGGTGTCGATGATCGAGCGCCCGACTTGCGGCTTGTTCAGCGCAAGCTTCTTGAACCAGCCGTCCCCGTAGAGCTTGCGCATCTCGATGCACCAAGTGCCGACGGCGCCACTGAAGCCCGGGTGGCCCACCGAAGCCAGGCCGCGCCACTTCGGATCGGCGAGATCCATCCAGCTGGTCGGCGCTTCTGCCGCCTTGACCTTGTTCGAGTTGTAGACCAGTCCGACCATGAAGGCACTGGCGGCGTGGTAGTAGCCATCCGCATCGAGGTTCTGCAGGCGACTGTCCATCAGCGCCGCCGATGCGGGCGTGTACTTTGTCAGCAGCTTGCGAGCCTTCAGATCAACATAGTGGCCGATGTCGGTCGACGAAAACACATCGCAGTTCGCGGTACGCGCCTTCAGGTCCTGGTTCAGGCGCTGGAACGCCACCTGCGCGGTGGTCCGCACCACGTTCACCTTGACGCCCGGGTAGCGAGCCGTGAACGCACGCGCCATGGTCTCCGCGTCCTCCGACGGCAGGAAAACGATGTACCAGGTCAGCTCGCGTTCCTTCTTCGCGGCCTCGTACAGCGAGGCGAGATTCGCGGGCTGTGGTTGCTGGGCGTGTGCCCATGGTGCGGTCATTGCCGATGCGGCTAGCGCGCTGAACTGTCTTCTGGTGAGGGTCATGTGTTTGTCTCCGGGACTGGGCGAGAACGTTCTGCTTGGGTCGGTGCAAGTGTACGGAAGATACTTATAAAAATACATATAGGGTTTTTATGTATTTTTTTAAACAAATGAAAAGTACACATAGCCCTAAAATTAATTCGCTGCCTTCATGCGTCGGCGGCCTTATGCCCATCCAACCCTCACGTCCAACACATGCAAAGCACAGCGATCCACATCCACAGACATGGCGATCCCGACGTCCTCGAAGTCGTCGAGGTCGATGTTCCGTCGCCCTCTCCCGGTGAAGTGCAGATCCGGCAGACGGCGATCGGGCTCAACTTCGCGGACATCTACCAGCGCAAGGGAGCTCACGGCCCGCACGGCGGCGAGCCGTTTCCGATCACGCTGGGCTCGCAGGGCGCAGGTGTTGTCGAAGCGGTGGGCGGCGGTGTCGGCCACCTGCGCGTGGGCCAGCCGGTGGCCTACTTCCAACCCGGCGCCTACCAGGCAACTCGCAACGTGCATGCCTCGCGCGTGATCCCGTTGCCACAGGGTTTCTCGGAGGAGATCGCGGGAGCCAACATGCTGCGCGGACTCACGGCCGAATACCTGCTGCGCCGCCTGTATGTCGTGAAGCCCGGCGACACGGTGCTGGTGCACGCGGCAGCGGGCGGCATGGGCGTGATCCTGTCGCAATGGGCCCGCGCGCTCGGCGCCACTGTCATCGGTACGGTCGGCTCGGAAGCCAAGGCCGCGGTGGCAACCGCGCACGGCTGCCACCATGTCATCAACTACTGCTGCGAAGATTTCGCCGCCCGGGTGCTGGAACTGACGAACGGTGGCGGTGTGGCCGTCGTCTACGACGCCGTCGGCAAAGACGTCTTCGTGCCGTCGCTGAAATGCCTGAAGACGCTCGGCATCGCGATCAGCTACGGCACCGCGTCGGGCGATGTCGAAGGCTTCGACCTGCAACTGTTGCACGCCAAGTCACTGAGCGTGTGCAGGCCCACTCTGCGCAGCTTCATCTCGGAACCGGCGGACCTTCGTCGTTCGGCCATTGCGCTGTTCGAGGCCGTGCAGAAGGGCGACGTGGTCCTGGAGGCGAAGCACCGCTATGCACTGACCGATGTGCAACGCGCGCACCGGGATCTCGAAAGCCGGGCGACCAGCGGCGCGCCTGTTCTGATTCCCTGACCGATCTCACTCCCCCACTCCCTTCACCTACCCCATGAAACTCTTCCACGGTTGGCTTTCGAGCGCTTCGCGCCGTGTACGGCTTTGCTTCGCCGAAAAAGGATTGGCCTACGAGAGCATTCCCATCGACATGAGCAAGCAGGAACAGCACTCGCCGGAGTATCTGGCCCTGAATCCGAACGGCGTGGTGCCCGCGCTGCTGATCGCCCCGGGCAAGTCCCTCTACGAGAGCTCGACGATCTGCGAGTATCTCGACGAGGTGTACCCCGAGCCTGCGCTGCGCCCGGCGGACCCGTACGAGCGCGCCACGATGCGCAACTTCGTGCGCTGGACCGACGAGAAATCGCTGCCCAACCTGCTCATCCTGAACTGGAGCCTCGCCCTGCAACCGGGAGCCAGCCAATGGAGCGATGCGCAACTCAAGGAAAAGCTGGAGCGCATTCCCACCGCGGAACGCCGCGAGGCCTGGGTGCGGATTGCACGGCGTCCCTATACGGAGGAAGAGAAGGCCGCAGCCCTCGACAAGCTGCTGCGGATCGTCGACAAGATGGAAGCCATGCTGGCGGACTCGAAATGGCTGGTCGGCGCAGCGTATTCGCTCGCCGACATTGCAGCGGTTCCCTTCATCGCACGAATCGACGAGATCGCCCCACAAGCGCTGAGCCCCGACGCACATCCGCGCGTCCATGCCTGGTGGGCGGCCGTCCAACAGCGCCCCGCCTTTGTCGCGGCACGTTTCGACCGCTTCGATGATGCGATGAAGGCCCGGGAGACGGAATCCTCCATTGCCGCCGCACAAGGGACCTCCCGGTGACCTCGGTAATCGCCGCGGCGGTATGCGGATGGCGTCGCTCCGAATTCGGCGAACCTTCTTGCGTATTTGCGGCCGGCTAAGATATCGGCAGGAGTTTTCAACCCATGTCCCGTATCAACCTGAGCGACAAGATCCGCGAAGCCCTCGAAAGCGAAATCATCGCTGGCAAACTGGATGCCGGCTCGCGCATCGACGAGCAGGAACTGATGGACCGCTTCGAGGTGTCGCGCACCCCCGCGCGGGAGGCCATCCAGCAGCTGATATCGGCAGGCCTCGTGACCACCATGCCGCGACAGGGCGCAGTCGTTGCGACATTGTCGGTACCCGAGTACATCGCGATGCTCGAGATTCTCATGGAACTCGAAGGCTTGGCGGCGCGGCTGGCTGCGCGACGCATGCCTGCCCTGCAGCGGAGGCAACTGGAGCAGGCCAACGAAGCCTGCAAACAGGCCGCGGTCAAGGACGATGCGGAGGCCTACGGCGAAGCCAACCGCACATTCCACGAGATCATCTACGACGGCAGCCTGAACGAAGTGCTTGCGCGCCAGTTGCGATCGATGCGGCTACGGATGCGTCACCCGCAACGCGCGCTGTTCGACCGGCCCAACCGCATCCGCAACTCGCTCGCGGAGCATCAGACCATCATCAGTGCCATCCTGTCGGGCGATGAAGAAGCGGCGGACCGGGCCATGACCGCTCACATCTCGAGCGGCGGCAATGTGTATGCCGACGCCATCGCAAGCATGCCGCACGGCCGGCCTCCCCTGCCACCGCGTACGGAACCTGAAACCAAGGGGCCGGCGCGCAAGCCCGACAGGAAGCGCGCGACCGAAAAAGCCTAGCGACACGCACGCTCACTGTCACGGAATCCCCAGGCTCGCAGCCTCGGGCCGTGCGGACAACTCAGCTTCTATTGCCAATACTGGCGCCAAGGCCGTTCATGCGGACGAGCATGCTGGCCGCCATCGACTACCCCTCGTCGATCACGAATTCGGGCAAGTGGCTGTCCATTGGCAGGCTGCTGAAGTGCCAGCGGATTGAAGTTGCCGCTTGATGTTCATTAGTCCGATTTCGCGATCCGTCAACTTCGCAAGCGCTGCAAACCGTGTTGGCGCCGACCGAAAACTAAGCCAGTGGGTGTTGATTTCCATCCAGAAGTGACCCAGTGGGGGTGCGGACGAAAACTTGGACTACCAGGAGGTAGTTCATGTATTCCTACGAAGATCGGATTCGAGCCGTTGAGCTCTACATCAAGCTGGGCAAACGCGTCAGACCCACCATCCGCCAGCTCGGCCATGCTTGTCGCCTTTTTTGCGCTCGGCATCGCCTTGATTGATATAGGTAGGAAGCTGTCTTCAACCGCTGGGGTTCGGCAATGCTGCATGCAGACGGAACGCCCACGACGATATTCAAGCCCGGCAATGGCAAGACGCGTCGGTGCACCTTCAGACGAACAGCGGGGTTGGCACTTGCGCCAAGTCCAGCGTTTATTGTCAAAAACCTGCGCCTGTCTCGGGAATATGGTTCGACCTGCGCGTGTCTTGCGATTTAGGTCACAAATCGGGCTGACTATAAAGTGTTTACACCCGAGTCGATGTCAATCAAGGACTTAGGCGATATGAGGTGTCTCGTGTTTGTTGTCGCCGCAGGTTCAGCGCTTAGTACACCCCTCAAAGCCGCCCTCCCTGATCGGCCACCGTCTGAAAACCGGCTGCATCAAACAGGTTGCCCCGCCCAGGCCGTGCGGCAGTTCTTCGCAATCAGCGCCGCCCCCATAAGGCAAAGGCACGCGAGCATTGCGAAAGCAGCTCTTGCTCCCTCGGTGAATGCAGCGATATCGACAGCCGCGAGCGCTGAATTGCCGTTACCAAGAATCATGAGTTGCGAGCTGTAGGGCAATTGGGCCATCGCCACGCTCAACGTGAGCGCCGTCCCCATCATGATTCCGGTGTTCTGCAAGGTCGCGCGCACGCCGTTCGCAATACCTCTGCGCTGTGGCACCACGCTTTGAAGGATGGACGCGTTGTTCGGCGTCACAAAGCTACCGATGCCCAGGCCCAGCATCCACAGGCAGGCGGCCAATTGTCCGGTGCCGATGGCTGGCTGCAGCATGGCTGCCAACAGCGCCAACGCACCCGCGGCGATCAGCATGCCTGCCACGCAGAGGACTTCGGGCGTGAAGCGCCTCATGAGGCTGCCAGCCATCGGGGCTGCCATCAGCATCCCCAATGCGACCGGTGCAATGCGCGTGCCCGCCTCCGATGGCGCCAGGCCCGCGCACGCCTGGAGATACAGGGCCACGAGCAGCAAGGGTGCGGCCTGTGACATCGACAGAAGCAGGATACACGCGTAAGCCGTGCAACGCCCTGGATCCCTGAACAGTGCCGGGTCGACCAGAGGGCTCGCCGCGCGCTGCTGCACCCTAACGAAAACGACGATGGCGCAAACACCGGCAAGCATGAAGACCCAGACCGGCACGCTCGCCCAGCCGCGCGTTCCCACCATCGAGAGCGCATAGATCACGCTTCCAATTCCGGCGAGCGACATCAAGGCGCCGGCCAGGTCGAAACGCTCCGTGATGGCTGTCGCCGTGCTCTCCGGCAGGGTCTTCCACGACCAGGCCAGCACGCAAAGCCCGATAGGCACGTTCAGCATGAAGAGGACGCGCCAACCCCACCAAGAAACGACAAAGCCGCCGGCCAGCGGCCCCGCGACCTGCGCGAGGGCAGCCACCATGGCGAGCACCCCGAGCGCCAGCCCCACCTTCTTGCGGCCGAAGGCATCGCCCACCAGGGCGCTGGAATTGGCCATGACGCCAGCCGCGCCTACTGCTTGGCAGACGCGAAAGAACAGCATGGCGCCAAAGCTCGTCGCGGCCGCACAGCCCGCACAAGCGATCAGGAAGAGACCCAGCCCCGCGAGAAAGAGTCGCCGCCGCCCCCACAGATCGGCCAGCCTTCCGAAGCTGAGGATGCACACGGTGCTGACCAGCATGTAAGACAGCAGGATCCAACTCGCCTGCGATGGCGAAGCGTTCAGGCTACGCGCAACCAAAGGAAGCGCTACGTTGAGCGCACTGAGGTTCAGGAAACACAGGAACGCGCCCAGGCTTGCAACGACGAGCACGGTCCACGCGGCCCTCTCCTCGTCTTCCTTCACCACTTCATTCATCGCTCTTGAAGCCCGAGGCCTTGACGATGGGGCGCCAGTACTCGCGGTCTTCATTCATGATGCGCGTCACTTCGGCGCCGGGCAGCCCGGTTGCCTCCAGCCCCATGCGTTCGAGCTGGCCGCGCACCTGCGGGCTGCGCACTGCAGCCAGGAAGGCTGCCTGCAGCTTCGCGACAACATCCTTTGGCGTGCCCGCCGGCACGAAGGCGGCATAGGACGCGTTGGCGCGATCGAAGGCGTCGTAACCAGCTTCCTTGAAGGTCGGCACGTCGGGCAGCCAACTCAACCGTTTTGTGCCCGCGACGCCCAGGATGTGAAGCTTGCCCGAGCGGTGCAGCTCCAACTGGCTCGCCAGCGCGTCGGCACCCAGCGGCACGTGGTCGCCGATGATGTCCGTCGCCAGCGGCGCGCCGCCCCGGTAAGTAACGGCTGTGAGCGGCACACCAATGGCCTTCGACAGCTGCAGCACGCTGAAGTGCAAGCCGCCGCCGAGGTTGGTCATGCCCACGCTGCCCTGGGCGGGGTTCTTCTTGATCCACGCGACGTATTCGGAAATCGTCTTGTACGGCTGGTTCGCGCCGGTGGAGACCACGCTGGGCACATTGGCCAGATGCGCAACGGGAATGAAGTCTTTGTCCACGTCGTAGTTCAGCCGCGCATAGGTCATCGGAAACAGCACGAAGGGCGGCGTGCCACCAATGAGGATGGTGCGCCCGTCGGGCCGCGCGGTCTTCACGGCCTCAATGGAAATGCGCGTGGAGGCACCGGGACGGTTCTCCACCAGAACGGGTTCCTTGAGCGAGCCCCGCAGTTCCTCGGCGAGGGAGCGCGCCAGGTTGTCGAGCGCGCCGCCCGGCGGAAAACCGATGATGAGGCGAACGGGCGCGTTGTCGGCGTGCGCGGCGCCGCCGGCCAGGGCAATCGACGCGCCGAGCACGAGTGTCTTCAGGAACGAGGTCATGGTGGCTACCTGCTGGTTGAAAAATCGGAGAAGAAAGAGGCCTTAGAAGGCAACGACCGGCAGCGCGTTCGCCGGCCGGTGCGCAGCTTCGAACGAGGCGGCCGCCTGCAGCAATTGCCCGTCTTCGCGAAAGCGTCCGACCAACTGCATGCCGATCGGCAGCCCGTCGCGCCCCGCGCCGCAAGGCAAGCTGATGGCGGGGTGCCCGGTCAGGTTGAACGGCATGGTCCAGGGGAACCAGTTCGCGCGCACCTCGGCGTATTCCTTGCCGTCGATCTCGATGCTGCCGAACAGGTCCTGGTCGATGGGCAGCGCCGTGCGCGAAAGCGTGGGCGTGAAGATAAAGTCATGCGCCTCCAGCCGCGCCTGAATGCCGCGAAACAATGCTGTCCGCGCGAACATGGCCTGCTGGAACGCGATGCCATCCACATGCTCGGCCAGCGCCAGTTGCTTCAGCAGCGACGGGCTCATCTGGTCGCCGTGTGCCGCCGCCATGGGAGCGAAGCGGCCGCGCCAGCTGGTGTGGTTGATCACGCGCCACACCGGCTCCACGTCGAAGCCGTCGCCGGACATCGGCTGCAACTCGGCCCCCATCGACGCCAAAGTTGCCAGGGCAGCCTCGAAGGCGGATGCAACATCCGCGGCAATCGGTCGCCCCGCCGGCGCAGCGCAGAAAAGAATGCGTTTGCCGCGAAGATCGCCGCCGGCTTGCAGTTCGTCGAAGTAGCGCCGCGCCGGAACACCCAGCGACCACGGGTCCGACCCGTGCGCGCCCGTCATGGCCTGCAGCATCAGTGCCGTGTCGGCCACATTGCGTGTGGTGGGCGTCACGTAGGTGTAGTTGCCGAACGCGTCCTGCACCTGGCTGTGCGGCACCACGCCCAGGCTCTGCTTCAGGCCGACCACGCCATTGCACGCTGCGGGAATGCGCGTCGAGCCACCACCGTCGGTGGCGATGGCCAGCGGCGCGATGCCGGCCGCCATCGACGCCGCCGCACCGCCGCTGGAGCCGCCGCTCGTGCGCGACGCATTCCACGCGTTGCGGGTGCTTCCGAACAGCGGTGCATCGGTCAGGCACTTGGCGCCGAATTCGGACGAGGTGGTCTTGCCGATGAGGATGGCGCCGGCTTCGCGCATTCGCGCCACGGCCACTGCGTCTTGCGTGGGCACATGGTCGCGGTGCAGCAAAGAGCCGTAGGTGGTGCGTACGTTCGCCGTGTCGACGATGTCCTTCACCGTAAATGGAAGACCATGCAGCTGGCCCAAATCCTCGCCGCGCATGAGCGCCTGCTCGGCTTCCCTGGCCTGCTGCAACGCCTGCTCATGGCATAACGTGATGAAGCAGTTCAGGTGCGGCTGCAGGGCATCGGCGCGGCGCAGCACCTCTTCGACAATCTCCACCGGCGAGATCTCGCGCTGCGCGACCAGTCTGCGCATGGTTATTGCGGGCATCTCGCAGATCTCGGACTTTGGAAGAAGGACGGGAAAGTTTTTCATGTGCAAATGATTGATGCGCCGCAACAAGGCGTCCAATACTGTTTTCTTGAAAAGGCATATGCCCAGCGTATGGCTACACCGGACCTTCGAACCCTTCGCTATTTCGTGGCCGTCGCCGAGGAGCGCAGCGTCGGCAGGGCTGCCCGCCGGCTCAACATGGCGCAGCCGCCGCTCTCGGTGCACATCAAGAACCTGGAGGCGGCCGTGGGCACGCCCCTGTTTCGCAGGGCGGCGCACGGCATGGAGATCACCGATGCGGGCAATGCACTGTTCCGGCGCGCGAAAGAGGCACTTCTGCTGGCCAACGAGGGCTTCGACGCCGCGCGCGCCATCGGATCGGGCAACCGGGGCCGGCTCACCATCGGCACGATGGTCGTGCTGTCTTATCTCGTGTTGCCGAGGCTCGAGAACGAGCTGCGGCGCAGGCTGCCGGAGGTGGAGATCCAGTATGTGGAGCTGAATGCCGTCAACAATGTCTCGGCCCTCACCGACTCGGACGTGTCAGTGGCGATCTGCATTCCGCCCATTGCGCAGGCGGGCATTGCGACGCAGCGCATCGGCAGCCAGCCGCTGATGCTTGCGGTGCGCGTCGACTCTCCGCTGGCGCGGCTGACCAGCGTTCCGCTGGCGCGCCTCTCGGGCCTGGCGCTCATCGGACTGCCGGTTCCCGAGGGCGATGTCGACAAATCGGTCGTTGCGTCGCTGCTGCGGCGGCACGATGTCAGCATGCCGATTGCCCAGCGGGTCGAGACGATGGTCTCGGCACTGGCGCTGGTTCTGGCAGGCAAGGGCGTCGCGATCCTGCCTGCCTGCGCTCAGATCGGCCGCCCCCCTGGCGTGGTGTTCAGGCCCTTGCGAAACGTCGACGCCGCAATGGAGATTGCGGCCTGCTGGCGCAACGATTGGGAAAGTCCGTTGATCGCCCCGTTCCTGGCTTGTGCGCGCACAGCCCTGCAAGAGCCGACGTAGATCGGCAAAGTCCGCTCGGTGACTTGGAAACGCCTCAGAAGATTGCGAATGAAAAAGACCGCTCGACGTCAGCTCGAATGTGCTGAATTCTCTCCCTGTTAAGCCGCTCGGCGGCATCCGGGTCTCGGGCCTCGATTGCCTTCATGAGCTTCTTGTGCTCAACGATCGCAGCCGCCATGCGCCCCGGTATCGAGGCAGTGCGGTTGCCCATGAGCCGGAGCCGGTTCTCGATCGCCATCACGTACTGGATAAGCGTCTCGCTGCGAGAGCACTCGGCCAGCGTCCTGCGGAATTCGAGCGCGGCATCCAGGTACTTCGACACATCGTGAGTCTCTTCGGCCTTGGCCATGCGCTCCAGGATTTTCCGCAGGCGGGCTCGCTCCTCGGGCTTGATTTCTTTCGCCGCGCGCCGCGCCACGAGTCCTTCCAGCACCTCCCGGATGTCGAGCAGCTCGATGATCTCCGACGGCTTGAGCTGGGCCACCGTCACGCCGACAAAGGGCGTGCGCGAGACCAGCCGCTCCACTTCGAGCTGGCGAATGGCTTCCCTCACGGGCGTGCGGCTCACGAGGTATTCCGCCGCCAGATCCTGCTCGGTCAGCTTTTCGCCCGGCTTGAGCTCACCAGCCAGAATGGAGCTTCGGATCCGATCGCAGACTTGTTCTGCCGACAAGGTCGGCGTTTCTCGTTTGGCACGAGGTAAGGGCCTTGGCTCGTTCATGCCCGAGGTTATACCGCACGGTTCTGTGCTCGACCTCAGCATCAAACCGTGCGTAGCGCCAGATATTCCGGCGCCTTGGCGGGCATCTGAAGCAGCAGCACTTGCAGGCCTTGCGGCCCCGCTTCGAGCACGCTCGCAGGCTCGTCGACCGACACGTAGCGATTCTCCCAACGAGTGCACCATGTGCCTTCATGGCGCAGGCTGCCGGACATCACGAACTGGAACTGGCCGGAAGGCGCGGGCACCGGTGCCTCGACATGAGAGCCCGGAGGTACGTACCAGACGCAAGCCTCCAGCCGGTCGGCCTGCGGCTCGATCAGGTGGGTCATGCAAGGCTCTGTCAACCGCGCGAGATCGTCGACAGGCAACGCATCGAGCGGAGGCCCCTGCACATGGCGTTTGGGACCACGAACCATCTTGTCGCGCGCGCTGTCGATGAAGTTCGCGCCGGTCTCGTACACCGCGCGGATCGTGAAGTAGCTCAGGCCTTCCGGCCCCGCCACGACAGGGCCATAGCCCGTGTATGGGCCGGCGTAGTGGACCGAGCCATGCCGCACCTCATGCGCCCCAAGCTTGCCCGAGCCCGCCATCACCACCTGGAACTGATTCTGCGTGTGGAAATGCGAGGCCAACACCGAACCTGGTGGTTGTTCCACAAGAAAGACGGTGGGCGAAAAAAGCGGGTCTTTGCCGCTGTCCATCCACTCGCTGCGATGGAACGAAAACCCATCGGGCAGCGAACGGGCATGCCGCGAAGTTCTCGCCCGATCCAAGGTACCGATCAACATCGCGCCCTACTCCAACTTGGCGCCGGAGCGCTTGATCACGCCTGACCAGCGCTCCACTTCGCTGCGAAGAAAGCTCTTGAACTCGCTCGCCGAAGAGGGGCGCGGGCGACCGCCGAGCATCACGATCTGCCTGGAGAAATCGTCCGAGCGAATGATCTTCGCGAGGTCCGTGCTGAGCTTTTCGACTTCTTCCTTGGGCGTGCCCGCGGGTGCGAGCAAGCCGACCCAGGGCACGAGGTCGAAGCCGTCGATGCCGCCCTCGGAGACCGTGGGAACGTCCGGCATCAGCGTGGAACGCTCCTTCGAACTGATCGCGATGGCACGGATCTTCCCGGCCTGGATCAGCGGCAGCGCAGGCGCGATGGCGTCGAACGACACCTGCACCTGCCCACCGGCCAGATCCGACAGCGACTTCGATGCGCCCTGATAGGGAATGTGCTCCATCCTCGTATCGCTGCGCCGCAGCAGTTCCGCCATTGCCAGATGTGAGACCGACCCATTGCCCGGCGACGAGAAGCTGAGCTTTCCGGGGTTGGCCCGCAGGTACGCCAGCAACTCGGGCAGCGACTTCACCGGCAACGCAGTGTTGACCAGCAAGAGCAGCGGCGCGTCGTAGATCAGGCCGATGGGTTCGAAGTCCTTGATCGGGTCATAGCGCACGTTGGCAAAGAGAAACGGATTGCCCGCCAACGCAGCCGATGCCGACAGCGTGAGCACGCTGCCGTCGGCCGGCAGCTTGGTCACCGCCGCCAGCGCAATGCTGCCCGATTGGCCCGGCATGTTTTCGACGATCCACGTGCGGGCGGTCATCTTGCCGAGCCGCTCGGCGAGCAGTCTGCCGACGCTGTCGACCGATTGGCCCGGCGGGTAACCCACAATGATCTTGCCGACCGTCGGTCCCGCGAATGCGGCCGAGCCATGCAACGCTCCGAGGAGCACCAGAAACCTGAACATCGCAGTCAATACGCTCTTCATTTTTTGTCTCCATCATTTTTGAATGTCTCGAAGCAGAAAAGTTGGCTAGCGTTTCCTCATCATCTGGATGACGGAAGAGAAGTCGAGCCGCCCTTGGCCGCCGTGGCAATGGATCGCATAGAGCGAGGCCGCAGCAGCACCGAGCAGCGCCGGCGAGTTGGAGGCCAGGGCGGCCTGCTCGGCCAGCCGCAGGTCTTTGAGCATCAGCTCGGACGCGAAACCGCCTTCGTATTCGCGGTTGGACGGCGATGCGGGCACCAGGCCGGGTTCGGGCGAATAGCTCGTCAGCGCCCAGCACTGGCCCGAGGATGTCGATGCGATATCGAAGAACTTCTGCATGTCCAGACCGAGGTTTCGCGCGAGGTTCAGCGCCTCCGACACGGCGACCATCGAGATACCCGTGATCATGTTGTTGCAGATCTTCGCGGCCTGACCAGCCCCTTCACTGCCTGCATGAATGATGTTTTTGCCCATCGCGCGCAGCACGGGCAGCCCCCTGGCGAAGGCGTCGTCAGAGCCGCCGACCATGAAGGTCAGCGTGCCGGCGGCCGCGCCGCCTACGCCGCCCGACACGGGTGCGTCGAGCGAGAGTACGCCGCGTTCGGACAGCGCTTTGTGAAACCCGGAACACGACACGATGTCGATGGTCGAGCAGTCGATCGCCACGCAGTCGCGCGGATAGGCGACGCCGTCGTTCGCCATCACCTCAAGCACGTGCTTGCCGCTCGGCAGCATCGACACGACGAAGTCCGCACCTTCGACGGTCGCGGCCACGCTCTGCTGTGGCTTCATGCCGTGCTGCGCCGCCTGGCGCAGCACGGCCTGGCTCATGTCGAAGCATTTGACCTCGTGGCCCGCTTCGTGCAGATTGACGGCCATGGGCATGCCCATGTTGCCCAGTCCGATGAATCCGATCACTGACATGGTGTGTCTCCTTTCAGTTCGTGAGGTGGCGCTTCATGCAAGGCTGAAGATCACGGTCTTCTTGTGCGTGAAGTGGTCCAGCATGGCTTCGAGCGATGCTTCGCGCCCCAGGCCCGACTGCTTCACGCCGCCATAGGACAAGCCCGGCTGCACGACGATGTTCTGGTTGATCTGCACGAATCCCGACTCCAGCCTGCGGCTGGCGTCCAGCGCGGTCTTGAGGTCGCGGGTCCAGATCGTTGCAGCGAGGCCGTAGTCGCTGTCGTTGGCCTGCGCCAACGCGTCCTCGTAGTTCGCGAACTTGATGACGCATGTGACGGGCCCGAAGATCTCTTCGCGCGCCAGGCGGCTGTCGTTGTCCAGCCCGGTGAAGATCACGGGCCGCACGAAGAGGCCGTTCTCCAGCGCGGCACCGGAGGGCAATGCCGAGCACTCGTGGCATGTCGCGCCTGCCGTGCTGCGGCCGACCTCGATGTACGACTTGACCTTGTCGTGCTGGTCCCTGGAGATGATGGTGCCGATGTCCGTTGCTTCGTCCAGTGGGTCACCCATCTTCATCGCGTCGACCTTGGCCTTGACCTTTTCGACGAAGGTGTCGTGCACGCTTTCGTGCACGAAGATGCGGCTGGCGGCCGTGCAGCTTTGGCCCTGTCGCGTGAAACGCATGCCGGCCACAGCACCCGCAACCGCCTTGTCGATGTCGGCGTCACCCATGACGATCATCGGGCTCTTGCCACCGAGCTCCAGCGTCACGGGAATGAGTTTTTCGCCCGCGGCCCTGGCAACGATCTTTCCGGTTTCGACGGAGCCCGTGAAAGTGATCTTGCGCACCTTGGGGTGCACGACGAGCGGCGCACCGCAATCGGGCCCGAAGCCCGAGACGATGTTGAGCACGCCTGGCGGCAACAACTGGTTGAGGATCTGGCACACGCGCAGCACGCCCAGCGGGGCTTCCTCGGCAGACTTCACGACGACGCTGTTGCCTGCAACCAGCGCTGGCGCGATCTTCAGCGCCATCAGCATCATGGGCGCGTTCCACGGAATGATCACACCGACGACGCCGACGGGCTCGCGCGTCGTCACCGTGAGCATGTCGGGACTGAAAGGCACGGACTCGCCCTTCAGTTCCGAGCCGAGCCCGCCGTAGAACTGCAGCGAGTCGGCCACGACGGATGCTTCCACCCGACTCTCCGTCCTGAGCGCCTTGCCGGTCTCCAGCGCGACGAGACGACCGAGTTCCTCGACGTGCGTACTTAGCAGGCGTGCGCACTCCGCAACGAGCGTGCCGCGTTTGCGCGCGGCCATCGCGGCCCAGGCCGGCTGTGCGGCGTGAGCGGCCTCGACTGCGCTGGCGACATCGCTCGCATCGCTGGCCGGCGCCGATCCGATCGTGTGGCCGGTGGCCGGGTTGACCACGGGAAGTGTCTTTCCGGAGTGCGCCGGCACGAGCTTGCCGTTGATGAGATTGAAGCCGCTGAGTGCGCGCGCGAGCCGCACGGGATCGACTTCGCGCTCGATGGTGTGTTCCATGATGTATGTCTCCGATGTGGCGAGCGCTCAGCTCTTGATGTCGGCGACCACCGGCCAGCGCTTCTTTACTTTGATGATCCGCGCGCTGCCGCGCCGCACATAGCGCTTGGTGTCGTCGACGCTGGCCTGGTAGTCCCATACCGGCTGAATCGCATCGGGCAGGTCCTTGATGAACTTGCGACGCGCCTGGCTGTGCAGCACGCGCGACTTGATGTCATCCGCATCCCAGCGCGTGTGCACCTCGGCCTTCAGCGCGGCCAGGACGTCGGGGAGCTTGGCCGCCACGTTCCGAAGTTCATCGGGATCGGCTTCGAGGTCATAGAGCTGATCGGGGTAGCCGTGCGTGTAGACGTATTTGTAGTGTCCCTTGCGCAGCATGCAGCATGGCCCGGTCACGCCCTCTGCCGTGTATTCCACGAAGGCGGTGGCGTCACCGTGTTCGGCCGCGCCTTCGATGACGGGCCTGAGCGAGCGGCCGTCGACCGGTTCTACCCATTCCGACGATTCCTTGCCCGTGGCGAAGGCCATCAGCGTGGGCAGCAGATCGACGTGCGACGCGGGCTCCGAGATCCGGCGCGGTGTCGTTGCTCCGGGCGGTTTGAACAGCAGCGGCACCTTGGCCGACCAATCGAAGAACACGCGCTTGAACCACATGCCGCGCTCGCCCAGCATGTCGCCGTGGTCGGAGGTGAAGACGACGATGGTGTTCTTGTCGAAGCCCGTGCGCTCGAGCGTCTTCAGCAGGTTGCCCACCTTGTCGTCGATGTAGCTGACCATCGCATAGTAGGCGTGCCGCGCGCGCAGGATCTGTTCGTCGGTGGCCGTCTGCTTGTCCAGGCCGTGGGAGTACTGGACCCATTGGCTCAGCATGTCGCGCTCTTTCATGGGAATGTCGCGCACGTTGGGCAGGTTGATTTCTGCGCGGTCGTAGCGCGCCAGGTACTCCGGCAGGATGTGGAAAGGCGGGTGCGGGTGCGTGTAAGACACGCACATGAAGAAAGGCTGCTCGTCGTCGCGGGCCAGGTCGTACAGGCGCTGGATCGACTTGGTCTCGACCTCTTCGTCGTAGTCCAACTGCAGGCTGCGAAAGCACTCGCCGCTCTCGTCAACGGTGCTCAGGTTGTGGCCCGGCGAGTAGAAGCTGAACTCGCCCTCCTTCCAGTCCGCCGACCAGCCGAAGTCGGCCGGATAGATGTCGGTCGTGAGCCGTTCCTGAAAGCCGTGCTTCTGGTCCGGGCCCACGAAGTGCATCTTGCCGCTGAGGATGGTCTTGTAGCCCTCGCGCCCCAGGTAGTAGGGCAGCGTGGGCGTCGATGCCTCGAACTCGCACGCGTTGTCGAAGGCGCCGATCTCGGTCGCGAATTGGCCGGCCAGCAACGAAAAGCGCGCCGGTGCGCACAACGGGAAGTTGCAGTACGCGTTGTCGAATACGACCGACTGTTCGGCCAACGCCTGCAGGTGCGGCGTCTTGACTGCAGTGTTGCCATGAAAGGGCAGGACCGGCGCAGAAAGCTGGTCCGCCATGATCAAAAGGATGTTGGGTTTCTTCATCGATGTCTCCGTTGGTTGGCCTCAAATTGCATAACTGTTGTATGCAATATATAGTCCGAAGCGTTGATGTACAAGTATTTTTTGGAGACAGACATGGCAAATCCCGAGCTTCCATTGGCCGGCGTGCGCGTACTCGACCTGACGCGCGCATTGGCGGGCCCCTTCTGCACGATGGTTCTGGCGGACCTCGGCGCAGACGTCATCAAGGTCGAGCCCATGGGCGGCGACATGATCCGCAATTGGGGTCCGTTCGACCGCGGCACCAGCGCGTATTACCTCAGCGGCAACCGGAACAAGCGCGGCGTCGCGCTCAACTTTCGCGACCCGCGCGCGATCCGCCTTCTTGGCGAGATGGCTTCGCAATGCGACGTGGTCGCGGAGAACTTCCGGCCCGGCGCGATGGACTCGATGGGCCTGTCATATGAGTCGCTGCGCGAGCGCAACCGCGGGCTCGTCTACGCCAGCATCACTGGCTTCGGGCGAACCGGACCGGCCGGGCAACGGCCAGGCTTCGACCAGATCGCGCAGGGCTACTCGGGCCTCATGAGCGTGACCGGATCAGAAGAGTCCGGCCCGATGCGCGTAGGCGTGGCGATCGGCGACCAGACGGCAGGCATGTGGTGTGCGATCGGCGTGCTCGCGGCACTGAACCAGCGGCAGCGCACCGGTGAAGGCCAACGCGTCGAGACTTCGCTCCTGGGGGGACTGGTCGGGCTGCTCAGCGTGCAGGGGCAACGCTACCTGAGCCTGGGAGAAATCCCCAAACTGGCGGGCAATGTTCACCCCGTGATCTCGCCCTATGGCGTCTTCGAAGCCGCTGACGGTCCCTTGAACATCGCACCCGCCACGACAGACATGTGGCACAAACTCTGCGCGCTTCTCGGCCTCGGCCATCTCATCGACGATCCCCGCTTTGCAACGAACGCAAAACGCGTCGAGCGACGCCAGGAGCTCAAGCAACTCATCGAAGGCAAGTTGAAAAGCAATACGCGCGAAACGTGGACACGCCTGCTCATCGAGGCCGAGATTCCCGCAGGTCCGATCAACGATCTTGCGGATGTTTTCAACGACGCGCAGGTGCAGCACAGCCGCTTCGTGGAAGAAATCGAACACCCTGAATTGGGCACGGTCCGCCAGGTCGGCTCGCCCATCAAGCTCGAAGCGATGGAAGGAGGCTCGATCCGCCGGGCCCCGCCCCTGCTCGGCCAACACACGTGCGAGGTGCTGCGCGAGTTCGGCTGCAGCCAGAACGAGATCGACACGCTGCTGGCGGACGGCGCCGCGGCGCAATCGGCGGCGGCGCACGCATGACGGCGTCGCAGCCGCCCGCACTGCGGATCGAAGGGGCTGTGGCCACCATCACTTTGCGCAGGCCACGAGAACACAACCGCATCGACCCGGACGATCCCTCGATACTGATCTCGCATCTCGACGAGATCGCGCTGCGTCGCGAGGTGTCGGTGCTGATCATCACCGGGTCTGAGCACAAGACCTTCTGCTCGGGCTATACGCTCGGCCAGATCAGGTCGCGGCTCGACAACAGCTTCGAGACCATGCTCGATCGCGTCGAGCGCGTGTCGATCCCGACGATCTGCGCAATGAACGGGAGCGCCTACGGCGGAGGCACCGATCTGGCCATGTGCTGCGACTTCCGCATCGGCGTGCGCGGCAGCCGATTGTTCATGCCCGCTGCGAAGTTCGGCCTCCACTACTACCCCGGCGGCCTGCGTCGCTTCGTCAGCAGGATCGGGCCCGCGGCCACGAAAAAGATCTTCCTCACGGCGCAATCGCTCGATGCCGAAGAGATGCTTCGAATCGGCTACCTGACCGACCTGGTCGAGCCCGATGCATTGGAGGCCAAGGTCGCGGACTATGTGAAGGCGATGCTCGAATGCGAACGCCCGGCCATATGTTCGATGAAGACCCACATCGACCAGATCGCCGCCGGTACGTGGACGGAGGCAGCCGGCCGCGCCGCCTACGAAAGATCGCTGCGTGCCCCGGCCACGCTGGCGCGCCTGGAAGCCCTTGAGCGCAAGCCGGCGGGCCGGGCTGATCAGGTGCGATAGGAGACGCCGCGCTCCCGCTCGAGCTTGCGCAGCAGCCCTGGCCATTCGAAGCGCCCGACCTCCAGAAACCCGCCGCTTCCGAGCATCCTGCGGCCCTGCGCGCGCGTATGGGCGATCGTCGCTTCGGACAGCGTGTTCAGTCTCACCTGCCCCGCCAGCCCGCCGATCTGGTATTTGCAAGCCGTCTCCAGGCGCAGCATCCAGCAGAAAGCCTCACCGACGCTTCGACCCGCTGTCAGCGCGCCGTGGTTGCGCAGGATGAGCACGCGGCCTCGCGGTCCCAGGTCGCGCACGAGCTGCTCGCGTTCGTCTTCGTCAAGCGCCGCGCCTTCGTAGTCGTGGTAGCCAAGGAAATCGAGCATCACCGTTGCCTTCTGGCTCAGGGGCAGCAAGCCTTCGGCCTGCATGGCCACCGCGTTGTTGGCTTCGGTGTGCGAGTGCATCACGCACACGATGTCGGTCTGTGCCATGTGAATGGCGCTGTGAATGACGAAGCCCGCGGGGTTGAGCAACGACGGATCACCGCCACCGACAAGCTGCCCGTTCATGTCGACCTTCAACAAGTCCGACGCCGTCATCTCGTCGAAGAGAACGCCAAGCGGATTGACCAGGAAGTGATGCTCGGGCCCGGGGACTGCGGCCGAGATGTGGGTCGATGCGACGTCCGACATGCCGTAGAGGTCCGTGAGTTGGAAGCAGGCCGCGAGATCGCAGCGCAGGCGCCACTCGTGTGAAGTCATGCCGACAGATTCGCTGCTGGCGACTTCTGAAATAGATGCGGGGTGATTCATTCTTTGTCTCCTGGTTGATAAGCGGAATGAAGCTTCCCACGCACGTTTCAGCAGGTCCAATACCGATATGCAACACGCCCATACGTCATTAATATGGGCCGATGGATTTACGGAGCCTGCGTTTGTTTGTCGCTGTCGCCGAAGCCGGTAGCGTCGGAAAAGCGGCCGCACGCCTTCACATGGCGCAGCCCCCTCTCTCGGTGCAGATTCGCAATTTCGAGGCGCTGGTGGGCACTCCCCTTTTTCATCGAGTGCCAGGCGGCATGGAAACGACGGATGCTGGAGCGGCCCTGCTCGCGCGTGCAAAAGAGTCCTTGGCGCTTGCCCATGAAGGCGTGGAGGCGGCCCGCTCCGTTGCGGCAGGACGAGTCGGGCGCTTGGCCGTTGGCTATATGTTTGCGTTGGGATACGCCGTTCTTCCGAAGTTGATACCCGGTTTGCGGCGCACCATTCCGGATGTGGACCTTCAATTCCTCGAGATGAGCGCGCTGACCTATGAGCAGCAGATCGAGGAGCGAAAAGTGACCGTTGGAATATGCATGCCTCCAATTCGCAGAGAAGGAATCTCAACGGCCATCGTAGGGCGTCAAGCATTGAGATTGGCCGTCCCTTCGGCGTCACCGTTCGCTCGCGCGCGAGCTGTCGATCCGCTGGCACTGCAGGGCTGCCTGTTGATCGGGCTGCCGACATACTCTGAAGGTGCAGATTCGTCCGTCGTAGCGAGCTTTCTGCGTCGTCACAATGTCACGATGAAGGTCGCGCACAGAGTGACCACCGTTCATTCAGCCCTCGCCCTGGTATTGGCGGGGGAAGGCTTGGCCATCGTCCCATCCTGCGCGGCACTAGGGGCCCCGCCCGGAATCAAGTTCAAGCCTTTTCTCGATGCAGACGATGCCTTCGATGTCGCCGTCTGCTGGCGCAGTGACCTGAAAAGTCCGCTGGTCGAGCCATTCATCGAATGCGTTCGGCAGTCAATTTCCTGATTCAAGAAGCACTGATTGCTTCGGTGCGGGCGGGGCCGACGGCCTCGGTCTGCCACTGGATAGTGGGGTTCTATGACCTTGAGCAGCGCCTTCCACGGCACCACCAGTTCCATCTCGCCAAGGAACACTTCGCGCCTCGTCTTCTTCCTCTTGCCCGCTTGCTCCGCGTCTGCAACGCTGATCCGGCTCATCGCTCTTGCTCCTTTGCAGGGTTCAATCCTTCATGCAAGAAACGTGCTCTTGATCAGGCCTTCCCTGGAACGGCATCGCTCAGCGATATACGCGGCCGGGGGCTTTCCGAACGCCTTCTTGAACATGGTGATGAAGGCTGACGGCGACTCGTACCCCAAGCCGTAAGCCACCTGCTGCACGGTGGCGCCGCCCGACAACTCCCGAAGCGCCACGATCATGTGCAACTGGCGCCTCCAGCGGCCGAAGCTCAGGCCGGTCTGCGCCGTGCACAGTCGGTTCAGGGTCCGTTCGCTGGCACCGGTCTCGGCGGCCCAGTCCTGCAGGGTCCTGCGGTCGGAGGGGTCGAGCGTGATGGCGTGCGATATTTTTCGAAGCCGCGCGTCCTGCGGCATCGGCAGCGAAAAGTCCTCGTTCGGCATGGCGGCGAGCTGGTCCAGCAGCACATGCGCCAACCGGTCCGTGGCACTGCCGGGCTCGTAGGTCGGCGCAAGGCCGGCCAGGTGCTGGATCATCTCGCTCAACATCGGGCTGATGGCCAGGGTGCAGCACTTCGTGGGCAATGTGGCCGCACCGGGGGCGACGAACAGATAGAAGATGAGCGCGTTCGCCGTGCCGTGGTTGCTGTGCGGCGTGCCACCCGGAATCCACACGCCCGCCTGCGGCGGCACCATCCAGAGTGTTCCCGGCACTTCGCACGACACGGCGCCGCGCAGTGCGATGACGAGCTGCCCCATAGGGTGCTGGTGGATCGGGATCTCGCGCGCACGCGCCTCGACGTCCACGCGAAGCGCCATGACGGGAACGGTGAGCTGGCGGTCCAGGTCTTCAGGGGCGACCTCGGGGCGTTGCATGGTCTCCAATGAATCGCGTTGGTGCAAGCCCACCATTCTCGCCCGTCGGCCGCAGGGGCCGGCACGGAAGGGACGCATCCCGGGCCCGTGGCCGAAAAGAGAAATCGTTCGACCAGGAATGCAATTTCCGACACGGGCACCCCTGCCTAGCATCGGCGCATGAAACGGACTCGCTTCTCTCGCCAGGAGATGCTCTTCTCCCTCAAGAGCTTCGCGGGCGCCATGCTCGCGCTGTATGTGGCCAGCCGCGCCGGCCTGCCCCGGCCTTTCTGGGCCTTCATGACCGCGTACATCGTGGCGCATCCCCTGGCCGGCAATGTGCGCTCCAAGGCGCTCTACCGCTTCGTGGGCACCCTGGCCGGCTGCGCGGCCACCGTGGTGCTGATTCCGTCGTTGTCGGCCTCGCCCGAGCTGCTGTCCCTGGCGCTGGCGCTGTGGACGGGCCTTTGCCTCTACCTTTCGCTGCTGGACCGCAGCGCGCGCTCCTATGTGTTCATGCTGGCGGGCTACTCGGCCGCGCTCATCGGCTTTCCCCTGGTGGAAGCGCCTGCGGCCATGTTCGACACCGCCGTGGCGCGGGTGCAGGAGATCGGGTTGGGCATCCTCTGCGCCAGCCTGGTCCACAGCATCGCGCTGCCGGCCGGCCTGGCGCCGCCGCTGCTCGGCCTGATGGATCGCGCGCTGGGCGACGCACGCCGGTGGATGACCGACCTGCTGCGCGACGGGCTCGCTCGCACGGACGGCGCGCGCATGGCCGCGGACCGCCAGCGGCTGGCGCTGGACATCACGCAGTTGCGCCTGCTGTCGACGCATGTGCCCTTCGACACCGGCAACCTGCGCTGGACAACGGGCGCCGTCCGCGCGATGCAGGACCGCATCTCGGCGCTCACGCCCACGCTGTCGGCGATAGAGGACAGGCTCGAGGCGCTGAAGACCGCCGAGGGCGAAGTGCCACGGGACATCGTCTCGGCGCTCGAGCGACGCAGCGCCTGGATGGCGCCGCAAGTGCCAGGCTCACCGGACGCCCTCCCCCCCACAGGCGAGGCCATGGACGAAGCACGCGCCGCGTTTCGCGCCCTGGCGGATGGGCCGGCCTCGTCGCCCTGGGTCCGCGCACTGCGCATCGATCTCGCCGTGCGCCTCGAAGAGCTGATGGTCGACTGGCATGCCTGCACCGTGCTGCGCGGCGACATCGACGCCGGCCTCGCCGGCGCCGCACCGCGACCGCGAAGCGCCGCGGCGCTGGGTCACAAGGTGCTGCACCTGGACAGGGGCCTAGCACTGCGTTCGGCCCTGACTGCCGTGCTGGCCACCTGCGCGTGCTGCGCGATCTGGATCCTCACGGCGTGGCCTTCGGGGTCGGCCGCGGCCATGTCGGCGGCCGTCTTCTGCAGCTTCTTCGCAACGATGGACGACCCGGTGCCGGCCATGCACAAGTTCGTCGTCGCCTTGCTGTGGTCATTGCCGGCGTCCGTGTTCTGCGTCCTGGCGGTGATGCCGCTGGCCCGTGACTTCGGCATGCTGGCGCTGTGCATCGCGCCCTTCTTCCTGGTGGTCGGCTGCTACATCGCGCGGCCGGCCAGTTCGCTCGCGGCCCTGGGCATGTTCTTCGGCGTGGCCGGAACGCTCGCCTTGCAGGACACCGCCAGCGCCGACCTGCCGAGCCTCGTCAACTCGAACCTCGCGCTGATCCTCGGTGGCGTGGCCGCGGCGCGCGTCACGGCGCTCGTGCGCAGTGTCGGCAGTGACTGGAGCGCAAAGCGCATAAGGCGCGCGACCTGGCGCGATCTCGCAGCGCTGGCGCAGCGCCCGCAGGACGCATCCGGGCGCGACGCCTATGCCGGCCGCATGCTGGACCGCATCGCCCAGCTCGCGCCGCGCACGGCACCTGGCAAGGGCGAACAGGCCCAGGCCGACGCACGGCGAGCGCTGCGCGACTTGCGCATCGGCGCGGACATCGTGGCGTTGCAGCAGCAGCGACGCGGCCTGCCGGCGTCGGCCGTCGACCGTCTCTTCGACGACCTGGGCCGGGTCTTTCG
Source organism: Variovorax paradoxus (assembly GCF_022009635.1). Classification (NCBI taxonomy): domain Bacteria; kingdom Pseudomonadati; phylum Pseudomonadota; class Betaproteobacteria; order Burkholderiales; family Comamonadaceae; genus Variovorax; species Variovorax paradoxus. The sequence goes on from NZ_CP091716.1 coordinate 7,739,239, forward strand.
TGCCCAGGCCGCGGGCGTGCCACGGCGCCACGAATCGCTGCTGCCGCGCATCGACGGCCTGCTGCTCGACACGCTGCCCGTCGACACCGCGCGTCCCTCCATCGACACCGCCGGCGCCATCGCTGCGCTCGTCGGCCTTCGGCGCAACCTTTTCCCGGCCGCCAACGGCGCGCTCCAACCATGATCGAAACGAGTTTCCACGGGGTGTACCTGCCCGGGCTGTTGCTGCTGTCAGGTGGCGCGCTGGCGTGTTCCTGGGCGCTGCGCCGCCTGCTGGCCCTGGCCGGCGCCTACCGGTGGGTATGGCACCCCGCCCTGTTCGACCTGGCGGTGTACGTGCTGCTGCTGTATGCCCTGGCCCGTTTCACCGGCGCCTTCGCCTCCTGATTCCTGACCTCCGCATGCCCTTTCTGCCTTCTCTTTTCCATGAAAACTGACGCCCTCCCCTTGCCTGCCTGGGCCTTCCGCAGCGCCCGGTCGACCGCCCGGCTGCTCTTCACCCTGACGATCGTCGCGGCTTCCTGCTGGGCCGCCTGGCAACTGTGGGACCACTACGAGCTGGCCCCTTGGACCCGCAATGGACGCGTGCGGGCCGACGTGGTGCAGGTCGCGCCCGACGTGTCCGGCCTGGTGAGCGATGTCGCGGTGCGGGACAACCAGTCCGTCGCCGCCGGTGCGCTGCTGTTTGCCGTGGACAGGGCCCGCTTCGAACTGGCCGAGCAGCAAGCCGAGGCGGCCGTCGCCGCGCAGGCCGCCTCGGTAGGCAACCAGCGCATCCTCATCGCGCAGGCGCACCGCGAGAACAATCGCAATTCGGGCCTGGGCGATCTGGTCTCGCAAGAGGTCCGCGAGCAATCGCGCCTGCGGCTGGACCAGGCGAACAGCGCGCTGCGCTCGGCCGAAGCGGCGCTGCGGCAGGCACAGGTCGCGCTGGACACTGCGCGGCTGAACCTGCGGCGCACCGAGGTGCGTGCCCCTACCGCCGGCCTGGTGACCAACCTCGACCTTCGACAAGGCGCCTACGCGAGCGCCGGCCATCCGGTGATGGCGCTGGTGGACGCGGACTCGGTCTACGTCGAAGGCTATTTCGAGGAGAACAAGCTGGCCCGCATCCATCTGGGCGACCGGGTGCGCGTCACGCCCATGGACGCCGATGCGATCGAGGGCGCCGTGGAGAGCATCGCAGCCGGCATTGCCGATCGCGACCGCAGCATCGGCGCCAACCTGCTTCCCAGCGTGAACCCGACCTTCAACTGGGTACGGCTCGCGCAGCGCGTGCCCGTTCGCGTGAAGCTGGGCGCGATACCGGCCGGCACCCGGCTGGTCACGGGCCAGACGGTCACGGTACAGGTGCTTGGCGCTTCAGCCGCTTCAGCCGCTTCGGAGGCGGCCGCTGCCGCACGCCGGTCGGAGCGTAGAGGATGAGCCGCCTTCATCGGCTCCTGGCGGCCGCTGCGGCCGCCACGTTGCTGGCCGGCTGCGCCCACTCGCCCGTCGGGCCCGACCATGTCGCGCCCGCCACACTCTCGCCCGCGCAGGCCGCCTCCGCGGGCCCGTTCCTGTCCGCCGCCGGCAACGCAACGGACGCGGACCTGCCGCCGAGCTGGTGGCATCTGTACCAGGACCCGCTGCTGGACGCACTGGTCGACCAGGCCTTCGCGCACAACACCGACCTGCGGCAGGCCATCGCCAGTTTCGAGCGCGAGCAGGCGCTCGAGGCTGAGGTGCGCGGGTCGCAGCGCCCGACAGTGGCCTTGAACGGCGGCCCCGGGTTCGGCCACGTCTCCGGGCTGACGCTCGTGCAGAGGGACTACGAGCCGCCCGGCCGCTTCACCTACGGCGCGGGCGCGAACCTGTCTTACCAGCTCGACCTGTTCGGCCAGTTGCACCGCGCCATCGAGGCGGCTGAAGCCGGCAGCGGCGCGGCGCAGGCAGCGGTCGACCTGGTGCGCGTCAACGTGGCCGGCGGCACGGCCAGGGCCTATGCCGAGGTCTGCACCACCGGCTTGCGCCTGCGCAGCGCCCACGCGTCGGTGCGGCTGCAGGAAGAGGCGGTGCAACTCGCGCAACGGCTGCAGCAGGCCGGCAAGGTGGGGACCATCGACACCGCACGCGCACGCGGCCAGTTGGAACTGCTGCGCGCCTCGCTCCCGCCGCTGCAGGCGCAGCGCCAGAACGCGCTGTACCGGCTGGCCACGCTGACCGGCGCGGCGCCGCGCGACTTTCCGGCACAGGTGGCCGGGTGCGAGCGGCCACCGCGCACGGCGGCACCCCTGCCCGTGGGCGACGGCGCGTCCCTGCTGCGTCGCCGGCCCGACGTGCGCCAGGCCGAGCGCAGCCTGGCTGCCGCCACCGCCCGCATCGGCGTGGCGACGGCCGAGCTCTACCCCAAGGTCGTGCTGGGCCTGTCGGCCGGCTCGGCGGGCTTCTTGAACAGGTTCGGCAACCGGGAGTCGCTCAGCTACAGCCTGGGCCCGTTGATCAGCTGGACGCTGCCCACCAACGGCGTGGCCCGCGCGCGCATCGCGCAGGCCGAGGCCGCCACGCGGCAGGCCGCCGCTCGCTTCGACGCCACCGTGCTCACGGCGCTGCGCGAGGCCGAGATCGCCCTCGAGTCCTACGCCCGCGAGCTGGACCGGCATGCCGCCCTGGCCGCGGCCCGCGACCAGAGCGCCGCCGTGGCGAGGCAGGCGCGCACGCTGTACGTCAATGGCAAGACCGCGCAACTCGATGCGCTCGATGCCATGCGCACGCTGGCGGCGAGCGAGGCTGCCCTGGCGGCATCGCAGGCCCAGCTCGCGGACGACCAGCTCGCCGTGTTCATGGCGCTCGGGGGCGGCTGGGAAAGCCATGGACAGGATGTGCTCGCCAAGGCCGCGCCATAGGCCATGGAAGACTTGCAGCAGCTCAAGGTCTTCAGCGAAGTCATCGCCCGCAAGAGCTTCACGCGGGCGGCCATCGCATTGGGCGTTTCCAAGGCCAGCGTCACCAAGACCGTGGCACAGCTGGAGAAAGACGTGGGCGTGCGGCTCCTGAACCGCTCGACGCGTTCGGTCACGCCAACCGACGCCGGGCAAACGCTCGCGCAGCGGTTGGTACCCCTGTTCGGTCTCATCCAGGAACTGGACACGGAGTTGTCGGACTTCGCGGCCCATCCGCGCGGACGACTGAGGGTCGCGGCGCCGCACGGCCTGTCGCTGAGCTTGCTCGGCTGGCACATCGAGGACTTCATCACCGGCCACCCGGACGTCCACGTGAGCATCCACCTGAGCAATCGCGACGACGACCTGGTGATGGGCGCGATCGACGTCGCGCTTCGCATCGGGCCCATCGAAGCCAGGGACGCCGTGGTGCGCAAGCTTCAACCGGTTCCGCTCGTTCTGTGCGCGTCCCCGACGTACTGGGCCCGCAAGGGAATGCCATCGAAGCCCGAAGAGCTGGCTCGCCATGAAGTGCTGACGTATTCCTTGTGGGATGCCTCACCCCGACTGCCTTTCCTCATCGATGGAAAGACGCAGTACATGCCCGTGCGCAGCCGCCTCGACGCGGACGACGCCGCGCCCCTGATCGCGTTGGCCGTGAAAGGGCTTGGCGTCACCTGCGTTCCCGAGGTACTGGCGCGCGCGCACCTGGGCTCGGGTGCATTGGTGCCGGTGCTGCAAGACGCCATGCCGCCAACGATCTGGCTGTATGCGACCTATGCGCATCGCAGTCACAAAAGCGCCGCGCTGCGCGCGTTTCTCGACTTCCTCACGTCGAGCGCCGGCGGGTTCCCCGCGCATTGAAGCGGAGGGTTGCCGCGCCGTGTTCTTGGGCCTTGCTATTTGCCATCGGCGGCAAGCAAGCCATGCAACACGACACCTGGAGCATCGAGCGCATGCATCAGCACGTTCCCGTGCGTGGAGTCCGTGACGAACAACGTGGACCTGTGCGGACCGCCGAAAGCGATATTCGTGGTCGAAGCGCCGGCCGGGCCGCGCAGCACCATGACAGGTTCTGCGCGCGTGCTGAGCACCCAGACGTAGCCCAGCCCCGGATTGGCGACCAGCACCCTCCCTTGCACGTCGACAGCCAGTCCGTCGGGTCCGCTGGGCCCGTACGACGTGAAGAACTGGCTGACCTTGGCAACGCTCCCGTCGGCCAGCAACGGCACGCGCCATACGCAATTGCCCCGCGTCACCGCAAGATAGAGGACCTTGCCATCGGGAGAAAGGGCCACGCCGTTCGGGCTGGGCACGTTGGACAGCAGCAGGTCGAGTTGACCGCTGGGTCGCAGCCGATAGAGCCGGCCCGACGGATCGTGCAGCCCGCTCTGCCCCTGGTCCGTGAAGTAGATGTTGCCCTGCGCGTCGAGCACGAGGTCGTTCACGCCCTTGAAGCTCTCGGTGTTGCGCCGTTGCAGATGCGGCGTGACGCGTCCGGTCTGCACGTCCACCCGCATCAGGCCGTTCTTGTAGTCGGTGACGAGCAAGGTCTCGGCGTCGAGGAACTTCATGCCGTTCGGCTCGCCGTCGTACTCGGCCACCTGTGTCCACGCGCCCGCCGGATCGATACGGAAGATGCGGCCGAAAGGTATGTCGCAGACGTAGAGGTTGCCCGCGCTATCGAACACGGGCCCTTCAAGGAACGAGTCGGTCGGCAGCCCCCCGCGGTTGGCGTCGCTCCAGGCACTGCGTTCACGCCGTCGCAGCGACTCGGGCATGGTGGTGAAGGTCTGCAGTTCCAGCACCTGGGGCGCTTGCAGAAGGTACATGTCAGTCTCCTTGGCCGATGTCGGCGAAGCCGTAGAGCCTCGCGGGGTTGTCCACCAGGATGCGATCGCGCACGGCGGTGCTGTCGCACCAGGCCGCGAGCACATCGCTCAGGTCGGCGTCGTTGACGATGTCCGCGGCCTCGGTGGTGTGAGGCCAGTCGCTGCCCCACACCAGGCGCTGCGGCGCGGCCGCCACCCATGCACGGCCGAGGTCGAAGGCATCCCCGTAGGCGGGTGCCCCATCGCGCGACCGCATGTAGACCCCCGACAGCTTCATCCATGTGTTGCCGCCGTCGAGCAGCCGGCGCGCCACTGCATAGGCCTCGCCTTTGACGCCTTCGGCGGGGTCGATGCGGGCCATGTGGTCGATGACCAGTGGCACCGGGAGTTGCGCAAGGATCGGAGCAAGCGCCACCAGCTGTTCAGGCTGCACGAAGACCTGTATGTGCCAACCCAGCCGAACGACTTTGCGTGCCAGCGTCGTCAGCATCTCCGGCGTGGTGCTGCCCCAGGATTGGGGCGTGACGAAGTTCACGCGCAGGCCGCAGACGCGCTGCGCCGCGAGCGCGTCGAGTTCGCTGTCGGTCACCTGGTGGCCGACGACCGCCACACCGCGTGCCTGCTCGCCCAATTGGGCGAGTGCGTCGAGGGTGCAGGCGTTGTCCGTGCCGTACGTCGAAGGGTTGACCACGACCGTGCGCGAGGTTCCAAGTCGCTGCTGCAGCCGGCGATAGGCCGCGACCTCGGCGTGCGGCGGCTGGCGCTTCCAGTGGGGCGACGGCGCAAACCGCGGGTCGAAGATGTGCATGTGGCTGTCGCAGGCATCGGGGGGCAGCGCAAGCGCGGGCCGGTTGCTCCCCACCGAATGGGGAACCGGCTGTGCGTCGGTCATGGTGTTCATGGAGACCTTCAATCGAGCTTGATGTTGCCTTTGCGGATCACGTCCGCCCATTTCGCATCTTCCTTCTTCAGGAATTCGGCGAACTCGTCCGGCGTCGAGCCCACCGGTTGCACGCCGACGTCCACGAAGCGGCGCTTCACATCGTCTTCCTTCAGCACCTCGATCACCGCCTTGTGGAGCTTGTCTGCAATGGGAGCGGGCGTACCGGCGGGCAGCAGCAGGCCGTTCCACTCGTAGGCCTCGTAGCCGGGCACCACCGTTTCGGCGAGGGTCGGGACCTCGGGCAGGCGCGACGAGCGCTGCGGCGAAGACACCGCCAGCGCACGCAGCTTGCCGGACGACACCAGCGGGTACGAGGCAGCGATCGTGCTGAACATGAAGTCGACCTGTCCTCCCATGACATCGACGATGGCCGGGCCGCCGCTCTTGTAGCCGACATGGACCATGTCCAGGCCGAGCCGCTGACGCAAGAGCTCCGCGGCGAGACGCTGCACGGTGCCGCCGCCACCGGATGCGAAATTCATCTTTCCCGGCTCGGCCCTGGCCTTGTCCACGAGTTCCTTGATGCTCTTGACCGGCGACTCTGCTCGCACGATCACGATGTTGGGCGCCAGCGCGACGAGCGCCAGCGGCTGCAACGCGTTGCTGGCAAACGGCATGCGAGGAAAGAGGTGCGGATTGATCGAGTAGGGCGTGGCGTCGTAGAGCACCGTGTAGCCGTCGGGCGTGGCCTTGGCCGCAAAGCTGGCGCCGATGGTGCCGCTGGCGCCGGGCCGGTTGTCGACGATCACGCTGGTGCCCAGCTTCACGCCGACGCGGACCGCGAGCACGCGCGCCAGGGCATCGGCCGATCCGCCCGGCGCGTAGGGGACGACGAGGGTGATGGGGCGCTCCGGATAGGCGGCGTGGGCGACGTGCGCGAACGCGGCGGCGCACAGGCACGCGGCGAGCACGCTTCGGATGATCTTTTTCATGATGTCTTCAATGTGGGGTGAGAGCCGGGAAGTCGCGCAGCGCGTTCATTCGGTCTTGAGGTCGAGCGAACGGGCCAACTCGCCATAAAGCTTGACCTCGCGCATCAGTTGCGCGCCGAAGGCATCGCCGCAGATGTTCTGCGCTTGCATGCCGAGCGAGCGCAATTTCTCTTGCGTGGTGGATGCCTGTGCGAACTCGGTGGCGACACGGCGCAGGACGGCCAGCACCTCCGGCGGTGTCTTCGCGGGCGCCAGCAGGCCGTACCACGCGTCGGCCGTGTAGCCCTTGACGCCGACCTCTTCGAACGTCGGCACGTTCGGCAGCAGCGCCGAGCGCCTGGGCGACGCCACGGCCAGCGCCGTCAGCTTGCCGGACTGCACCTGGTTGAGCACCGAGCCCAGCGTGGCGAAAGAGCTGTCGACCTGGCCGCCCATGAGATCCGTCGTCGCCTGCGCCGCACCCTTGTAGGGAATGTGGTTCATCGACGTGCCCGTCATCTGCGTGAAATGCGCGCTCGCGAAATGTCCGGAGCTGCCGGAGCCCGGCGTCGCATAGGTGCGCTTGCCGGGCTCGGACTTGACCGCCTGCAGGAACGCGCCGAAAGACTTCACGGGCATCGACGGGCCGACGACCAGCACCGTGGGGCTCACTGCGAGCGAACACACCGGCGCGAAGGAGCGCACGGCATCGAACTTGACCCGCTGGTTGTACAGCGCGGGAATCATCGTGTGGTTGGTCGCCCCCAGCAACAGGGTGTAGCCGTCCGCCGGGGCGGCCGCAACCGCTTCGGCCGCCAGGATCGTGTTCGCACCGGGTTTGTTGTCCACGATGAACGGCTGGCCCAGGGCGCGCGATGCGTGGTCGGCGAAGGCGCGCGCCACCACGTCGGTGGGGCCGCCCGCGGAAAAGCCCACGAGCACCCGCACGGGTTTGGCGGGCCAGGTCTGTGCCTGCGCGGGCGCCGCCAGCGCGACCATGCAGCCGAGGGCTGCCGCCGCGCAGCGGATGCTTTCGCTTCTTTTCATTCCTGTCTCCTTTTTCATGAGCGACGCCTGCGTCGCATGCCGGCGGCAGCGCCTCAGTTCGTTGCCGTCTGGCGCGCGAGCACCTGCAGCAGGTTCCTTGCCGCACCGACGCCCATGTTCACGTAAGCATCGCTGGTCACGCCGCCGATGTGGGGACTCAGCACGATGTTCTTTTCGCCCTGGAACGGATGGCCGGGCATCATCGGCTCGACCGCGAAGCTGTCCAGCCCGGCCATGGCGACGTGGCCCGAACGCACCGCGGCCAGCAGCGCGTCTTCCTCGATCAGCCCGCCTCGCGCCGTGTTGACGACGATCACGCCGCGCCGGCATTGCGCCAGGGTGCGGGCATTGAGCAGTCCGCGGTTGTCATCGGTCAGCGGGCAATGCAGCGACACGGCATCGGACTCGGCCCAGAGGGTCGCCAGGTCCGCGGGTTGCACAAAGGCCGGAAGGTTCTTGGCGAAGGGATCGTGCCCCAGCACGCGCATGCCCAGCGCATCCGCCATGCGTGCGAAGCGCAGGCCGATCGCGCCGAGCCCGACGAGGCCGATGGTGCGCCCACCCAGCTCCAGGCTCTTGTGCGTCGCCTTGTCCCAGTGGCCGGCGTGCATGCGCGCGTCCAGGGACACCACCGATTTGGCGCAGGCCAGCAGCAAGGCCAGCGCCTGCTCGGCCACCGCGGCGGCATTGGCGCCCACGGCCGCCACCACCTCGATGCCGCGCACCTGCGCCGCCGCCTTGTCGATCGTGTCGGTCCCGCTGCCATGCTTGGAGATCACCTTGAGCGAAGGCGCGGCATCCATCACGGCGGGCCCCACCCTGCCGTAGCGCACGATGATGGCCACGGGGTCATGCGCGCGGCACAGGGCCACCAGGTCGTCCTCGGTCGGCGCCCTGCCGGCATAGACTATGTCGTGTCCTTCGAGCAGGGCGAGTGCCTGCGGCGCCAGATCGGCTCCCGTGACGAGAATCGCGGTCACAGCGTCTCGCCTTCCTTCAGCACACCGGCCGCACGCAGGGCCGTGTCCAGCCACTTCGCTGCCGTATCGCCCTCCTTGATGGCCGCAATGCGCGCGGCTTCGTCGCGCACCTTCCTGGCCGCCAGCGGCAGCAGCGACTCGATCTTCTCGCGCTCGACCACGACCACGCCGTCGCCGTCGCCGATCACGAAGTCGCCGGAGCGCACGGTGACGCCGCCGATGGACACCGGGTGACCGATGCGTCCGCCGATGTTCTTGGTGGGTCCGTTCGGATTGGTGCCCACGCTGAAGACGGGGAAGTCCATCTCGTCGATCTCGAGGCTGTCACGGCACGCCCCGTCCATCACCACGCCGGCGATGCCGAGCTTCTTGCAGGCCGTCATCATGATGGTGCCCATGAGCGCGGAGGTCTGGTCGCCCTTGCCGTCGATCACGAGCACATCGCCGGGTTGGGCCATGGCGATGGCGGCATGGATCATCAGGTTGTCGCCGGGGCGCACTTCCACCGTGATGGCGGTGCCGGCCAGCTTCATGCGCGGGCGCAGCGCCTTGATGCGCCCGTCCAGCGCGCCGCGCCGCCCGGCCACGTCGGCAAGGATGGCCGGCTGGAACTCGGCGGCCTGCGCCACGATGCGGGCGGGCACGCGCTCGAAGTCGCGAATGATGTCGGGAAGGTTCGAAGACATGGAGGTGCTTTCAGGAAGGGAGAAGAATGGAATGGCGTTCAGTCCGGCTTGACGCCGGCGTCCTTGATGACCTGGGCCCACTTGGCCAGGTCCGCCTTCTGGGTGTCGGCGAGTTGCTGCGGCGTGCTTGCGACCAGCGTGACGCCGAGCTTGTCGGCCATCGCGATGAGTTCGGGGTCCTTGAGATGGCGCACCACGTCGTCATGCAGGCGCTGGACCACCGGCGCGGGCGTGCCGGCCGGCGCATAGACGGCCTGCCACTGCTCCACCACGAAGTCCTTGAAGCCCGCTTGCCCCATGGTCGGTACGTCCGGCAAGGCTTTCAGGCGTGTTGCCGAAGTGACGGCCAGTGCCCGGAGGTTGCCGCTCTGGATGTGCGGCAGCGCGGCCGCCACGGGGGCGAACATGAACGTCGCATGGCCCGCCAGGACGTCCTGGATGGCCGGCGTGTCGCCCTTGTAGGGCACGTGCGTCATCTTCGCGCCGGTCTGCAAACGCAAGAGCTCGCCCTGCATCTGCAGGACGGTGCCATTGCCGCCTGATGCGAACGAGAGTTCGCCGGGGTGCGCCTTCGCTTGCGCCACGAGGTCCGCGACCGTGCGAAACGGCTGGTTCGCACCGACGATCAGCACGTGGGGAATGGTCCCGATGAGCGACACCGGCGCGAAGGCCTTGACCGGGTCGTACTGCATCTTCGGCAGCAGGTTCGGCACGATCGCCTGGGGTCCGATCGATGTGCCCAGCAGCGTGTAGCCGTCGGGTGCGGCCCGCGCGACAAAGGCCGAGCCGATCGTGCCCGTGGCGCCCGCCTTGTTGTCCACGATCACCGTGGTGCCCAGGGAGGTGCCCAACCGCTGCGCGATGGCGCGGCCGAGAATGTCGGTCGTGCCTCCCGGCGGGTACGGCACCACCCACGTGATGGGCTTGCCGGTCGGCCATTGGCCTTGGGCGAAGGCGGGGGCCGACGCGAACGCGAGCACGGCCAGGCCCAGCGCGCCGAAGCGGCGCCGATGGATTCGGATCATGAGGTCTCCTGAAGAGGGGGGTGGCGGTCGAACCCATAGAGTTCGCTCGGGTTGTCGACCAGGACGCGGTTCAGCACGCCCGCGGTGCCTGTCCAGCCGGCGAGCAGCGTCATCTGCTGTGCGTCGTCCGGCATGGCCTGGTGGCCGGCCGTGGCGGACGCGTGGGGCCAGTCGCTGCCCCAGAGCACGCGGTCCGGCGCGGCTTTCAGGAAGCTGCGGGCCAGTGCGGCCACGTCTTCGTATCCAGGCGCGCCCTGCTCGCTGACGATGTAGGCGCCGGACACCTTGACCCAGGCGCGGCGCTCCTGGAGCAAGCGAAGGATCAACGCATGCGACGGATGCTTGCCGGCCATGGAAGGCGCAAGCCGGCCGAAATGATCGAACACGAGCGGCACCGGCAAGTGGGCCAGCGCGCCAGCCAGTTCGGTCCATGCGTTGGCGGGTGCCAGCAGCTGCAGATGCCAACCCATCGGAGCGATGCGGCGCGCGAGCGGCGCAATCTGCGAAGCGGAGTTCACCACACCCAGCGACAGGTTCAGGCGGATGCCGCGCACCCCACGGTGGTGCAGCGCGGCCAGTTCGGCATCGCTGACCTGCTCGTCCACCACGGCCACGCCACGTGCCTGCGTACCGAAGGCCGCGAGCGCGTCGCACAGTGCCCCGTTGTCGGTGCCGTAGGTCGAAGGCGTCACGAACACGACCCGCTGCGTTCCCGTGCGCCGCTGCAGTTGCCGGTAGTCCGCTGCGCTCGCGTCCGGCGGCCTCAGCGTGGCACCCGCCGCCGTGGGATGGCGTGCGTCGTACAGATGCACGTGGCAATCGCAGGCATCGGGCGGAACGTCGACAGCGGTGCGGCCGCGCCCCGCAGAAAACGGGGCGACGAGCGCATCCGCGCACGAAGCAGCAGGCGAGACCATGCCGCCTCAGTCCATCTTGACGCCGGACGACTTCACGATGGCGCCCCAGCGGACGCCATCGGTGCGGATCAGCGATGCGAACTTCTCGGGCGGCCCGGTCATCACTTCCGCGCCCTGGGCGGCCAGCTTCTTTTGCACATCGGCCGTCGCCAGCGCCTTGTTGAAGGCCGCGTTCAGCTTGGCGATGACATCCTTGGGCATTGCGGCGGGACCGGCGACACCGAACCACGTCACGGCCTCGAAGTCCTTGTAGCCGGACTCGGACAGGGTGGGCACATTGGGCAAATCGCGGTTGCGCTGCAGCGATGTCACCGCCAGCGCGCGCAACTGCCCGCTCTTGATCTGCGCAATCAGTGTCGGCACCGACGAGACATACATCTGGATCTGCCCGCCGACGAGGTCGGTGAGGCCCTGCGAGGCGCCCTTGTAGGGAACGTGCGTGAACTGCACGCCGGCGGCTTTCTGGAACTGCTCCGTGGCGAGGTGGGCCACGGTGCCGTTACCCGAACTCGCATAGTTGAGCGCGGTCGGCTTCGCCTTGGCGGCGGCGACCACGTCCGAGAGCGTCTTGTAGGGCGATACAGCGGACACCACCACGACCAGCGGCGCCGAGGCGATCAAACCGACCGCGGCCAGGTCCTTCACCGGGTCGTAGGGCAGCTTTGCATAGAGCGAGGGGTTGATCGCGAGGTTGCTGGTCTGTCCCAGCACCAGCGTGTAGCCGTCCGGATTGGCCTTTGCAGCTGCATCGACGCCGATGTTTCCGCCGGAGCCCGGCTTGTTGTCGATGACGATGGTCCAGCCTTCAGAGGTTGCGACCTTGTTCGCCACCTCGCGGGCAATGATGTCCGTGCCGCCGCCCGGCGGGAACGGCACCACGAGGCGGATGGGGCGTGCGGGATAGGCCTGCGCCAGCGCCATGCCGGATGTGAGCGCGAGGGCCAGGCCGAGCGCGGCACGGCGGGAAATGGAGCTGTTGCTCGAGGTACGCATGGGGTTGTCTCCGAATCGTTCGATGAGTGCCTGGCAGCGGTGCTCCGGGCATGCGGCGACTTTAGATTTGCGTTCCGTCTCATACAATGGTGGTCCGTTGCATGCAACATGGACCACTGTGCGAAACGAAATGCCCGTCGTAAAAAAGAGCACCAGGACAGCAAAGCCCAAGCGATCGGCTGAAGTCGTCGAGGCACCGCGCGAGGCCGATCTCGAGGCCACCGGTGGCGTCACGGCCGTGACCCGTGCCCTGCAGTTGCTCGATGCGTTCGGAATGCAGGACGAGCGGCTTTCGCTGGCCGAGCTGACGCGGCGCAGCGGCATGCACAAGACCACGATCCTGCGGCTGCTTCGCACGCTGGCGCTGAGCGGCTACGTGGTGCAGCGCGACGATGGCGAATGGCGACTCGGGCCCGCGGCCGGCTGGCTGGGTGCCCGCTACCAGGCCAGCTTCGATGCCAACAACGTGGTCGAGCCGATGCTCCTCGCGTTATCGCAAGCCACCGGCGAGAGCGCGGCGTTCTATGTGCGCGAAGGCAGTTCGCGCACGTGCCTGGCGCGCGTGGAAGGGCCGCAGCCGATTCGCCATCACGCGCGCATGGGCGCGATGCTCCCGCTCGAGCTGGGGTCTCCGGGGCGGGTGATCCTGGCGTTCTCGGGAGAGCCCGGAAAGCTCTACGAGGACATCCGCAAGAAGGGCTATCACTTCTCCATCGGCGAGCGCGAGAAGAACGTGGCGACGGTGTCGGCGCCCGTCTTCGGCCTGCGCTGGGCCCTGCTTGGCTCCGTGTGCATTTCAGGGCCGGCGGATCGCCTGCCCAAGGCCAGGCTCATCGGCCACGCGAAGACGATCATGAAAGCCGCGAACGAACTCTCGTACGCACTCGCCGGTCGCCCTACCGCGCAAACGCCGGCAGTCGTTTCCACGTGGCATCCGTAGATGCGAGTGACCGCCATCAAGAAAGACGCACTGCTGCTGCAGTAGCCCGGCTCCAGCGCGACGGAGGTGACGCACTGCCCTTCGGCAGGAGCTCCAGTCCACGCAGGAGGCGTCCGCGGGCGAAAGCCTCAGTGTGCAGCCAGGACGTGCGCCTGGTAGGACACATCCAGCAACTTCCCTTTCCGCGCGTAGTAGCGATCGAGCCGCCACTCCTTCAAGATTTCCATGGCAAGGCCGAAGGAGTCGAGGCTCAGCGCGTAGAGATTGCTCAGGGGAAATTCGGTCTCGGATTCGAGGGCAAGGACAAGCCGGGCCAGAGTCAGAGATTCTTCGCTGTTCGGGTCAGCGGTAATGATCTCGCGTGCTTCTTTGATGGCGTTCATCGCGTTTCCTTTGGGGGTCGTCGAGCGCTGTCACGGTGCAGAAACCAGGCATCGGCCTACTGTGTGCGGTAGGCGTTCGGTGCGACCAGACGCTCGTTGCGTCAAGGTCTTGCGGGAACCATTTCAGTCTAGCACCGGCCTTTTCTTTGGAGTCACGTGCTTTCGCATGTTTCAAAGTGATGCGTCATTCCTTCGTCTATCGCGGTGTCCGGATCGATGTCGTGCTCCAGGAGCGGGAAGGCGGTTGCCGGTGGACGTGCAAGACGAACGATCCCGCGAAAGTGCGCTGGACCGGCCTTCGATCGGTCTCGATGGGCGAAGGCCTGCGGCTCGCATGCGCCCAGGCGCGCATGGAGATCGACCGGCGCCAGGACGATGCGGCGCAAGCACACGAATGAACCTGGATTCGGCCGCCACTGCGCGCCCTGCGTGAAAGCCCTGTGGACAGCGTCCATTTTGGGTATATATTTGTGTACACCGTACACAAGGGCAGTTGCTGCAAAGGAAAGCCATGAGCAAGGTATTCGTCAACATCGGACTCAGCCTCGACGGCTACATGGCCCCGGAAGGAATGACCATGGGCAAGCCCGAATACAAGAACTGGGGCGCGAAGTGGGGTGCGCTGATGGCCTGGCTGCTCAATCAGCAGTACTTTCGCGAGAACCTCCTGAAGCTCGGGCCCGGGGGAGAGACCGGCCCTATCAACGACCTGGTTCGCAGCACGGTCGAGCGCATCGGTGCCAACATCATGGGCAAGCGAATGTTCGATCAGGGCGAGATCGCCTGGCCGGAGGACGCCCCGTTTCACACGCCGGTCTACGTCCTCACCCATGAAAAACGCGACCCTTGGGTGCGCCCCGGCGGGACGACTTTCTACTTTGTCAACGACGGGCCTGAACGGGCCCTGGAGCTGGCGCGAGAGTCCGCAGGCAGTCGCGACATCCGCATCGCGGGCGGGGCGGATGTGATCCAGCAGTACCTGAACCTGGGTGTGGTCGACGAACTGGAGATTGCACTGGCACCCGTGGTGTTCGGCGGCGGGCGGCGTCTTTTCGAGAACCTGCGAGAGTCCGCGCCGCAGTTTCGCATCGACAGGGTGCTTGATGGTTCGGCCGCCACGCACCTGCGCTATGTGCGCCAGTGAGGGTGAACCGGCAGCCGGCTTCAGCCAGGCCGCCGCCGCAGCGGCTTCGCCCTGGTCGAGCGTGGCCGTGCTCAGTCGCGCGCGGGAAACACCGGCTCGCCGAGGTTGAGCATCAGCCGGTTGGCCCAGGCGAAGATCGCCACCGCATGGATGGTGTCCAGGATCTCGAGGTGGGTCAGGCCGGCGGCACGCACGGCGTGCAGCTGCTCCGCGCCGAAGGCGGCCGGGTTGCGCGTGAGCGCGATCGACAGCTGCACGATGGCGCGTTCGCGCGCCGTGGTGCCCGCGGTTTCCGGCTCGGTGAACACCTGCGCGATCACGTCGTTGCGCCGCGCCAGTTGCTCGAAGCGCTGCGCATGCACCGAAGCGCAGTACACGCAGCCGTTGATGCGCGACACCACCGCGCTCGCCAGTTCGCGCTCGGCGCGCGACAGGCCGCCGGGCGCATACATGATGGCGTTGAACACTGTCGCGCGCTCCTGCAGGATGCGCGGCTGGTGCACCAGCAGCAGGTAGTAGTCGGAGCTGCGCGCCTTCGGGTGGCTGCTGTCCAGCACCCGCACCTGTTCGGCCGAGGCCTGCGCCAGGTCGATCACCGGCAGCCACGCTTTCCAGCCCAGCGTTTCACTGGTGTAGCCGTTGATGCGCAGCGGCTCGCCGGGCGGCGGCAGGTTGGCCGGGTGGACGAAGGGGGCCGTGTTCTCTTCCACCGCCGTGGCCACGCTGTCGCCGCCGAGCGCAGCCAGCGCCTGCAGGCCGGCGACCACGCGCACCTGGTAGGCGACGAAGGCGATCAGCTGCGCCAGCGCCACGGCCTCCGGTGTCGCCAGCCCGGCGGCCGGCAGCTTGAGCAAGGCCTCGCGGTCGCCCTCGACCGGACGATCGGTCAGCGTGCGCGTGAATGCGAGCACGGCCTGCAGCCGCGGATCGGCGTCGAGCGATTCGACCGGGGCGCCATCGGCCGCCGCCTGCTGCGCCGCGCTCAGCGGCGCCAGCGCATCGAGCCGCGCGCGGTAGTGCGCCTGCAGCGCAGCGCTGCCCGCGCTGCGCGCGATGGCATGGGCCGCGAGCAGCCGCTCGACCAGCGGCGGCCCCGACAGCGCCGGGTCGAACAGGGCCTCGTAGCTGCCCTGCGTGGCGGCCACCACCTTGTCGCGCTGGTGGCGCACCGCATGAACGGCGCTGCCTTCGGCGAGCGGCACGGAAGCGTCGACGAGGTCGACGGAAAGTTGCGAATCAGTCATGGGTTGTGTCTCCGGAAGATGCGGTGCGCGCGGCCACGGCCTGCTGCAGGAAGCGAAGCACGCCCTGCCAGGAAGCCTCGTCCGCATGCGCGTTGTTCGCGGGCGTGCCGCCCGATGTGCTGCGCCGGCCCGACACCGGATGCGCATAGCCGAGCTGCGTGGTCGGCACGTACGGGAACAGGATCGAATGGCCCGCGCCCTCGAAATCGAGGTGCTCCACGGCGTGCGGATGCTCGAACTGCGCGAGGCGTTCGGTCACCATGCGGCTGTAGAGGCTCGACGGCCAGGAGCCGTCGTCGGTCGCCGACAGCAGCATCACCGGCCCGCGGATCTGTTCGACACGGATGCGCGCGCGCTCGACCGCCTCGGGGTCTTGCAACGCAGTCCGCAGCGCATCGGCGTGGCGGCGCGGCTCGGGACCTTCGTCCCATGGCGCCCAGGTCGCGGTACGGTTGTTTTCCCACACATGCGGCAGCGGCTGCCCGCGGAATATCCAGGCCGGTCCCTCGCGGCCGAGCGATGGGTCGCAGGCGTTCTGCGCGCAATGCACCACGGCGCCGGGCACATAGCCGATCACCGCCGAGACCGATTCGGGAAACAGCGTGCCCAGCAGCAGCACCAGTTCGCCGCCGCGCGACTGGCCGCTGAGCGCGACGAAGCCGTGCGCCGGCCGCACCGTGCGATGCAGCCAGGCCAGCGCCGTTTCGAAGTACTCGAGCCGGGTGTTCGAGATGTAGTCCGACAGGCCCGGCGCCTTGAAGTAGGCGAGCGCGAAGGCCGCGTAGCCGTGCGAGGCATACAGCGCGGCGCGCGGCTCGTTGATGCCGCCGCCGGAACCGTTGAGGATCATCACGGCCGGATGCGGTCCTGGCCCCGCTGGCAGATAGAGCGTGCCGACCAGGCTCTCTTCGCGCACATCGCGGCGCGTCACGCCCTCCCCGGCCAGGCGCTGCACGAACCGGCCCTGGAGTTCGGCCGCGTCGCCGCCGCGGCGCACGCTGATGTCGGTGCGCAGCGCCGCGCCCGGCACAGCGCCGAACTGTTCGCGCGCACCGGGCGTGTCGGGCACCTGCGACCAGACCAGGCCCATGGCCGATACGCCTTCGTAGCTGCTGCCGGCGACCGGCGCGTCGCGCTGCAGGTCGACCGTGCCGCTGGCGTCGGCCACGAAGCGCGCCGACGCGCGCCACGGCACGCCGCGCCCACGCTGCGTGCAGCTGGCGATCTCGATCTGCTCGCCCGGCGCCAGGCCATCGACCGCGATGCGCCGGGGCACGTCGATGAGCGCGTCTTCAGGCGTGATGCTCAACATGCGCGCGCCCTCACTTGACGGGCGTGACCTGCATCGCCGTCGTACGGTCGCTCAGCAGCGGCACGACCTTCAGGCCCTTCTTGGCGGCCCAGATGTTCTGGTAGTGGTAGAGCGGGATCTGGCCCACGTCGTCGGTCACCAGCTTGGCGGCGTGGCGGAAGATGGCTTCGCGGCGCTTGGCATCGAACTCGACGGTGGCCGCGTCCAGCGCCTTGTCGACCGACTCGTTGCTGTAGCGGCCCCAGTTGTTGGAGCCCCGTCCGCGCTTGGCGTCGGGCGTGGTCAGCGTCTGCAGCAGGCCGTAGCCCGCCTCGCCGGTGCCGTTGCCCCAGGCGATCACGCTGACCGCATATTCGTTCTTGTTGGCGCGGCCCGAGTACACGGCCCACGGCACCACCTCGACCTTGGTCTTCACGCCGATGCGGCTCCAGAACTGCGCCACGGCCTGCACCGTCTCGGGCGCCTGCGGGTAGCGGTCGCCCGGCACGTGGATCGCAATCTGGAAGCCCTGCGGGAAACCGGCCTCGGCCAGCAGCTTCTTGGCCTGCTCGGCGTTGTAGGCGATGTCCTTGACGTCGGGGTTGTAGCCGAAGCTGCCCTTGGGCATCCACTGGTTGGCCTCGGTCACCGTGCCCTGCAGCACGCGATCGACGATGGCCTTGCGGTTGATGGCCAGCGACAGCGCCTGGCGCACCCTCACGTCGAGCAGCGGGTTCTTCTCGAGCGGCTTGCCCGCGTTGTCGGTGATGAATTCATTGGGACCGGCCTTGAAGGTCGGCTGCAGCAGCAGCACGCGCAGGCCCGGGTAGGTGTACACGCTGACCTTCGGGTCCTTGCGCAGCTTCTCCACATCGGTCACCGCGACCTTGTCGATCACGTCCACGTCGCCGGCCAGCAGCGCGGCGGTGCGTGCCGCGCCGTTGTTGATGAAGCGGTAGTTGACCTTTTCCCACAGCGGCTTGGGGCCGTAGTAGCCCGGGTTGCGCTCGAACACCGTGCGGTCGCCCGGCACGTACGAGACGAACTTGTAGGGGCCGGTGCCGACCACGGCGCGGCCCGCGTTGTAGTCCTCGGTCTTCGACTTCTCGCCGACGTGCTTGCTCACGATGTAGATCGAGGCGATCTCCAGCGGCAGCATCGGGTTGGGCGTGTTGGTCTTGACGATCAGCGTGGCCGGGTCCTTGGCCGTGACCGACTCCACCGTGCGCAGCGCGCCCGAGTAAGAGGCCACGCTGCCGGGCACGTTGCGCGAGCGCTGGAAGGAAAACACGATGTCGTCCGCAGAAAAGGGCGTGCCGTCCTGCCACTTGATGTCGGTGCGCAGCTTGAATTCCCAGGTCTTGTCGTCAAGCGCTTTCCAGCTCGATGCGAGCGCGGGCTCCAGCTTGCCGCCGTCGCGCGAATTGATGATCGAGTCCCAGAAATGCAGCGCGAGCGAACGGTCGCCCGCATGGTTGTTGAGCTCGGGGTCGACCGAGGAGACCGGGTCGGCGAAGCCGATGGACAGCGTCTGGGCGGAGGCGGAGACGCCGGTGGCCAGCAGCGCGGCGGCAACGATGGGAAGCAGGCGGTTCATGAAGATCCTTTGAGGAAGACGGTGAAGCAGGAGGTCAGTTCGTGTCGTAAAGGTGGCAGGCCGTGGCATGCCGGATCGCGATGCCGCGCAGCCGCGGCACCTCGGTGCGGCAGCGCGGCATCGCCTGCGGACATCGCGGGTGAAAGTGGCAGCCCGAGGGCGGTGCGATCGGGCTCGGAATCTCGCCGCGGATCGCGCTGAAGGTGGTGCCCCGCGCGTCGATGCTCGGAATCTCGGCCAGCAGCGCCTGCGTGTACGGATGGGCCGGCCGCGCGAAAAGATCGGCCACCGGCGCGCTCTCGACCACGCGGCCGAGGTACATCACGACCACGCGGTCGCACAAATGCTCGATCACGCCCAGGTCGTGGCTGATGAAGAGGTACGCCAACCCGAGCTGGTCGCGCAGGTCCATGAAGAGGTTGAGGATCTGCGCCTGGATCGACACGTCCAGCGCCGCCACGGCCTCGTCGCACACCAGCATCGAAGGCTGCACCGCGAGCGCCCGTGCGATGCCGATGCGCTGGCGCTGGCCGCCGCTGAACTGATGCGGGTAGCGATGGCGCAGCGCGGGGTCGAGCCCGGCACGCTCCAGCTGGGCGCACACGTAGTCGTCCTGCCCGGCCGCGTCGGTCAGGCCGTGCAGCATCGCGGCCTCGCCCACGATGCGCGAGACGCGCAGGCGCGGGTTCAGGCTCGCATACGGGTCTTGAAAGACCATCTGGATGCGCAGCCGCGCCGCAAGCTGTTCCTGCGCCGAAAGGCTCGCCACCGGCTTGCCGCCGACGATCACTTCGCCCTCCGTGGGCGTCAGCAGCCCGGCGGCGATGCGGCCCAGCGTCGACTTGCCGCAGCCCGATTCGCCGACCAGGCCGACCACCTCGCCGGGTCGCACGGAAAGGTCGACCACATCGACCGCATGCGTGACCACCGGCGGCTTGCTCAGGCCGACGCTGCGCAGCGCACGGCCGACCGCACCGGGCGGCAGCGTGGCGCCGAAGCGCTGCGCGACCTGGCGCAGTTCGATCAGCGGCACGTCTTGTTCCTGCGCGGCAACGCGCGCCGCGGCGGGTGGTGCGGCCGGCACCGCGGGCACGGGCTTGTCGCGCTGCGGATGAAAGCAGCGCACCTCATGCCAGGGGGCATCGTGCCTCGGGCGGGACACCTCGGGTCGCTGCTGCTCGCAGGCCGCGTCCGCATGCGGGCAGCGCGGCGCAAAGGCGCAGCCGGCCGGCATCTTCAGCAGGCTCGGCGTCATGCCCTGGATTTGCCGCAGCCGCGCGCCGCGTTCGTTCGCGCTCGGCAGGCTGTCGATCAGCCCGCGCGTGTACGGATGCTGCGGATGGTCGAGCACGTCGGCCACCGTGCCGTGCTCGACGATGCGCCCGGCATACATCACGGCGATCTCGTCGGCCAGGCTCGCCACCACGGAGAGGTCGTGGCTGATCCAGATCAGCGAGGTGCCGGTCTCGCGCACCAGCTTCTGCACTTCCGAGAGGATCTGCGCCTGGATCGTCACGTCCAGCGCGGTGGTCGGCTCGTCCGCAATGATCAGGTCGGGCCCGTGCAGCATCGCAATGGCAATTGCCACGCGCTGGCGCATGCCGCCCGAGAGCTGGTGCGGATAGGCGCGCAGCCGCTCCTCCGGGCTCGGGATGCCCATCAGCCCCAGCGTGTCGCGCGCATGGCGGCGTGCTTCTTCGGTGGAGACGCGCTTGTGCGCCTTCACCGCCTCGATCATCTGCGTGTCGACCCGCAGCACCGGGTTGAGCGTGGCCATCGGGTCCTGGAAGATCATCGCGATGCGGTTGCCCCGCAGTTCGCGCCGCTCGATCGCAGGCAGCTGCGTGAGTTCGCGGCCCTGGAACAGCACCTGGCCGCCCTCGACTTTTCCCGGCGGATCGACCAGGCCCATGATCGAGAAACCCGTGACCGACTTGCCCGAGCCCGACTCGCCCACCAGCCCCAGCACCTTGCCGCGCCCCAGCGTAAAGGACACGCCGTCGACCACCGGCAGCACGCCGGCGCGCGTGTGAAAGCGCGTCTGCAGGTTGCGCACCTCGAGCGTCGGCACCTCGAGGTCTTGCACGGGAACGGCGCTCATTTCTGCAACCTCGGGTTGAGCACGTCGCGCAACTGGTCACCGACAAGGTTGATCGCGACGATGGCGGCCAGCAGGGCGACGCCGGGGAAGAAGCTGATCCAGTATTCGTTGGACAGCAGGTATTGGTAGCCGTTGGAGATCAGCAGCCCGAGCGAGGGCTCGGTGATCGGCACGCCCAGCCCCAGGAAGGACAGCGTGGCTTCCAGCGTGATGGCGCGCGCGATCTGCAGCGCGCCGATCACCAGCAGCGGCGGCAGGCAGTTCGGCAGGATGTGGCCGGTGACGATGCGCCAGCGCGGGATGCCCTGCCCCTGCGCCGCATCCACATATTCGCGCCGCGCCTCGACCAATGCCTGGCCGCGGGCGGTGCGCGCGTAGTAGGCCCATTCGAGCAGCACCAGCGTGAGCATCACGTTGCCCACGCCCTTGCCGACATAGGCCAGGATCATCAGCGCCATCAGGATGGTCGGGAAGGACAGCAGCAGGTCGACCAGGCGCATGAGCAGCGCGTCAACCTTGCCGCCGGCATAGGCGGCAATCAGGCCGACCAGCGTGCCGACCACCGCGGCGATCAGCGCCGAGCCCACGCCCACCGTCAGGCTGATGCGCAGCCCGTAGACGATGGCCGAGTACAGGTCGCGGCCCTGCCCGTCGGTGCCGAGCCAGTAGGTGTAGCCGCCCTCGCTGCTGTGCGAGCCCGGCGGCAGGCGCGCGTCGAGCACGTCCAGCTGCAGCAGGTCGTAGGGGTTCTGCGGCGTGATCCACGGCGCGAGCAGCGCGGCCAGCACCACGATGCCGAGCACCACCAGCCCGCCGATGGCGATGCGCGAATGCAGGAAGTCGGCGGCCACGCGCCACCAGATCGAGCGCTCGTCGTAGCTTTTTGCTGCGCTCATTTCGCGCCTTCCAGCCGCACGCGCGGGTCGAGCAGTTTGTAGAGCAGGTCGACGATGAGGTTCAGCGTCACGAAGATCACGACGACCACCATCAGGTAGGCCACCACCACGGGCCGGTCGAGCGAGTTGATGCTGTCGAGGATCAGCTTGCCGGCGCCCGGCCAGGCGAAGATGCTCTCGGTGACCACCGCATAGGCGATGGTCGCGCCCAGCTCCAGTCCCAGCACCGTGACCAGCGGGATCATGGTGTTGCGCATCACGTGCATCAGCACCACGCGCGTGGGCGTCAGGCCCTTGGCGCGTGCGAACTTCACGTAGTCCTGCGGCAGCACTTCGCGCACGCCGGCGCGCGTGAGCCGCAGCACCAGCGAGATCTTGAACAGCGCCAGGTTGAAGGCCGGCAGCAGCAGGTGCTGCCAGCCGTCGAGCGTGAGCCAGGACCACTGCACGCCGAACAGTTCGCGCGTGGCGCCGCGCCCGCTCGCGGGCAGCCAGCCGAGCTGCACGCTGAACACCATGATCAGCATCAGCGCGACCCAGAAGGCCGGCAGCGAGAAGCCGACGATGCTGGTGGCCATCAGCGTGCGCGACACCGGGTGCTCGGGCTTCATGCCCGCGAAGAGCCCCAGCGGCACGCCCACCACGATCGCCATCAGCAGCGCCGCGAAGGCCAGCTCCATGGTGGCCGGCAGGCGCTGCAGGATCAGGCGCACGGCGTCTTCCTGGTAGACGAAGCTGCGACCCAGGCTGCCGTGCAGCGCGCCGTCGACGAAGGCCAGGTACTGGCGCCACAGCGGCTGGTCGAGCCCGAGCCGCGCGATGGCGGCCAGGCGCTCCTGCTGGTTCATGTCCTCGCCGATCAGGATGTCGATCGGGTTGCCGATGGCATGCAGGCCGATGAAGACGATCACCGTCATCACCACCACGACGCCCAGCGCCTGCAGCACGCGGCGCAGCAGCCAACCGGTCACGGCGCCACCTCGCGGTCGCCGGCTTCGGCGGGTTCGACGTAGGGCGGCAGCGCCGAAGGCGTCCATTCGTCGCCGTCGAGCTCGGGCTCGGCATAGCGCTGCATGGCGGCGAAGTGCTGGTCGGCGTCTTCACTCAGCAACCTGGCGGCCAGGCCGCGCGCCAGGCGCTGGGCACCGTCGGTGATCTGCGGAATGTCGCCGGCCGCGGCGCCGTGCGAGAGCGAGGCGGCGTAGTTGAAGCAGTGCACACGCTCCAGCCCGGGGCAGGCGCCCGGCGTCTTTTCCTGGAATTCGAACAGCGGGCCCAGATCGGGCGATTCGGCGAGCTCGCTGTCGGTCATGCCCTCGGGCGGCGCGAAGCGGTCTTGCCAGACACGCACCTGCGAGGAGAACGCGGCGAACTCGGGGCGCAGCGCCCAGTCGGTGCGAAAGCCCGTGCTGAAGACGACGAAGTCCGCCGCCAGCGGGCCCTGGGCCGTGTCGAGCCGCAATGCGCCGTCGGCCCGCTGCGCCGCGCCCAGCACCGGCGTGCCGAGCTGGAAATGCGCGTTCGCGTGGCGTGACACGCGCAGCGTGCTGCCGTGCGGCGGGGGCACCTGCTGCACGTTGATGTAGTGGCGAATGCGCCATTTCCATTCGTCCGGCAATTGCCAGAAGCCGTGGACCATGCCCGGGTTGCCGGCGCCCTTGCCCTTGTTGACGCGCGGCAGGTCGGCGCGGCGGATCAGCAGGTCGACGCGCGCGGCGCCGGCTTCGAGCGCGCTCGCGGCGGCATCCATCGCCGAAGCGCCGCCGCCGACCACGGCGACACGCTTGCCGCGCAGGCTCGCGGCGTCCCAGCGTTCCGAAGAGTGGGCCCAGCGATCGCGCGGCAGCGACGCCGCCCAGTCGGGCACCCAGGCGCCGCCGAGACCGTCGCGGCCGGTCGCGAGCACGACGTGGCGTGCCTGCACGCTGTAGAACTTGTCGCCGGCATCGAGATCGGCCAGGTCGAGCTGCACCACGCCGTCGGCGCGCGGCAGCACCGCCCTCACCTGCTGCCCGTTGCGCACGTCGAGGCCGAGCACGCGGCGATACCAGCGCAGGTACTCGGCCCACTGCAGGCGCGGAATCTTGTCGAGCGCGTCCCACGCCGCAAGGCCCCATTGCGCCTCGAACCAGGCGCGGAAGGTCAACGCGGGCAGGCCCAGCGCGGGGCCGGTGAGCTCCTTGGGCGAACGCAGCGTCTCCATGCGCGCGGTGGTGGCCCAGGGCCCTTCGAAGCCGGCGGGCGCGCGGTCGTAGATGCGGGCGTGCACGCCCAGGTGCGTGAGCGTGGCGAGCAGCGCAAGGCCCGCCATGCCGCCGCCGACGATGGCGACGTCCAGCAGCGCATCGCCCTGTGTCGGGTGGGGGGGCACCCAGCGCCTGGCCGGCAGGCCGAGCCATGAGAGGTCTTGCCGCAGGCGCGTTTCGAGTGCGGGCAGGCCGAGGGGTTCGTTCGTCACAAGGGCTTTCAGGAAAGGCTTTCGTCGCCTGCGGCGGCGTCGTCGCCGCCGTACAGGGTGCGCAGCAGCGCGGCGTGGGCCGACACGTCGTGCCGCACGAAATGCGGCAGCGCGCTGGCGGCGGCCAGCAGGGCGTCGATCAGCGCGCGCACCGGCGCCGTGATCGGCCTGGCCTGCGGTGTGACCACGCCAAAGACGAAGGGAATATCGGTATCGAGCGGCCGCACGGCCAGGCCTTCGAGCGGCGCGCCGCAGGCGGTCAGCGGCTCCAGCACGGCCACGCCGAGCCCGGCGCGGGCCAGCGCCTGGGCGTTGACCGACGAATTGGTCTCGATCAGCGCGTCGCGCTGCGTCGGCGAATGGCCCGCGCGCGCCAGCGTGGCGTCGAGTCGGTGGCGCAGGCGGAACGGGTTGCTCATGGTGATGATGCGGCGCTGCGCCAGTGCCGCCAGCGGCACCACGTCATGCGCCGCCAGCGGATCGTTCTGCGGGAGCACGGCCACGCAGGGCATCTGCCCGATCCAGTGCACCTCCAGCCCGCGGTGCTCCAGCGGCAGGCTGCTGGCGCCGAGCTGCACCGCGCCGCTGAGGACCGCATGCACGACCTGTTCGGGCGACGCACTGCGCAGCTGGATGGGCACGGCGCCGGCCTGCGCTTCCATCTGCCGCAGCGCCTGCGGCAGCAACCCGAGCGCCAGCGCGGAGGTGGCGGCCAGCAGCAGCGGCTGTGCATTGCCGCGCGCGATCTCGGCCGCGCGCAGGTGAATCTGCTGAAGGCTGCCAAGGGCGCGGTCGACGTCTTCGTAGAGCAGAAAACCCTGCTCGGTCGGCGTCACGCGAGGACCGTGGCGGGTGAACAGCGCATAGCCGATCTCGGCTTCGAGTTCCTGCACCAGCCGGGACACCGCCGGCTGGGAGCGCGCCAGCAGCCGTGCCGCGCCAGTGACGCTACCGGTCGACATGACGGCGGCAAAAGCTTCAAGCTGACGATGTTCCATGGGTTTCAGTATCCATTTTCATCATCATGAAGCATTTAGCATGTGATTTGCAAATACTTCATCCGCATGAGCTTAGACGCGAGGCTTCTAAGCGGCGGGCGGGCAAATGGCTACGCTTGAGCTTCCGTCTGCCTGAAACATTCGCATGTCCACTGAACACACCCGCGGAATCGTCGAGCAACTCTTTGCCAAGGCCCGCACGGGCGCCGACCCGGATGAAATCGCGTCCTTGTTCGACGAGAAGGTCGATTGGCTGATCGCGGGCGACGTGGCGACGGTGCCCTGGATCGGCAGGAAAACGGGGCGGGCGGGCGTCGCGACCTTCTATCGCCAGATTCGCGAGCTGCTGGTGTCCGAGCGCTTCGAGGTGACCGGCATTCTTGTCGACGGTTCTCGCGCCGTAGTTCTGGGCTCGCTCGCTTCACGGGTCAAGCGCACGGGCAAGCTGATCGAGACGGAATTCGTCTTCGACATGGCGGTGCATGACGGCCTGATCACGCGCTATCACATGCTGGAGGACAGCTTCGCTGTCGCCCAGGCCCTGACACAGGGGTGACTTTCAGCAGCTGCGAGCTGCATCGAGGCCGCTGCGGGGCGAGCTCAAGGCCGTCCCGGTGCCTGACGACGCCCATGAAGCCATGCGCGACCTCCGGCGTGCGCACGAACACCCCTTCAACACGCGACTGAACTGAAGGGACGCGAGTCCTGGGCGCAGCCCGGACACCGACCTCGTCTTTCGACTCATTTTGAAGTGAGGGCTTTGGTCGATCTCAAAATAGGAAGGGATTTCCATTATGGAAATAATTTCCACTCAATCCTTATGATCGCCCCCGGCCAGCCCCCGCGACAGCGGAGCAGCCGGCCAGCCTCAGCAGAGCGCTCGCATGCTCTGCGCCATCGATCAGAACGAGGAGACTCCCTTGGAACTTGCCCAATCATTGACTCTCAGGCTCGCCTTGGCGGCGGCCGTGGCACTGACCGTCGCCGCATGCGGAGGAGGAAGCGGAGGCGGCGCAAGCGTGCCTTTCGCAGCCCTCTCCGCTGCGCCGGCGGCGTCGAGCAACCCGACCGCGCCCGCGGTCCAAGCGCCGGCCGAGCAGGCAGACCCGGTCGCCGAGGCCGCCGACGACAGCTTCGACACCTACTACAACGTCTGCAGGGGTACGAATCCCAAGTGCTACAACGACTGGGGCGCCTTCGCCACGACGCCGGATCGCGTGCTGGTGTACTCGCGCACGGCGGGCCCGCGCCATGCAGTGCTGGGCACGCCGATGGCCTCGGGCCTGAACCCCGTGATGAACCCGGACAACGTGATGCAGGCCGGCCTGGTGCGCATGCTGTCGGCCGAGGGCATCACCGTCGATTGGACGGAAGACGTCGCGATCCTCAGCGGCCGCATCAACAACTACAAGGCGATCATTTTCGCGAGCTCGAACCGCGACACCTTGTGGAACGGGGCGGTCAGCACCAGCCAGGACGCCGCGCGCACCGCGCTGCGCAACTACATGCGCCGCGGGGGCGGCTTCGTCGGCCTGCACAACGCTTTCGGCGCGGAATACAACTGGCCCTACTACGAAGGCCTGCTCGGCAACGCAAACTTCTACAACCACGCGCCGAACCGCGCAGGCGATGTCGAGATCGTCTCGGACGATCCCTCGACGAAGGAGGTGCCCAAGCGCTTCTCCTTCCAGGACGAGTGGTACAACCTCATGCCCTTCCCCACCAAGGTGAAGTTCCTGGCCAAGGTCGACACCTCGACGCTGAAGCCGCTGACGGCGGCTCCGCACCCCGGCCACGCGGACTTCCATCCGGTCGCCTGGTGCCAGTACTACGACGGCGGCCGCGCATGGCTCACGACCCTCGGGCACAACGCCCACTCGTTCACCGCCGACCTGCAGGGCGTCGGCGCCATCGAGTTCCAGAAGCTCGTCATCCAGGGCGTCAAGTCGGCGATGGGCCTGACGCCTTTTTGCACCGAGTAACGCCCAAGAACCGTTCACGGGGTAGATATCCATGAAGCAAAAATCATTGGTCACGCTGCTGGTCTCCTGCGGCGTGCTCGCATCGCCGTTGCTGATCAGCGCCTGTGGCGGCTCGAGCGGCGACGGCGCCCCCTTCCTGCCGGTGGCGCCGGCCCCCGCGCCGCCGCCGGCATCCGGCGCGCCACCGTCAGCGTCGCCGCCGGCGGCGGCTGCGCCCGCGGCCGACCTGTCCGACTGCTGCACCGCCGGCGACAAGGACTTTCCCAAGGTGGGGGGCAATCTGGGCAACCAGAACTACTCCAGCCTGCGCAAGATCGACAAAGGCGTGATCGGCCAATTGGGCGGCGCCTGGGTCAACCAGATCGAAGGCGGCATGAACACCGGCAACAACCAGAGCACGACGGTGGTGGTCGATGGCGTCGTCTACATCGAATCCGCCGTCGGCAATGTGATCGCCGTGGATGGCAAGACCGGCCTCACGAAATGGAAATGGACCACGCCCTACGGTGCAATCACCCGCCGCGGCGTGGCTGTGGCGAAGGATCTGGGGCTGGTGTTCACCGTCGCCACCGGCAACCGGCTGGTGGCGCTGCGGACCGACACCGGCGCGATCGCATGGATCAAGCAATATCCGAGCAGCACCACCGACCCCGACTACCAGGGGTCGCTTCAGAAAGTGGCGCTCGTCTATCACGACAAGCGCCTCTACCTGGGCACCAACGACGGCAACCGCGGCGCCGCGTTCTCCGCCGATGCCCTCACCGGCAAGGTGCTGACTTCGTTCTGGGGCGTGCCTCGCGCCGGCGAGATCGGCTACGACACCTGGGGTGGCGCCGCCGAGTCCGATCGCACCGGCGCGACGCCCTGGATCCATCCGGCGGTGGACCCCGAGCTGGGTCTTGTCTACTGGACTTTCGGCAACGTGCGCGGGGGTTCGTCGCAGAACGGTTCCACGCGTCCCGGACTGAACCTGTTCGCCAATTCGATCGTCGCCCTGGACCTCAAGACCGGCGAATACAAGTGGCACTTCCAGTCGGTTCACCACGACATCTGGGACATGGACAACGTCATGTCGCCAGTGCTCGCGGACGTGAAGATCGACGGACGCGATCGCAAGGTCGTGATCTATGGCAGCAAGACCGGCATGTACTACATCCTCGATCGCAAGGACGGCAGCGCGCCGCTCGGCATCGACGAAGTGCCGGTGAAACAGGACGCCCGCCAGGCGAGCTGGCCCACGCAGCCCCTGCCGCGCCAGGGTGCCTGGACCGAGACCTGCATCGTGGACCAGCCACTGGGCACGGCGATTCCAGGCGACCCCAACCGCGCGGTGCCCAACTATGTGAAGGGCTGCCTCTATGACGCGCATTGGGACGTGCCGATACTCTCCATTCCGGGGCATGGCGGCGGAGCCAACTGGAACCACCAGTCGTACAGCCAGCGCACCGGGCTGGTCTACACGGGCATGGGTTACGTGTCGGCGGCGCATTCGCTGACCGAGGCGAGCAACGGCCTGCGCCCGCCGGGTACCTACATGACCGGCGCCGTCGTGGCCGTCGATCCCGGCACCAATCTGGTCAAGTGGAAAAAGCAGATGCCGTACTCCCTGGCGCACGGCAACGGCATCCTGACCACGGGGTCCAACCTTCTCTTCATCGGCCAGCCCGACGGCAACCTGTTGGCCATGGATGCCAATGACGGCAGCGAGCTGTGGCGCTTCCAGACGGGGGCCGCGATCAGCGCCAGCCCGATCACGTACGAGATCGACGGCGAGCAGTATGTCGCGGTGTTCTCCGGCGGCACGAGCATTCCCTATGGCGACTCGGCGCCCCGCGGCGACCGCCTGTGGGCATTCAAGGTCGGAGGCACGGTGCAACCGCCCGCAACGCCGATCCCGCCCGTCGTGCGTCGCCCGGTGTCGGGCGCGGCCGTGGAGGGCTCGGCGCTGCCCACGCCCAACACCGTGTTCCTGGCACGCGTGCAGACTGCGGCGAACGCGCCCGGAGCTGTCGAGTCGACGGCGGTCAACGCCATGACACCGACTTTCATGCGCGTGCCGGCCAACACCACGGTGACCTTCACCAACCCGGGCGGCAACTCCAACACGCATTGCGCCACCCAGTTCTTCGAAGGCCGCTTCGACTTCAGGCTGGCGCCGGGACAGTCCGCAAACCATACCTTCGACACGCCCGGCGAGTATTTCTACAACGACTGCCACAGCCCGCGACCCACCGGCAAGATCGTCGTGTACTGACGGCCTTCGTTCGGCGGCTCGCAGCAAAAAAAGCACCGGCATCCGCCGGTGCTTTTTTTTCCTCATGAGGGCGAGCGCCGGATCAGCGCAACCGCTGCTCGAGCGGGTCTCCGATCAATGCCACCCGGCCATTGCCGCGGCGTATCCACAGGCGCTCATTGCCATGACCGTCATCGGCGACAAAGAGCACCGCGTCCCCGAATGCACGAAAGCCCAACGGCATCGAATTGCGAGAACCGGCCGCGATATCGGCCACGGCGCGGGTACCGGCCGGCGAGCCGTCGCTCGTCCAGGGCTCGACGCCGGTGGCGCTTCCGCCGTTCGCGGAAAACCACAGCCGGGCTCCGATGGCCGCAAAGCGCGCAGGCGACCCGCTCTCGGCGCCTGGCACGATGTCCTTGACCAGCGTGGTCCCCTTCGCCGTGCCATCGCTGCGCCACAGTTCCGCGCCGGATACACCGTCGGTCGCGGCAAAGTACAGCCGCCCTCCCATCGCCGACAAGGGACTTGCAATGGCGCCCTCTGCTCCGGGTCGGATGTCCTTCACCAGCGTGGTGCCGGCCGTGGTGCCGTCGCTCTTCCACAGCTCGGTGCCGTGGATACCGTCGTTGGCGGCGAAGTACAGCATGCGGTCGAGCGCGATCAGGTGCGTGGGACGCGAGGATGCGTCCCCAGGCCGAATGTCCTTCACCATTCGCGTGCCCCGCTCGGTGCCATCGCTTTTCCACAACTCGGCCCCGTGCACACCGTCGTTGGCGGTGAAGTAGATGCTGTCACCCACGGCGGTCAGGCCCTGGATCTCCGCGTCCTCGATACCCGGGCGGATGTCCTTCACCATCCGCGTGTTCTCTGGCGCACCTTCGCTGACCCAGAGTTCATGGCCATGCTCGCGGGTGGTCGCGGTGAAGAACAGGCGTTTGCCGGCCACCGTGAGCTGGCGCGCGACCGCGCGAGGACCGGCGTCGATCGAGGACACGCGCGTCGTGGTCTGCGTGCTGCCCGAGGTCTTCCACACCTGGAAGCCGGTGCTGCCGTCATTGGCGACAAAGTACAGCGCGTCGCGAAACACGGTCAGCTCGCTGGGCATGGCACCCTCCTCGCCCGGCCGCAAATCGATGACGAGCGAAGTGCCCGCGGCCGTACCGTCGGTTCGCCAGAGCTCCAGACCGCTCGCGCCGTCCGTGGCCGTGAAGTAGACATGGCCACGGAACGGCGTCTGCCAGACGGGAAAAGATCCTCGGAAGCCGGGACGGATGTCCTTGAGCATCGCAGTACCGGCGATGCTGCCGTCCGTGATCCAGAGCTCCTGCCCCGATGCCACGTGGAAAGCGGAAAAAAGCACGCGTCCGCCCAGTGGCGTCAGCCCGGTGGGAGAGACGAAGGCAAGCCGCTGGCGCTGTTCGGGAAGAACTTCGCGCTCGGGATCCCGCGCGGATGCACAAGACTGGGCCAGGAGCGCAAGCGCGGCGAGCCACACGGGGCGCACGAAGCGCATCGGGGCACGGGTCATCTCAGCCCCCGAACCATCGGGCGGGCACCGTCACCAACTGCGGGAAGATCACCATGACGAACATGATCGCGAACTCGGCCGCCATGAACGGCAGGACACCGCGGGTGACATCGTCCATCTTCATCTTCCCGACGCCTGCGACGACGTTCAGCACCACCCCCACGGGCGGCGTGATGAGCCCGATGGAGTTGTTGATGATGAACATGACGCCGAAGTAGACCGGGTCGATGCCCGCGGCAATGACGACGGGCATCAGCACCGGTGTCAGGATCAGGATGGTGGGTGTCATGTCCATCGCCGTGCCCACCGCCATGACCAGCAGCATGACCATGATCATCAGGAGGATCTTGTTCCCCATGAAGGGCTCGAGCAGCCCCACCACCTTGGACGGCAGATCCGCCACCGTGATCAGCCAGGCGCTCACCATCGCCGCCGCAATCAGGAACATGACCACGGCGCTTGTCTTCGCGGCGCTCACGAACACCTTGTAGAGCGCGTCGAAACTCAGCTCGCGATAGATGAAGGTGGCGACAAAGAACGCGTAGACGGCCGCCACCACCGCGGCCTCTGTCGGCGTGAACACCCCCATGCGCAGACCGACCAGGATGATGACGGGCAACAGCAGCGCCCAGCCGGCATCCCGCGCGGCCTTCATGACTTCGCGCGCCGGCTTGCGCGGCGGTGGCTGGATCTTCTCGTGTCGAACGAGCCATGCCCAGGTCACCCACAGCGCGCCGCCGATCAGCAGCCCCGGCACGATGGCGGCCATGAAGAGCTTGGAGATCGATACGTTGGCGGCAACGCCGAATATCACCAGGCCGATGCTGGGTGGAATCACGGGCCCGATGATTCCCGTGGCAGCGATGAGGCCGCCCGCCCGCGCCTTGTCATGGCCCGCCTTGACCATCATCGGCAGCAGCAAGGCGGTCAGCGCGGCGGCGTCCGCGACAGCCGAACCGGAGAGCGCCGAGAGCAGGCAGCCGGCCATGATGGTCACGTAGCCCAGGCCGCCCTTCACGTGACCGACCAGCGCGAGCGCGAGGTCGACGATGCGCTTGGACAGGCCCCCGACATTCATGATCTCGCCAGCCAGCATGAAGAACGGCACTGCCAGCAGCGGAAAACTGTCGGCGCCGCCGATCACGTTCTGCGCAAGGATCTGCGCATCGAACAGATCAAGGTGCCACATCAGCGCCACGCCGCATGCGAGCAGGGAGAACGCGATGGGAATGCCCATGGCCATGGCCACGAGCAGGGAGCCCACGAAGACAAGGATGGTCATTTGCGTGCTCCCGGTTCCTCGTCTTTCGGCCCCAGGATCTGCTTGAGCTGGATCGCCTCCTCCGACTCCTGGATCATCACCAGGTCATCGTCGGCGATTCGTCCCGTCAGCAGTCGAAGCAGATCGAGCCCCAGGATGAACGCGGCCAACACAGAGAACACCACGCCCGAGGCATAGACGATGGCCATCGAT
Source organism: Variovorax paradoxus (assembly GCF_022009635.1). Taxonomy (NCBI): domain Bacteria; kingdom Pseudomonadati; phylum Pseudomonadota; class Betaproteobacteria; order Burkholderiales; family Comamonadaceae; genus Variovorax; species Variovorax paradoxus. Next base: position 7,771,766 of record NZ_CP091716.1, read on the forward strand.
GCGCCGGTGACCGGTGCCGTGACGTCCCAGTTGATGCGTGCCTGCGCCATGCTCCCCTGAAAGAGAAGCCAGACGATGTAGAGCATGACCACGTGGCCTGTCGCGAGGCAGATTTTCTTGCCGACGGGCGGCAACTTCTGCACCACCATGTCCACGCCCAGATGGCCGTGCTCCTTGAGCGCGACCACCGCGCCAAGGAAGGTCATCCAGATGAAGAGCCAGCGCGACACCTCTTCGGACACGGTGATGCCCGAATTGAAACCGTACCGCAGCACCACATTGCCGAACACGAGCACGACCATGACCGCGAGCGCGGCGGCGATCAGTGCCTCGATGCCGGCACAGCACCGATCGATCCATTGATTCATCTTGTTTTTCTCTCTGGCGGTCCGTCGACATCGGACAGCCTGGTGTTTCAGGAGGCAGCCGCCTGTTTTTGCATATCGACCAGGGCACGCAATGCGGCCAGGTAGGAGTGCGGCCCCAGGCCTTGCACCGTCCCCTTCACCGCCGGCGAAATGATCGAATGCGCACGCCAGGTTTCACGTGCAGCGATGTTCGACATGTGCACCTCGATGGTCGGGAACGGCATGGCCTTGATCGCGTCGTGCAATGGCACGCCGTGCTGGGTGAGACCCGCTGGGTTGACCAGCGCGCCTTGGGCATCGTCGATATGGGAGTGAAGGAAGTCGATGAGATCGCCTTCGTGGTTGGACTGGATCGTCTCCAGTGCCACGCCGAGTTCGCTCGCCAGCGCTTGCAACTGGGCGTTGATTTCCGCAAGCGTGGTCTTGCCGTAGATATGAGGTTCGCGGCGCCCGAACAGGTTGAGGTTGGGACCGTGGAGAACGAGGATTTTCATGAAGTGAGCCGTGCCTGCGTTCATTGTTTGCGGATGCGAGCGAGTTCGTCGTTGTAGAGCTTGACGATGCCGGCGTCGTACTGCGAAGCGAACTTGTCGATCGCGGGCTTGGCGATCTCGCGCATGCGCACCTGCTCTGCGGCGCTCACCTCGTTGAACTGCGCGCCCTTGGCTTGCAGGTCTCCGATCGCCTTCTGCGCGGCGGCGCGGCTGACCTGCCGCTGATAGCCTCGCGCTTCGTCGGCCGCCTCATTCATCATCTTCTGCTCGGCGGCGCTCAGCGAATCCCAGAATTTCTTGCTGACCAGCACGATGTTGGCCGCGTACACGTGGTTCGTGGCGCTCACGAACTTCTGCACCTCGAAGAACTTGTTTGACAGGATCACCGAATAGGGATTTTCCTGGCCGTCGACCGCCTTCGACTCGAGGGCGCCATAGAGTTCGGCGAAAGGCATCGGCACCGGATTCGCCTTGAAGGACTTGAAGGTTTCCAGGAACACGGGGTTGGGAATGACCCGGATCTTCAGGCCCTCGAGATCTTCCGGCTTGGCGATGGGGCGCTTGCTGTTCGTCACGTTGCGAAAGCCCAGGTCCCAATAGCCCAGGGCCACGAGGCCCTTTTCCGGCAGCTTGGCAATCAGCGCCTGACCCAGCGGACCATCGAGCAGCGCATCGGCCTGCGCGAAGTTGTTCACCGAGAACGGAAAGTCGACCAGACCGAACTCCTTGACGATGCCCGCCAGCGAGGTCGTGGCCGGCGCCGACATCTGCTGCACGCCGCCTTGCAGGGCGGACTGCTGCTGCATCTCGTTGCCGAGCTGGGAGGCCGGGTACTCCTGCACCTTCATCTTGCCGCCGCTCTTGGCGGCGAGCAGTTCGGCGAAGCGCTTCACGCCGAAGCTCACCGGATGGTCCGCGTTGTTGAGATGGCCGAAGCGGATCACCCGCTCCTGCTGGGCCCAGGTCGGGGCGACAAGACCGATGCACAGGCCGGCGACGGCAAGCGTACGAAGAAGTTTCACGGATGGTCTCCAGAGGAAGGCAGAAAAGTCTGACTGGCGCGATTCTGAGTTTTCCGGAAAAGCTTTCCATTATGGAAATCCCTTCCCATGATCTGATAGAGTGATAACGTCGCAACGTCGCGCGGACAAATGGGCGCGACTGAACCGGGAGACATGAAATGAGCGAAATGCTGGGACGCAGCTTCAAGGTCTTGGAATATCTGGCGGAGCATCCGCAGGGCGTTGCACTGTCCACCGCGGCCAGTCAATTGCAGATCCCCTTGAGCGCATTGCACCGATTGCTGACGGAACTGATTCGCTGCGGGTACGTGCGGCAGAACCTGGCCGATGGCCACTATGTTCTGACCATCAAGCTCGTCTCCGTCGGCTTGTCGTTCCTGAGCAACTCGGGGATCGTGGACGTGGCGCAGCCCTTGCTCGACCAACTGGCCTCGACCTCCGGCGAACTGGTGCGCCTGGCGGTGGTCGATGGCGAAGACCTGACCTTCGTGGCCAAGGCGCAAGGGGCCACGCACGGGCTTCGCTACGACCCGGACATGGGGCTGTCGGTCGCCCTGTCGTGCAGCGCCGCCGGACACGCATGGCTCTCGACGATGAGCGAGGACGATGCCATGGCACTGGTGGCCAAGAAGGGGCTGGGCAAGCCCGAAGACTACGGCCCGAAGGCGCCCACCACGCTCAAGGCGGTGATGACCTATGTGAAAGCCACTCGCCAGCGCGGGTTCAGCATGATCAACGAGGTGTTCGCACCGGGAATGACCGCCATGGCCGCACCGGTCTTCGCTGTCAACGGTTCGGTGATCGGCGTCATCACCATCGCGGGGCCCGCCGTCAGGCTGACGTCGCAACGGATGGAGGCACTGGGACCTGCGCTGCTCGGTACGGTCGAGGAGGTCGCGCGCGCCAGCGGTGCTTCGGCGCTATTCAAGAAAAGAGCATGAACGACACAACGAGGAGACAACTGCCATGAAGACGAAGAGTGCGATTCGCAGGCTGCTGGTGGCCACCGTCGCCGCCACGGCCGTTCTTGCCGCGTCAGGCGTGGCTGCGCAGGTCAAGGAGCGCACGCTCAAGTTCGCGTTCCAGAACCAGACCGGCCACCCGCAGGCGCTGGGTGCGCAGAAGTTCGCCGACCTGGTAGCTGCCAAATCCGACGGCAAGATGAAGGTGAAGTTGTTTGCAGGTGGCGTGCTCGGCGGTGACCTGCAAACCGTGTCGGCGCTGCAAGGCGGAACGATCGAACTCACGGTGCTGAACGCGGGCATTCTCTCGGCGCAGGTGAAGGAGTTTGCGGCCTACGACTTCCCTTTCCTGTTCAACGATGGCAAAGAGGCCGATGCGGTCACCGACGGCCCCTTCGGCCAGAAGCTCATGGCCAAGTTGGAGGACAAAGGCCTGTACGGCCTGGGCTACTGGGACCTGGGTTTTCGCAACCTCACCAACAGCAGGCGACCGATCACCAGGGCGGACGACATCACCGGCCTGAAGATCCGCGTGATCCAGTCGCCGATCTATATCGACGTGTTCAGCGCGCTGGGCGCCAACGCAACCCCGCTGCCGTTTCCCGAGCTGTACCCTGCGCTCGAGCAGAAGGCGGTCGACGGCCAGGAGAATCCGAACACGACCATCCTGTCGTCGAAGTTCTCCGAGGTGCAGAAGTACATCACCCAGACCCGGCACATCTACAACCCGCAGGCGCTGCTGATCAGCAAGAAGACCTGGGACAGCATGAGCGCGGAAGAGAAAAAGATCCTGACGCAGGCGTCGAACGAGGCGACCGTGTTTCAGCGCGCCGCCTCGCGAGGCGCCGCCGATGGCGCGCTCGACGCGTTGAAAAAGGCGGGCATGACCGTTTCGGAAATTTCACCGGAAGAGATGACGAAGCTGCGCGCCAAGGTCAAGCCGGTGATCGACAAGTACGCCGCATCGGTGGGCGACACCACCGTCAAGGAGTTGATGGCAGAAGTCGAGAAGGCTCGGAAATAGGATGGATGCTCTCCTCCGGTCCGCGCCCCTTGTTCGGCAAGGGCGCAAAGACGCGAACCGAGCAGAGCCCAATCGCTACGACGCCGACTTTCACCAACGGTATTTCGCGCTCAGCACCGCCGTGCGTTCCGAGCCCCACAGGCAGCCGCTGCTGCAGGTCGCGACGTATTTCTTGTTGGCGAGGTTGCTCACGTTGAGTGCGAAGCGCCACGGCCCGCGCTCGTAGTGGATGGCCGCGTCGACCAGCGTGAATGACGGCGTGCGCACCGTGTTGGCAGCGTCGTCGTAGGTCGAGCCGACATAGCGCACGCCGACGCCGAAGCCCACGCCCTGCAGATCCCCGCCCTGCACCTTGTAGTCCAGCCAGGCCGAGGCGGTCTGCTTCGGCGTGTTGACGGGCATCCTTCCCTGGTTGCCGTCGTTGCTGCGCGTGACCTTCACGTCGTTCCAGGTGTAGTTGGCCGTGGCGTCCAGGCCGCGTGCCAGGCTGAACTTGCCTTCCAGCTCGAGCCCGCGCGAGCGCACTTCGCCGGTTTGCAGGTAGTAGTCGGTGTGATCCGGGTCCAGCGTGAGCACGTTGCGCTTGGTCAGGTCGAAGACGGCGGCGGTGAACAGGCTGCGGCTGTCCTCGGGCGCGTACTTGATGCCGATCTCGGTCTGCTTGCCGCGCGTGGGCTTGAAGGCCTCGTCGTAGAAGTCACGGCCCGCCTGCGGCAGGAATGACGTGGCATAGCTCACGTACGGTGCCCAGCCCGAATCGGTGAGGTAGGTCAGGCCGGCGCGGCCGCTGAAGGCGTGGTCGCTCTGGCGCTGCACGGTGCCGGCCAGGCGGTCGACGGTGCTCTGCGAGGCCCAGTCCATGCGGCCGCCCAGCGTCAGCAGCCAGTGGCGGTCGAAGCGCAACTGGTCCTGCACATAGAGGCCGGTCTGGCGCAGCTTCTGGCGCGAGTCGTCCGTCAGCTCCGTCGGCGCGGCGAACGGCAGGCCGTAGACGGGGAACAGCGTGTCCAGATCGGGCGCGGTACCCGGATGCCGCAGGAACGTGAGCTTGCGCTCGGACCAGTCGGTGCCCACCAGCAGCGTGTGCTCGACGTTGCCCGTGCGCAGCTTGCCCTGCAGCTGCGTGTCGATGACGCTCTGGCGCGTCTTCTCGTCGAAGGCGGCGGCGTTGCGCTCGATCGTGTGGCCGTCGTCCAGCAACGCGCCGTCCTGCACCCGGCGGTAGTTGACCTTGACATCGGCCACGCGCGCATTCTGGCGGAAGGTCCACGTGTCGTTCAGGCGGTGCTCGAACTGGTAGCCGATGCTCGACTGGTCCTGGTCGAAGCCGTTGTAGTTGGGCTCGCCGACCAGCACGCGCGTGATGCTGCCCACGGGCGGCGGCTCGGGGTTCGTGTAGTAGAAGGCGTAGCCGCGGTTGCGGTCGCGCTTGATTTCCGACAGCAGCGTGAGCGTCGTGTCGGTGGACGGCTTCCATGTCAGCGAGGGGGCGAGGTAGAAGCGCTGGTTGGCACCCCGATCGCCGTTGCTGTATTTGTCCTGCGTGCCCGTGTCCAGCCCCGTACCGACGATGCGATAGAGCAGCTTGCCGTCGGCGTCGAGCTTGCCGCCCAGGTCCGCGGCCACCTGGCGCCGGTTGAAATTGCCGAGCTGCACTTCGATTTCGTTCACCGCATCGGCACGCGGGCGCTTGCTCACGCGGTTGACGATGCCGCCGGCCTCGCCCTGCCCATAGAGCACCGAGGTCGGGCCGCGCAGCACTTCGATGCGCTCCAGGCCATAGGGCTCGGAGCGTTGGTTGGCAAAGTTGGCGTTGGTCGCCATCGGCAGTCCGTCGAGGTACAGCGCCGTTCCGAAACCGTAGAAGCCGCGCAGGTTGACCCAGTCCTGGCCGCGCGAATCGGGCCCGTACTGGTCGACGGTGACACCCGGCACGTAGCGCAGCGCCTCGGTCACATCGAGCGCGCCGCGCGACTCGAGTTCGCTGCGCCCGAGCACCGAGATCGACTGCGGAGTCTCGATGATCGGCGTGTCGGTCTTGGTGGCGGTCGCGCTGCGCTTGGCGGCGTAGCCGTCGACGGGACCGGTGGCCGTTTCGCCTTCCGCCGAGCCGAGCACCGTCACCGTGGGCAGCGCGGCATCGGCAGCGGCTGCCGGCGCCGCTGCCGGTGCGGCTTGGCGGGTCAGCACATAGCTGCCGTTGGGCTGCTGCGTGGCGCGCAGGCCGCTGCCGGCCAGCAGCGCGTCGAGTCCGCCCTGCACCGAATAGCTGCCCTGCAGGCCGTTGCTGCGCATGCCGGCCGTCGTCTCGGTCGGGAACGACAGCAGGATCCCGGCCTCGCGGCCGAAGCGGCCCAGCGCGTCGTCGAGCCGGCCGGGGGCGATGCTGAAGTTGCGCGTCGGCGCCGCGGCGGGCTGGGCGATGGCGACGCCCGGCAGCGCCAGCACGCTCGCCGCGGCGATACCGCCCAGGGCGAACTGATGGATGGCACGCGACAGGGCGTTGCAGAGGGGGCGTTGGGTTGGTCCGCGATGCATTTTTCTTGAAGTGCGAAGGTTGAAGGTGGTGGCTTTCACCTTCCATGTCCCCCGAGATTCAAGAACGGACCACCCCTGGCGATATTTTTTTTCGGGGTGCCAGGCTCACCCGCACCGTTTGCAGGCCCCAGAAGCGCGTGACGACCTGCACCTCAAGCGACAGCACGGCACTGAGCGTGTCCAGCACCTTGTCGATGTCCGCCAGCGGATACGAGCCCGACACGCGCAGGTCGGCCACGGCCGGATCGCTCGACAGCGGGCGCGCGCTGTAGCGGCCCAGCTCGGCGAGGAAGTCCGCCAGCCGCATGCCCTTGGCGACGATGAAGCCCTCGGTCCAGGCGGTGCTGTCGGCGTCGGCCCATTGGGGTGCGTCGATGGTGTCGGCGGCGAAACGGGTCTTCTGGCCGGCCTGCAGCACCTGCGTGCGCCAGGCCGCGCGCCGCGGCGTGATGCGCACCGCGCCCTCGAACACGGCGATGTCGCTGGCCCCGTCGAACTGGCGCACCGTGTAGCGCGTGCCCAGTGCCTGCGCCTCGCCCTGCGCGGTCTCGATCAGGAAGGGGCGGCCCAGCGCGTCCTTGGCAGTGGTGATGAGCAATTCGCCCGACAGGAGACGCACGCGCCGTTCGGTTGCGCTGAACTTCACGTCGACGGCGGTACCGGTGTTCAGGACCAGCACCGTGCCGTCGTCCAGCGTGGTCGTGCGACGTTCGCCGAGACCGGTGCGTTGAGCGGCGATTTCTTCGCCCCAGCGCGTCTGGCGCCCGACCGTCCACGCCGCGCCGCCCGCGAACAGCAGCACGGCCAGCGCGGTGACGGCCTGACGGCGCCCGCGCGAACCGGTGCGCGTGAGTGCCGCATGGGCCATGGCCGTGCCGACCGGCGTGGCCAGCCGGTGGAGCTGGCCGTTGACGGCTTCGATGCGCTGCCAGGCGCGCTCGTGGTCGGGATGCGCAGCGCGCCAGCGCTGCCATTCGTCGCGCAGCCTGGACGCGGCGGGCTCGCCCTGCAGATCGAGCAGCCATTCGGTCGCGCGCTGTGCGACGTGCCTTGGAACGGGCGCCTCCGTCATGCCGGCTGCGCGTCCGCGAAGTAGCACTGCATGGCGGCCTTGACGAGATAGCGCTTCACCGTGGTGATGGAGATCGACATCAATGCCGCGACCTCGGCGTGGCCCAGGCCGTCGAGCTGGGTCAGCAGGAACACGCGCCTGACGGGCGGCGGCAAGCCATTGAGCAGGCGGTCGATTTCGGTCAGCGTCTGCAGCAGGATGGCGCGCTCTTCTTCCGAAGGTGCCATCGCCTGCGGCACCTGGGCCAGCGCCTCGAGGTACGCGCGCTCCAGCTGCTGGCGGCGCCAGTGGTTGGCCAGCACGCGCTGCGCCACCGTGGTGAGAAAGGCGCGCGGCTCCTGGATCGCGACCGCCTCCTGCTTGGCCAGCAGGCGCACGAAGGTGTCGTGCGCGAGATCGGCCCCCTGATGCATGTCGCCAAGCTTCTTGCCGAGCCAGCCCCGCAGCCAGCCATGATGGTCGCTGTAGAGCGATTCGATCTGCGGATGGGCTGGAAATTCAGAAGCCGCCATGACAGCAAGGTGCGAGTGGGACGTGGAGTGTAGCGTTCGCAATGAGAACGATAAGCATTTGCCACATAATACCTGCCGCGTCCGTCGCGACGCGGCACCTCTTCTCGTCGCCGCCCCCTGCCCTGCGTCCTGTTCGACTTCGTCCCGTGTTCACCCGCTACTACCGCGAACTGCTGCACTTCCTGGGACGCTCGGTCAAGGATCAGCACACGGCCGCGGACCTCGTTCAAGAGAGCTATGCCCGGGTGCTCGTCGCGCAAAAAAATGGCGAGGACATCGTCGATCCGCGGGCGTTGCTGTACCGCACGGCGCGCAATCTGCTGATCGATCGTCACCGCCACGACCAGGTGCGTCGGGCCGCCCTGGGCGAGACCGTGGACACGGATGAGGACGAAGAGACGCTGAGCCAATTGGCCGCGCCGCCCGCCTTCGAACCCGAGGTGGCCGTCGCGTCACGGCAAGGCGTTCAGGCACTCCTGACCACCATCGGCGAACTGCCGGTGCGTTGCCGCCAGGCCTTTATGCTCCACAAGTTCGAGGGACTGTCGCATGCCGAGGTCGCCGAGGAGATGGGGATCACGGTCAAGATGGTCGAAAAGCACATCAAGATGGGCTTGCAAGCCTGCAGAGCTTGCCTGGAGCAGCAGGCGGGAACAGCGGCTGCACGCGCAACCCGCCAGCCCGCAGGCACGCCGCCGCCTGGCGCTGTCGACCCCTCTGCGAAGACGCCGCCATGACGACACCCGGTTATTTTCTTGTGTTGCAGGTAGGGTTGAACGCCGCTCGTTCGTCTGCAAAGGTAGGAGCGCCCCTTTCACCATGAGTCGCCTGTCGCCCCCGCTCACCTCCCCCGGCCTGCCCGACGAGCAGGCGCTGGACTGGTTCGTGCGCCAGCAGCGAGGTCTTTCTCCCGAGGAGCAGGAACAGCACCTGCGGTGGCTTGCCGATGACGGCGCCCACCGCGCGGCCTATGCGCGGTGGCAGTCCAGTTGGGACGCGCTGGACAACGTGCCCGCCGACGGCTTGGCCGCGTTGAACGCGCAACTGACGAAAGACTTGCAGAACCTGGCGACGCAAGAGCAGGAACAAGCGCCCGCGCAAGAGTCGTCCGCCAGCGGCCGTCGCGGTTGGCGCCAATGGGCTGGCTGGCTGCTGGGCGGCAAAGCCTGCGGCCATGGAACGTCGGCATGGCCCACCGCCTGGGCCGCACCGGCGCTGGCTGTCCTGCTGCTGGCCGGCGGCTTTTTCGGCTGGGAGTTCTGGCAGCGCCAGCCCACCTACAGCGCGCAACACGCCACCGCGCGCGGCCAGCAGATCCAGGTGCAACTGCCCGACGGCTCGGTCATGCGGCTCGACACGCTGACGCGCATGGACGTGGCCTTGTATCGCCACCGCCGCGAGGTGCGCTTGTCCGAAGGGCAGGCGGTTTTCCAGGTCGCGCATGACGCGAGTCGCCCGTTCCAGGTGCTGGCCGGCCCGTTGCGCATCACGGTGGTCGGTACGCGTTTCTCGGTGCGCTACACCGCCGGCACGCTGGGGCAGTCCGACGTGCGGGTGGCAGTGGAAGAAGGCCGCGTGAGGGTCGAGCCGATAGAGCCCTCGGCAACGCACGACGGATCGGTGAACCGGCGGGTGGAGCTGACCGCTGGCGAGCAGATCGCGAGCGATGCCCAAGGTGGCCTGGGCGCCATCACCCCTGCACCGTCCACAGGCATCGCGCCCTGGCGCAACAACCGGGTGAGCTTCGACAACACGCCGCTCGACCAGGCGCTGGCCGAATTCGAGCGCTATGGCGCTACGCGATTGCGAGTGCAAGACCCGGCCGTGGCCGCGCTGCGCCTGACCGGCACCTTCGATCCACGACACCTCGACAATTTCGTGCGGGCGCTGCCACAGGTGCTGCCCGTGCGTCTGGTGGCCGATCCAACGGCCAAGGCCGGCGTGGCAGCACCCACGACGTCCGGTCCATGGCTGGTGGTGGGGCGCTGAACGCGGGTTCTCCATCGCACCGGATCGCGATCCTCTTTTCGGAACTTTCTTGAATATTTTTGCGGCCTGAAGGTAGGGCCCGGCCGCGGTTGGCCGTCTACATGAGAAGGATTCCCATTTTCTTCTCTTGGAGTACGCGTTCATGCCCCGCCCTTTTCTGCAGCCCGCGCCCCTGGCGCTCTCGCTGGCCCTGGCTTTTGGTGCCGCCAGCGGGCTGCCTTCGATCGCTCATGCGCAAACGGCCAATCCGGCTGTGCTGCAACTGCATCTGGCAGCCCAGCCGCTGGGCCAGGCGCTCAATGAACTGGCGCGCCAGTCGCATCTGGAGCTGATGGTGCAGCCTGCGCTGGTGGCGGGCAAGACAGCCCCCGCGCTGCAGGGCGCATTCACGTTGCAGCAGGCCATCGATCGCCTGCTGACCGGCACCGGCCTGGTCGCGGTGCGGGATGCCAACATGCTCGTCATCAAGAGCGCGCCCGCCGGCACGGCCACCTTGTCGGAAGTGCTCGTGACGGCCTCCAACCGCGAGACACCCTGGGGTCCCGTGTACGGCTACGCCGCGCGGCGCGCCATGTCGGCCAGCAAGGACGACGCGGCCCTGAACGAGACGCCACAGTCGATCTCGGTGGTCACCCGCGACCAGATGGACGACCAGGGCGCACAGACCGTGACCGACGCGCTGCGCTATGTGGCCGGCGTCAACACATCGGCCTATGGCGAGGACCCGCGCTACGACTGGATCACAGTGCGAGGTTTCAACCAGTCGGTATTCGGCATGTACCGCGACGGCCTGCGGGCCTCCGGCAGCAAGATCGGCATGCGCATCGACCCCTATGGCCTCGAGCGCATCGAAGTGCTCAAGGGCCCGACCTCCGTGCTGTACGGCCAGAACGCGCCCGGCGGACTGATCAACAGCGTGACCAAGCGCCCCACGAGCGAGCCCGTGCACGAGGTCTCGCTGGGCCTGGGCTCGCATGAGCGCAAGCAGATGCAGTTCGACCTGGGCGGCCCCGTGGCCGGCAGCGACACGCTGTCATACCGCCTGACGGGCAACGTGCGGGAAAGCAATACGCAGATGCAATACGCGCCGGACGACCACGTCTACATCGCACCGGCCATCACCTGGAAGCCGGACGCCAGCACCTCGCTCACGGTGCTGATGAACTATCAGAAAGACCGCACCGCCTGGGGCCTGTGGTATCCGCGCGCCGGCACGCTCAACCCCAGCCCCTGGGGCCAGATCAAGCCCGGCTTCTACCCCGGCGAACCGAACTTCAATCAGTTCAAGCGCGAGCAATACTCGGTGTCCAGTCTCTTCGAGCGCAAGTTCGACAACGGCGTCGTGTTCCGCCAGAGCCTGCGTGCCGAGCACATGGACTACGACGCGGCGTATGTGCGCGGCCGGGGCCTGATCAACACCAAGGGCCAGGTCGACGACAACGGCTACCTGCTGTTCCGCGACGCCAACCGGGGCCGCCTGAATTCCGACGTGTATGCGGTGGACAACCAGCTGGCCTGGAACTGGCAAGCCGGCGGCGTGGAGCACCACCTGCTCGCCGGCCTCGACAGCAGCCTGACCCGGTACACCGACCGCCAACTCTCCGGGAGCGCGCCGGTGCTCGACATCCGCAATCCGCAGTACGGACAGCCGATCAAGGAGCCCACCGACCCCTGGTCGCGCGATGTGACAGCGCGCCAGACCGGCGTGTACCTGCAGGACCGGATCGACCTGGGCGAGCGCTGGGTCGTGCGCGGCGGCATCCGCCACGACTGGGCCCGCACCGACACCATCGACCCGCTGGGCACCCTGGCACTGCGCCAGAGGAATGGCGCCACCACCTTGCAGGCCGGAGCCCTGTACAAGGCAGGCAACGGCTGGACCCCATTCGCGAACTACGCCGAGTCCTTCCAGCCCACGGCGCAAGCCAGCAAGTCGGGCGCGCCCTTCGAACCCACGAAGGGCAAGAGCGTGGAGGCCGGCGTGCGCTACCAGCCGGACGACAGCCGAAGCATGTTCACCGCCTCGGTCTACAACATCCGCCAGAGCAATGTGCTGACGCAGGACCCGACCGACAGCCGCTACTCGGTGCAGACCGGTGAAGTGCGTTCCCGCGGGCTGGAGCTGGAAGGCGTGTGGGAGGCCACGCGCCAGCTGACCGTGATGGCCAGCTACACCTACATGGATGCCAGGGTGACCCGCAGCAACATCCTCGGTGAAGTCGGCACGCGGCCGCGCGACTCCTGGGGCACCACCTCGCCCAGCCAGATGGCGTCGATCTGGGCTTACTACCGCTTCGGCGACGGCGCCCTGCGCGGCGTGACCATCGGCGGTGGCGCCCGCTACATGGGCAGCACGACCGACTACGGCGCATCGCCGTCGGCGCCGGACAACGCCTATTCCTTCCAGGCCAAGACACCGGCCTACACCGTGTACGACCTGGCCCTGGGCTACGAGCCCGATGCGCATTGGCGCTTCCAGCTCAAGATCAACAACCTGTTCAACAAGCTCTATGTCGCCAACCCCTGCGGTGGCTCGCCCTTGAGCGCCTGCTACTACGGTCCGGTGCGCAGCGTGCTGCTCAGCGGCACCTATCGCTGGTAAGCGACCATGCGGGCCTGGATGACACGGCTGCACCGCTGGGCGGGGCTTTTCATGGCCGCGTTTCTGTTCGTGGCCGGGCTCACCGGCGCGGTGATCTCGTGGGACCACGAGATCGACGAATGGCTGAACCCTCGGTTGTTCGACGCGCCCGCACCTTCGCCCGAGGCACGCAAGCGCACCGCGCTGGAACTGATCGAAGGCCTGGAAGCGGCCGACCCGCGCCTGCGCGTGGCATTTGCGCCGCTGGAAGTGGAAGACGGCCACGCACTGGGCGTGTCGGTGGTGCCACGGATCGACCCCGCCACCGGCAAGCCCCACGAACTGGGCTTCAATCAAGTCACCCTCGACCCCTACACCGGGCAGGTGCAGGGCACGCGCCTGTGGGGAGCGATCTCGCTGTCGCGCGAGAACCTGATGCCGTTCCTGTACAAGCTGCACTACAGCATGCACATACCCAACGTGGGCGCGCTGGAACTGGGCACCTGGTTCATGGGCATGGTCTCCATCGTCTGGGTGCTCGACTGCATCGTGGCGCTCTATATCTCGCTGCCGGGTGCGCGCGCCTGGCGCCGGTCGTGGCGCAAGTCCTTCGGTTTCCGGTTGCGCCAGGGCGGCCACAAGCGCACCTTCGACCTGCACCGCGCCGGCGGGCTGTGGGTATGGGGTCTGCTGCTGATCGTCGCCATCACTTCGGTCAGCATGAACCTGCGCCGCGAAGTGGTGCGGCCTCTGGTCGAACGCCTGTCGACCCTGACGCCCGACGTCTTTGCCTTGCGCGCGCCAGTACCCATGGCCCGGTTTGTCGAACCAGGCATTCGCCGTGAAGAAGCACTGTCCCTCGCCCGGCAAGAAGCGGATCGTCGAGGCTGGCAAACCCCTGCAGGGGCTGTTTTCTACAGCGCACCCTACAGGCTGTATGGCGTGAACTTCTTCGAGCCGGGCGAAGACCATGCGAGCTGGGGGCTGGGCAATCCGTGGGTTTACCTGGACGCGCAGACCGGCGCGTACCTCGGCGACCGTGTGCCGGGCACCGGCACGATGGGCGACTTGTTCCTGCAGGCCCAGCTTCCACTGCACACCGGGCGCATTGCCGGTACGACGGGCCGGATACTGATGACCGCACTGGGTCTCGTGGTCGCCATGCTCAGCGTGACCGGCGTGATGATATGGGCCCGCAAGCGGCGTGCGGCGCTGCGGGCTGGCCACAGCGGCGGCGCATCGCAAGGCGCCCTGGCGATGCGACCGCCCAGGCCTTATTGAGCGGTCGAAAGCGTCTTCAGCCGCGTCAGCAATGCGCCGACGATGTCGCCCCAGCGGCGTCGCTCGGCCGCACCGACCCACTGCGCGAACGCCACGCGGAAAACCGCGATCCCCGATTCCGCAAGGAGGCTCGCATCCGGTTCCCCGAATCCCCTTGCGCGCAGGGCCTCGGCCAGCGCCGCGGACAGCCTTGCCAGCTTGATCAGCTCCCGCTCGTGCAGCTCGCCGTTGGCCGCGATCACCGAGGCGCGCAGGCGGGCGAAGTCGCGACGATCCTCATCGAAGAAATCGGCGGGCGCCTGCAAGGCGAAAGCGATGGCATCCATGGCCGTTGCATCCATTGGCGCACTGTGCAGCGCAGCCACCATCGACTCTTGCAACACCGTCGATCCGCTGAAGAGCACCTCGCGCTTGTCGGCGAAATAGCGAAAAAACGTTCTTGAAGTGAGGCCCGCGCGCTCGGCGATGGCGGCGACGGTCGTCTGCTCATAGCCGATCTCCGCGAACAGCTCCATGGCCGCCATGCGAAGGCGGCCTTCCCCATCAGGCTCCCAGCGACCCATTGCACCCTCGCAGTGTTGACACAGAGTGACATCATAGGCCTACAATGATGTCACTCAATGACATCAAAGGAGCGCATATGCGAATTCTCGTCACCGGGGCCTCGGGCTGGATCGGCTCGGCCAGCGTCGTCGAACTCATCTCCGCCGGGCACCACGTACTCGGCCTCGCCCGCAACGAAGAGGCCGAGGCCAAGATCCGAAGACTCGGCGCCGAAGTCGTGCCGGGCTCGCTCGACGACCTGGCCAGCCTGCGCGCCGCAGCCGCGCGCGCCGACGGCGTCGTGCATCTCGGCTACAAGCACGACTTCTCGCAGATGGCCGATGCGGCGCGCACCGACCGCGCAGCCATCGACGCCTTCGCCGACGTTCTTCAAGGCACCGGCGGCCCGTTGCTGATCGCCTCAGGCACCCTCGGCCTGGCGCCCGGGCGGGTGGGCACCGAAAGCGACATGCCGAATCCGGCGGTGCATCCGCGTGTCGGCAATGCGGCGCATGCGCTCGGCCTGGCCGAGCGCGGGATCCGCTCGCTCGTCGTGCGCTTCGCCCCGACGGTGCATGGCGCAGGGGGCGACCACGGCTTCGTCGCGACGCTGGCGAAGATCGCCCGCGCGAAAGGCGTCTCGGCCTACCTCGGCGAGGGCCGCAACCGCTGGTCCGCGGTCAACCGGCTGGATGCGGCCAGGCTCGTGCGGCTCGCCATCGACAAGGCGCAGCCCGGCAGCGTGCTGCATGCGGTTGCCGAGGAGGCCATCGCCGCGCGCGACATTGCATCAGCGCTCGGCCAAGCACTGGAGCTGCCGGTGGCGTCGATCCCCGTCGATCGCGCGGCCGAACATTTCGACTGGATCGGCATGTTCTTCGGCGCCGACGCTCCTGCGTCCAACGCCAGGACGCGCGAGCTGCTGGGCTGGGAGCCAACCCACGCCACGCTGCTGGAAGACATCGCGGCCGGTCACTATCCGGGCAGCTGAAGTCGCCGGCCGGCGGCTAAGCACACCGCTTACAAGGCGGTGGCGGAGGCTTGCGCCACCCGGTTCGTGACCTGCCGCAAAGGCACACCCTGTGCCATCAGCAGCGCCTGCAGCCGTTTCACGTCCACATCGCGCGGCAGCACGCCCGAGTCCGCTGCCAGCGCCGCCGCCGTGCCCGCAGCCTGGCCGGTGAGCCAGCATTGCGGGATCTCGCGCATGAAGCCGTGCGAGTTCGTATCGCACGAGATGTGCTTGCCCGCGGCGAGCACGCCGTCGAGCTTTTCCGGCACCAGCGCGCCATAGGGTACGGAGATGTTCGGGAACTTCGGCGACGGGCTCGGGCTGATGCCGATCTCGTCGGGCTCCACCGCGCCCTCGTCCCACGCGCCGCGCCGCACGCTCTTCACGCCCACCAGGCGCCGGCCGTGGCGCGTGCCGATCTGCGGCGCCATCAGCATGACCCAGGCGTTCTCGAAGCCCGGCGCATGCGCGCGGTAGAACGCAAGGTGTTCGGCCATGCTCTTTCGCGACTCCCACTCGACCTGCGTCATCTCGTCGACATCGAGGGCGCTGAAGCCGGACTTGCGTGGCCCCAGAAAGGTGGCCACGTCGTCACGCCAGGAGACGATGGGTTTCTCGAAGCTGCCCAGCGTCTCGCGTCCTCGTGCGAGCAATGCCGAGTAGGCCTGGGGTTCGTGCGCGCGGAAGTCGAGCCAGCGCCGCATGTCCACCCCCGCGAACAGCCACGAGGTGTTGATGCAGTGGTGGATATCGTGCGCGTCGATGTCCGACGCGTACGCCGCGCCGGCCGCCGCATAGAGGTCCCCTTCGCCCGTGGTGTCGACCACCACGTTCGCGAGGATGGCGCGGCGCCCTTGCTTGCTCTCGAACACGGCCCCCTTGACGCGGCCTTCCTCGGCGATGGGGGCGACCATCCAGCCGTGCAGGATCAGGTCGACGCCGGCCTCGCGCACCATCTGGTGATACACGCCCTTGAGCATCTCCGGATCGATGGTGGGCGAATGCGTGACCACACCATGGAAGGCCGCGGTGCGCAGCGACCAGTAGTCGGCCTTGGCGCTGTCTCGCGAGCCCCAGTCTTCCCGGCGGGGGCCGGCAACGGCAGGCTGCGCCGACCGGCCCAGCCGGTCCATGATCTCGGCCGCCAGGCCGTGGATGACGTGCCCGCCCGACCAGTCGGTCATGCGGTCGATCCAGATCACCAGGCCGCCGGTCGACAGGCCGCCCAGATGGTTGTAGCGCTCCAGCAGCACCACGCGCGCGCCGCCACGCGCCGCGGCGACGGCCGCCGCCACGCCGGAAGGACCCGCGCCGAGCACCAGCACGTCGCAGCGCTCGTGCACAGGCGTCTCGCGCGCGGGCTCGGTGACATGGCCTTGCGGCTGGCGCTGCCTGCGCTGGCTGTCGCGTGCATTGACGTCGGAACGGAAGAAATGGCGTTCTGCGGGCGTGAGGGTTCCCATGGTGGAGCTTTCGAAGAAGAGATGACTACGGATGCGCCGTTGGCCGATGCCGCGGGCGCGGTGCTGCTGCCGGCTACTCGCCGCGGGCGCCGGTGCGCCGGATCACGTCGCCCCACATCGCCGTGTCTTGGGCGATCCTGCGGGCCAGCGCCTCGGGCGCGGTGCCCAGCGCCTGCCAGCCCTGATCGAACAGGCGCTGGCGAACTTCGGGCGCCTTCAGGATCCGGCCGATCTCGTCCGACAGCCGCTGCGCCAGCGGCGCCGGCATGGCGGCGGGAGCGACGATCGCGTTCCACGAGGCGACGTCGAAGGCCTGCGCCTTGCCAAGCGCCGACTGGATCGTCGGAAGGTCCGCGAAGGCCGCGAACGGCGTGGCGCTGCTCACGCCATACAGGCGCAGCCGGCCGCTCCTGGCCTGCGGCGCGGCGACCGAAGGGATCATGAGCGACAGGTCGATCTGCTTGCCCATCAGCGCCGTCAGCACCTGAGGAAAGCCCGGAAAAGGCACGTGCACGGCCTGGATGCCGGTCAGCGTCTTCAGCAACTCCATGGCCAGGTGCGAACCCGAGCCGGGCCCGACCGAAACGTAGCTCAGGCGGTCTCCCTTGTCCCTGGCGTAGGCCAGCAGCCCGCGCAGGTCCGCGGCGGGCATGTCCATGCTGCCGGCCAGCACGAAGGGGCTGCTGGCCACCAGCGAGATGGGACGCAGATCGCGCGCCGCGTCATAGGGGGTCGCGGGATTGAGCGCCTTGGCGGTGGTCAGCGGGCCGTTGCCGGTGAGGCCGATGGTGTGGCCGTCCGCGGCCCTCGCGACGGCATTGAGGCCGATGGTGCCGGCGGCGCCGACCTTGTTCTCGACGATGACCGGCTGCCCGAGCGCCTGCGCGAGCGGGTCGGCCAGGGTGCGGGCCAGCGCGTCCGGCGAGGAGCCGGGCGGAAAGCCGACGATCAGGCGCACCGCCTTCTGCGGCCAGGGGGCGGCCGCACGGGCCGGAATCGCGAGCGCCGGGGCGATCGCGGCGGCGAGCACGCCCTGCAGCAGGCGCCGCCGGCGCGGAAGGGGAACCCACGGGTCTTGCATGTCTTGTCTCCGGTTGCTGTCTCGTGAAGCGATTCTTGGCCCACAATTCAGCTCGGAACGTGATGATTTCTTATCCCTTTCATCACACTTCCTGATGACAAGAAAGGCGCCCATGCCCGCGAGAAACGCCCGTCCCGTCAATGCCGCGCCACGCAGCCACACGGTCGACATCGACCTGCTGCGCGTGTTCGACACGGTGGTTCGCATCGGCAGCTTCACCACCGCCGCCAAGGCGCTGTCGCGCACGCAGTCGGCTGTCAGCATGCAGCTGCGCCGACTCGAGGAGCAGCTGGGCGTGCAGCTGGTGGCACGCGGCACCCGCCAGCTCGCGCCCACGCCGGAAGGCATGCAGCTGTTGCCGCTGGCGCGCCAGATGCTGGGATTGAACGACCAGTTGTTCCAGGACGTCGACACGCAGGAAGTGTCCGGCAGCATTCGCATCGGCTCCATCGAGTACTACGCGACCCGCGTGCTGCCGGTGCTCATCGCGGAATTCTGCCGCCAGCACCCGCGCATCCACGTGGAGCTGCATCACGGCGTGTCCGCGGTGATGCATGCAGAACTCGGCTCACGCTACGACATGGTGATCGGCGTGGGGGCGGTGGGTTCGGGCGAAGGGCTGCGGCTGACGAAATCGCGCATCGTCTGGGCATCGAATGCCGGATCGGCCACGCACCTGCAGCGCCCCCTGCCCCTGGCGCTCAACCCCGAAGGGGCGATGCTGCGCGACTGGGCCACGCGCGCGCTGGACCGCGCGGGCATTCCCTGGCGCATCGCCTACACGAGCACCAGCGTGACGGGCCTCGAAGCGGCCGTGCGCGCGGGCATTGCCGTGGGCGTGTTTCGCGAGGCGACGATTTCGAAGCGGCTGAAGATCCTCGGCGCCAGGGAAGGCATGCCGTCGCTGCCCGACTCCGAGGTCTGGCTCTCCTCGGTGCCGCTGCCGGGACGCAAGGCCGTGGAATTGCTCGAAGCCTTCCTCATCCAGAAGCTGCGCAAGTGAGCCCGGCAAAACATCCGGGCGCGAGCCGCCGGTTCAGCCCAACGCGGCCGCCTGCAGCGCCCCGAGTTCCTCCTGTGCCAGCGCGAGGAATCTCAGCCCCAGCTGCGACAGCGGCCGGTTGACATTGCTGGCGCTGTAGATCGGAAACTGCGGCGCCCCCGGCACCTCGACAAAAACCAGCCCTTCCGGCCGATGGGCGCGCGCCGACAGGTCGTCGACGAAAGCGATGCCCGCGCCCGCGGCGGCCATCGCGCAAGCGGCATAGCCCGAGCGCACCTCCACGCCGACCTGCCGCGCGATGCCGTGCTGCTCCAGCCACTGGTCGATCAACCGGGTCTGCGGCGCCTCGGGACTGTAGACAACGAGCCGCTGACGCAGCGCGGCGGCCAGGTCGAAGGGCTGGCGCGCCGCGAGCGGGTGCGCCTCGGGCAAAGCGCACAGCAGCGTCCAGCGACCGATCTCGCGCACATCGAGCGCGGGGTGGTCGAGCGCCGCGCTGGTGATGGCCACATCGGCCTCCTCCGCCACCAGCAGCTTGACGATCTCGCGCGTGGGCAGCGTTTCGAAGAACACCTTCGACTGCGCAAAGCGCTCCAGCAGGCGCGCCGCGGCACCGGGCACCAGCCGCAGCCCGGTGTTGGCGCTGGCCAGCACGCGCAGCGTGGCGTGGTTGCCGAAGCGCAGGTGGGCGGCCACATCCTGCAAATGATGCACGCCGAGGTAGACCTTCTCGACCTCGGCATGCAGCGTATGCGCTTCCGGCGTCGCAACGAGGCGGCCGTTGCGTCGCTCGAACAGCGCGACGCCGAGCTGCAGCTCGAAATGCCTCAGCAACCGGCTGATGCCGGGCTGCGACACATGCAGCAGACGCGCGGCGTTGGTGGTGGAACCCGTGGTCATGACGGCCCGGAAGACCTCGATCTGGCGCAGATTCATGGCCCGAGGCTACAACAATGGTGTCGGGGATAACCCTAGGGAATAACTCGATGTTATCGAGACGCGCCGCATTGGTATTGGATGGATCGCGGCTGCATTCGTAGCATCCCCGGCCATGCAAGCACCCCAGTCCATCCCCGATATCTCCGACATGGCGCCGCCCGTGAGCGGCCGCACCCTGCTCTTTCCGGTCGTCGGCAATCCCGTGGCCCAGGTGAAGGCGCCCCTGGCTTTCAACGCCCTGTTCCGCCGCGCAGGCATCGATGCGCTCGTGGTGCCGCTGGAGCTGCAGCCCGCCTCCGTGCTGGACACCTGCCGCGGCCTCCTGGACTCCGGCAGCATCGGCGGCCTGCTGGTCACGGTGCCCTACAAGAAGACCTTGTTCGAGCTGGTCGCGCAGCCGGGTGAGCCGGCGCGCCTGGTCGGCGCGGTGAATGCGATTCGCCGCAGCGCGGAAGGCGCCATTGCCGGCGACCTGTTCGACGGCATCGGTTTTGTCGCGGGCCTGCGCGCCGCCGGCCATGAACCCGCCGGACGCAAAGTGCTGCTGGTGGGCGCGGGCGGCGCCGGCTCGGCCGTCGCGGCGGCGCTGCTGTCGGCCGGCGTCGCATGGCTGGGCCTGTTCGACGTTCACACCGCCCAGGCCGAGGCACTCGCCGCTCATCTGCAATCGCGTTTCTCCGGCAGCACGGTGGTGTCGCTGCGCACGCTCTCTGAGGTCGACTGCGATATCGCAGTGAACGCCACGCCGCTGGGCATGAAGCCCGGCGACCCGCTGCCGCTGGATCCCGCCGCGCTTCCCGCGGGCACGCTGGTGGTCGACGTGATCATGCAACCCGCCGAGACGCCGCTGCTGCGCCACGCGGCGCAGCGCGGCCTGCCCGTGCACCCCGGTCGGCCGATGCTCGATCACCAGCTGCCGGCCTACCTCGACTTCTTCGGCCTGCCGCAGGCCGCGCAACTGGCGCGCCACGTTGCACCCCCATGCCGATTCCAGCTCTTGACGCAGACCTTTCCATGAAAAAAATCGCTCGCCACCTTCTTCTCGGACTTGCCGCCGGCGCAGCTTTGCTGGCCACCGCCGGCACCGCCCATGCGCAGGCCTATCCCGCCAAGGCCACCACGCTGGTGGTCGGCTTCGCGCCCGGCGGCTCGGGAGACATCCTGGCCCGGCTCGTCGCGCAGAAGCTCGCGACCTCGCTCGCGCACCCCGTCATCGTGGACAACCGCCCCGGTGCCGGGGGCACCATTGCCAACAGCTTCGTGGCCGGCGCGCCCGCCGACGGCTACACGCTGCTGTTCGTGACCAGCGGCTTCCCGGGCAGCACCGCGCTGTACCCGAAGCTGAGCTACGACACGGTCAAGAGCTTCGCGCCGGTCGCCAAGGTCGGTGCCTCCCCGGTCGTGATGGTGGCGCCCGCCAACTCGCCCTATCGCAGCCTCGCCGACGTGCTGGCGGCCGCGCGCAAGGCGCCAGGCAAGCTCAACTACGCAGCGGGCGGCGGCGGCGCGACCACCACCAGCCTGGCGGCCGAGTTCCTCAAGAGTGAAGCCAAGGTCGACATGCTGATGATTCCGTACAAGGGATCGGGCCCGGCATTGACCGCACTGATGGGCAACGAGGTCGACCTGGGCTTCGACATTCCGTCGAGCGCGCTCCCCCTGATCCGCTCGGGCAAGCTGCGCGCGCTGGCAGTGACCACCAAGGCCCGTTCGCCCGCCATGCCCGAGGTGCCGACCGTGGCCGAGACCGCGCTGCCGAACTTCGAGGTGACCGGCTGGTTCGGCATCCTCGCGCCGGCCGGCACGCCGCCCGAGGTGGTCGCGCGCCTGAACAAGGACGTCAACGCGGCCTTGGCCATGCCCGACGTCAAGGAGCGCCTGCAGGCCCTGGGCGTGGAGCCCGCGCACGGCAGCCCCGCGGAGTTTGGCCAGTTGATCCTCTCCGAGACGAAGCGCTACGGTGACGCGATCCGGCGGCTCGGCCTGAAGGCCGACTGAGGGCGCCCGCATGACGACAGGACAAGCGCACATCAGCGCCGCCATCGCGCCCGGCACCGAAATCGCGACCGACATCGTCGTGATCGGCGGTGGCCTCGGCGGCGTCTCGGCGACGCTGGCCGCGGCGCGGCAAGGCGCGCGCGTGGTGCTGGTCGAGGAACTCGACTGGCTCGGCGGCCAGCTCACCTCTCAAGGCGTGCCGCCCGACGAGCACCCGTGGATCGAGAGCCTCAGTGCCTCGCAGAGCTACGCGGCGCTGCGCCACGGCATTCGCGACTACTACCGCACGCACATGCCGCTGACCGAGGCCGCGCGCGGCAGCCTGCGCCTGAACCCGGGCCAGGGCAACGTCAGCACGCTGTGCCACGAGCCGTGGGTCGCCGTGAAGGTGATCGATGGCCTCCTGGCGCCGCACGTCGCCGCCGGCCGCGTGACGGTGCTGCGGCAGCACCGCCTGATGGATGTGCAGGCCGACGGCGACCGGTTGCGCGCGGTGCGCGTTCGCGACCTGCCGAACGACCGGGAGCGCGTGCTGCAGGCGCCGATGTTCATCGACGCCACCGAGATCGGCGACGTGCTGGAGATGGCCGGCGTGGAACACGTGTTCGGTGCCGAGGCGCAAGCGCGCACCGGCGAGCCGCATGCGCTGCCTGAGGCGGACCCTTTCGACCAGCAGGCCATCACCTGGTGCCTGGCCGCCGACTACCTGCCCGGCGAGGACCACACGATCGACAAGCCCGCGGCCTACGAGCGGCTCAAGACCCTGCAGCTGGACTGCTGGCCCGGTCCGCAGTTCAGCTGGACACTCAGCGACTTCGTGACGCACCAGCCGCGCGAGCGACCGCTGTTCGTGGGCCCCACCGATGCCGAGTCGCTCTATGACCTGTGGCATGCGCGGCGCATCGCGTGGCGCCTGAACTTCGAAGCCGGCGCCTATGCAAGCGACATCACGCTGGCCAACTGGCCGCAGATGGACTACTGGGAAAAGCCTGTCGTCGGCGTTGCGCCTGCGGCCCAGGCCGAAGCACTGGAGGAGGCCCGGCAGTTCAGCCTGGCATTCTTCTACTGGATGCAGACCGATGCGCCGCGCCACGACGGCGGCTGTGGCTACCGCGGCCTGCGCCTGCGTGGCGACGTGCTGGGCACCCGCGACGGACTGGCCAAGCAGGCCTACTACCGCGAGGGACGCCGCATCGAGGCGGAGTTCACGGTGTGCGAGCAGCACATCGGTGTCGCCGCGCGGCCCGGCAAGGACGGCGCGCAAGCTTTCTTCGACAGCGTGGGCATCGGCGCCTACCGCATCGACCTGCACCCGAGCACGCGCGGACGCAACACGGTGGACATCGACTCCTTCCCGTTCCAGATTCCGCTGGGCGCCCTGCTGCCGGTGCGCGTGGACAACCTGCTGCCGGCCTGCAAGAACCTGGGCACCACACGCGTCACCAACGGTGCCTATCGCGAGCATGCGACCGAGTGGAGCATCGGCGAGGCCTGCGGCAGCCTCGCCGCGTTCGCCCTGGCGCGCAGGCAGCCGCCGCGCGCGGTGCGCGCGCAGCAGGCATTGCTGCGCGAGTTCCAGGCCACGCTGGAACGCCAGGGCGTGCTGCTCGCATGGCCGAGCTTCGGCGCGCTGACACCCACGCGGCGCGTGGGCTACGTGCATGCGGGGTGAAGGTCACACACACTCGGGCGCGACGGCGTCCAGCACCCTCACCAGGTGCTCGACGAGCCGGCCCGAGTAAGCCTGGGCGGGGTGGAGGATGTCCGCCATCTCCGTGGGCTGCACCGGCACGCTACCCCAGTCGGCAAAGGGCACCGCCAGTTCCCTGGCCACGCGCCGCACGACCGCGTCGCCCTGCGCGCGAACCTGCGCCCCGGTCAGCGTGCGCGACAGGCCGGTCAGCACCACGTGGCGGCCCTCCGCCCTCGCACTGGCGACCATGGTGCGCAGGGACGGATCCAGGGGCAGCCCCTGCATCGCGTCATTGAGCCCGTGCTCGATGACCACGATGCGGCCGGAGCGCTCTTCGCTGGCGAAGGAAGCCGAACGGGCGCTCGCCGTCTCGCCGTTCACCGAGCGGTCGACGACCCGGTAGCGCGGACGCAGGCGCCGCAGCGCCGCCGCCGGCGGCTCCCTGAGCCGCTGGTCGCCCAGGTAGCCGCCGTGAAGGATCGAGTCGCCATACAGCTCGACGCTGCACACGGGCTCGGGCTTTGCGGCGGCCTGGACGCGAACGAGGTCCTCCGACGGCGCGACATGGGACGGCGAACAGCCGGCCGCAAGCGCTGCGCCCAGAACTGCGGCGGTGATGATGATGATCTTGCGCCGTCTCGCGCGGCGGGTCGGGATACAGGCGGAATGAGGCACCTGCCGACACTAGGGAGCAATTGAGGGGAAATTGTGGAGATGACCCCGGCCACGAAAGTCGCGCATAGCACAGCCGTAGGAGCCAGCCTACGTCAAAAGACGCAACTTGGCGGTTCTGCCAACGCGCTTTTGCGGGGTCCCAAAGGTAGGATCGTCCGCGGTGAGACTTCGCGCCGGCACCTGTGCGGCGCATGCGTCATGGCGGAGCAGCCACGCGTTTCACCAGGAAGACTCCAAAACACCCGAAGAGGAACTCATGAGCCAAGAATTCGAAACGCTGCTCGCCGCCGTGCGGGAGGAAGAAAAAGACATCGTCGAGAGCTGGCTGAGCGAAGCCCGAGTGACCGACACCGGTGCGCGGCGCACGGCCCAGACCGAGGCACTCGACATCCTGCGCCACCTGCGCGAAGCGCTGGAAGCCGGCGGCGATCCCTCCCGTTTCGAGACCGCGGCATGGGCGCCGATGCGCGAGTTGCTGGGCAATCTGTCGAAGACGCGCGCGGCCAAGGGCCAGTCGGCGGCCGACACCAGCCTGTTCGTGCTCGCACTCAAGAAACCGCTCTTCGCCTCGCTGCAGCGCCGCCTTGCCGACGACCCGCAAGCGATGGCCGCCTCGCTGTGGACGCTCTCCACCACCGTCGACAAGCTCGCGCAACACACGGTGGGCACCTACCAGCTGGCGCGCGAGGAAATCATCCGTCGGCAGCAGGAAGAATTGCTGGAGCTCTCCACCCCCGTCATCAAGCTGTGGCACGGCGTGCTGGCGGTGCCGATGATCGGCGTGCTCGACAGCAGCCGCACGCAGATGGTCATGGAGGCCTTGCTGCAGAAGATCGTGGACACCGGCTCCGAGCTCGCCATCATCGACATCACCGGCGTGCCCACGGTCGACACCCTGGTGGCGCAGCATCTGCTGAAGACCGTCACGGCCATCCGGCTCATGGGCGCGGACTGCATCATCAGCGGCGTGCGCCCGCAGATCGCGCAGACCATCGTGCACCTGGGCATCGACCTGCAGGGCGTGCGCACCAAGGCCACGCTGGCCGATGCACTGGCGCTCGCGCTGCAGCAGACCGGCTGGCGCGTATCGCGCGACAAGTGAGCGGCAGGCCATGGACAGAATTCCAATTCTCCGGATGGGCGACACGCTGCTGGTCACCATCCAGGTCGACATGCAGGACCAGACCGCCCTGACGCTGCAGGACGACCTGTCCAACCAGATCGCAAGAACCGGCGCCTCGGGCGTCATGATCGACATCTCGGCGCTCGAGATCGTCGATTCCTTCGTCGGCCGCATGCTCACCAGCATCTCGGGCATCGCACGCATCCTGTCGGCCACGACCGTCGTCGTCGGCATGCAGCCGGCGGTGGCGATCACGCTGGTCGAACTCGGGCTGTCGCTCGAAGGCGTGAGGACCGCGCTCAATGTCGAGCGCGGCATGGAACTCCTGCAGCGTTCCCGCCAGGAGAACGTCCTTGGCCGTTGAACCATCAGGCACATTGCCCCTGCTCACCGAGCAGAACATCGTCGCGAGCCGGCAAATGGTGCGCGCCCTGTGCCAGGACCTGAAGCTCTCGCTGGTCGACCAGACCAAGATGATCACGGCCGCCAGCGAACTCTCGCGCAACACGCTGATCCACGGCGGCGGCGGCCGCATGCGATGGGAGTTCGTGGAGCGCAACGGGCGGCGCGGCCTGATGCTGCATTTCGAGGACGAAGGCCCGGGCATCGCGGATCTGGCCCTCGCCCTCACCGACGGCTGGACCAGCGGCAGCGGCATGGGCCTGGGCCTGCCGGGCAGCAAGCGGCTCGTGAACGACTTCGACATCGTGTCGGCGTCGGGACAGGGCACCCGCGTGAGCATCACCAAGTGGAAGTAGTCACCGGCTGGACCCACAAGGCCTTTCCCATGAGCGACGCCAGCCGTGTGGGCGAGGCGCGGCGCCATGCCGCGCTCGCGGTGGCGGACATGGGGTGGAGCGAGGTCGAAACAGGCCGCCTGGCGCTCGTGGTGACGGAGCTGGGCACCAACCTGCACCGGCATGCGAGGAACGGGCGGCTGCTGATCGCGGCCCACCGGCAAGCAGGCGAAGCCGGCGAGGTCGAGATCATCTCGATCGATGAAGGACCCGGCATCGCGGACCTCGCGCTCGCGATGCAGGACGGCCATTCGTCGGGCAGCACGCCGGGCACCGGCCTGGGCGCGGTGCGCCGCCTTGCCAGCGAATTCGACATCCACTCCAGCATGCCGGACGGCACGGTGAGCGTGGCGCGCGTGCGCCCCGCCGCAAGCTCTGCCGCGGGGGTCGCAAGGCGCGGCGCCGCCCTGCAGATCGGCGCCATCTGCCTGCCCGCGCCGCACGAAACCGTCTGCGGCGACGGATGGGCGGCGGCAATCCACGGCGAGCAGGCCACGCTGCTGGTCGCCGACGGGCTGGGTCATGGCCCCGAGGCCGCCAAGGCCTCGCGGGCCGCCATCGCGGCCTTCGCCACCTCTTTCGAGGCCGATCTGCGCGAGACGGTGCAGAAGGTGCACCGCGACCTGCAGACCACCCGGGGCGCGGCCGTATGCGCGCTGCGCATCGACACCGACAGCGCCACCGTCAGCTACACCGGCGCCGGCAACATCGCGGGCCGGGTGCTGTCGGGCGTGTTCGACAAATCGCTCATCACCCAGCATGGCACCGCCGGCATGCAGATCCGCAAGCCGGAGACCGCCTCGCTGGCGCTGCCGGCGCATGCGCTGGTGATCCTGCACAGCGACGGCATCGAGACACGCTGGAGCGTCGAGCGCATCCGTCCCCTGCTGCAAAAGGATCCGAAGCTGGTGGCGGCGGTTCTTTTGCGCGACCATACACGTCATCGCGACGACGCCACCGTCGTGGTGATCCGCCAAAAGGAATAACCGATGAACAGCACCGGCCTGGCCGACTGTGACGACTCGCAAGCAGCGCTGGCAGCCAGCCGCCGCGAAGTCGATGAGTTGCGCGCGGAACTCGAGGAGACCAACCGCGGCGTGGTGGCGCTGTACGCCGAGCTCGATGCGCAGGCCGAGCAGCTCAAGAAAGCGACCGAGCTCAAGAGCCGCTTCCTGGCCTACATGAGCCACGAGTTCCGCACGCCGATCAGCGCGATCCGCAGCATTGCGCGCCTGCTCAGCGACCGCGTGGACGGGCCGCTGACGCAGGAACAGGAAAAGCAGGTCGGCTTCATCGACGGCACCGCAACCGAACTGGCCGAGATGGTCGACGACCTGCTCGACCTGGCCAAGATCGAAGCGGGCCGTGTCGATATTTCACCGGCGTGGTTCGAGATGGTCGATCTCTTCTCCGCGCTGCGCGGCATGTTCCGCCCGGTGCTGCACAACCCCGCCACCGCCTTGATCTTCGAGGAGCCCGAAGGGCTGCCCAAGCTCTACACCGATGACCGCAAGCTGTCGCAGATCCTGCGCAACTTCATCTCGAACGCGCTCAAGTTCACGCCGCAGGGCGAGGTCCGCGTGACGGCCATGCGCGTGGGCGAAGACTCCCTGAAGTTCTCGGTCTCGGACACCGGCATCGGTATTGCGCCCGAACACCACGCCGCGGTGTTCGACGATTTCTCGCAGGTCGACTCCCCCGTGCAGAAACGCCTGCGCGGCACCGGCCTGGGCCTGTCGCTCAGCCGCCAGCTCGCGGTGCTGCTGGGCGGCCATGTCGAAGTGGCGAGCGAGCTGGGCAAGGGCTCGGTGTTTTCGGTGACCGTGCCGGTGCAGCTGCCCCGCCAGGAAGCCGCGCCGCGGGAATAGCCATGCCGCCCGAACCACTGATCAACACCACGATCGACCGTTCGCGCCACACGGTGCTGGTGGTCGACGACAACCCGACGACGCGCTATGCGACCGCGCGAACGATCCGTGCGGCGGGCTTCCAGACCCGCGAGGCAGGCACCGGCGGCGAGGCGCTGGCACTTGCCTCGCAGCACATCTCCGCCGTGGTGCTCGACGTGCACCTGCCGGATTTCACCGGCTTCGAGGTGTGCCACGAGCTGCGGATAAAGCCCTCGACCGCCACGCTGCCCGTGGTGCACCTGTCCGCGACCTTCGTGCGCAACGAGGACAAGGTGGCCGGCCTCAATGCGGGTGCCGACGCCTATCTGGTGCACCCGGTCGAGCCACCGGTCCTCATCGCCACGCTGCAGGCCCTGATCCGCGCCCGCATGGCGGAAGAAAAGCAGCGCAACAGCGAAGCGCGCTTTCGCGCCATCTACGACCATGCACCCACCGGCATCGCGCTGATCGACGCCCAGGGGTGCTTTGCCGACGTGAATCCGGCCCTGGTGGCCATGCTCGGACAGTCGCGCGAGGTCCTGGTCGGCCAGCCGGTCAGCGCCTTCGCGCCCGACGAGTGGACCGCTTTCGTGAAGACCCACACGCAAGGCGTGCAGCCCCCCTCGGCACCATGGACAGGCGAATTCCCGCTGCTGCGGCTCGACGGCTCATGGATACGGCTCGAATGGACCATGTCGGGCCACATCGAGCCCGGCCTGCGCGTGGGCATCGCGCTCGACGTGTCGGAACGCTTCGAGCTGGAGGCGCGCCGGCGCGAAGTGCTGGAGCGCGAACAGGCGGCCCGCGTCGCCGCCGAGCGGCTGAGCCGGACCAAGGACGATTTCGTGGCCGTGCTTTCGCACGAGCTGCGCAACCCGCTCAATGTGATCGGCGGATGGGTGCATGTGCTCAAGGCGGGCGGTCGCACGCCCGAGCAGATGGAAAAAGGGCTCACCGCCATCGACCGCAGCGTGAAGGCGCAGACGCGGCTCATCGCCGACATCCTGGATGTGTCGCGCATCAGTTCGGGAAAGCTGCGCCTTCACCGCGAATGGGCCGAGCCGCGCAGCCTGGTGAGCGCTGCGATCGAGGCGCTGATGGCGCCGGTGGCCGCCAAGCGGCTGAACATCCTGTTCGACCGGCAGGAGGCCGATCCGCCGGCATGGCTCGATGCCACGCGGTTCCAGCAGATCGTCTGGAACCTCCTGTCGAATGCCATCAAGTTCTCCGACGAGGGCGGACGCATCCTGATCCAGCTGCAGCGGCAAGACCACATGCTGCACCTGTCGGTGCAGGACTTCGGGCGCGGCATTCGTGCGGACTTCCTGCATCACCTGTTCGACCGCTTCTCCCAGAGCGACTCCCCCGACAACCGGTTGCACGGCGGGCTCGGGCTGGGCCTGTCGATCGTCAAGAACCTCGCGGAGCTGCATGGCGGCAGCGTGTCGGCCCACAGCGAGGGCGAGGGCCTGGGTGCGACGCTGCGCGTGACGCTCGGGGTCATTCCCTCGGACGACACGCCGCTGCTGCTTGTCGACGCGCTGGACTCTCGCGCCGGCGGCGCCGCGGCAGTCACCGACCGCACGCTTCACGGCCTCGACGTGCTGCTGGTAGAGGACAACGCGGACGCGAGCGAGATCATCACCGTGGTGCTGGCGGACGCCGGCGCCACCGTCCGCCTGGCCCTCGATGTCGAAGGCGCGCTGCAATTGTTCGATCAGAAATGGCCCGATGTCCTGATCAGCGACATCGGCCTGCCGGGCCGCGACGGCTACGACCTGATCCGCGAAGTACGGCAGCGCGAGCGCACGCTCGGCAAGCCCAGGCTCTTCTCGATTGCCCACACAGCCTTCACCCGTCCGCAAGATCTTGCGAAGACCACGGAGGCGGGATTCGACGCGCACCTTGGCAAGCCGCTGCAGCCGCATGCCCTGGTCGCACTGGTCGCGGGCCATGCCGCGCCAGGCTGACGCTACTGCGTGAAATTGTTCTTGAGCAGATCGACGACGTCCGAGGAACGGCCGCTGAGCACGGCCTTGGCCGAATAAAGCATGGTGCCGGCGACTTGGCTGAACTCCACCTTCGGCGGCATCACCAGCTCGGTCCGGTTGACCGTCACATCCAGCAGCGCGGGGCCGGGATGTGCGAGGAAGGCACGCACCGCGCCGGGCAATTGCTCCGCGCGTTCGACTTTCTGCCCGTAAAAGCCGATCACCTCCGCCAGCCGCGCGAAGTCGGGGTTCAGCAGGTCGGTGTAGTTGTCGAGCAGGCCTTCGACTTTCTGCTCCAGCTCGACGAAGTTCAGGCTCGCGTTGTTGTAGACCACCACCTTGATCGGCAGCTTTTCCTGCACGGCCGTCATCAGGTCGCCCAGCAGCATTGCGATGCCGCCGTCTCCCGAAAGCGAAACGACCTGGCGGCCAGGGTAGGCCTTCTGCGCCCCCAGCGCCTGCGGCATGGCGTTGGCCATCGTGCCGTGAAGCAGGCTCACGAGCGTGCGCCTGCGTCCGTTCATCGTCAGGTGCCGCAGCGACCACACCATCGGACTGCCGCCGTCTGCCGTGAAGATCGCATCGTCGGCCGCCAGTTCGTCGATGATGCGTGTGAGGTGCTGCGGATGGATCCGGCCGTCCTTGCCCGGCCGCTCGTCGCGCCGCAGCGTGTCCACCGCCTCTTTCCTGTGCCGCAGGCAATCGTCGAGGAAGCTCCGGTCGGTGCGCTCTTCCAGCAACGGGATCAGCGCCTCGATGGTGTTCGCCACATCGCCGACCAGCCCGAGCGCCACCGGATGGCGCCGCCCCAGGTGGCTGCCGTCGATGTCGATCTGCAGGATGGTGGCCTTGGCCGGGTAGAACTGGCTCCACGCGAAGTCGGCGCCCAGCAGCAGCAGCGTGTCGCACTCCTGCAGGGCGCGGTAGCCCGACTCGACGCCGAAGATGCCGGTCATGCCCATGTTGAAGGGGTTGTCGTACTCCACGAAGTCCTTGGCGCGCGAGGTGTGCGCGATCGGCGCCTTGAGGCACTGCCCCAGCGCGAGCAGCATCTCGTGAGCGCCTTCGCAGCCGTGGCCGGCATAGATCGCGATCTTCCGCCCCTTGCCGAGCAGCGCCGCCAGTTGCGACAGCTCCGCATCGTTGGGCCGCAGCACCGGCCTGGCGCGATGCACGGCGTACGTCAGGCCATCCTTCACCTCGGTCTGCGCGATGTCGCTCGGCAGGATGATCACCGCCACGCCCTTGCGCGACAGCGCGGCCTGTGCAGCGAGCGCGGTGAGCCGCTGTGCCTGCTGCGCCGAGTACACCTGCTCGCAGAAGACGGTGCAGTTCGCGTAGAGCGACTTGAAGTCGACCTCCTGGGGGAACTCCATGCCGAGCTCGGTCGTGACGACCTGGCTGGCGATCAGCACCACGGGCGCGCGATTGCGGTTGGCCTCGAACACGCCGTTGATGAAATGCAGGCCGCCGGGCCCGCACGAGCCGGCGCAGGCCGTGAGCTCGCCCGTCAGGTAGGACTCGGCGCCCGCGGCGAATGCCGCCGCTTCCTCATGCCGCACATGGACCCACTCGATGTCGCTGCGGTGAATGGCGTCGGTGACATGGTTGAGCGTGTCTCCGACGATGCCGTAGCAATGCTTGACGCCCGCGTGTTGAAGGGTTTCGACGACGAGTTCGGCGACTTTGCGTTGAGCCATGGGGAAGGTCCTGGAATCCGTTGCATCAGGCCGATACCTGATTCCAGAAGCCTATGGCCACGATGCAGCGAGGCCGTCGGCAGGCGTCGGCTGCATCGGTAGGATGGCGCCGCATCGGCCCGGCAAGGGGCCGTGCGGGCACCAGATCACTTCGCCTCGATGGCGACTCTCTTGCGTGCCTGGAAGAAGAACGAAACGACCTGCCACGCGACGAAGATCGCGATCAGGCTCAGCAGCGTGCCGCTGATGGGGCGGTTGACGAACGTTCCGAAGCTGCCGCGGCTCAGCAGCATCGCGCGGCGGAAATTCTCCTCGAGCATCGGCCCGAGAATGAAGCCGAGCATGAGCGGCGCCGCGTCCAGTTCCAGCCGCATGAACATGTAGCCCATGAAGCCGAAGGCGGCCGTGATGAAGACGTCTTCCAGGTTGTTGTTCACGCTGTACGTGCCGATGCAGCAGAAGAACAGGATCGACGGAAACAGCACGGCGTACGGAATCTTGAACACCGACAGCCAATAGCGCACCAGCGGCACGTTCAGCACGAGCAGGAAGACGTTGCCGATCCACATGCTCGCAACCAGCCCCCAGAACAGATCGGGGTGGCTGGCGATCATGTTCGGTCCCGGCTGGATGCCCTTGATGATGAAGGCGGCCAGCATCAGCGCCATCACGGCGTTTTCGGGAATGCCGATGCTCATCAGCGGAATGAAGCTCGTGCGCGCGGCCGCTTCGTCGGCGGCAGCCTGTCCGGCCACGCCCTCGATGCAACCGGAGCCGATCTCGTGCTTGTACTTGCTGACCTTCTTGTCGATCGCGTAGGCCGCGAACTGCGCGATGGTGGGGCCGCCGCCGGGCAGAATGCCCAGGAAGGAGCCGATCACGCTGCCGCGCAGCGCGCTGGGGATGATCCGCATGAACTCTTCACGCGTGGGAATGAGGTTGATCTTGCCGTTGAAAGGCGAACGCTCTTCCTTCGAATCGAGGTTCTTCGTGATCTCGGCGATACCGAAGCAGCCCAGCGCGATGCTCACGATCCCGACGCCGTCCACCAGGAAAGGCAGGTCCATGGTGAAACGCTGCATGCCGCTGTTGACGTCGGTGCCGATCGTTCCCAGCAGCACGCCGATCATGCACATGGCCAGGCCGTTGAGCAGGCTGCCGGTGGTGACGAAGCTCACGCACACGAAGCCCACCAGCATCATCGCGACGTAGTCGGCGGGGCCGAACAGGAAGGCCACTTCGCCGAGCACCGGCGCCAGAAAGGTCAGCACCAGGATGGCGACCGTGCCGCCGATGAAGCTGGAGAAGCCGGCCGTGAACAACGCCAGCCCCGTCTGCCCCTTGAGCGTCATCGCGTAGCCGTCGATACAGGCCACGATGCTGCTGGCATGCGGGATCTTCATCGTGATGGCACTCACGCTGTCGCCATATTGCGCACCGTAGTAGATGCCCGCCAGCATGATGAGCGCGCCGGTCGTCGGAATGGAATAGGTCAACGGCAGCAGCAGGCTGATGGTTGCCAGCGGACCCAGGCCGGGCAACAGGCCGACCAGGGTGCCCACCGAGCAGCCGATGGCGCAGAACATCAGGTTCTGCCATGTCAGGGCATGCGAAAAGCCGAATGCGAGATTGTTCAGGACTTCCACGATCGTCGCCTCAGAAGAGTGGGAGGTTCAGGCCGAGGAGCTTCTGCAGCGCCAGTGCCATCACGATCAGGCCGGCCGAGACCTTGACGTTGCGCACCCACGAATACGAGCTGCCCGCGAAGGCCGAGCAGAAGACCATGAAGATGATCCCTGCGATCATGTTCAGAAAGGTGGAAATCAGTGCAAACCCGCAGAGGCTTGCAAGGATGAGCGAGATGTTCTTGAAATTGAAGTCCAGCTTCACCGGTGCGACGAAGAACGACCGGATCACGGTCAGCACGCCGATGGCCAGCAGCATCGCGCTGATCAGGGCGGGGAACAATCCCGCGCCTGCGCGACTCAGATCTCCAATGGGGTAGCGAAGCGCTGTCAGGCCGAAGGCCAGCGCGATTGCCATGAGGAAGAGTCCTCTGACAAGGTTCCTGTTTTTCATAGTTCCCGATTTACTGGGTTGTGTTCAAAGTCACCGCCGCGGATCACTCCACGGCGGCCCCGTCTCCATCCGGACTGAACCGGACGCACGGATGCTCTTTCGCCAACCTGAGCGTTGTCTGACGCTCGCGTAAGGGGAACTACGTACCTGTCCTTCTGTTCTCTATGCGGCCGCGCTACGCGCGGCGTCCAGCGTGCGCTTGGACCGCACCGTCTTGCGCACCGTGGACCACGCGGCCCAGGCCAGCATCGCCGCGGTGCAGGCCAGCAGTGCGGCACTGATGGGCCGTTCGATGAAGACCGTCGGGTCGCCGCGCGACAGCAGCATGGCGCGGCGCAGATGCTCTTCCAGCATCGGCCCGAGGATGTAGCCCAGCAGCAGCGGCGCCGGCTCGAAGCGCAACACCATCAGCGCGTAGCCCATGATCCCCAGGATCGCGACCGTATAGATGTCGAAGGCGTTGTTGTTCACGCTGTACACCCCGAGCGCGACGAACACCAGGATGGCCGGATACATCCATGCGAACGGAATGCGCAAAAGCGCGACCCACAAACCGATGGTCGGCAGGTTCAGCACCACCAGCATGATGTTGCCGATGGCAAAGCTCACGACCAGGCCCCAGAACATGGCCGGCTGCTCGGTGATCAGCATCGGTCCGGGCTGGATGCCGTGGATGATCAACGCGCCCATCATCACCGCCATGACCGCGTCGCCTGGAATGCCCAGCGACAGCGAAGGCACGAAGGCGGTCTGCGCCGAGGCGTTGTTGGCCGACTCGGGGGCGGTGATGCCCTCGATGGCGCCGTGGCCGAACCGGCTCGGGTCCTTGGCCACTTTCTTCTCGATCGCATAGGACATGAACGCCGCGATCGAGGGGCCGACGCCGGGCAATGCACCCAGGGCGGAACCCAGCGCCGAACCGCGCACCATCGGCTTGATCGTGGCCTTGAACTCGTCCGACGTGGGCACCATCGATTTGAGCGTGACCTTCTCGGGCCGCTGGCTGGTCTCCGCCGAGTTGATGCAGCGCACCACCTCCGCGACGCCGAACAGCCCCATGGCCAGTGCGATCAGGTTGATGCCGTCCATCAGTTCGGGCACGTCGAAGCTGAAGCGCGCGACACCCGAATTCACATCGGTCCCGACCATGCCCAGCAGCAGGCCGAACACCACCATGCACAAGCCCTTGGCCGGCGAGCCCGAGGTCATGGAGGACGCGGCGACCAGGCCCAGCACCATCATCGAGAAGAACTCGGCCGGGCCGAACTTCAACCCGATGCCGGCGATGGCCGGCGAGAACAGCACGAGCAGGATCAGGCCCGACATCGCGCCCACCAGCGAGGCGATGGTGGTCACGAACAGCGCGACACCCGCCTTGCCCTTCTTGGTCATCGGATAGCCGTCGAGGCAGGTGACCGCCGACGACGGCGTGCCCGGCAGGTTCAACAGAATGGAGGCCGTCGAGCCGCCGTACTGCGAGCCGTAGTAGACGCCGGCCAGCATGATGATCGCGGCGGTCGGCGGCATGTGATACGTGAGCGGCAGCAGCAGCGAGATGGCGGCCAGTGCGCCGATGCCGGGCAGCACGCCGACGATAGTCCCGAGGAGAACCCCGAAGAAGCAGTAAGCGAGCGTGATGGGCTCGGCGGCGACTTGCAGGCCGAGCCAGAGATTGCTGAGAAGGTCCATGACGTGTCGGGAGTCAGTTGCCCCAGGGCCAGATGGGAAGGCTCATTTGCAGAGCCAGGGGAAAGATCAGCGTGGTGAGCACGGCCACCACGGCGCAGACGATCAGCCGCGTGCGCAAGGACATGACCGAAGGCACCAGCGCCAGCAACGCGGCCAGTGCGGAAGCAACCACCACGCCGACGCGCGGCAAGGTCCAGGCGAACACCAGCAGGCTGGCGATGGTCCAGCCCAGGTTGCCCCATTGCACGGTGACGGCCGCACCGCGGCGCCACCAGGCGGGCAGCGCCACCAGCAGGCCCAGCACCGCCAGCGTCCAGCCGAGCACCACCGGGAAGTAGCCGGGGCCCATGCGAGACGCGCTGCCGAAGTTGTAGCGACTGCCGTAGAGGGCGAAGAACAGGCCGGCCGCCACCATCAGCAGCCCTCCGATCAAGTCGTGAATGTCTCTCGTGATTTTCATGTTGCGGGGAATGGAGTCCTCGGACCCTAGGGATGAAACAGGTCGACGCGCGAAGCGTCGGCGAAGCCCGCGCCGCGACGAGGCCGCGGCATGGGTCTGGCGCGAGCTTAGGTGGGGCTCCATGCCTGGACGGCGGCCATATGTATTGCAATATGTTGGACCGCGCGCTCGACACATTGCATTGCAAGACATGCGCGCCGCGCGCATCGGTTCGTTTCGCATCGGCGATAGATTCGGTTCTTGCCGATGCCATCGATCACACACTTCCACTGCGCACGCCCATGAGCGTGCGAACCTGCGACAACGCCGAAGCGCATGAGCGTTCCGGCGAGGGCATGCGCTTCGATCGGCCGGTCGAATTCCTCTCGGGCGCAGCCTTCAGCGCCTTCGGCATTTCCTTTGCCTGCGGCGCCAGTGTCTTCAACGCCGCGCCTGCGATCCCGGGGGCCGGTGTCTACCTGCCGCTGCTGTCGGGCCTGCTCGTCGCACTCACGGGCAACCTCGTCATCCTGAGATCGCTGTCGCTCGGGCGGTTGTATGTCGGGCCGTTCAAGAGCACCGGCCGGGCTCTGCTCTGGATACTGCTCGGCAATCTTGTCTTCGCCGCGGCGCTGGGTGCGTGGGCCGCGACGGGACTGCCCACGCTCGGACTGTTCGGCGGCATCTACGTTGCCTGCTTTGCCGTCTGGCTCGCGGGCCGGGATGTTCGGCCAAGGATCTTCGCGGGCCTTGCCGCGGCGCTGGTGTTCGGCAGCTACCTGGCCCTGGTGGTGGCGCTCGGCCTCGAGCTGCCCGTGTGGCCCACCTTTGCGCACCTGTGAGGGCTGCGCTCCTGCTACCTTGGGCGCCGGGGCAGTATCAGCAGCGCTTCCAGGCCGCCCTCGCTGCGGTTGCGCAGCGTGATCGATCCGTCATGGGCCGTCGCAATCGAACGTGCGATCGACAAGCCCAGGCCGGTTCCGCCCGACGCCAGGTTGCGCGATTCCTCGAGCCGCAGAAAGGGCTCGAACACCTGCTCCAGCGACGCCTCGGGAATGCCCGGCCCCGTGTCTTCGATGCGGATGCGCAATGCCTGCGCCGAGTCCTCGATGCGGACATGCGCCGCGCTGCCATAGCGGATCGCGTTCTCGATCAGGTTCTGCACACAACGCCGAAGGCTGGTGGCATAGGCAGGCAGCGGATCGCGCGCCTGTCCCTGGAGCGTGACCACCCCGCCGGTCTCCTCGAAATCCGCACGCAGGCCGGCCAGCAGGCTGTTCACGTCCACCGATTGCCGGGGCTCGCTGCGGTCTTCGCCGCGGATGTAATCCAGGGTCGAGGCGATCAGCGACTCCATATCGCCCAGGTCCTTGCGGAACTTGTCCTGCATCTCTCCGGGCGGCAGGAACTCGGCGCGCAGCCGCAGGCGAGTGATGGGCGAGCGAAGGTCGTGCGACACCGCGGCCAGGAAGCGCGTGCGCTCGCCGATGTCCTGGATCAGCCGCCGCTGCATGAGGTTGAACGTGCGCGCCGCCTGGCGAACCTCGCGCGGACCGCCTTCGGCCAGCGGCGGGCTGTGCAGGTCGCGGCCCAGCGCATCGGCCGCGTCGGCCAGCCGTCGCAAGGGCCTGAGCGCCAGGCGCACCGCGACCAGCGCAATCGCGACGAACACCATGATGCGCAGCACATAGATGCGCAGCACGTAGTCGGCCACGATGCTGAAGGGCTTGGCCTCGATGCCGCCCTGCGCTTCGGACGCCATGACCTCGATCCACTGGTGGGACTGGCTGGGTAACTGCAGCGCGATGCGGAAATGCCCGACCGGCTCGCGCGCATTCAGCAATGCCCAGACGTTCGCCGACTTTCCGGCATCGTCGGCCAGTTCGGCCGACAGCAGCGTCGCGTCGACACCGCTGCCCAGGCGGTCGCTCAGCGACTGGCTCAGGATGTCCTGCACGGCTTCCAGCGTGTTGTCGGGGCGGGGCATGCCGGGCATCGGACCGTCGCGCAATGCGAGCCTGAAGCTGTCGGAACCCAGGTGCGGCAGGGTCTGCGGCACCGACTCCAGCGGCAGCCCCCGCAGGATGCGCAGGGTGTCGGCCAGCTGGATCGACACCAGGCGAATCGGCATCTCCATCGCATGGCGGTAGCGCATGTCGAACCACACCGAGCTGGTCAAGGCTTGCGCGGCCAGCATACCCAGCACGAGGATCAGCGCGAGCCGTCCTCCCAGCGACCCCGGCCAGGGCCGCCAGCGCCGCCAGCGCGCCTGCCCGGCCGCGCCGTCGCCGTCCACCTCAGTGCTCCTCGACCGCATCGACCGCCATCACATAGCCCGCATGCCGCACCGTGCGGATCATCCTTGGCATGCGCGCGTCATCTTCGAGGCTCACGCGCAGCCGGCTGATGCACACGTCGATGGCACGGTCGAACGGCGCGCGCTCCTTGCCGAACGCGTGCTCGATGAGGAAGTCGCGGCTCAGCGTGCGATGGGTGTTCTGCAGCAGCAGCCGCAGCACCCGGTAATCGGAGCCGCCCAGAGGCACGACCACCCGTTTGGGCGACAGCAGCTGATGCGTGCGCGTGTCGAGTTGCCATTCGGCAAAGCGCACCGTCGTGGCCCGCTCCGCTTCGCAGGAGGGCGGAAAGCTGTGGATGCGTCGCAGCACGACCTTGATGCGCGCCAGCAGCTCGCGCGGGTCGAAGGGCTTGGGCAGGTAGTCGTCCGCGCCCATTTCCAGGCCGATGATGCGGTCGAGCAAGGCGCCGCGCGCCGTCAGAAGAATGACGGGCGGCCCGCCCCTGGCATGCAGGTCGCGGCACAGCGAGAGCCCGTCTTCGCCCGGCATCATCACGTCGAGCACGACCAGCGAGATCGACTGCTGGCCGAGTTGCCGGTGCATCTCGGCGCCGCTCGATGCGGCCGCGACCTTGTAGCCGGCGTGGGTCAGATAGTCCGACAGCAATTGCCGGATGTCGGCGTCGTCATCGACGACAAGAATTCGTTCAATCGCTTGCATGGACAAGGGGAGGACGGGCGTTGAAGCATGGCCCTGCGACGCCGTGACCGGGTCGATGGATCGAGTGCGCCGCGGGCGCAGGACCATTTTTAACTGGCTCCCCCGCAGAAGCGGGCGACGCCCCTATGCCATCGAGGGCGATGCGTTGGAGACACTCGCCCACTGCACGGCCGGCGGCACGTGTTCAGCAAGGAATTCGGCGAACGCCCGCACGGAAGGCAGCAGGCCGCGCCGGCGGTGTGGGCGAGCGGAACCGACGACGGCCGCCAATCGGCCATCGACTACGCCTATGCCGCAGGCGGCACCACGGTGCGTTTCGGCAAGGCGGTCACGAAGGCGTTCTTCGGCAAGGCGCCGAGCCACAGCTACTTCAACGGCTGCTCCAACGGCGGGCGCAATGCCTACATCGCCGCGCAACGCTGGCCCGATGAATTCGACGGCATCGTCGCGGGGTGCGAGACCATGGACATGGCGGGGCAGACCAGCGGGTGGCTGCGCGCGGCATCGTTCACAGGCACGCCGGCGGCGCTGAGCCCCGCCCAGACCGGCGCGGCCTATGCTGCGGCGCTGTCGGCATGCGATGCGCTCGACGGCGCGACCGACAACCTCATCGGCCGCCGTCATGGGTTGGGTCGAGAACGGCGTTGCACGTTGGCGGAACGAACCGCAGCATGCCCGTATGCCAGTATCCGAAGTACCCCAGGTACAACGGCGCGGGCGATGTGAACGCGGCCGCGAGCTACACCTGCAGCTGACATGAGGTCGCCGCGCTTCGCCTCAACGACAGCTTCAACGTGCGCAAGGCGGACAACTTCGCGGAGGCATTGCCGCGCGTGCTTCCGGTCAAGCTCAGGAAGAGTGCAGGCGGCGGTGGTCCGACGGAGATCGTGATGGCCCGGTGAGCCGTCCCGGCGCGTGGCGACTGGGCCGGTGTGCCTGCAGGTTGCGCAAGTCCACCTGCATGCCCGTGCTCTCCTGCTGTTCATGCAGCCATTGCACGAGGCGCTCGGCGCGCCGGACGCCGATGCCCCGCACCGGATACCACCAGGTCATTCCCGTGTCGTTGATCCGTTGCACCAACTGCCTCAGCGTGCCGAAGCCCGCTTGTTCAAGTCGTTCGGACAACAAGGGGTCGAACCAGGCGGCCACACTGTCGTGTGCCTGCGGCGCGTTGTCGAGCGATTGAAGCGTGTCCATGCGGTGTCCCTGCGCGATGTGTGACAGCCCCCGGCGCGCGTGTGACGGTGGTCTCCCGCGGCCAGGGGATCCCTGTTTCTTTGCACGGGCCGTGCCAGATGCCGACGCGTTGATCCACAAGGACATTCCTGGCACTCCGGCCGGCTGGTGTCGACCATTCAGACAAATCGCGCGCCCAATATCCGGACACGTGTACGGCAGACGAACAGGGTTTACCAGAATACTCATGCCAGAAGCAGTCGACTCGGGGAGCCGTTGTGCCGACGCTGGCATGTGGGTCCGGCATACTGACGCGCCCTGCGGGAGGGGCCATTCGATCGAATGATTCCCGCCCCGCTGGGCGCAGAACCGTCCGGCAACCTGACCCTCCCCGCGCCATGCAATTCAAATGGATGGAAGACTTCATCGTGCTGGCGCAGACGCGCAGCTTCACCCGCGCCGCCGAACTGCGGCACGTGACGCATCCGGCCTTCGGGCGCCGCATCCGGGCGCTGGAGTCGTGGGCGGGCACGCCGCTCGTCGAACGCGCCAGCACGCCGGTGGCGCTCACGCCGGCCGGCGAGAGCTTCCTGGAGAACGCCACCCAGATGGTGCGCGGCGTCGACAGCGCGCGCGAGGAAATCCACACAGTGGCCGGC
Source organism: Variovorax paradoxus (assembly GCF_022009635.1). Taxonomy (NCBI): domain Bacteria; kingdom Pseudomonadati; phylum Pseudomonadota; class Betaproteobacteria; order Burkholderiales; family Comamonadaceae; genus Variovorax; species Variovorax paradoxus. Next base: position 7,812,578 of record NZ_CP091716.1, read on the forward strand.
CGCGAGGCCCGCACGGTAACGCTGGTCACGGGCCGTACGCTCGCTCGCACGGTCATGGCCGACTGGCTGGTACGGCTGCAGCCGGTGCTGCGCGGCGGCGAGGTGCGCGTGCTGACCGGTGCGTTGGCCGAGACAGTACGCATGCTGGAACATAACGAAGTCGACTTCTCGCTGATCTTTCATCACGCCGCACTCACCTTCCGCCTCGACGGACGGCAGTTCGCGCATGTCACGGTGGCGTCCGACAAGCTGGTGCCGGTGTCGCGCGCCGATGCGCAAGGTCGACCGGCGCACAGCTTCGAGGCGCCCGGCGAGGTGCCCTTTCTCTCGTATGTGCGAACGCTGGCCATGGGCCGCCTGGTAGAAGATCTGCTGGCCCACAACCCGCATGCGCCACGCCTGAAGCGCCACATCGAATGCGACTCGGCCGACGCGCTCTACGAGTACGTGCTGCGTGGCCTTGGCGTGGCTTGGCTGCCGTGGTCGATGGTGCAGGCCGATTGCAAGGCCGGCCGTCTGGTGCCCACGGGTGGCCGCCGCATGGAGGTGCGCTTCGAGGTGCGGCTCTACAGGCCCAAGCGCCGCCTGGGCACGCTGGCCGAAGACGTTTGGCGCGCCATGGGGACACGCTGAGCCGAATCCAATCAGCACGGGTTGGTGCCAGCTTGGCACCACGGCCGAGGGCGCGGCTTCGCAGAATTCGCGGATTCCTTCTCCAACCCTGAGGCCGCGATGTATCTTCCCCGTGTTTTCACCCGCTCTCTGGCCTGGTGCCTGTGCGGCCTGGCTGTGTCAGCCATGGCGCCCGCCCTGGCCGACACCTATCCCGGCAAGCCCATCACGCTGGTGGTCGGCTACCCGCCCGGCGGATCGACCGACCTGACCGGACGCGCGCTGGGGGTGGAGCTGTCGCACCGCCTGGGCGTGCCGGTGATCGTCGACAACGTGGGCGGCGCCGGGGGTGTCATCGGTGCACAGAAGGTGGTCAACGCCGCACCCGACGGCTACACGCTGCTCGTGGGAGCCAACAACGAGATCGCCATCAGCAGGCTGGTGAATGCCAGCGTGCGCTACGAACCGAAGGACTTCACCCCGATCGGCCTGATTGCCTCGCAGCCACTGGTGCTGGTGGCGGCACCGGCGGCGGGCGTGAAGAACGCGGGCGAGTTCCTTGCGCTGCTGAAGAAGAGCCCAGGCAGGTACAGCTACGGCAGCTCGGGCGTCGGCACCTCGCTGCACCTGGCCGGCGAGATGGTCAAGCAACAGGGGGGCGTTGCCATGACGCACGTGCCCTATCGCGGCGTGGCGCCGCTCACCAACGACCTGCTGGGCGGCAACATCGACTTCGGCGTGTTCGTGCTGTCGAGCGCGCTGCCCTACATTCGCAGCGGCAAGATGGTGGCGCTGGGCACCACGGAGGCCAAGCGCTCGGCCATCACGCCCGACCTGCCGGCGCTGGGCGAGACGCCGGCACTGAAGAGCATCGACATCGGCGTGTGGTTTGCGCTGATGGGCCCTGCGAAGATGCCGGAGCCGGTGGTGGCGCGCCTGAGAAAAGCGCTGGACGAGACGCTGCAGTCGCCCGACTTCCGCCGGAAGATGGAGGCCACCAGCTCGGTCGTCCCACTGGCGCCCTTGGACATCGAGCGCTTCCTGGCCGCTGAAACCGCCAAATACCGGAACATCGTGCAATTCGCCAACATCAAGGAATGAGCTTGTCCGCGTCCACATTCGAACTTCTCCCCCCCGACATTTCCGCCTGGCGCGCCGGCAACAGCGGCACCGAGGGCGTCTGGCATTTCGACTCCGGTCAGGCCGGCCCTCGCGTGATGATCAGCGCGCTGGTGCACGGCAACGAAGTGTGCGGCGCCTGGGCGCTCAAGGGCCTGCTGGACGCCGCCGTGCGCCCGCAGCGCGGCAGCCTGACGCTGGCCTTCTGCAACCTGGAGGCCTTCGACAGCTTCGACCCGGCCGATACCGACGCCTCGCGCTTCGTGGATGAGGACCTCAATCGCCAGTGGTCCGTCGACCGCCTCGAGGCCGGCGGCACGCGCGAACGCCGCCGCGCCGCGGCCTTGGAGCCGCACGTGGCGCAGGCCGACTGGCTGCTCGACCTGCATTCGATGCACGAGCCCTCCGCTCCGCTCACGCTCACCGGCATGCAGCCGCGCAACCTCGCGCTGGCGCGGCAGTTGCGCAGCCCCGAGCACATCGTGATCGACGCGGGCCACAAGGACGGCGTGCGCATGCGCGACTTCGGCCGCTTCGGCGCGCCCGACGCCGACTCGCGCAGCGATGCACTGGCGCTGCTGGTCGAATGCGGCTTTCATGGCGACCCGGCCAGCCGCACCGTTGCGCAGGACCAGTGCGCCCGCTTCCTGCGCGCAGCAGGCACGCTCGACGACGCAGCCATTGCCAAGGCATTGCCCGGCTGGCTGCAGCCCGATGCGCCGCGCCAATGGGCGCTGGACGTCACCGGCCCGGTGGTTGCGCGCGGCGAGGACTTCCGCTTCGCCCGCCCGTTCATCGGCCTGGAGGTGATCGCGCAGGCCGGCACCGTGATCGGCTGGAACGAGGGCGAGCCCGTGGCCACACCCTATGACGACTGCGTTCTCGTCATGCCCTCGACCCGCCAGGCCAGACCCGGCGTGACGGTGGTCCGGTACGCGCGCCGCCGGCTGCTCTGAGTCGGGTTGAGATCGGGCGCAACGCCCCGATCTCTTCAGCCAATACCTGCCGCGTGCCGCATTTGCACTCGCCAGGCGCCTGCCGTAGCCTTTGTTCCCGTGCCCCTGCACTCATTCCATCCCGCCGTCGCCCGGTGGTTCCTGCGAACCTTCCCGAGCCCCACGTCCGCCCAGGCCGAGGCCTGGCCGGCGATCCGGGCCGGGCGCGACACGCTGGTGGCGGCGCCCACCGGTTCCGGCAAGACACTGACCGCATTTCTCGCGGCGCTCGACGAACTGGTGCGCCGAGGCCTCGAACCCGGCGGGCTGCCCGACGAAACGGCGGTCGTCTATGTGTCGCCGCTGAAGGCGTTGTCGAACGACATCCGCCTGAACCTGGACGCGCCGCTCGCGGGCATCCGCGCCGAACTCGCGGCGCTCGGGCTGCCCGATGTCGACATCCGCACCGCCGTGCGCACCGGCGACACGCCGCAGCGCGAACGCCAGCAGAGCCTGCGCCGGCCGCCGCATGTGCTGGTGACCACGCCGGAATCGCTCTACGTGCTGCTGGGTTCGACATCGGGCCGGCGAATGCTCGGGACGGTGCGCAGCGTGATCGTCGATGAGATCCATGCCGTCGCCGCCAGCAAGCGCGGCAGCCACCTCGCGCTGTCGCTGGAGCGGCTGCAGGCGCGGTGCCTGGCGCATTCAGGCGTGCGACCGGTGCGCATCGGGCTGTCCGCCACGCAGAAGCCCATCGACGAGGTGGCGCGCTTTCTGGTGGGTGCGGGCGCGCTGCGCGCGGATGGCACGGCCGACTGCGCGGTCGTGGACATCGGCTATGCCAAGCAGCGCGACCTGGCGCTCGAGCTGCCGCCGACGCCACTGGAGGCCGTCATGTCGGGCGGCCAGTGGACGCAGGTGTATGCCCGCGTGGCCGAACTCGTGTGGCTGCACAAGACCACGCTGGTGTTCGTCAACACACGGCGCATGGCCGAGCGCACAGCGCGGCACCTGGGCGACATTCTCGGCAAGGAGGCCGTGGCCGCGCACCATGGCAGCCTGTCCAAGGAGACGCGGCTCGACGCCGAGCAGCGCCTCAAGCGCGGTGCGCTGAAAGTGCTGGTGGCCACGGCCTCGCTGGAGCTGGGCCTGGACATCGGCGACGTCGATATGGTCTGCCAGATCGGTTCGCCGCGCGCCATCGCCACGTTCCTGCAGCGCGCGGGGCGCTCGGGCCATGCGGTGGGCGGGGTGCCGAAAGCACGGCTCTTTCCGCAGTCGCGCGACGAACTGGTCGAGTGCGCCGCCCTGCTCGACTGCATCCGCCGCGGCGAACTCGACGCCTTGCGCATACTGCCTGCGCCATTGGACGTGCTGGCCCAGCAGATCGTGGCCGAGACCGCCTGCCGCGAATGGAACGAGGAAGAACTCTTCACGCTGGTGCGCCGTGCCTGGCCATACGCGCAGCTCACGCGCAAGAGCTACATGGACGTGGTGCGCATGGTGTCCGAGGGCTTCGCCACGCCACAGGGCCAACGCGCGGGCCATGTGCACCGCGACGCGGTGAATCACCTGCTTCGCGAACGCAAGGGTGCGCGCATGACAGCGCTGACCTCCGGCGGCACGATTCCCGAGACCGGCGACTACACGGTGGTGCTGGAGCCGCAGGCCGACAAGATCGGGACGGTCAACGAAGACTTCGCGATCGAGAGCCTGGCGGGCGACGTGTTCCAGCTCGGCAACACCAGCTACCGCATCCTGAAGATCGAGCCGGGGCGCGTGCGGGTGGAAGACGCACACGGCGTCGCGCCCAACATCCCGTTCTGGCTCGGCGAGGCGCCGGGGCGCAGCGACGAGCTGTCGCACGGCGTGTCGCGGCTGCGCGCGGAAGTGGCGCAAGCACTGGAAGCTGGTGGCCGTGACGCCGCCATGCGTTTGTTGACGCAGACCTTCGGCCTCGACGAAGAAGCCGCGCGCCAGATCGTCGAACACCTGGCCCATGCGCATGCGGTGCTCGGCACGTTGCCGACGCAGCGCACGCTGATCCTGGAGCGCTTCTTCGACGCCTCGGGCGGCATGCAGCTGGTGATTCATTCGCCTTTCGGCAGCCGGCTCAACCGTGCCTGGGGGCTGGCGCTGCGCAAGCGCTTTTGCCGCACCTTCAACTTCGAGCTGCAGGCCGCGGCGACGGAAGATGCGATCGTGCTGTCGCTGTCCACCAGCCACAGTTTTCCGCTTGACGAGGTCGCGCGCTATCTGCATTCGTCCTCGGCGCTGCACGTGCTGGTACAGGCATTGCTCGACGCGCCACTGTTCAACGTGCGCTGGCGCTGGAACGCGACCACGGCGCTGGCGCTGCCGCGCTTCAGCGGCGGGCGCAAGGTGGCGCCGCAGCTGCAGCGCATGCGCTCCGAAGATCTGCTGGCGGCCGTGTTTCCAGACCAGGTGGCATGCGCGGAGAACATCGTCGGCGAACGCGATGTTCCCGAGCATCCGCTGGTCGCGCAGACCCTCGACGACTGCCTGCACGACGCGATGGATGCTGATGGCTGGCTCTCGCTGCTGCGCCGCATGGAGTCCGGCGAGGTGAGGGTCATCGCACGCGACCTGCCCGCGCCGTCGCCGCTCGCCATGGAAGCGCTGAGCGCACGCCCCTACGCATTTCTCGACGACGCGCCGCTGGAAGAGCGCCGGACGCAGGCCGTTCAGAACCGCCGCTACACCGACCCCGAAAGCGCCGACGACATCGGGCAGCTCGACGCCGATGCCATCGCCAGCGTGCGCGAGGAAGCGTGGCCGCAACCTCGCAGCGCCGACGAGATGCACGAGGCACTGGGCATGCTCGGCGCCCTGAGCGACGACGAGGCGGCCTGTCAGGGAGACTGGAAGCCCTGGCTCGCAACGCTCGCGAAGGCGGGCCGCGCCACGCGCCTGCTGTGCGAAGGCAAGGGGCGCGCCGCCCGCGGCCTGTGGGTGACGGCCGAACGGCTTCGGCTGCTGCAGGCCGTCGCGCCCGATGCGCCCATCCAACCCGCGATCACGCCGCCCGCCGATGTCGAGCAGCCGACGGACCGCGAAGCCGCGCTGCGGGAGCTGCTGCGCTCGCGCCTCGGCGGCCTGGGTCCCGTCACGGTGGAACAGTTGGCCGCGCCGTTGTTCCTGCAGCCTGCCGACGTCGAGCGCGCATTGCTTGCGCTGCAAACCGAGGGCAGCGTGCTGCAGGGCCGCTTCACGCCGGGCGCTGCGGATCTCGAGTGGTGCGAGCGGCATCTGCTGGCCCGCATTCACCGTTACACGCTCAAGCGCCTGCGCCGCGAAATCGAACCTGTGGAGCCGCGCGACTTCATGCGCTTTCTGTTCGCGTGGCAACACATCGGCGCGGCCGCGCGTGTGCGCGGCCCGGAGGCGCTTTCGGGCATCCTGTCGCAGCTCGAAGGCTACGAGGCGCCTGCGCCATTGTGGGAGTCCGAGCTGCTGCCTGCCCGGGTGGCCGACTACGCCGGTGCCTGGCTCGACGACCTGTGCACCGCGGGTCGCGTGCTGTGGACACGGCTGCGGCCGAACGCCACGGAGGGCCGCAAGGGCGCGGGCAGTGTGTCGCTGCGCGCCACCCCGGTCGTGCTGCTGCCGCGTCGCAGCGCCGCGCTGTGGACCACGCTCGCTCCGCCCCCGGTCGACGACGAACACCTGGGCTCGCGCGCCGCGCGCGTGGCCGCGCATCTCGCGCAGCACGGCGCCTGCTTCTTCGACGAGATCGCGGCCGGCACGCGGCTGCTGCCGGTCGAGATCGAAGAAGCGCTGACCGAACTGGTCGCCAGGGGTCGGGCGCGCTGCGACAGCTACGCCGGCTTGCGTGCCTTGCTGGTGCCGGCGTCCAAGCGCGCCTCGGCCGATGCGCGGCGGCGCCGCCGCGCTCCGCTCTTCGGCATCGAGGATGCCGGTCGCTGGACGCTGGTGCGCCCGCCCGCCGCCACCGAAGCCATGGCGGCCAGTTCCGCGGAGGCGATCGAGCAGGTCGTGCGTGTGCTGCTGCGCCGCTACGGCGTGATCTGCTGGCGCCTGCTGGAGCGCGAGGCCGCATGGCTTGCGCCGTGGCGCGACCTGGTGCGCGTATGCCGGCGGCTGGAATCGCGCGGCGAGATCCGTGGTGGGCGCTTCATTGCGGGCGTGTCCGGAGAGCAGTTCGCGCTGCCCGAAGCGGTCGCGTCGATGCGGCAGCTGCGCCGCCAGCCGGGCAGCGGCGAACTGGTCGCACTCGCGGCCAGCGATCCGGCCAACCTGCTGGGCACGCTCATGCCCGGCGCGAAGGCGCCGCGCGTGCCGGGATCGCGCGTGGCGTACCTCGACGGCGTGCCGGTCGCCACCAGCGTGGCCGGGGAAGTCACGATGCTGGTGGCGCTCGATGCCGCGCAAAAGCAGTCCGCCCTGCGCGCGCTGTCGCTGGACGCGCCGCTTCGCTTCTCGGAGCTGGCCGCACTGCAGCCTGGATGATCCGCGGGCTCAGTTGACCTCGGTGCCATGGCCGCCGCCACGCGTCATGACCTCGACGGAGCGCACGCCAGGCTGCTGCTGCAGGCGCTGCACGAAGCTCTCGATGTCGGCCGATGACACGCGCACCAACTGCACCGTGATGTCGTCCAGCCGACCGCCCGGCTGCACCGCCACCAGGAAGCGCCGCAGCCGCGCGGGCTGGATGCCCAGGCCGCGCTCCAGCGTCTCGGGGCTCACCGCGCCGTGGTCCGCGACCACGCCCAGGCGGCAGCTCTGGCTGCGGGCGCGATAGGCCTCTTCGAGCGGTTTGATCCCCGCCAGGATCACGAGGATGATCACCGTCGAGGCAGCGGCGGGAAAGTAGAGCCCGCCGCCCACCGCGAGCCCGATCGCGGCCACCGTCCAGATGCTGGCTGCCGTGGTGAGCCCACGCACGATCTCTCCACGCGCCAGGATCGCGCCCGCGCCCAGGAAGCCGATGCCCGAGACCACCTGGGCGGCAGCGCGCGACGGGTCGAGCACCACATGCTCGCCGCGCAGGCTGTCCGCGAAGCCGTATGCCGAGACCAGCATGAACAGGCAGGCGCCGACGCTCACCAGCATGTGCGTGCGGATGCCCGCGGCCCAAAGCAATCGCTCGCGCTCCAGGCCGACAAGGCTGCCGAGGGCGGCGGCGACGAGAAGACGCAGCAGCGTTTCACCATGGGGGAGAAGGACAGAGGTTTGCATGGTGCAACTCTGCGGGTGGCCATGCACCAGGCGCATCGGAGTGCCGCTTCATCGGCCGTAAGAGTGCGCCGCGAAAGCCGCAGTCCTGAAGAAGAGCTAGCGGGCGTCGGCGCAAACTGGCATGGGTCGACGCGACGCTACAGTCGAGGGACAAAGTTTTCAGTCCATACAAGCAGGAGAAGAGTCGTGGGTTTCTTGGATTTCGTGAGTGATGTGTTCGACGGCGCAGTCGATGCGGTTGGCAGCGTGGCAAGCGGCGCTGCCGATGTCGTGAGCGGCATTGGAGACGCCGCCGGCAGCGTGTTCGACGGCGCAATCGATGTCGTGGGAGACGCCGTGGACGTCGTGGTCGAGAACCCGGGCAAGACGCTGCTGGTGTTGGGCGGAGCCGCGGTCACGGGTGGAGCGGCTTTCATTGCCGCACCCGCGCTTGCCGCGACGGCCGGCGGCGCCGGCCTGCTCGGCGCCGCGAGCACGGGCACGGCCATCAGTTCGCTATCAGGCGCAGCCCTGGCCAATGCGTCTTTGGCCGCCGTGGGCGGAGGAGCGCTGGCGGCCGGCGGCGGAGGGATGGCCGCTGGCGCTTCCGTCATCGCCGGTGCCGGTGCCGCCGCTGGCGCGGGTCTTTCGGCCGGTTTGGTCAAAGACAGCTGATCGCGTCCGGCTAGGCGGAGGCTTGCGCAGACCCAGCGAAGGTCAACGCCGGGACGCCCCTGATTCCATCAGCAGGGTCTTGGGCTCCAGATAGGCGTTCATTCCCCACCGCCCCATCTCGCGCCCGAGCCCCGAGTGCTTGAAGCCGCCGAACGGCGCGCGCGGCTCATGGGACAGCGTGTTGACGAGGACCCGGCCCGAATCGATCTGCCGTGCCACCCGTTCGCAGCGCACGGAGTCCTTGCCGAGCACGAGGGCGCTCAGTCCGTAGCGCGTGTCGTTGGCGATGGCGATGGCGTCGGCCTCGTCTTCATAGGGGATCACAGTCAGCACGGGACCGAAGATTTCCTCGCGCGCAATGCGCATCTGGTTGGTCGCGCCGGTGAAGATCGTCGGTTTCACGAACCACCCCCTGTCCAATCCCTCGGGCCGCCCTTCACCGCCAGCGAGCAGCTTTGCGCCCTCGGCTTGGCCAAGGCGGATGTAGCTCTGCACGCGCTCCCATTGCTTCGCGCTCACCATGGGACCGATGTCGGTGTCGGCTTCGCTCGGGTCGCCCGACTTGACGTGCGACACCGCTTCCCTCGCCGCCTGCTCGAACTCGATCAGCCGCGCCCGCGGCACCAGGATGCGCGTGCCCGCGATGCAGGCCTGTCCACTGTTGGCGAAGCCGGCCTGGAGCACCAGGGGCATGACGCCTGCGAAGTCCGCGTCCTCCAGCACCACCGTGGGCGACTTGCCGCCCAGCTCCAGCGTCACGCGCTTCATCGTGGCCGCGCCGGCGGTCACCAGATGCTCGCCGACGGCGGACGATCCGGTGAACGATATCTTGGCGATGTCGGGATGTCGGGCGATTTCCTCGCCGACGACATCGCCCCGGCCATTGACGATGTTGAACACGCCGGGAGGCAGGGCGGCGTCGTGCAGCGCCTCGGCGATGACCTGCGTCTGCAGCGCGCTCATCTCGCTGGGCTTGATGACGACGGTGCAGCCTGCCGCCAGTGCCGTGGCGAGCTTGTTGCAGATGAAGCCCGCATTGCTGTTCCAGGGAGTGATCAGGCCGGCCACGCCCACCGGCGTCTGGATCACGCGCGCAGTGCCCGCCTGCTCCTCGAACGCGAAGGATTCCAGCACTTCGATGGCCTGCTCGATGACGGCAGCCGGATAGGTCGCCATCCAGCGCCCGCGCACCGAAGGCGCGCCGTACTCCTCCAGGATGACCTCCATCAACCGGTCTTCGCGTGCGACGACAGCCCGGTGCATGCGTTTCAGCGCCGCCACGCGTTCCTCGCGCGTGGTGCGCGACCAGGCGGGAAACGCTGCCTTGGCAGCCGCGATTGCGCGCCTTGCATCATGCGCGTCGCCAAGCAGCACCTGGCCGATGACTTCCTCGGTGCTCGGGTTGTGAAGATCGAACCATTCCTGGCCGTGCGGTGCGACGAATTCGCCGTTGATGTAGATGCGTTCAATGCGGTCCATGGTGACTCCTTGAAGGTGACTCGCGGCCTTCGGCGCCAGGGAGGGAACAAGGGCTCGAATCGCGATGCAATGGAAGTCTAGGAATGGTTTATTGTTCTGATAAGCCGCCTTTTTATGGATGGCACATCCCGATAATCAGGACAATTCATGCATCGCACAGGTATGACCGAGCTCGAAGTGGTGCTGGCCGTGGCACGCCGCAACAGCTTTCGCGCCGCGGCGCTGGAGCTCGGCATGTCGACCACGGCAGTAAGCAGCGCCGTGGCAGGGCTGGAAGCGCGGCTGAAGGTGCGCCTGTTCAATCGCTCGACACGCAGCGTGGCGCTCACCGATGCCGGCCAGCGCTATGTGGAGCGCATCGCGCCGGCGCTTGCCGAAATCCGCAGCGCGGGCGAAGAGGCCGGCACCGGCTCGGGCGTGCCCAGCGGCACGCTGCGGATCAATGCGCCGCAGGGGGCGGCTTTTCTGCTGCTGGAGCCTCTCTTCAGCACGTACGCGCAGCGCCATCCGCAGGTGCGAATCGACATCGTGAGCGAGTCGCGCATGGTCGACATCGTGGCCGGTGGCTTCGATGCGGGCATCCGCCTGGCCGAATCCGTGCCGCAGGACATGATTGCGGTGCCGCTCTCGCGCGACATCCGCATGCTCGTGGTGGCAACGCCGGCGTACCTGGCGCGCCACGGAACGCCCAGACATCCGCGCGACCTGCTCAAGCACCAAAGCATCGGCATGCGCATGTCGCACGGCGGCATCTATCACTGGGAGCTGGCGAGAAACGGCCAGAAGCTGCAGATGGACCTGCCCGTGCGCCTGGCGCTCAACGAGATGCCGGCCATCAAGCAGGCAGTGCTGCTCGGCCTGGGCATCGGCTTCATCTCCGAATGGTTCATCGAGGAAGAACTCGCGTCCGGCACGCTGAAGCCCCTGCTGGTTCCGTGGTGCCCGCCGTTCGGTGGCCTGAGGCTCTACTACCCGGGCCACCGCTTCGTGCCTGCAAGACTGCGGGCGCTCATCGACCTGATCCATGAGCTGCGCCTGGCCATGGATGAAGAAGTGCACCAGCGCCAGTAAAAGACCACATGTGCGCTGCGACTGCCATGTCTGTCGCCAGCAAGGGAACTGTCAGCGGGGCAAGCATGCTCTGGCTGCGCCGGGCATGCGTGGTGGCAAGAATTAGTATCCAGCTTCGCGCTGGTGCCGCACCGATAATATGGTCACCGTGTGGAGTTCCTCGTCCTACCGATACAAGGCGACATAACCGCCGCTTCCGAAATTGATCATCCACTCGCGGTAGGGAAACGCCATCTCTTCAACAGGCCGGCCTACTCCGGGCTGCAGGGTCAGCACCTTGACTCCCGAACGTATGGCCTTGATGGCACGCCGAGCAGCATCCGGGCTCTTGGGTGCCAAGAAACGGCACAGCCGCTGTACGTCGCTCAGCGCGCTTGGCGCCCAGATCAATCGCCCCATTCACGGGCGCCTCAGGAGTGGGCAGCCGGAGGATCGACTTCTTCGCCAGCCTCCAATTTGGCCAGCCAGGCATCGGCCTCATCCCCAGTCACATGCAAGCCCGTGGCTTCATATGCCTCCCAGGCTTTGATTGCATCTTCACGCATGCTTTGGCGCTTTTCCTCGCGGTCCACGTACTGAGCGATGGCCTCGCGCAGAGCCAGTGCGGCGCACGATGGCGTATCTCCGCCAGACGCTTGAGGCGCACTTTCAATTGAGGGTCGAGCTTGACCGGTGTGGGGCTACCAGATGACGAGGCAGAGCGTGCGGAAGCACCAGTAGTCATAGGTAATACTCTAGCCGCTTTTGGAGGTGCCAGCCAGTCGGACGGTCTTGATTCCGCAGGCTCGCATCCGCCGAGCGGGGGGCACTATATTCACCGGGTGCCCACCGCCACTACTCCCACCCTGTTCGACTACGCCCGCTTCGTCGAGGACCTGAAACACCGCATCGATGGCGCGCGGCTGTCGGCCGCTCGGGCGGTCAACCGGGAACTGGTGGCCCTGTACTGGGACATCGGACAGGCCATTCGCGAGCAACAGGCGCGGCGCGGATGGGGTGATGCGGTGGTCGACCGGCTGGCGCGCGATCTCAAGACCTTCTTTCCCGGGACGGCCGGCTTTTCGGCGGCGAGCCTCTGGCGCATGCGCCAGTTCAACGAGATCTACACCGCGCCGGAGTTTCTCGCACAGCTTGTGCGAGAAAACGAGCGCGATGCCAAGCGCCCTCGGACGTCCAAGGCGCTCGCGGTGGCCAACGACCGACAACTCGCACAGGCTGTGCGAGACATGGTGGAGGCCGTGCCTTGGGGCCATCACGTCAACCTGCTGTCCAAGCTCGACGACGCCGGCCAGCGGCTGTTCTACCTGAAGGCCACCGCGCGCTTCGGCTGGAGCCGCAACGTGCTGCTCAACCAGATCAAGGCGCAGGCCTACGAGCGCTCGCTGGCCGAGGGCAAGGCGCACAACTTCGCGCTGGCGTTGCCAGAGCACCTCGCCGAGCAGGCCGAGGAGGCGCTCAAGAGCAGCTACAACCTGGAATTTCTCGGCATCCGGCGCGAGATCAAGGAGCGCGAGCTGGAGGACCACCTGACCGACAGGCTAAGGGACTTCATCCTCGAACTGGGCTACGGCTTCTGCTTCGTCGGGCGCCAGTACCGGCTCACGCTCGGGCGCAAGGAATACTTCATCGACCTGCTTTTCTATCACCGCTTCCTCAAGGCGCTGGTGGCCATCGAACTGAAGATCGGCGCCTTCGAGCCGGAGTTCGCCGGCAAGATGGACTTCTATCTCAACCTCCTCAACGAGAAGGAGCGCGCGCCGGACGATGCGCCGTCCATCGGGATCATCCTGTGCGCGGAGAAAGACAACCTCGAGGTGGAGTTCGCGCTCAAGAGCAAGTCGAACCCGATCGGCGTTGCCGAGTACCACCTCCAGGGCCGGCTGCCGGCGGAGATGAAGGGCAAGCTGCCTTCGCCGCGCCAACTGCAGGAGGTGGTGCGGGCCAGCTATCCGGGGTTGGCTCCGCGGGAGCGGACCTCCAAGTAGTTCACCCGAAGAAGACACGCGAGGTGCCATGTGAAGCTGGCTCCGGGGCCGCAAGGATTGCGACCTCGTGCGCTCGAGCCGCGGAAGCTTGCCCAAGACGATCATTCGCCAGGGCTCTTGCCGTAGCATCAGACCCTGCGTAGCGTGATCGGCGGCCAGGCGCGATCGTCAGCGATTGACGAAGCTCACATCAGCATGCGCCCATGACATACCGCCCCAAGTTCCCCGTCCTGCTGCGGCCCGCCGTTTCAGCACTGTTGCGAGCACTTCCCTTTGCGGAGCTTGCCTGTGCAAAGGATGGATTCACTGTCCTTTTTCAAGGCGAGCAGCTGTCCATTCCCTACCGTATTTACTGCGCATCGCACAACCTTCGGTCGGTGATCGCAGACGCTAGCGGTGATACCCGAATACTCGCGCTGTGCATTGGGACCAGGCATTGGGATGGTTACGTCCGCGAGGAATGCCTGCGGCAGCTTATCGGGACCGACCGAACATGGGTTGTTCCGTTCGTTGTTCAGCTTCTTGGCGAGTATGTCGTCGAGATCGCGGAAGTGATTTCCGCGGCTCTTCCTGAGGTCGACACCGCACAGTTCTCCGCATTTGCGCGGGAGAATCCCAATTTCATGGCCATCACAAGGCAGCGGGTGACGAGCTACTGGGACTGCTATTACCGTGCCCGGTTTCAAACGCTGCAGGCCTATCCGGCCTTCATCGCACTCGAAGCCATCGAGAAGATGGCTCTGACTACGTAGACATCAGGTGACGTCAAGCAAAGCTCGCCGTGCTCCGTGTGAATTCGACCCGCTTGAGCATCTCTAGCCGCGCGCCGCAACCCATGACGCAAATCGCGCCTGGTTCTGCTCATTGGGCGGATACAGCCCCGGCAGTGCGGCGCCGGCCTCGACCTCGCCCATGATCCAGGTTTCCAGGCGCTCCTGTGACTGCGCGGCCTCCACCACCGCATCTAGCATCGCGGCCGGGATCAGCACAGCGCCATCGTCGTCGGTCACCACCACGTCGTTGGGGAAGACGGCCACGCCGCCGCAGTCGATGGGCTCCTGCCAGCCCACGAAGGTCAGCCCTGCCACCGACGGCGGCGCCGCCGCGCCGCGGCACCAGACCGGCAGGCCGGTGGCCAGCACGCCCGCGAGGTCGCGCACCACGCCGTCTGTGACCAGGCCGGCCACACCACGCTTGTGCATGCGCGCGCAAAGGATATCGCCGTAGATTCCGGCGTCGGTGACACCCATCGCGCCGACCACCGCGACGCAGCCCGCCGGCATGACTTCGATCGCGGCACGGGTGGAGATCGGAGAAGCCCAGGCTGCGGGCGTGGCCAGGTCTTCGCGCGCCGGCACGAAGCGCAGCGTGAAGGCGCGGCCGACACGGCGCGGCTGACCCGGCACGAGTGGCCGCGTGCCGCGCATCCACACATTGCGCAAGCCGTGCTTGAGCAGCACGGTGGTGAGCGTGGCGGTGGAAACGCCGGCCAGCGCGTCGACGACGGCGGGATCGAGCGGGAGAGATTCAATGGCAGTCATAACAAAACTTTCTTGGACAGGATTCAAACTTCAGACGCTGGCGATCAGCCCGCCGTCGATACGCAAGGTCGAACCGGTGATGTAGCCCGCGCGCGGGCTCGCGAGAAAGGCGACCGCATCGGCGTACTCCTGCGGCTCGCCGTAGCGGCCGAGCGGAATCGCGCGGGTGCTCTCGGCCGCCACCGCCTCGACGCTGCGGCCCTCACGCCCGGCTTTCTGCGCGTCGAGAAAGTGGATGCGCCGCGTGGCGATGCGCCCTGGCAGCACCACATTGCAGGTTACGCCGTCGCGACCAACCTCGAGCGCCAGCGTCTTCGACCAGCCCAGCAGCGACAGGCGCAGCGCGTTGGACAGGCCCAGGTTCGGGATCGGTGCCACCACCCCCGAGGAGGCGCTGGTGATCACCCGGCCGAAGCGACGCGCACGCATGCCGGGCAACACGCGGTCGGTGGTGGCGATCACCGCCAGCACCATCGCCTCGAAATGGCGGCGCCACAGGTCCGGCGGCTGGCCGTGTGCCGTGGTCGGCGGCGGACCACCGGTGTTGTTGACCAACACTTCAACCGGCCCGAACGCGTGTTCGATGGATGAGACGCGGCTGTCGATGCCTTCGAGATCGGCCAGGTCCCACTGCAGCGCGATGGCGCGCCTGCCTTCGGCCGCGATGCGTGCCGCGGCGGCGTTCGCAGCCTCGATGTCCACGTCGGCCACCACCACCCGCGCGCCCTCGGCCGCCAGCGCCTGGGCGATCGCGCCGCCCAGCCCTCCGCCGCCACCCATGATCAGGGCCGTGCGGTCTTTCAATTGCAAGTCCATGTTCCGTCTGTCCCTCTGTCAGGAATCGGCCGTGATCTTTCGGTCACGGATGAGCTGCGCCCACTTGCGCTGCTCTGTGCGGATGTAGCCGCCGAAGGCCTCTGGCGTGCCGCCGCCGTCCTCGGCGCCGAACTCCGCCAGTCGCGCGGCAACTTCGGGCTGCGCCAGCACCTTGTTGACGTCGGCATTGAAGCGGGAGACCAGCGCGGCCGGCAGCGCGGCGGGGCCGACAAGGCCGAACCAGATGCTGGCCTCGAACCCGGGGTAGCCCGACTCGGCCAACGTCGGCACCTGCGGCAAGGCACTCGCGCGCCGCACCCCCGTCTGGGCCAGCGCCACCGCCTTGCGGTCTTTCAGCAAGCCCATCGCAGTCGTCATGCCCTCGAAGGCGAACTTCACGTGCCCGCCCAGCAGGTCGGTGACCATGGGGGCCGACCCCTTGTACGGCACATGCAGCACCTGCACACCGGCACGTTGCTCGAACAGCGCCAGCGCCAAGTGCTGCGCCGAGCCCGCCCCGGCAGAGCCGAAGCTCACCAGTCCAGGGTACGTACGGCACGTCGCGATCAGGGCCGAAAGCGTCGACGTGGGCGAGTCGCGTGATGCGATCAGCACCTGCGGTGTCTTGCCGACCAGCGCGATGGGCGCGAAGTCGCGCTCGGCCGAGTAAGCCATCCGCGGGTAAAGACTCGGCGCGATGCCCAACGCGTTGATGTGCCCCATCAACAGCGTGTTGCCGTCGGGCGCCGCTTTTGCGACATCGGCCGCGGCAATCATGCCGGCAGCCCCGGCCTTGTTCTCCACCACCACCGGCACGCCCCACAGCACGCCCAGCTTCACGGCCAGGATGCGCGCGAGGATGTCGGTGCCGCCGCCGGGCGGGAAGCCGACGACGATGCGCACCGGACCGCGCGCAAGCGTGGCCTCCGCCTCATGGCTGGTGGCCTGCAGCGCTGGCAGCGTCGCCGCGGCACCCAGCCAGCCAATGAGTTGACGACGTCTCATGATGTTTGTCTCCTGTTGTATTTATGGAATGCCTGCCTTCAGGCGCAGCGGCTCCAGCGGCCGTACTTTTCGACTTCCTTCGCACTGAACTCGAAGCCCAGGCCCGGCGTCTGGTGCAGCACGACGCGGCCGCGCTGGTGCGACAACTGACGGTCCACCAGGCGGCGAAAGTTCAACACTTGGTCGTCCCAGAAGAACTCGACGTAGCGCGCATTCGGCGTCGCTGCCACCAGCGGCGCATGCAGGTCGTGGAACCAGTGCGGGCACATCTGCACGCCGTAGCCCGCGGCCATGGCCGCGATGCGCCGCCATTCGGTGATGCCGCCGCACACCGCGGCGTCGGTCTGCAGGATCGCGGCGCCGGCCATGTCCAGCAGCTGTTTGTGGTACCAGCGCCCATAGCCGATCTCGGCAGTGGCCACCGGAACGCATGTGAGCTTCGCCAGCCGTGCATGGCTCTCGATGTCGTCGGGGCCGAAAGGCTCCTCGATGAAATACGGGTGGTAAGGCTCGATGCGACGCATGTACTCCATCGCCTGCACCGTGTCGACCCAGCCGTTGTTGCAATCGAGCATGAGCTGCACGTCGGGACCAATGGCCTCGCGCGCGGCGCGCACCCGCGACTCCTCGCCCTTCGGGTCCCAGCGGCCGGTCTTCATCTTCACCGCGTTGAACCCCAGTGCGACGTAGCTGGCCATTTCCTCGCCGACCATCTCCGCGGTCTTGCCGTCGAGGTAGTAGCCGCCGCTGGCGTAGGCCGGCACGGTGTCAAGCTCGACCGCGCCCAGGTACTTGTGCAGGGGCAGGCCCACGGTGCGCGCGTTGAGGTCCCACAACGCGATGTCCAGTGCGCTGAGCGCGCGCATCACGGTGCCCATGCGGCCCTGCAGCAGCGACTCCTGGTACATGCGCTGCCACAGTCCTTCGACGGCCAGCGAGTCCTGGCCCAGTAGCACCGGCGCCAGCAGCTGTTCCACTGCGACGCGGAACAGTTCGCCCGCCGCGCTGCCGACATAGCAGAAGCCGATGCCTTCGACGCCATCGGCAGAGCGCACCTTCACCAGACCGTAGTGCCGCTCGTGGACAGTTCGATTGGAAAAAGAAGTGACGCGGTCGAGCGGGACGCGGGCGACGCAGACGTCGATGGATTGAATGACGGGCACGGGATTCTCCGGAAGGGGGTAGTGATGACAGCGCCAGTCTGCGCTCGCCCGAGCATGAGAAAAAGCGCTGAAATCAATGTTCAAACAACGCAAAATACGTGGTCATGGACACCAGCTTTCTCGAAACCTTCGTGGCCGTCGCCGAGGCCGGCTCCCTCGCGGAAGCTGCACGCCGGCTCGACCTCGCCCCCACCACGGTTGCGCAGCAGATCCGCGCGCTGGAAACCGACATAGGCAGTCAGTTGCTGCGCCGCGCAGGCCGCACAGTGCAGCCTACCGTGGCCGGCAACCGCATCCTCGCGCGCGCACGTACTCTGCTGCGCGAAGTGCGCGACCTGCGTTCCGAAGCTTCCGAGCACGCACTGCCCGCCGGCCCGCTGCACCTGGGTGCCACACCGACCGCGTTGATGGGCATGCTGACCCCGGCCCTGCTTCGCTGGCGGCAGGTTCACGAGGACATCGAGATCCGCATCGAACCCGGCACCTCTGCCGCGTTGCTGACCAAAGTGCTGGCGGGCGAACTGGATGCGGCGCTGCTGGTGCACCCGACATTCGCGCTGCCCAAGACCTGCCACTGGATCCCGCTGCGCAGCGAGCCGCTGATCCTGCTGGCGCCCGCGAAACTGCGCGTGCGCGACCCGCTGGTCACCGCGGCACGCGAGCCCTTCATCCGCTACGACCGTAGCGTGGTGGCCGGCAAGCTGGCCGACGAGTACCTGCGCCAGCACGGCGTGCGCCCGCGCGTGCAGTTCGAGCTCGACGGCATCGAATACATCGCCAAGCTGGTGGCCGAGGGCCTGGGGGTTTCGGTCCTGCCCGACTGGGCCACGGTGGGAGCGCCCCACCCCGGCCTGAAACGCTGGCCGCTGCCGGCGCCATGCCCGGCGCGCACCGTCGGCCTGCTGTCGCTGCGCGGCGCGGCCCGGGCGCCGCTGGCGGATGCACTCGCGCAGTTGATGCGAGAGCCCGCCTGAATCCCTTCGAATTCGGCTCCCACGCCGATCGACAGGAATGGATTCACGTTGCTCACGTCGTTTGCCGGATCGCAGGTTGTGAACTGCTGGTTGAAGCCGTTCATCGGCATGCCAGGAAGCACAGGCTTCCCGGGCAATGCTCAGGGAGATGCAAAAGCCCGGACATGCTCGACCAGCGCGCGCAGCTTGCGGGGCTGATTGCGGCGGCTGGGAAAGTACAGGAAGAACCCGGGAAAGCTCGGCAGGAAGTCGTCCAGCACCGACACCAGTTCGCCGCGCTCGATATACGGCCTGAAGGTCTCTTCCATGCCGATCGTGATGCCGGTGCCAGCGAGCGCGGTGCGGATCATCAGCAGCATGTCGTTGGTGGTGATCCTCGGCTCCACCGTCAGGTCGAAGTCGCGGCCATCCTCGCGAAACTCCCAGCGATACGGCGCCACGCCGGGAGCGGGGCGCCAGCCGATGCAGCAATGCGCGAGCAGGTCGCGGGGATGTAGCGGCGTGCCGTGCCTCGACAGGTAAGCCGGGGTTGCGACCACCATCTGGCGTTGCGCTCCGGTGAGCGGCACGGCCACCATGTCCTGCTCGATGACCTCCCCCAGCCGCACGCCGGCATCGAAGCCCGCGCCGACGATGTCCGATTCGTCGTCGGTCACCGTCACATCCAGCGTGACGCCGGGATGTGCCTCGGCGAATGAACTGATCAGCGGGCCGGAAAGGAACCGTTCCGCGATCGAGGTGACCGCCACCCGCAACAGCCCGCGCGCGGGACCTTCGACCGCGGCTTCTTCCAGCGCAGCACCGACCGCGCACAGCGGCCCGGCAATCTGTCGATGCAGCAGTTCGCCGGCCTCGGTCAGGCGCACGTTGCGCGTGGAGCGTTGCACCAGCGCGATGCCCAGGCTGTCTTCCAGCCGCCGGATCCCCTGGCTGACCGCCGAACGCGTGACACCCAGATGGTCGGCCGCGGCGCGGAAATTCTGTTCTTTCGCGACCGCGAGGAAAAAGCGCAACAGATTGAAATCGGCGTCCATTGGTAAGCGATGCTAACCAGTCCGGTCAGCGACCGGGGAGTTCTCGCGACCGCGCTGCGTCCCTAGAGTTTGGGTTCCCCATCCACAAAGAGATCCAGATCATGAACGAAACAACTTCCAAGATCGTCCTCATCACCGGCGCCAGCAGCGGCATCGGCGAAGCCACGGCGCGATTGCTCGCAGCCAGCGGCGCCACGGTGTTGCTCGGCGCGCGCCGGACGGATCGGCTGGAGCGCATCGTCGCGGACATCGTCGCCGACGGCGGCACCGCGCAGGCCCGCGCATTGGACGTGACCTCCCGTGAAGACGTCGAAGCCTTCGCGGCCCACGCGATCGCGCGCTTTGGCCGCATCGATGTCATCGTCAACAACGCCGGCGTCATGCCCCTGTCCCCGCTCGCCTCGCTGAAGGTCGACGAGTGGGACCGGATGATCGACGTGAACATCCGCGGCGTGCTGCACGGCATTGCCGCGGTGCTGCCGACGATGCAGGCGCAGGGCTTCGGCCAGGTGGTGAACGTCGCGTCCATCGGGGCGCATGCAGTGTCTCCGACCGCGGCGATCTACTGCGCGACCAAGTACGCGGTCTGGGCGATCTCCGAAGGCTTGCGCCAGGAACATTCCGACATTCGCGTCACCACGATCAGCCCCGGCGTGACCGAGTCCGAGTTGGCGGACACCATCTCCGACGAGAAGGGACGCGACGAGATGAAGGAGTTCCGCAAGGTGGCGATCAGTGCGGCAGCCATCGCCCGCGCGATCCAGTTTGCGATCTCCCAGCCCGAAGACGTGGACACGAGCGAGATCGTCATCCGGCCGACGGCGAGCGCGCATTGAGCATCCGACAAGGAAAACCACGGTATCCGGGTCATCCCGTTTTCGGCGAACTTTTCTGCTGGTGAAAACTTCGAAATTTCCGATTGCGGCGCCAGGGGGCCGATGAAAAGATGCCGGCTCTCGTGGAAGTTGTCTAGGGCCTGGCATGTGTCGTGACGGATCGGACGCTTCTTTTCTTCGCGTACCGCTACCCATCGCCGCATGAGTTCTTCGCCCCCGTTCCAGCTGGCCCGACGTGCCCAGCGCATCCAGCCGTCGATCATTCGCGAGATCCTCAATCTCGCCGCCCGTCCGGGCGTGATCTCCCTGGCGGGTGGTTTGCCGTCGCCCGATGCATTCCCCCTGGATACGGTCCGCGAGGCGACGCAGCACGTGCTGCGGCAGACACCGCGTGAAGCATTGCAGTACGCGTCGACCGAGGGCTTTGCGCCGTTGCGCGATTGGGTGGCGCAGGATCTGGCGTCGCAGGGCCTGCGCGTCGGTGCGGGTGACGTGCTGATCACCAGCGGTTCGCAGCAGGGCCTGGACCTCGTCGGAAAGGTGCTGCTCGATCCCGGCAGCGTGGTCGCGGTCGAGTCGCCGACCTACGTGGGCGCGCTGCAGGCATTCAACCCGTACGAGGCCGACTACCTCGGCATCGCCAACGACGACGAAGGCCCGCTGCCCGATGCGCTGGCGCAAGCGGGCGGCGCACGCTTTCTGTACGTGGTGCCGAATTTCCAGAATCCCACCGGTCGCACCATCGGCGCCGCGCGGCGCGTGCAACTGGCCGAGCAGGCACATCGCATGGGCCTGCCGCTGGTCGAAGACAACCCCTATGGCGACCTGTGGTTCGACGCGCCCGCGCCTGCGTCGCTGGCCTCGCACTGGCAAGAGGGCAGTGTCTACCTCGGCTCGTTCTCGAAGGTGCTCGCGCCGGGCCTGCGGCTGGGCTACATGGTGGCGCCTGCCTCGCTGATGCCCAAGCTGGTTCAGGCCAAGCAGGCGGCAGACCTGCACACGCCGATCTTCAACCAGCAGGTGGTCCACCAGATCGTGCGCGACGGGTTTCTGGCCGCGCATGTTCCCGTGATCCGCGATCGCTATCGCGCCCACCGCGATGCCATGCAGGCCGCGCTGCTGCGCCACTTGCCCGCGGGCTGCCACTGGCGCATTCCCGCCGGCGGCATGTTCTTCTGGGTCGAAGTGCCCGAAGGCGTCGATGCCATGGCGCTGCTGCCGCATGCCGTGGAGCTTGGCGTGGCGTACGTGCCCGGCTTCGCGTTCTTCGCGGACCGATCGCGCCGCAACCTGCTGCGCCTGTCTTTCGTGACCGCGCCGCCCGCCCAGATCGATCGGGGCATCGAATTGCTGGCGCAGGCGCTGAACACGGCACTCGACCAGCCGACAACAAGAAAAGGAGACCACCCATGATGAAACGCCGCCACTTCTCCATGTCGCTCGCGCTCGCGGCGGCGACCTCGCCCGTGCCTTCCGTGTGGGCGCAGGACACCACACCCACGCGCATCCTGGTGGGCTTTCCGCCCGGGGGCGGCGTGGACGCGGTGGCGCGCCTGCTGGCGGACAAGCTGCGGGTTTCGCTGAACACCAATGTGCTGGTGGACAACCGGCCCGGCGCGGCCGGGCGCATTGCGCTGAGCGAGCTGAAGCGTTCGCGGCCCGACGGGCGCACGCTGGCCATCGCGCCGGGCGGCGCGCTGACCATCCTGCCGTGGCTCTACCCGGCCAGCCTGGGCTACGACCCGGTCAAGGACTTCACGCCGGTCTCGCGCCTGACCACGCTGGACCTTGCCATGTCCGTCGGGCCGGCCGTGCCGCCTGGCGACGTGAAGGCGATGTTCGCGTGGATGAAGGCCAACCCCGCGAAGGCCTCCTATGCAACGTCCGGCGCGGGCTCGGTGCCGCATTTCGCGGGGCTGGTGATCGCGCAGGCGACCGGCGTTCCGCTGCTCCATGTGCCCTACCGGGGCGGCGCGCCGGCCATCCAGGACCTGATTGGCGGACAGGTGCCGCTGATGATCGACAGCCCGGCCGAAGTGGTGGAGATGCACCGCAACGGCAAGCTGCGCGTTCTGGCCGTGACCGGCGCCCAGCGCACGCCCGCCCTGCCCGACGTGCCGACGCTGCGCGAATCGGGCATCGATGTGGTGGTCGACAACTTCTTCGGCCTCTATGGGCCCGCGAACATGCCGGCCGCCGCCACCGAGCGCATCGACAAGGCCGTGGCGCAGGCGCTCGCATCGCAGGACGTGCGCGACAAGCTCCTGAACCTCGCGATGGTGGCCGACCACGGCAGCCCGCAGTTGCTCGCGAGCACGCAAGCCTCCCAGTACAAGCGCTGGGAAGACCCCATCAAACGCTCCGGCTTCAAGGCCGAATGAAGAGACAACGCACCACACCATGACAGACATCAGCACAACCACCGGCACGCCCGCTCCTCTCAGGGTCAATCCCCCGCCGCACCCGAACCCCAGCCGGCCCGCCTACCGGCTGCCGCCCGGCGCCTGCGACGCGCACTGCCACGTGTTCGGGCCCGGTGCGCGCTTTGCGTACTCGCCCAAACGCACCTACGAACCGACGGACGCGCCGGCGGCGCAATTGCGCGCGCTGCATGCGCTGCTCGGCATCGAGCGCGTGGTGCTGGTGCAGGCCAGCATCCACGGCCACGACAACAGCGCGATGCTGGACGCCATCGCACAGTCGCCCGACACCTACCGCGGCGTCGCGATGGTGCCCGCATCCATTGCCGACGCCGAGCTGCGAGCCCTGCACGAGGGCGGCGTGCGTTCGCTGCGCTTCAACTTCGTGCGGCGGCTGGGCGGCGCGCCCGATCTCGACGCCATCCGCAGCCTGGCCCATCGCGTGAAGACGCTGGGCTGGCACCTGGTGCTGCACTTCGACCCGCAGGACCTGCCGGTGTACCGCCAGTTCCTCGACGAGCTGCCGCTGCCCTACGTGATCGATCACATGGGCCGCGTGCTCGCCGAAAGCGGCCCGCGGCAAGAGCCTTTCGACGCGCTGCTCGAACTCATGAAGGACGAACGCTGCTGGGTCAAGGTGAGCGGCGCGGAGCGTACCTCGCACCTGCTGTCCTCGGGACCGGGCCTGCCTTTCGAGGACGCCGTGCCCTTCGCGCGCCGGCTGATCCAGGCGGCCCCCGACCGCGTGCTCTGGGGCACCGACTGGCCGCACCCCAGCGTGCGCGAGATGCCCGACGACGGCAAGCTGGTCGACCTGCTGCCGCTTTTTTCAGACGATCCCGCCGTGCTCCACAAGCTGCTGGTGGACAACCCCACGCGCCTTTACTGGCAAGACTGAAACGGCACGAAAGCCACGCATGAACCACATCGAAAAACTCGCGATTCGCCAGGCGCTCGAGGCACTGGCCGTCGACTACTGGTACGAGGTCGACTTCAATTGGGGCCAGGACGCCCACGCCTACTACACCGAGGACGCGGTATTCACCACCAGCCAGAAGTCGCGCACCGGCCGCGCCGCCATTGCCGACTTCTACAACGCGCGGCAGGCACGCGGCGCGCGCACGTCGCTGCACGTGGTGCAGAACTTCCGCGTGGTGCCGGTGTCGCCGCAGCGCGTGGACTGCAACTACGTGATGAGCCTCTACGCTGCCGACGGCGAAGGCGTGCTGCCCTCCCGGCCCGCGATCATGATCGCCGACGTGCGCGAGACGGTCGTGCGCCAGCCCGACGGGGCCTGGCTCTACGCGCTGCGCACGCTGCGTCCGCTGTTCCGGGACGACACGCCGACCACGGGCTGAAGCGCTCGAACGAAAGAAGTCCCCATGCTCTTCATCGACCCCGAAAACGCACCCGGTTTCAAGCGCACCCTGTTCAACGCCATCGTGGCGCCCCGGCCCATCGGCTGGATCAGCACGATGAGCCCCGAAGGCCAGGTCAACCTGGCGCCGTTCTCTCACTTCAACCTGGTTTCCACGGCGCCGCCGGTGGTGATGTTCTCCTGCAACGCGCCCGCCGACCGGCACGAGAAGGACACCATCACGAACGTGCGCGCGACCGGCGAGTTCGTCACCAACCTCGTGACCTGGGAGCTGCGCGACCTCATGAACATCAGCTCGCTCGACGCGCCCTACGGCACCGACGAGTTCGAACTCGCCGGCCTGGAGAAGGCGCAAAGCCAGAAGGTGCGACCGCCGCGCGTGGCGCGCTCGCCGGCGAGCATGGAATGCAAGCTGCTGCGCATCGTCGAGATCGAGCCGCAGGGGCCGGGCGACACGGTCAGCAACGTGGTGTTCGGCCGGGTGGTCGGTATCCACCTGGACCCGGCCTTCGTCGAGCCGAACGGCCGTTTCGACGTGGCGCGCACCCTGCCGCTCACGCGGCTGGGCGGCAACCAGTACGCGTCGGTCGGCCCGCTGGTCGAACTCTCGCGGCCGAGCCCGCGGCGCGACTGACGGCACGCACCGCAATCAAGTCAATGAAAGGAACACGATGACGAACACCACACCCGAAACCGGCGTACGCCGCGCCTCGGTCCACGAGCTTGCGCCGGGTTCGGTCGCGCGCGGACAGAACTTCTGGGTCCAATGGATCGAGGGCGCGGCCCCGGTCGAAGCCACCAGCCTGAACGAGATGCTGCTGCTGCTGCCCGACGGCGGCGCCACCGTGCACGCCGGTGCCGAGGTGCGCGAAGTGCCGGGGCGCAGCGTCTGCGTGCTGCCGGCCGGCGCCGTCACGGTGCGCCTCGCGGGTACGGGCCAGGGCACGGACCGCGCCGCGCTGGTCGCGTCTTCGCGGCCCGACCTGGCGCCCGGCGTGGCGCGCAACCAGACCGACTACGCCGTGCCCGACGCCCGGGTGCGTCCGGTCGGCGACGACTACCACCGCCGCGCATCCGCCGGTGCGATCCGCGTCATGGAAGTCGACGCGATCCAGCCCCCGGCCGACAAGCCCCGGCTCAAGATGTTCCAGACCGATACGCTGAGCATCAACTGGGTCGAATACCAGGAGGCGCGCGACCGCACCCAACTGAGCCCGCACAACCACGCCGACTTCGAGCAGGGCTCGCTGGCGATGGCGGGCGACTTCGTGCACCACCTGCGCGTCAACTGGGGCGGCAACGCCGACCAGTGGCGCGACGACGAGCACCTGCACGCGCCTTCGCCCTCGATGATCACGGTGCCGGTGCTGCTGGTGCACACCACCGAAGGCGTGGGCCCGGGCCGCCATCTGCTGATCGACGTGTTCTCGCCGCCGCGGCACGACTTCATCGACAAGGGCTGGGTGGCCAACGCAGGCGACTACGAGCGCCGCAAGGCCGGCTGAAGCACGACAGGCGCGGCCTACACTGCGCCCTCCATGCCATCCTTCACTCCCATCCGTGCCGTCGAGCGCGCCATCGACGTACTGGCCGCGCTCAACCGTTCCCCCGTCTGCACGCTCGACACGCTGCACCGCCAGACGGGCATTCCCAAGCCCACGCTGATCCGGCTGCTCGAAACGCTGGAGGGCAAGGGGCTGGTCACACGGGCACCGCAGTACGGGGCCTACAGCCTCACATCGGGCGTGCGGCAGCTGTCGTCGGGCTACCACGGCGAGCCGCGACTGGTGGAGGCCTCGATGCGCCCCATGGACGAGCTGACGCGCAAACTCAAATGGCCCATTGCGCTGGCGGTGCCCGATTACGACGCGGTCGTGATCCGCTACAGCACGATTCCCAGCTCGCCGCTGTCGTTGCTGCACTCCAGCATCAACATGCGCCTGAGCTTCATGACGCGCGCGCTCGGCCGGGTCTACCTCGCGGCCTGCACGGCGCAGGAGTGCCGCGCGCTGCTCGACATCCTCAGGGTTTCGGACGATCCGGAAAATGCGCCGGCGGCCCAGCCGCGCACCGTGCAGGCGATGCTGCGGCAGATCCGCCAGCAGGGCTATGCGTTGCGCGTGCCCGATGTCAGGCCGGTCTCGAACACGCTGGCCGTGCCCATCTTCGAAGGACGCAGGGTCGTGGCCAGCGCCGGGCTCACATGGATCACCTCCGCCATCAGCGAAGAGCAGGCGGTGAAGAAATTCCTGCCGCCGATGCAGGAGATGGCCCTGCGCATCAGGGAGCGGCTCAGCGCGCTCTAGATGTCCTGGGCGGTCCGGCAAAGGCCTGCACCGCCTGCCGCAGCAAGGTCTGGTCGGACGAAACGACGAACCAGTTGGCGCCCTCGGCCATGAATTGCTCGCGCTCGGGCGTGCCGCCCACGTGCATGCCCGCGAGCTTGCCGGCTCGCGTGGCCGCCTGCAGCGCCACGCGGGTGGCCTGCAGCACCTCCGGCGCGCGCGGATCGTCCAGCCCCATCGACAACGCCAGGTCGGCGCGGCCCACGAACAGGCCCGCCACGCCCGGCACGTCGGCAATCGCCTGCGCTTCCTCGACGGCCTGCGCGCTCTCGATCTGGCAGACGATCTGCGCCTGGTCGCCCAGCTGCAGCGCCTGCGCCATGCCCAGGCTCGCGTAGCCCGCAAAACGCGGGCCGCCCGAGTAGCCGCGGCGGCCGCCGCGGTAGCGCGCCATGGCCACCACCTCGCGGGCTTGTTCGGCGGTGTCCACGTGCGGCACCAGCAGCCCGGCCGCGCCGATGTCGAGGCAGGAAAGAATCACCGCCGGATTGATCTCCGGGATGCGGATGAACACCGGTATCCCAGCGGCGCGCCCGCCCATCACCATCAGGTCGAGCAGCGCGCGATCGAAGGGCGCGTGCTCGGCGTCGACCACGACGAAGTCCAGGCCGGTGGTACCGAGCACTTCGACGGTTTGCGGCGAACCGGTCTTGACGAAGGTGCCGAGTTGCGCTTCGGCCGTGCTGCTGTCTTTCATGGGCGTATGCCTGCCTTTCTTCAGTCGAGCTTGATCTGCGCGGTCTTGATCACGCGCTGCCACTTCTGGCCGTCGGCCTCGATGCGCTGGCGCAGCAGTGCCGGCGCACCGCTTGCCACCACGCCGCCGTATTGCTGCAGCTTGCTCTTGCCCTGCGGGGATTCGAGCAGGCGGTTGATCTCGGCGTTGAGTCGCTGCACCATGGGTGCCGGCATGCCTGCCGGCCCGACCATCGCGAACCACACCGTCGCCGTCTGGTCGATGCCCTGCTCCTGGCGGTCGGCACATCGGGCAGGCCGGGAAAGCGCGTGCCCGATGTCACCGCCAGCCCGCGCAGCTTGCCTGCCTGGATGTTCGGAATGAAGGTGGAGACGGGCGCCGAGATGGCCTGCACCACGCCGCCCAGCAGGTCCGTGAGCGCGGGGGTGTCGCCGCGATAAGGCACGTCCTGCAGGCGCACGCCGACTGTCTGCGACAGGTCGGCCAGCGCCAGGTGGCCGATGGTGCCGTTGCCGGGCGTGGCGACGGAGAACGCGGAAGGTTTGGCCTTCGCCGCCTCCACGAACTCCTTGAGGTTGCGCACCTTCAGCTGCTCGGGGTTGCTGACGAAGACCATCGGGATCTCGCAGACCAGCGCAATCGGTGTCAGGTCCTTGTCGCCGTCGAAGGGCATCGACTTGTAGAGGAACTTGTTGTTCACCAGCGGGCCCGAGGTGACCAGGCCGATGGTGTAACCGTCGGGTGCGGCCTTCGCCACGGCGTCGGTGCCGATGTTGCCGGCCGCGCCGGCCCGGTTGTCGACCACGACGGGGGCGCCCAGGCGCTCGCCCAGGCCCTGCGCGAGATAGCGCGCCACCA
The DNA here is from genome assembly GCF_022009635.1 of Variovorax paradoxus. Taxonomy (NCBI): domain Bacteria; kingdom Pseudomonadati; phylum Pseudomonadota; class Betaproteobacteria; order Burkholderiales; family Comamonadaceae; genus Variovorax; species Variovorax paradoxus. Next base: position 7,840,723 of record NZ_CP091716.1, read on the forward strand.
TGTCGGTGCTGCCGCCAGCCGGGAAGGGCACGACCATGCGGATCGGGCGGTTCGGCCACCCGCTGTTCGAGGCCCATGCAGCCATCGGCGAGAGGCTCGCGGCCACGCCTGCGCCAACTGCACCGATGGCGCCCAGGCTCGCGCCGAGCCAATGTCTCCTGTTCATTCTTGAAGTCTCCTGAGGTTTTCTAAAGGGATGCCTTGCGGGCGGTTTCCAGTCGCTGCAGCAATTGCGGCATGCGGGCCTGCGCCTGATCGCGCAGCTGGTCGTAGAGGCTGTTGCCGTGGGCATCGATCGCCACCGTGGCGGGGCCGAGCGCGGCCACGTTCAGGGTCAGCAGGCGGAACTGCGAGATGTATTCGTTCCAATGGGACGACACCACGCGGCGCAGCCCGCGCGAGAGCAGCGGCGCTCCGCCGCCGAGAAAGGACAGGTAGACGCAGCCGGTGTCGCGCAGCGCCTGCACGCAGGCCGCGTCGAGCCCGCCCTTGCCGCCGGTCAGCCGCAGATCGAGGCCGCGCACCAGCGGCGGCATCCAGGCGTTGTAGCGCGTGCTGGTGCTCGGGTTCATGTAGAGCGGCACGGGGCCGTCGGCGGTCTCGCGCACGAAGGTGCTCAGGTGGAAGAAGGCGCCGCCGCGCAGATCGACCGGCAACGCCTGGCCGTCGGCCACGGCCTGCGCCATGCGCTGGTGCGTGGGCAGGCCGATGCTGACGGTGATATCGCCGTCCAGCGTCACCATGTCGCCGACCGCGAGTTCGCGCACCTTCTCGCGCGAGAGGGGAAGTTCAAGCTTGTGGAGCATCGCGGCCTACCAGTTGAGGTCTTCGACGCGGCCGTCGTTGTAGATGCGCGCTGAGGTGCGGCGGTTGATCCAGCAGTTGAAGCACACCGCGACCGGTACGAAGCCATGGCTCGCCGCATAGTCGATGTGTACCGCCATTGCGCTGGCATCGCCGCCGGTGCCCATGGGGCCGAAGCCCATGGCGTTGATGGCGTCCAGCAGGCGCTGCTCCATGGCCGCGAGGATGGGCTCCGGGTTGGTGCGGCCGAAGGGGCGCAGCACCGACTCCTTGGCCAGCCGCGCCGCGTAGTCGAAGGTGCCGCCGATGCCCACGCCGACAACGATGGGCAGGCAGGGTTGCGAGCCCGCGCGCAGCACGGTGTCGAGCACGAATTTCTCGATCTGCTCGAGCGTCGGGTACACGAAGGCGTCGACGGCCTCCCAACGGCCGGTGCCCATGGCCTTGGGCGCGCAGACGATTTCCATGTAGTCGGCGTCGTCGATCACATCGAAGCTCAGCAGCGGCATGTCCTTGCCCGCATAGCTGCGCGCATGCGTGAGCGGGTTGGTCACCATCTTGAGGATCGGCGGGTCGATGTGCTGCACCAGGTCGGCAAAGCCGCGCACGATGGCCTCGCGCACCGGCCCGTCGAACTGCACGCGCGTGCCGATCTTGATGCTGTAGGTGGGAATGCCGACGTCGGTGCACACCAGCTCGTTGCCCTGCTGCGCGGCGTCGGCGCTGTGCAGCATGATCTTGAGCGTGTGCTTGCCGGTGCTGCCGGTCTCGGCTGTTTCGGCGCGCTGCAGCGCGGCACGCGTGTCGTCGGGAATTTTCTTCAGGGAGCGCTCATAGAGCTGCGCCGTCACTCGTTGAAGAGTGGCACTGTCGATGGCCATGTTTACGTGGGATTCGCTTGTCTCGATGGCCCGTACGATGCGCTGTCGCGAGCAAGTGTTCAAGCGCATTCTTTGAAGTTTTCACCTGTAGAAAAGTCTGAACGTTTCGTTTGCGCCGGTGCCGTCGCCCCTCCAACAATGCGCTCCCCAACTTTCATGGAGGAGACAAGCAATGAGGTTTTTCGCGATGGGACTTGCAGCCGCCGGCCTGGCCGGTGCGGCGTGCGCCCAATCTTCGGTCACGCTGTTCGGCGTGGTCGATGCCGGCATCAGCGGCTATTCGAACAAGTCGACGGACCCGAAATCGGCCACGCTGGCCAATCCGTTCTATCGGAACCAGGGCAGCGTCACCGCGAGCCAGCGGGTGCTGTCGAACTCGGGCCTTGCGTCCAGCCGCGTCGGCTTTCGCGGCGTCGAAGACCTGGGCGGCGGACTGGCCGCGAGCTTCTGGCTCGAATCATCGATCACCAACGACTCGGGGCAGGAAGGCATCCAGAGCTTCGCGCGCCGCTCGACAGTCAGCCTGTCCGGCAGCTTCGGCGAGATCCGCCTGGGCCGGGATATCAACGCGACCTTCACCAACGACTTCGTGTTCGACCCGCTCGGCGTCAATGGCGTGGGCGTCAACCTGCTCTACCGCGCCGGCACCGCGATGAGCAAGATGGGCGTGCCGCAATCGGCGGGCGTGTCCCCGGTGCTGACCAATGCCTATGCGCGCAGCAGCAACATGGTGTCCTACTTCCTGCCGCCGAACCTCGGGGGCTTCTATGGACAGGTGCAGTACGCCTTCAACGAGAAGACCCAGACCTCGCCCGGCGTGCTGACGCCCGCCGCGACCGACACGCGTTCGGGCCGCTTCGTCGGCGGACGCTTCGGCTACGACCGGGGGCCGCTGAACGTGGCCCTGGCGCTCAGTCGCAACACGCTGCTGAGCGACTACCTCACGGGCACCACGCTGCGACAGGACACCGTCAACCTCGGCGCGGCCTACGACCTGGGCGTGGCGAAGCTCTTCGGCGAGGTTTCGCGCATCAAGAACCGGACGATCGTCACCGGCCTGGCGGCCAGTACAGCGTCCGACCTCGATCTCTCGGGATTGATGTTCGGCGTCAACGTGCCGGTGGGGCCGGGCGTGATCCGGGCGTCTTATGCAAAGGTGCGGTACGACTACCACCGGCCGTTCAACACCACGCCGGACCCGAAGGCGCGGCAGCTGGCGTTGAGCTACGTGCACAACCTGTCCAAACGCACCGCCCTGTATGCGAGCGTTGCGCGCATCGACAACAGGAACGGCGCGGCGCTGTCCGTGGGTGGTCCGAGCTTCGTGTCGGGCGCTCTTGTGCCAAGCCGCTCGACCGGCTACGACTTCGGGCTTCGCCATGCCTTCTGATTCCATGCGCACCCCGACGAACGGGTGCCCCCTGCGCATCGCGGTCATTGGCGCGGGCGCCATCGGCGGCCACTTCGCGGCGCGGCTCGCGCAGGCCGGGCACTCGGTCACCGTGCTCGACCGCGGCGCCACGCTGGAAGCGATTCGCGAGCACGGCCTGCGCTACACAAGCGGCCCGCAGCCGCAGCAATGCATCGCGGTTCGCGCCGCGGCATCGCCGCTCGAGATGGAGCCGCCCGAACTCGTGGTGCTCGCGCTCAAGTCGCACGTGCTGCCGGCGGTGGTGCCCACGCTGTCGCCCCTGCTGAAAGAAGGAGCCACTGTTCTGCCGGTCGGCAACGGCTTGCCGTGGTGGTATTTCCTGGTGCCCGGAAAGCCGCTGTCCGGTTTGCGTCTTCGAAGCGTGGACCCCGAAGGCGCCATCGAAAGAAGCATCGACGTGCAACAGGTGCTCGGCGGCAGCGTGATGGCGTCCTGCCACTGTTCGGAGCCGGGCGTGGTAGTGCACAGCGCCGGCGGACGCGTCGTGGTCGGAGAGCCGGCCGGCGGACTCAGCGAACGTGCGCAGCACTGGGCCGGCGTGCTGGCTGACGCCGGGCTTGGCGCCGTCGCGAGCGACGATATCCGCAGCGAGCTTTGGCTCAAATTGCTGGGCAATGCCTGTGCCAATCCGCTGAGCCTGCTGACCGGCGTGACCACCGACCGGATGCTGGACGATGATCCGATGCGCCAATTGTTCGAACGCATGATGACCGAGTGCATCTCGCTCGGTCGGCGGCTGGGCCTGACGATCCAGACCGACACGGCGCAGCGCATGGCGCAGACACGCAAGCTCGGCGCGATCAAGACCTCGATGCTGCAGGACATGGAGGCCGGCCGCGGCGTGGAACTCGATGCGATCCTCGGTGCCGCGCTCGAAAGCGCATCGGCCTTGCAGCAGCCGGTGCCCTACCTGGAGAGCGCGTTCGCGCTGGCCTGCATGCGGGCGCAGCAGGCCGGGTTGTACTTCTCGCGAAGTTCGGCCCGCTGATCAGCGCGCCCGGTCGGCCACCGGGCGCACGGCGTGCGTGGATTCGGCGTCCTCGTTCAGCCCGATCCACGCGTTGCCGAAGTTCACGGCATAGAAGTGCTGATCGGCCTCGCTGCCGGAGCCCGACCAGAACTTGATGGGCGGCGTATCGGGGAAGCGCGCCGCGTCGATGGTGGGAATGGTGGTTTCGCCTACGCACCAGCGTGGCAGGGTCACGGGAGACTGCTCGGGGCTCAGTGCGAGCGTGAAGCTCTCGTCCACCAGTCCGTGGTCGCAGCGCCGCAGGGCGGCCAGTTCCCCGATGGTCGGCAGCCGCCACTGGGTGATGCCCTCATGGCCTTGGGTATTGAGCGCGTGAACGCGTGCCTGGGCATCCATCAGGCCCAGCCTCTCGGGCTCGCCCACACAACGTTCGCCCTTCGAGGTCTGGCCCACGGCGCAGCGCAGCCATCGCAACCCGGTGGTGGCATCGGTGACGACAGCCGCCGACTCAGGGCGGGTCGTGGGTGAAACGGCTTGTTCGTTGCAACCGCCGAGCAGCAACAGGGTCATCAAAGCAGCCGCCGACGACCAAGGCTTCGCATCGCGCATTCAAAATCCTCCATGACATATAGGTTCTTGGCGGATTTTCCACTCTAGGAGGTGGCACCGGCTTCGCTCAGCCGCGCCCGGCCCGCAATTGCTTCGCCTGTCAGAGCAGCCGCGGAGAGCCGTCATCCGACTGTCATAGATACGAAACGTTAAAAACATAACATAAGTACACATCTATCCAGCAGGCGCCGTTTTCCATGCCCGAAACCTCCGAGTATTTGAGCGATTTCCGGCCGCGTTTTCGCCAGCCCAGCGCGGCGGATCTCTGCACGGAAGTGCCGTGCATGACGACCGAGGAGACGAACGAGAAGGTGATGGAGGTTTTCAACCGGCACCGCGACCTCGTCAGCCTGCCGGTGGTGGAGCAGAACCAGCCGATCGGCCTGATCAACCGGAACATCTTCCTGTCGCAGATGAGCAAGCCGTTCCGCGTCGAGCTGTATGGCCGCAAGAGTTGCATCGCCTTCATGGACAAGGACCCGCTGATCGTCGATGCGGCGCTGGACCTGGAAGCGTTGACCTTCAAGACCGTGGCGCACGGCGAGAAGGCCCTGTCCGACGGCTTCATCATCACGCGCGACGGCGAGTTCGCCGGCGTCGGCAACGGCTTGCAGCTCATGCGCCTGGTGGCGGACCTGCAGGTGTCGCGCAACCGCCAGATCATGCACAGCATCGAATACGCCAGCGTGATCCAGCGCTCCACCCTGCGCAGCTCGCTCGACGCCCTGTCGCGCGCCTGTCCCGAGGCCCACCTGGTGTGGGAGCCGCGCGACGTGGTCGGCGGCGATTTCTACCAGTTCAGCACCGCGGCGGACGGCTGGTTCGCCACCGTGGCCGACTGCACGGGGCACGGCGTTCCCGGCGCCTTCATGACGCTGATCGCCTCCACCAACCTGAATCAGGCCATCGAGCAGCACGGGCCGCGCGACCCCGCCCTCCTGCTGGGCAACGTGAATCGCAGTATCAAACATATGCTGGGCCAGATGGACGGGCAGGACGCAACGCCCGGCTCGGACGACGGCATGGACGCCGCGTGCTTCTGGTTCGAGCCCGCGCATGGCCGGCTGGTGTTTGCCGGCGCCCGGCTGTCGCTGTTCCTGCTGCGCCCCGGCGCCGATGCCGTGGAACTGGTCGAGGGGCAGCGCAAGGGCGTGGGCTACATGGACACCGAGTTCGACTTCGGCTGGACCAACCAGGAACTGCACCTGCCCCAGGGCAGCCTTGTCTTCGTGAGCACCGACGGGCTGATCGACCAGGTCGGCGGCCCCCGCGCCATCGCACTGGGCAAGCGTCGCGTGCGCGAACTGCTGCTCGAGCAGCGCGGGCGCACGGCCGCGCAAGTCAATCAGGCGGTGCTGGACGCCCTGCGGGCCTGGCAAGGCGAGCACCACCGCCGCGACGACCTGACCTTTTTCTGTTTCCGCACCTGACACGGGAATTCACCCATGCCCTTCCCCCCGATCGCCGACAAGTACGGTTCCTTCTTCAACGTGGCGCGCCAACACCAGGTCATCTTCTATTACGTGGGCTACTTCTCCCAGCACATCGTGGCCGCCATGTCCGACGCCGTGAAGCTGCAGCTCGAGGTGGCCGGCGTGGCCGGCCCGACACGGCGCAAGCTGTTCTCCTCGTTCGTCGAGATGGCACAGAACATCATTCACTACTCGGCCGATACACTCACGGCCGCGAGCCTGGACAGCGGCGAGTTGCGCCACGGCTCGGTCTGCATCCGCCGCGAGAGCGACGGCGGCTTTCTACTGCTGTGCGCCAACCCCGTCGAGCCCGCGATCGCCGATGCGTTGCGCGAGAAGCTGGAGACGCTGCGCAGCATGACGCTGGAAGAGATCAAGCAGGCCTACCGCCAGACGCTGCGCGAAGAAACGCCCGAAGGCAGCAAAGGCGCGGGCATGGGACTTCTCACGGTCGCTCGCGACGCCCGCGAGCCGCTGGAGTTCGATTTCGACGCTGCCGACAGCGCCGGTGGCTCCCCGGTGTTCTACCTGAAGGCGGCGATCTAAACCGCCCAAGCCCGGCAACGAATCGAGATTACAGATGGAAAACCTCTACATCGCCCCGACGCCCAGTTCCCCCCAGGTGGACTTCAAGTTCGACGCTCGGACACTCAGCCTGCGGGGCGAGTCCTATCCCGAAAACGCCGCCGCCTTCTATGGCGAGGTGATTGCGCGACTCAAGGAATACCTGGCCCAGCAAAGCGGCACCCAGATCGAGGTCAATATCGCATTGGCCTACTTCAACAGCTCCAGCACCAAGATGCTGTTCAACCTGATCGCGGCGCTCAACGACGCGGTGGAGGCCGGCAACCGGGTGAACCTGAACTGGTACCACGACGAGGACGACGACACCATCCTCGAATTCGGCCAGGAGCTCAGCGAAGACTTTCCCGCGATCGACTTCGCGAGCCATCCCGTGAAGCCGGCCTGAATGGACACCGCCGCACCGCCGGATCTGTTCGACGCCGAGAGCCGGGCGCTGCAAGCCGCGCGCGCCGCCTACGACGCCAGCGCCACGACGCAGTCCGAACCCTGCCGGCAGGCGCTGGGCGAACTGCTCACGGCCTACGAACGGCTCCTGCGCGAAACGCGCCGGCTGGTGCGCCGCAGTGACCGGGCCGAATTCGACATGAACCAGCTGAACCTGCGCCTGCAGGACCTGGCGGCCGAGCTCGAATACCGCGCCACGCACGATCCGCTGACCGGCGTGCTCAACCGGGCGGCCATCATCGAGCTCGTGAACAGCCATTTTCGGACGGTGACATCGCACTGATCGTGCTGGACATCGATCACTTCAAGCGCATCAACGACAGCTTCGGCCACCCCACGGGAGACCGCGTCATCCAGGCCGTGGTGAGCTGCCTCAAGCAAGAGGTGCCGACGACGGCGCAGATCGGCCGTGTCGGCGGCGAGGAATTCACCGTGGTGCTGCCAGGGCAAGGCGGCGATGCCAGCGGACAGGTCGCGCAGGCGCTGCGGCGTGCCATCGAGGCGTATGCATTCGATCTGCCCGACGGCAGCGGCGTCACGGCCAGCTTCGGCGTGTGCTGGTCGCCGCGCGGCAGCAACTTCGACAGCGCCTACGGTCTGGCCGACGAAGCCCTGTATGTCGCCAAGCGCGGCGGACGCAACCAGGTCGCGCTCGCATCCGGCCACGCGCAACCCGCATGAGGCGCGAGGCTGAGCCGGGCCGGTCGGCCCGCGCGAAGGGCCGGGCGCCCGACTGGCGCGTGCTGGTCGTGGACCAGGACGCCGACGTGCATGCGGCAGCGCGCGCCGCGCTGCAGGGCCTCACGCTGTTCGAACGCCCCCTGGTGTTCGTGCATGCCTACTCGGGCGAGGAAGCGCGCGCGCTCGTGCTGCGCGAGCACGACCTGGCCGTGGTCATCCTGGACGTGGTGACGGAAAGCACGAAAGCCGGGCTGGACCTGGTGGACTTCATCCGCCACACCGCCGGCCTGCGCAACACGCGCATCGTGCTGCGCACGGGCGGACCGGGCCATGTGCCGGCGCTGGACACGCTGCTGCGCTATGACATCAACGACTACCGGACCAAGGCCGAGCTCACGCAGGACCGCCTGCTGGCCATGGTCGTCACGGCCGTGCGCTCCTACAAGCAGCTGTGCGCCATCGAGGCCAACAGCCGCAGCCTGGAGCTCATCGTGCGCTCCAGCGCCTCGCTGCTCGAAGAGACCGATCTGCGCGCCTTTGCCCGCAGCATCATCACCCAGCTCATCGCGCTGCTCGGCGCGGCCGGGGACGGCCTGGTCTGTGCACCGGGCATGCAGCCGGCCAGCCCGTACCGCGTGGTGGCGGCGGCCGGCCGGTTCACCGGCCTGGTCGATCTGCCGCTGGATGCGCTGCCCGAATTGCCCGAGCTCTCCGGGCTGCACCTGTTGCGCCGCGCGCTCTCGCTCGGCTGCAACGTCTATGGCGAGGACGGCGGCGTGGCCCTGCACATCGGCCGCAAGGACGATCAGGACATGGCCGTCTTCATCGACACCACCGGGCTGCGCGGCACTGTCGACCGGCAGCTGCTGGACGTGTTCTGCGTCAACCTCAGCACGCTGCTGCACAGCCGAGGGCTGCTGGAGCGGTTGCACGAATACGCCTACTACGACCCGCTCGTGCGACTGCCCAACCGGACCCACTTCGTCGAAAAGGTCGACGACTGCGCACGGCAGGGCATGCGGGACCACATCCTGGCGCTGGTCGACATCGACGACTTCAGCGCCACCAACGACGTCATGGGCCACCGCTTCGGCGACCGCCTGCTGGAGACCGTGGCCCGGCGCCTGGCCGATGCATTGCCGGCCGAAGTCGTGCTGGCCCGCCTGGGCGCCGACACCTTCGGCGTGCTCGGACCCGTCGGCCAGGTGTCGCCGACGCAATTGCTGGAATGCGTGCGCCAGCCGCTGGCCGTCGACGGCGTGCCGCACAAGGTCTCGCTGACCTGCGGCTACGTCTTGCTTCCGGAAGACGCACAGGCTGGCGTCGATCTGGTCAAGGACGCCACGATTGCCTTGAAGCGCGCCAAGCGCGACCACCGCGGCCAGCACCTGCAGTACTCCGGGCACATGGGCACCGAGGCCCGCGCTCGCGCCTTGCTGCTGTCCAATTTGCGTGCCGCCATCGACAACGCGCAGCTGTTCCTGGTCTATCAGCCGCAAATCGACCTGAACACCCGCGCGCTGGTGGGCCTGGAAGCCCTGCTGCGCTGGCGCGCCGATGACGGCAATCTGGTGCCGCCGGACCGGTTCATTCCGGTGGCCGAGCATTCCGGCCTGATCGTGGCGCTCGGGCAATGGGTGTTGTCCACGGCCTGCATGACCATGCGCGAGCTGCTGGATGCGGGCTGCGCGCCGCTGCGCATGGCCGTCAACGTCTCGACCGTGCAGTTGCGGGACCCGGGGTTCTTCGAGACCGTGCGCGCGGCGTTGTCGCACAGCCGGCTCCAGGGCAGCCACCTGGAACTGGAGATCACCGAATCCGTCGCCGTGCTGCCCACGCAACTGCTGGAGTCCACTTTGACCGCCTTGCGGGCCGAGGGCATTTCCATTGCCATCGACGACTTCGGCACCGGCTATTCATCGCTGAGCTATCTGGAGCGGCTGCCGCTGGACCGCATCAAGATCGACGGCACTTTCGTGCGCCAGCTCAGCGAGACGCAAGGGCACGCATCGCCGAAATGGTCGTGCAACTGGGCCGCAAGCTCGGCCTGCACGTGCTGGCCGAAGGCATCGAGGACGATGCCGCCTGGCAAGCGCTGCTGGCCATGGACTGCAACGAAGGCCAGGGCTACTGCATTGCTCCGCCCATGGACAAGGACAGTTTGTTCCGCTGGCTTCAGCAGCGGGCCGATCGGCGCGAGGGCATCGCGCTTCACAGCGGGCTGGACGGGGCCTGATCGATGAGGGCGGCCTGCGGACCACACGCCCTCGCGCTGTCGAACCATGAGATCTGCGTGCCACGCGTCTTCACGACAGATCTGTCAGTCCACCGGGCCACGACTGTGCACTGTGAAGAACTCGCAAGATGCGAACGCCATCTTCTTCGACCCGATACGCCACGATGTATGGCGTGCGACGAATGACAAGTTCGCGGGTTCCTTCGATGCGCCCCGGACGCCCGCCCTCTGGAAACTGCAGCAGCACCAATACCTGCGTGGCAATGCGCTCATCTACCGAGATTGCCGCGCGTGAGTCATCTTTCTCGATGAAATCGAATATTCGCTCGCGGTCATCCATCGCCAGCGGCGACCACTCAAGCCTCACGCGCCACCTTCACCGGCCTTGAGCTGCGCGGCCGCACGACGCTTGGCGAAATGCGCCTCGACTTTTTCATGAGGAATACCCGGGCGAGGGTCGTCCAAGGCCTCCTGGACCTTGGCCCGGAACCAGGCGTCATACGCCGCGGGATCGACGGTCAGGCCCGCCGGCAACGCGCCCTCTTTTGCCACGCGCGTCAAAACGATCCTCATCACATCCGACACGCTAAGACCGATGTTGTCGAGCACAGCAGTCGCGCGCTCCTTGATTTCGGCGTCGATGCGGGTCTGCACCAATGCGTTTGCGGCCATGGCGGCCCTCCTGGTCAGAAAACAATCGATCAATTGTAATTCAATTGAATGACAAATGAGCTGCTCACGGTGCGGGCACGGAGGCGTGTGCAGTCGGCCGCCATGCCGCGAAGGTTCAAGCGTCGAGCCTAGCCTCTGCAGGGGCTGCAGGCGGATCGGCACGCCCCGTGCGTGCAAACGCGCTGGGAGAGAGCCCCACGGAACGACTGAAGGCAGCACTGAACGCGCTTGCCGATTGGTAGCCGACTGCATGAGCGACCTCGCCGAGCGAGAGTCCGTCATGCCACAGCATGTCCTTAGCCAGGGCCATGCGCCATCGCAGCACGTACTCCATCGGTGGCGCGCCAAGAATTTGTGTGAAGCGCGCGGCAAAGGCCGCGCGCGACATGCCGACCTTGCTCGCGAGATCCTCGATGGTCCAGCGCCGCGCGACGTCCTCATGAATCAGTCGCAGCGCATTCGCCATGCGCGGATCGGCCAGGCCCGCCAGGAGTCCTGAAATCGGCGCTGCGTCCTGCGCGGGTTGCCAGCGCAGCGCTTCGATCAGCATGATCTCGACAAGGCGCGTCAGGATGGCGTCGCCACCGGGTCTCGGCGTCATGCTCTCTTCGCCGATGGCGCGCGCAATCCAGCTCAAACGCGCCGCCCCGCTGTCCGCCGCCTTGATGTGGACCACCATGGGCAGAAGCCCCACCAGCAGCGGAGCGCTCGTCGGGTCGAACAGGAAGTAGCCGCCGAGCATCCTCACCGCCGCCTCGTCCTCCTGGGTGCCATGTCGGACCTCTCCCGCCGGACTCGCCTCCGCGATACGCATGGCGGGGCGATCCATTGCCTCGAGGTCGCTCCCCATGCGCAAACCCGGCGTTGCGGGCAGCAATACGTAGTCCCCCGGTTCCATGAGAAAGGGATCTGCCGAGTCCAGCCTCAGCCAGCATGAGCCTTGCACCATCAGGCAGAAGCTGGGCTGCCCGTAGCTCGGATATTGCACCGCCCAACTGCCCGCGCCACTGACGAACTTGGACAGCACCGTTTGGGGTCGCAGCAAGGCCACGATGGAAGCCAGTGGGTCCGCATTTAGACGATCTCGCATGAAATCCAGATTATGCGATATGGATCGTCTTGGTCAAGCGCCCTAGCATCGACCCATCTTGAAAGGAAGACGAACATGAAAACGGTACTGATCACGGGCTGCTCCTCAGGTTACGGCAAGGCCACGGCAGCGCATTTCCTGGCGCTGGGTTGGAACGTCATCGCGACGATGCGCAAGCCCGACCCGGCGCTTCTGGGAGCGTCTTCGGAGCGGTTGCGCGTGGTCCGGCTCGACGTGACGAACGACGAGAGCATCGCGCATGCAGTAGACCAAGGCATCGCGGCCTTCGGCCAGATCGACGTGCTGGTCAACAACGCCGGCATCGGCTTGTTCTCGGCCTTCGAGGTCACGCCCAAGGAAACCATCCGCGAGCTGTTCGAGACCAACACCTTCGGCGTAATGGCCATGAGCCAGGCCGTGATTCCCCACATGCGCGAGCGCGGCGAAGGCGCCATCGTCAACGTGACGTCCAGCGTCTGCTTCGCGGGGATGCCGCTGGTTGCACCCTATGCCGCCAGCAAGTTCGCGATCGAAGGGTTCACCGAAGCGCTGTTCTTCGAGCTGGAGTCCATCGGCGTGCACGTGCGGCTCGTCGAGCCGGGCTACGGCCCCGGTACCGCCTTCACGGCCAATGGCATGGACCGCATGGACGGGTTGATCTCGCCGCCGTACCAGGCCTATGCAGGACAACTCCTGGCGCAGTTCAAAGTCGCTGGCGCGGTGACGACGCCGAATCAGGTCGCGGCGGCCGTGTTCGCGGCCGCCACGGAAACGTCGGAAAAGCTGCGATTTCCCGCGGGCCCCGACAGCACCCACCTGGCCGATGCGCGCTGGAACAGCACCGACGAGCAGTTCCTTGCGGGAATGCGGTCGATGCTGCGGATGAAGGCTTAGCCGCGCGTCATCGGCTCCGCCCCCTCAAAGGTCTTCGCTTCCCAGCAGCATCTCGTTGATGCCCTTGCCCACTTCCACCACGGGAAGACGTTCTCCGTCGGATCGATCCGGAAATCGAGAAGCACGGTGCGGTCGCGCATGGCCCGGGCTTCCTGCAGTGCGGCTTCGATATCGGTCGGGCGTTCGACCAGCATGCCGACATGGCCGTAGGCTTCGGCGAGCTTCACGAAGTCCGGCAAAGCGTCGAGATAGCTGTGGCTGTACCGGCCCTCGTGGCTGATCTGCTGTTGCTGCCGGACCATCCCGAGATAGCGGTTGTTCAGAAGAACGATCTTGATCGGCGTGTCGTACTGCAGGCAGGTCGACAGTTCCTTGGTGCTCATCTGCACGGAGCCGTCGCCCACGATGCAAAAGACCTCGCTGTCGGGTCTTCCCATCTTCACGCCCATCGCGTAAGGGATCCCAACGCCCATGGTGCCAAGCCCACCTGAATTGATCCAGCGCCGCGGTTCCTCGAAGCGGAAGTACTGCGCGGCCCACATCTGATGCTGTCCGACATCCGACGCGATGTAGACATCGTCATCGCGGGTGATCCTGCAAAGCGTCTCTATGACGCGCTGCGGCTTGATGACGAACGTGTTGTCGCGATCGTAGTCAAGACAGCGTCGGGCGCGCCAGATCGCGATCGCCGACCACCACTCGGCCATGTCCTGCGCCGCGGGCCGAGCCGTTGAAGCATCGAGCAAGCAGAGGAGTTCCACGAGAACGGTCTTGACGTCGCCGACGATGGGAATGTCCACCTTCACGCGCTTGGCAATGCTCGAGGGATCGATGTCGATGTGAATGATCTGGCGCCTGCTCTGCGCGAAGTGCGCCACGTTGCCGATGACCCGGTCATCGAAGCGCGCCCCGATGGCCAGCAGCACGTCGCAGTCCTGCATGGCGTTGTTGGCCTCCCAGGTGCCGTGCATCCCCAGCATCCCCAGAAATTTGGGATCCGAGGCCGGGTATGCGCCCAGGCCCATGAGCGTGCTGGTGACCGGAAAGCCCAGCCGATCCACCAGCGTGCGCAGTTCATCGCAGGCGCCACTGAGAAGCACGCCTCCGCCGGTATAGATGTAGGGACGCCTGGCGCTCAGAAGCAGCTGCAGGGCCTTGCGGATCTGACCGCCGTGTCCTTGCATCGTGGGCTTGTACGACCGCATTTCCAGCGCCTGCGGATAGCCCGCATGGACGATCCTGCTGGCCGACACGTCCTTCGGGAAATCCACCACCACGGGGCCGGGACGGCCGCTGCGTGCGATGTGAAACGCCTTCTTCAGCGTCTGCGCGATGTCCCGTGGGTCCTTGATCAGGAAGTTGTGCTTCACGATCGGGCGAGTGATGCCGACCGTGTCGCACTCCTGGAACGCGTCCTGCCCGATGGCGGGGGTCGGCACCTGGCCGCTGATGACGACCATCGGAATCGAGTCCAGGTAGGCCGTCGCGATGCCGGTCACGGCATTGGTCAAGCCGGGGCCGGATGTGACGAGCGCCACGCCGACGTGGCCGGTGGCGCGCGCATAGCCGTCGGCCGCATGCACGGCCGATTGTTCGTGCCGGACCAGGACATGCTGGACCTGCTGCTGCTTGTGCAGGGCGTCGTACACATGAAGTACGGCGCCGCCGGGGTAGCCCCACAGGCAGGTGACACCTTCTGCCTGAAGGCATCGGATGAGGATTTCAGAGCCCGTGAGCTCTTCGCTGGATGCATCGAGTGAAACCGATGCGGCGGAGGTTGCGCCGGGCAATGCCGCGGCTGCCGGGGGATGCCCGGCGGGAGAGTTTTTCATGGTCTACCTTTGTGAATTTCTCTAACGAAATACCTCGGGTGCCCCTTCCCCCGACCCTTGTGAGGTGGTGTTGGGACCTTGGACCCAGCGGCCATGGACGCAATGCTTGCTGCGTCGGGCCGGGATCTGTTTGCCGTTGAAGTGCAGCGGCGATTATCTCCGCATCGGGTGCTACAGCCGCTGCAGGACGGCCGAGACGGCCTGTTCGGGAAATGCCCCCGTCCCGCGAAGCAGGTTGACGGTGAATACCGTCCGGCCCAGCTCCTGCCATGGAACATTGAGTGCAAAGGACAGATCGAGCGCTTCCAGTTTCCTGTAATCCGCGAAGGACGCGCGGAACTCGGCGCTGGTTTGCGACCTGAATGCCTGACCGCCAAAATCACGCGATCGGCCCACGGGCTTCCCATCAGGCGCTTGATGCCCCCGCTGGGATAGTTCACCTCGTCGGTCGAGAAGTGGCGTCTGACCAGGTTCTCGTGCCAGTCCACTTCAAGCACCGTCAGCAGGTCGAAGTTCACGCGCAACGCCAGGCGCTTCGCGAACAGCGTCCAGTCCCGTTGAACCGTCACGCGTGGCTCGCAAGCGGAGTCGAGCCGGCGTCCGGTTCGCTGGTGGTTTTCCCGACTCGCGCCGCGACGCTGGCGCCGCGAGAGCTTTCTGGTTGACGCTCTGGAACACGCCTTCCGGCTTGAGCTGCATGATCACGATCAGACTGACTGCGATGACCAGCTCACGCAACGAGGCGACCTGCACGGCCGTCAGTCCTGGAATGACTGCTGCGATGAAGCGCGTCGACTCCAGCAAGGCAACGACGGCAAGCGACCCTGCGAGTGCCCCCACCACGCGTGTACCCACCGGCGGTGGCCGCAAGGAAGATGTAGATCGTCAGCAGCGGAACGAATCCGTCGGGGGCGATGTAGCTGGTGAGATGGGCATAGATGCCTCCCGCCAGGCCCGACAGCGCGGCGCCGACGAAGAAGGTCTTGAGCTTGAGTTGCAGCACGGGCTTGCCCGCGACCGCGGCCACCTGCTCGTCGTCTCGCACGGCCCTGAGCGCGCGTCCATACGGCGACCTGAACAAGCGGACAAGGCCGAACGCCGCGGCCGCGACAATCGCCCAGACCAGCAGAAGGTAGAACCAGGGGTGGATGGCGCCAAGCTCCGCCTTCAGCGGCGACCGGATGCCCGAGAGCCCGTCGCTGCCGCCGGTGAGCCATTTCTCGTTGGTCGCGACAAGCCGGATGACTTCGGCAAAGCCCAGCGAGACGATCGCCAGGTAGTCGCCACGCAACGGCCGCGTCAGGTACGACAACACGACCCCCACCGCACCGGCCATCAGCGCCGCGCACATGAGCGAGATACCGATCGGAATGCCGGCGTTCGACAGCAGGGCGGAGGCGTACGCACCGACGGCGTAGAAGCCGACGAGGCCGAGATTCACCATGCCGCCCTGCCCCCAGATCGTGACCAGTCCGAGGGACAACAGAGCGTAGATGCCGGCCAGCGTGGCCATGAAGACAAGGTAAGAGGTCACTTGCGAACTCCCGATGCTCCGGCGAACAAGCCGCTTGGACGAATCAACAGCACCAGCAGGATCGCGGCGAAGGCCGTCGCCGACTGGTAGACGGGAGAAATGACCAGAAGCGAAACCTCGCTGACCATGCCGATCAAGAGCGCCCCCAGCACCGCCCCGGTGAGGCTCGTCAGCCCACCGAGCACGCTCGCCGAGAAGATGATCAGCAAGAGACGCGAACCTGTGGAAGGGTCCACGCTGGTGTCGATGGCCAGCAAGGCGCCGCCGATGCCGGCCAACCCCATGCCGATGAAGGTGGCCAGGTTCGACAGCCTTGTCGGGTCGATGCCCTTGAGACGGGCCAGGTCGGCGTTGTCCGCCACGGCCCGCATGGCCTTGCCCACGCGCGTCACGGTGAAGAACGCCGCCAGCACCACCGCGATCGCCAGAGCGATGCCGAGGTTGTGCACCTGCTGCGGCCCCACCCGGATGCCCGCGAACTGCACATCGCGTGCAATGGGCATCTCGAAGCTGTTCAGGTCGCTGCCGAAGCCGAAGCGCAGCGCGTTCTCCAGTGCAAGGTTCAATGCGATGGACACGATGGCCACCATCAGCGGTGTATGCGCCGAGATCTTGCGGCGCATGGGAACGAGCGCGAGACGGTCGCCCACCACCCCCACCAGCCCGGCCAACGCGAACGCCGCCACCAGCACGGGAACAAGCGGCCAGTGCAGATGGGTGTTGACCAGCCAGCCTCCGTAGGCGCCCACCGTCATCTGCGCGGCAATGCTGAAGTTGATGAACCCGAGCACGCTGAAGATGAGCGTCAGGCCCAGGGCGGGAAGGGCGACGACCGCCCCCATCACCAGGCCGTTGACCAGGTGCTGAACAAGATCGGAGAACATCTGGATCCTTCGGTTCGGGTCAAGCGACCTTTGTCACGACGAGCTTGCCCTTCTGGATCTGCTCGTAGCGAAAGAAGACGCCCTTGACATCACCGTTGTCGGCGAAGTCGAGCGGCCCGCTGGCACCGTCGAAGTTGATGCGGCCGCCGGCACCCAGCAGCTTGAGCCCTTCGGCGGCACTGTCGACCACCTTGGCCTGCGTCGATTGGGAGATGCCGCGCAGGTGGTCCCGCACCGTGGTTCCGTTGGCCTCGGCCGTCGGCGCGCTGGCGAGCGCAAGAGCGACAAGCATCACGTGGTCGTAGACTTGGCAGGAATAGCTGTCGAGCGCCTCGAGCTTCATCCTGGCCACCAGGCGCTTGTAGGCACCTGCGGTCACCGACGCCGAAGGAACCAGCGAATACGCGCCTTCTGCGACCTCGGCGGGCACGGCCTCCACGAGCTTCTGGTTGATCCCGAACGAGAAGCCGATGCGCTTGCCGTCGTAGCCGGCACGGTAGAGGTCTTTCAATACCACCGAGGTGTCGGGAACGTAGCCGCCAAGCACGATCACATCCGGCCGGGTGCGCAACGCCTGGTCGACCTCGGAGCGATAGCTGGACTTCTTGTCTTCGTAGATCAGGCCGGCACCCGCGCCGCCGGCCCGTGTGAAGATCCCCGAGATGATGTCGATGTACGACTGCGCGAACGGCGTTTGCGGCCCCATGAAGAACATCTTCCTGCAGCCGAGTTCGATGCCGAGGTCACCCACCCGCGTGCCCTGCAGTGTCACCGTGGGCGAGGTCCGGAAGACATAGCCCTGGTGCGGCAGCTTCGTGATGCTGTCCGCGCCCGAGGAGGTGGCCAGGACCGTCTTGCTCTCCCAGCACAGCGGCGCGATGGCCGAAGTCACGGACGATGCATAGGACCCGCCGATAGCGACCACGCGATCGACGTCGATCAGCTTGCGCGCAGCGCACCGCGGCTTCCGGGTTGCTCTGATCGTCTTCGATGACGACTTCCAGACGGCGTCCGTTCACCCCTCCGGCCGCGTTGACCTCCTCCGCGGCGATCTGCGCGGCACGGCTCATGGTCGCACCGAACTGGCTGGTGGCGCCGGTCAGGGGGATCAGGATTCCGATCCTGATCGGCTCCTTGTTCTGCGCCCACAGCACGGGGTGCGCAACACCGAGGGCCACCGCGGCGCCGGTGGAAAGAAAAGATCTTCTGCTAGTCATGGCCATGCTCCAAGGAAGTTGAATCAGTGATGAATCGGTGCGCCGCCGAGGAACAGGTGACGGATCTCGTCATCCGCCAGCAGCTCGCTGGCCTTCGTGTCCCTGAGCTTTCTCCCGGCGACAAGCACGATCCCGCGCGTGCCGTACTCCAGAGCCAGCAGGGCGTTCTGCTCGACCATCAGAATCGCAAGGCCCTGGGCGGCCAGCTCGCGGATCAGGTCGAACACTTCGTCGGCCGCGGCCGGCGACAGCCCGGCCGTCGGTTCATCGAGCAGGAGCACGGTCGGCTGCGTCATCAGGGCAATCGCCATCGCCAACACCTGCCGCTGGCCTCCGGACAGGTTGCCGGCCTTGTGCTTCAGGCGCGGCTTGAGCAGCGGGAAGCGTTCGAGCTGCGCCTCGATTCGCGACCTGGCCTGCGCACGCACCAGGTAGCCTCCCATCTCGAGGTTCTCCTGACCGTCAGGCTCTGGAAGACGTTGCGCTCCTGAGGCACGAAGCTCAGCCCCTGTGCACAGGCTTCCTGCGCGCTGCCCGACAGGAGATGACGGCCATCGATCTGCACATGGCCGGTCTTGGGCTTGAGCAACCCGGCGACGAGCTTCAGGAAGGTCGACTTGCCAGCCCCGTTGGGGCCGATGATCACGGCAAGGTCACGCGCCCGCACCTCGAGATCGATGCCCTTGACGATCTCGTCCGCACTGCCGTAGCCGCCGCGGATGTCGCGCACGTTCAGCGTCGTCATGTGCGGCTCCTTCCAAGATACGAGGACTGGACACGCGGGTCCGACGTGACCTGGTCGAAGCTGCCGTGCATCAGGTACTTGCCCTGCGCCATCACGACGACTTCTTCGCAGAGCCGTTGAATGAGCGCCATCTCGTGTTCGATCAGGAGGATCGCGATGCCTTCGGCCTTCACGATTTCGAGCTGATCCGCGATCTCGCCGACAAGCGTCGGATTGACTCCGGCCATGGGTTCGTCGAGCAGGATCATGTCGGGCTCGGCGAGCAGCGCGCGCCCGATCTCCAGCAGCTTCTTCTGGCCGCCCGAGAGCGCGGGCACGAGGTTGTCCAGCACGTGATCCAGACGGAGCCTTCGCGCCATGGCCCAGGCTTTTTCCCGAAGATCTTCCTCGCGTGCGCGGACCGCCGCGCCGCCGAGAAGACCGGCAAGAAAACCTTCTCCGCGCTGCCGCGGGCCATAGAGCATCAGGTGCTCGAAGACGGTCATCCGCGGACAGCCGCGCGCGAGCTGGAAGGTCCTGATCAGACCCGATCGCGAAATGCCCTCGGGCCGCAACCCGGTGATGTTCTTGCCCTTGAACGCGATTCGCCCCGACGCATGCGGCAGCAAACCCGTGATGGCATTGAAGAGCGTCGTCTTGCCGGCACCGTTGGGGCCGATCAAGCCGGTGGTCTTGCCGCGCGAGACATTGAAGGTCGCACCGTCCAGTGCATGGAGTCCGCCGAACGTGGCACGCACGTTCGAGATTTCAAGGAGTGCATCCATGTCAATGCGCCAGCGAGGTGCTCGCACGTACCGGCAGTTCATTCTTGACGAACTTCCCGTCCTTCAGGATGGCGGCGATTCCCTCGCCCTGCCCCGTCAGCACACCGATGTCGCGCAGCGGGTTGCCCCGCACGACCAGCAGATCGGCGATTGCGCCAGGCCGCACCACACCCAGCTTGCCGGCATGCTGCACGATCTCCGCGGCCACGGTCGTGGCGCTGCGCAGCGCCTCCAGATTCCCGACGATCTCTGCGCGCACGCGCAGCTCCTCGCTCTGGTGGCGATGCGACTCGCCCAGCAGGTCGCTGCCGTAGCCCATCTTCACGCCGTTGCGGTGAAGCAGCGCAACCGCCTGCCGGCCTGCCTGGCGCACATCGTCCACTTTGGCGATCGACTCCACAGGCAGCCCGAGCGAGGCGCCTTCGAGCGAAAGCATGTCGAAAGTGATCAGCGTCGGCACGACGAAGACGCCCTTCTCCTTCAGCAGCACGGCCGTCGCCTCGTCCACCAGATTGCCGTGCTCGATGGTTCGGACACCGGCTTCCACCGCACGCCGGATGGCGTGCGGTGTGTAGGCATGCGCCATCACGTAGGTCTGCCACGCGGTGGCCTCTTCGACGATGGCCCGCAGTTCGTCCATCGAGTAGCCGGTGTTTCCGATGGGATCGTTCGGCGAGGTCACGCCGCCGCTGGCCATCACCTTAATCTGGGTTGCCCCTTTGGTCAGCTCTTCCCGCGCGGCGCGGCGCACCTCGTCGACACCGTCCACGACGCGCCCGATGTTGCCGATGCGGAACGAACATGCGCAGGACTCGAGCTGGTCGCTGCGTGCACGGAAGTCGCCGTGCCCGCCGGTTTGCGAGTGCCTTGCCGGACGTGAAGAGCCGGGGCGATTCGATCAACCCGTCTCTGGCGGCCTGGCCCAGGGCCCAGTCGCCACCGCCCGCGTCGCGCACGCTGGTGAAGCCGCGCATCAGCATCCCCTTGAGGATCGGCAGCGACCGGATGATGCCCAAGGCGTTGGGCAGCCGTGCCGCGAGTCCCAGGTTGACCGAGGAAGCCGTGACATGGACATGGCAATCGATCAGACCGGGCATCAACGTCAGGCCATCGAGGTCGTAGACGGCTTCGGCCGCCCTCGGCCGGGCAAGCCGCGCCCCGACCTCCGCCACCTGGCCGTCGACAACGACGACGTCCATGCCATCGACCAGCTCACCCTGTTCGAGATCCAGGAGGTTCGCATTCCGCAGAACGAATATCGACATGAAAATTTCCGCCCAAAACACCTAATACGATAGGAGTCTAGGAGTCGTATACTCCTACGACAATAGGTGTCGAGCACCTAAGTGTTTTTTCCTAGGGAGTTTTCATCGATGCGCAATAAGGCACCCGACAAGAACGCGGCGATCGACTACCACCGCGCCTTTCAAGATGCGCCCGTCGGCCAGGCGCTGGGACGCGACCGGCTGATCGTTGCCTGCAACCGCGCCTTCGCCGCCATCTTTCGAGCGCAGGTCGACGACCTCATCGGTACGTCGTTCGAGCGGCTCTACCCCACGCAGACGCACTTCGAGCAGACGGGCGATCGCATCGCCCCGGTGCTCGCCAAGCACCGCACGTTCTCCGACGACCGGGTGATGCGCCGGCTCGACGGAGAACTCTTTTGGGTGCACGTGAGCGGGTTCACGTACACACCGGAAGATCCGCATCACGACACGCTCTGGGCTTTCACCGACCTGTCCACCGGACGCAAGGTGAACTCGGCGCTGCGCGGCTCCATGACGCCTCGCGAGCGCGATATCGCGGCCCTGCTGATCGAGGGAAAGACAGGCAAGGAAGTGGCGCGGGCACTGAACATCAGCCCGCGCACGGTGGACATCTACAAGACACGCTTGCTGCGCAAGTACAGCGTGAGCAGCACGCCTGACCTGGTGAAGCGCCTGCTCGCCGGCTAGGCGTCAAGCCTGCTCGGCCAGATACAGCCGCACTCCGAACTGGAGACGGAAGCGCCCTTCGACGCAGTCCAGGTCCAGCTTGGTCAGTTCGCTCAGGCGCCCCAGGCGGTAGCGCAACGTGCTGATGTGCACGTCGAGGCGATCGGCGGCGCGCTGCAGGTTGAACCCCTCGTCCGTCAATGCGATGGCGGTATCGATCAAGGCTTGCCCGCGCCTGTCCGCTTCCAGCGCGCCGAACAGCCGCTGGATGAAGACCCGCCGCGCGGCCGCATCGCCGGCCAGCACGCGAGGGAACATCGCTTCATCGAAGAAGTGGACGCGCCCGGGCTTGGTGTGCGGCATGAGGTCGGCCATCTCCAGTCCCGCCGAATGCATGCCTGCGACACCCTGGTGAACCTCGCTCACGCCCATCGCGCAGTGGCCATGGGAGATGCTTGACCAGAGCCATTCGATGTCCACTTCGTGCGGCACGAGCGCATGGATCTGGTTGGCCGACAGGCTGATGAGCGGCTGCGCCCCCTTCTGGCGAAGCGCCCGCGCGACCTGCCCTGCGAGTTGCTCGCGACGCCCCAGGCCTTCGCTCGAAAGCGGGTTGGGCTCATCCAGCAGGATCGTCGCCAGGCGGTAGGACTGCTCAGGGTCCCAGCCGAGCAAACGGGCGCGCTCGATGACGCTCGGCGTTTCGTCAAAACGCCCTTCCAGCAACGCGGCGACAAGCGCATAGCCAAGGCGCGCCTCGTGGGCCGACAGCTCGCGCTGATGCGCGATCTGCAAGGCAGCCACGATGCTCGCCTGCTCCACGGCACGCAGATCGATCTCGCTGAGCGGCGGCACGCCTTCGGCCACCAGAACGTAGCCGAGGCCGCCATTGCGATTGCGTACCGCACAGCCCACCACACTCTGGGCTGTCGTTGCCAGTCGCGACGGGCGCGGATGCCAGCGGATGGCGCGCGTCTGCGCATCCATCGCCTTGATGCCGCCGCCCGCGGACAGCGCCTGGAAGATACCCGGCTCGAAAGCCGGCGACGCATGGCCGCCCTGCTCCACGATGTGGCCTGCCAGCAGACCGCCCTCGGTGGCGTGAATCTGCACCGAGCGCTCCAGAACCTGGCCGAGCACGCGTGCCACGTCCTGCAGGCTGTCGCCTGTTGCCGCGGCCTCGGTGAGCTGGCGGTGGATCTGCGCCGACTTCGCCAGGGCGCGGCTCTGGCGGTCCACGAGTTCACGATGCACGTATTGCGTGATCGAACTGAACGGCACCTCCCAGGGCAGCTCGATGAGCGGCAGGTGCGCCCGGTTCGCGGCGGCAATGGTTTCGGCCGCGAAATGCTCGACGAAGTTGGGAACCGCCAGCACCACGCCGCAAGCCCCCTTGGCCGCGAGCTTGCCGATCAGCACGGCGGCGTCCTTGTCGCCCTTCGGCCAGTTGTAGCCGGTGCTCAGAAGCAGATGGCCCGGCTCCACCCATTCCTCGATGTCCGGGTGATCCACCACCTGAACCCACGAAATGTCCCTTGCCAGGTGCGCCGAAGCCGCCACCACGGTCCCCACCTGAAGGGGGGATGTGCGAAAGGCTTCATCGAGTTGCATGGGTCAAATTCTACGAATCAACGGAGAACCTGGATATCGATTCCCATCTTTCCTTCATATCCGAAGACCGCCATCGCTCTTAAATTTGCCCCATGCCCTCATCGCACATCGAGAGTCTTTCTGTCTTGGTCGGCGCCGCGAATTGCCTGGTCGAGGAAGAAAGCACGCACCCCTTCACGACCGACTACCGCGGCGTGTTCCACGGAAAGGCGCTCGCCGTCGTGCGTCCGGCCGATACGGCCGAAGTCAGCCGCGTGGTCGCGTACTGCCACGCCCACGCCATTCCGGTCGTGCCTCAGGGCGGCAACACCTCGTTGCTCGGAGGTTCGGTCCCGGACGGGGCCGGCAAAAGCATCGTGCTCAGCCTGTCACGCATGAACCGCATCCGCTCGGTGGATGCCGTGAACGACACCATGGTCGTCGAGGCCGGCGTGACTTTGCATCAGGCGCGGATGAAGGCCGAGGAGGTGCGCAAGCTCTTCCCCTTGCGCATCGGATCCGAAGGCAGCTGCCAGATCGGCGGAAACATCTCGACCAATGCAGGCGGTACAGCGGTCCTGCGATACGGCAACATGCGCGATCTCGTTCTCGGCATCGAGGCCGTGTTGCCCGACGGGAACGTCTGGCATGGGCTGCGCGCCCTGCGAAAAGACAACACCGGCTACGACCTGAAGCAGCTGTTCATCGGCGCCGAGGGCACGCTCGGCATCGTCACCGCCGCCGTCCTCAAGCTGATGCCCCAGCCGCGCTCCGTCTGCACCGCCTTCCTGGCGTTCGATACAACGGAGATCGCGCTTGGCTTCTTCATGGAATTGCGCAAGTGCATCGGTCAGGATGTGACTGCCTACGAACTGATTTCGCAGCCCGCGCTCGACCTGGTTCTGAACCATCTGCCCGATTCGCGAGCGCCTCTTTCCGTGTCCGCCGAGTGGTACGTGCTCGTCGAGATGGCCTCGGGTCGATCGCAAGAGGAACTCGAGAGCGATTTCTATGGCGCCGTGCAGGTCGGTCTGGAAAACGGCAGCGTCCGCGACGCGGCAGTGGCGGCAACGCAGGCGCACGCCGCCGATTTCTGGCGGATCCGGGAGGAAATATCGGATGCCCAGACGCGCGCAGGCGGAAGCGTTCGCTGCGACATCTCCGTGCCGCTTTCGAAGATGCCGGAGTTCATCGCACAAGCCTCGGCCGGCGTACTCGCCCTGGAGCCGCACACGCGCATGGTGGTCTACGGACACGTTGGCGACGGCAACGTGCATTTCAACCCGCTGCGACCCGCCTGCGAAACGGCCGCTCGATACCTGGCCCGCGCCAGCCGGCCGATCACGCACATCGTGGACGAGATCGCCATGGCCATGAACGGTTCGATCTCCGCCGAGCACGGCGTCGGCGCGGCCAAGCGGGACGAGTTGCTGAGCGTGAAGTCTCGCGTCGAGCTCGAGATGGCATGGCGCATCAAGCGCGCCTTCGATCCCGGCAACCTGTTCAACCCGGGGAAGTTCCTTCCTCGACTGGATGCCATGAAAGAGGCCGCGCCTTGACCGCCATCGGCCCCGGCACCGCGATTTTCCAGACACTTTCAACGAGGACTTCCATGCACATGTCAGACCATTTCGCCGAACTCACCGAGATCGACCGTCGTCACTGGCTTCATCCCGTTGCCCCGCTGCGGCAGCACGAGAAGCGGGGCGCGACCATCTGGCAGGCGGCCGACCGCATTCATCTGATCGACGCCACCGGCCACCGGGTGCAGGATGCGTTCTCGGGCCTGTGGTGCGTCAACGTCGGCTACGGGCATGAATCGATCGTGCAGGCCGCCGCCGAGCAGATGCGCCGACTTCCGTATGCCACGGGCTACTTCCATTTCGCGAACGAGCAGGCCATCCGCCTTGCAGGCCGCCTGACGGCGCTGGCACCGGCGGGGCTGACCCATGTGCTTTTCGGCCAAGGCGGCTCCGACGCCATCGACACCGCCATCCGCGCCGTCCGCTATTACTTCAATGCGACCGGCAGACCGAACAAGAAGCACTTCATCGGCCTGGAGCGCGGCTTTCACGGAAGCTCCGCGGTCGGCAGCGGGTTGACGGCGTTGCCGCTTTTTCACCGCTTCTTCGACGTGCCGGCGCCGCAGCAGCACCACATTCCTTCGCCCTACCCCTACCGGCACGCGGACGGGCCCGACCCGGCGGCGGTGCTCGCGAGCACGGTGCGCGCTGCGTGACAAGGTGGCCGCGCTCGGTGCCGACAACGTGGCGGCGTTCGTCTGCGAGCCGATACAGGGCTCCGGCGGTGTGATCATTCCGCCACCGGGCTTTCTGGCCGCCATGCGCAAGGCGTGCGACGAACTGGGAATCCTGCTGATCGTCGACGAGGTCATCACCGGCTTCGGCCGCACGGGGCCCATGTTCGCCTGCGCTTCCGAGGGTGTGACGCCGGACGTGCTCACGCTCGCCAAGGGGTTGACCGCCGGCTACGCGCCGATGAGCGCGACCCTGATCTCGCAGGAGCTCTACCAGGGCATCGCCGACGGTGGCAGCGACGGGACTGCGTTCGGCCATGGCCAGACCTATGCCGGCCACCCAGTCAGCGCCGCCGTGGCCAATGCGGTGCTCGACCTGTACACGGACGGCGGCCTGCTCGAAAACGGCCAGCGTGTCGGCCAGTATTTCGAAGCGAAGCTGAAAGATCTCGAGTCCCTGCCGTGCGTGGGCGAGGTCCGTGTGCGCGGCCTGCTCGGGGCCGTGGAACGGCGTTGGTGCATGGATACTGCGCAGGCGTTCTGTTAGGCTCGCGGCCCTGATAAAAAGACCGCCTCCCGCCACATGCCCAACAAATTCAACGCCGATCACCGCCATCATATTCCGAAGATGCGGCACTTCGTGCGTAACTGGCCCGAATATGAATCGGGACTTCGCAACCGTGGCAGCCTGACGTTCTGGGTTACCCCGCAGGCGATGCAACTCTGGCCAGCCCAAGCGCGCAGCACACCAGGCGGGCAGTCCATCTATTCGAATCAGGCCATCCAAACCAGCCTGATGCTGCGCCTGGTATTTGGCCAAGCCCTGCGACAAACCGAGGGTTTGATGAGGTCGATTTTCCAGCTTCTCGAGATTGATCTGAAGGCCCCCGACCACACTACCTTGAGTCGCCGAAGCATGACCCTCAAGGCTTTGCCACGCCAGTGCGCGCTGCCCGCCGGGCCGCTGCATTTGTTGATCGACAGCACCGGGCTGAAGCTGTTTGGCGCAGGCGAATGGCTGCAGAAAAAGCACGGACAAAAGTCGCGGCGTAGCTGGAGAAAGCTGCACTTGGCAGTGGACGCCAGCACGGGGCACATCGAGGCGTCGGTCTTGACTGGCCAGGATGTCGATGACCCATCTCAGGTTGGTCCACTGCTTGATCAGATCGAGCACGAAGTCGCCTCTGTTACCGCCGACGGCGCCTATGACGGCGAGCCAACCTACGAGCGGATTGCCCAACGCGATACGCAAATCGACGTCATTATTCCACCGCGCGTTACCGCCCAGCCCAGCGCGCAATTCGAGGCAGCGCCGACCACACGCGACAACCACCTGTTGATGATTCAAAGCTTGGGACGGCTGGAGTGGCAAGAGGCCTATGGCTACGGCAAACGTGCGCTGGTGGAAACCACGATGGGTCGCTTCAAGGCCATCATCGGGCCAAAGTTGCGTGCCCGTGATCCACGTGGCCAGCAGGCCGAGGCAAATGCTGCGGTGGCGGTGCTCAACCGCATGCTGAGCGCTGGACGCCCGAACTCCGTCCGCACTTCAGCAGCTGCCGTCTAAGCCCCTGCGGGGTTGGGGTAACCCCGGTCCCAGCGGTATCCATGCACCAACGCCCTGCGGCACGCCAAATACGAAGGCATCCTGGACGGCAATCCAGCCATCACCGTTTTGCACGGTGAAGCGCGTTTCAAGGACGACCAGAGCCTGGTCGTCCGTTTGAACGAGGGTGGCGAGCGCGAGGTAACGTTCGACCGCTGCCTGGTCGCCACCGGTGCCAGTCCGGCCGTGCCGCCGATTCCGGGCCTGAAAGAGTCACCCTACTGGACTTCCACCGAAGCGCTTGTCAGCGACACCATTCCCGCACGCCTGGCCGTGATCGGTTCGTCGGTGGTGGCGTTGGAACTGGCGCAAGCCTTTGCCCGGCTCGGCAGCCAGGTCACGATCCTGGCACGCAGCACCTTGTTCTTCCGGGAAGACCCGGCCATCGGCGAGGCCGTGACAGCCGCTTTCCGCGCCGAGGGCATCGAGGTGCTGGAGCACACGCAAGCCAGCCAGGTCGCCCATGTGAACGGCGAATTCGTGCTGACCACCGGACACGGTGAATTGCGCGCTGACAAGTTGCTGGTTGCCACCGGTCGGGCACCGAATACGCGCAGCCTCGCGCTGGACGCGGCGGGGGTCACTGTCAATGCGCAAGGGGCCATCGTTATCGACCAAGGCATGCGCACGAGCAACCCGAACATCTACGCGGCCGGCGACTGCACCGACCAGCCGCAGTTCGTCTACGTGGCAGCGGCCGCCGGCACCCGTGCCGCGATCAACATGACCGGCGGCGACGCAGCCCTCAATCTGACCGCGATGCCGGCAGTGGTGTTCACCGACCCGCAAGTCGCCACCGTGGGCTACAGCGAGGCGGAAGCGCACCACGATGGCATCGAGACCGACAGTCGCACGCTGACACTCGACAACGTTCCGCGAGCGCTTGCCAACTTCGACACACGCGGCTTCATCAAGCTGGTCATCGAGGAAGGTAGCGGACGGCTCATCGGCGTGCAGGCGGTGGCCCCGGAAGCGGGCGAACTGATCCAGACGGCGGTGCTCGCCATCCGCAACCGCATGACGGTGCAGGAACTGGCCGACCAGTTGTTCCCTACCTGACAATGGTCGAGGGTTGAAGCTTGCGGCGCAGACCTTCAACAAGGACGTGAAGCAGCTTTCCTGCTGCGCTGGATAAAAAAAGGAGGTTTTCAATGAGCGCCTACACCGTGTCCCGGCTGGCCCTTGATGCCGGGGTGAGCGTGCATATCGTGCGCGACTACCTGCTGCGCGGATTGCTGCGTCCGGTGGCGTGCACCCCGGGCGGCTATGGCCTGTTCGATGATGCCGCCTTGCAACGGCTGTGCTTCGTGCGGGCGGCCTTCGAGGCGGGCATCGGCCTGGACGCGCTGGCGCGGCTGTGCCGGGCGCTGGATGCTGCGGACGGCGATGAAGCGGCCGCGCAGCTTGCCGTTCTGCGCCAGTTCGTCGAGCGTCGGCGCGAAGCGTTGGCCGATCTGGAGGTGCAGTTGGCCACCATGCCGACCGAGCCGGCACAGCACGCGGAGAGTCTGCCATGAACAGCCCCGAGCGCTTGCCGTCCGAGACGCACAAACCGATCACCGGCTACCTGTGGGGCGCGCTGGCCGTGCTCACCTGTCCCTGCCATTTGCCGATTCTCGCCATTGTGCTGGCCGGCACGACGGCCGGCGCGTTCATCGGAGAGTACTGGGGTATCGCAGCCCTCACGCTGACCGGTTTGTTCGTCCTGTCTGTGACACGACTGCTGCGGGCCTTCAAAGATCGATCATGAGCGCTTCCCATTGAGACAAACCACGCTGTCGCTACGTTGCCTCATGCGGCATCAAATTCGGCTGAGTAGCTTCTCGCCATCTGGACGTAGCTCACCCTTGGGTGAAACATGCCGATACAGGGTCTGCCGCGTGACGCCAAGTTCCTGGCACAGGTCGCCGACCTTGGTCTCTGGCTGACCCATTGCCGCCATCGCCAGCCGCAGCTTGGCGGCGGTCATCTTGAACGGCCGGCCGCCTTTCCGCCCGCGCGCGCCGAGGCTAGGCCGGCAATCGTGCGCTCCGCGATCAACTCGCGCTCGAACTCGGCCAGGGCGGCGAAGATGCCAAAGACCAGCTTGCCGGCGGCGGTCGTGGTGTCGATGGCCGCGCCGTGCCCGGTTAATACCTTCAAGCCGATGCCGCGCCCAGTCAGGTCGTGCACGGTGTTGATGAGATGTCGCAGGTCGCGTCCGAGCCGATCCAGTTTCCACACGACCAGTGTGTCGCCAGTTCGCAACGCCTTCAGGCAGCTCGTCAAGCCGGGCCGATCCTCGCGCATGCCGGATGCCTGGTCCTCGTAAAGATGTACTGGATCGACCCCGGCGGCAATCAGCGCGTCGCGCTGCAAATCGGTAGCCTGGGAGCCGTCCGCCTTCGATACCCGCATGTAGCCTATCAGCATGTCGTACCTGTCACATATACGTTCGATTATGTGACAGTGTGCGCCGGAAAGTTAAGGTCGTCAAAATTTGTCACTTAACCCGTCATTCTGTCTAAGACATGCAAAGGATCCGTCAGGCTCATAATGTGACAGAAATTCCGTGGCGATGCCTTCCTTCGCGAAGGTGGCGCGCAACTGTTCCAGGAAGCGGGGTCGCGCCGACCATAGGAAGCCAACGCGAACAGCGAGCGTGCCGTCTCGGGGTTGTGCCGCGCTTCAATGATGGCCTCGTCGATGGCCTGGACTGCACGCTGCCAGTGATTGATGGGTTCGGGCTTCGGCGCTTTCGTCGGCAGGCCACTGGTGAACCCTGTTTGGGGCTCGGACCAGAACAGCTTTGCCTGCTCGCCTGGCGGGCTTATGTACCTCACCTCAATCAAGCTGATTGCCGTTGCCGCCGCCTCCAGCATCTGCAACCGTACTGCCGGATTCAGGGTTTCATACGGTCGCCACAGACTTTGCCCAGCACGCAGCGGATGCCCGCAGCCTTCCCAGACTTGGCGGAGATACCCCGCGTAGGTTCCGCACGCCGAAAGCGGTGTGTTCAGCTCATCGAGCAGCGTGCGTAGCAGCCGAAACCACAATCCGGCATGGATGCGTCGGCGCGGCAGCTCCAGGTGACCGGTCGTCAGTGCCTGCCAGGTACGCTGGTCCATCGCCGCAATCGCGTCGCTGGCGGTGCGCGGTTCGGCGTCGGCGTTCTCCCAGCCTAGAAACCGCCCTGGCACGCCCCAATAGGATTCCAGCCGGCAGCCATGCAGCGGGCAGCTCAGCATCAGGGGCAGCTTCCACGCGAGCAGTACGGCTTGGTTCTCCGGATCGTTCAGGCATAGCGGACAGGCGCGGTGTATCGGCTGGCTGGGCAGCCAGGCACGCCAGCTCGTGATGGATCGCGTCTTACGGCGGTGTGTCGGCAGCAACACCGAGCTGGAACGCATAGGTCTCCAATGCATCTGGAATCTGATCATCAAGGCTGTCCAGTAGCCAAGGCACCCAGCCGGCAAAGCTCATGCAACGCAGCCGGTTCAGTTCGATGCGGCGTTGGTGCATGGATACCGCTGGGACCGGGGTTACCCCAACCCGCAGGGGCTTAGACGGCAGCTGCTGAAGTGCGGACGGAGTTCGGGCGTCCAGCGCTCAGCATGCGGTTGAGCACCGCCACCGCAGCATTTGCCTCGGCCTGCTGGCCACGTGGATCACGGGCACGCAACTTTGGCCCGATGATGGCCTTGAAGCGACCCATCGTGGTTTCCACCAGCGCACGTTTGCCGTAGCCATAGGCCTCTTGCCACTCCAGCCGTCCCAAGCTTTGAATCATCAACAGGTGGTTGTCGCGTGTGGTCGGCGCTGCCTCGAATTGCGCGCTGGGCTGGGCGGTAACGCGCGGTGGAATAATGACGTCGATTTGCGTATCGCGTTGGGCAATCCGCTCGTAGGTTGGCTCGCCGTCATAGGCGCCGTCGGCGGTAACAGAGGCGACTTCGTGCTCGATCTGATCAAGCAGTGGACCAACCTGAGATGGGTCATCGACATCCTGGCCAGTCAAGACCGACGCCTCGATGTGCCCCGTGCTGGCGTCCACTGCCAAGTGCAGCTTTCTCCAGCTACGCCGCGACTTTTGTCCGTGCTTTTTCTGCAGCCATTCGCCTGCGCCAAACAGCTTCAGCCCGGTGCTGTCGATCAACAAATGCAGCGGCCCGGCGGGCAGCGCGCACTGGCGTGGCAAAGCCTTGAGGGTCATGCTTCGGCGACTCAAGGTAGTGTGGTCGGGGGCCTTCAGATCAATCTCGAGAAGCTGGAAAATCGACCTCATCAAACCCTCGGTTTGTCGCAGGGCTTGGCCAAATACCAGGCGCAGCATCAGGCTGGTTTGGATGGCCTGATTCGAATAGATGGACTGCCCGCCTGGTGTGCTGCGCGCTTGGGCTGGCCAGAGTTGCATCGCCTGCGGGGTAACCCAGAACGTCAGGCTGCCACGGTTGCGAAGTCCCGATTCATATTCGGGCCAGTTACGCACGAAGTGCCGCATCTTCGGAATATGATGGCGGTGATCGGCGTTGAATTTGTTGGGCATGTGGCGGGAGGCGGTCTTTTTATCAGGGCCGCGAGCCTAACAGAACGCCTGCGCAGTATCCATGCACCAACGCCGATGCGAGATCCAGCGGCGGCCGTCATCGTTGGATGTGGCGATGGTCGACCGTGGCCAGGACGTGGCCAGCCTCGCCGGAAGTGACGATGCTGCAGCTCGACGTGCGCGAGCTGGTGCGCGGTACTGCCTCGCCGGAAGTGGCGATGCTCGAGAAAAAAAGCCGCCTCGATCTCGGGCGGCTCCAGGGGGCAGGGGGCGATCACCGCTTGCAATGCACCAGGTCGTCGTTCACCCACGCACTTTCGACCAGGCCGTTTTCGCGCAGCTCGTCGCACGCTTCGCCTACCTGCTCGCGCCACTTCTTCGGCCGGGTGGAATCCGAGCCGCACATCAGCCGGAACGTCTCCAGCTTGAGCGGGTACGGCTCCTTGTGGGTGGCGAAGTAGTCGAACATGCGCCGCGCGGTGGGCGACAGCTTGCGGTACTTCTCCCACACGAATTTCGTGTAGTGGTCGCCGGCGAACAGCACCACGATTTCGGCGTCGATCTCGACCTGGCAGCGCGACGTGCGCTTGCCGCGATCCAGGACGCGGAAGCGCCGGATCAGCGACACCGATTCGAGCCGGCCGATGCGTTGGGATGAGAACTGCATGGCCGACGCCTGGAGCCGCGTCAGGCATTCCTCGGCCCTTGTGTAGTACCGACCGTTGATTGACCAGTCCAAGTCCTGGCAAAGCTCGTAGAACGTGAAGGAAACCGGCTCTCCGAGCGCGGTGCGCTTCGCGTACTCCAGCACCTGGGCGAATACCAGCTCGTCGTCGTCGGCGCGCAGCTCGATCCCGGTGTAGGTGATCTCCACGTCTTTGTTGACGTGGTAGATCGACTGGCCTTGCAGCGCGGCGCGCGGCACCTTCTTGTTGCGGACGGTGAAGATCGCCGACCGCCCGAAGTCGTTGGGCAGTGCCCGCATGTGATCCGGCCAGGAGCCAGGTCGAACAGCGAGCTGCATGTCCTTGATCTGCTGCTTCGTGTGCTTGAGCAAGGCCGTCTGCTTGGCCTCGCTGACCTTCTCGGCCAGCTCACCGCCGGCCGTTCGCTTCTTGGTCGCCATCGCACTACTCCGTTTGTCCTGGGCCAGCGCGCCGATCTGCTCGGCCATCTTGTTCACGGCGGTGCGCGGTTCGGGCGGCAGGCCCATCGTGCGCGCAAGCTCGGCCGATTCCTGCGCCATGCGCTCGGATCGCTCGACGGCGGCACTTGCGGCGTCGGTAGCTTCGGCGGCAAAGCCGCCTCGTTGTCGCCGGCCGTGGCCGGCAGCTCGAAGAGGAACCGGCGGGGCGGAAGGCCCCGCCGGCGCTGCCCGAGTCCCTGCGAGCGGCGGCGGTACGGGCGGCAAGGTCGGTGGCGTCGGCTTCGCTAAGCCCGCCCTCGATGAGCTTGCGCCTGTATTCCTGCTCGTTGAACTCGTTCTGCATCTAATCTCCCTCTAGCATACTGCCCGGCCGTGGCCGGGCCTGGCCTTACTGGCCGCCGCCTGGCGCTTTGGTGTCCAGGTATTCGATTTCCTCGGCGATGAAATCGAACCCGTATTCGGTCTTGCCGTCCTTCTCGTACTTCGTCGGCTCGATGCGGCCCTGGACGAACACCTTGGAGCCTTTGCCCAGGTACTTGCCCGCGTTCTCGGCCAGGCCGCCGAACGACTTGATGCGGAAGAAGTCCGTCTGCTCCTGCTTCGCACCGGCTGCGTTGCGCCACACGCGATTGACAGCCAGGTCGAAAACGGCGCGGGCGCTGTTTTCGCTATGGCGAACGTCGGTATCGCGGGTAAGATTACCGATAAACTGGAACAGGTTGTGGCTCATTCGTCATGCTCCTTTCGCTAATGGAGTCGTCAGTTTAGCTAAACCTGCGTCCGTGGTCAAGAACTTTAGCGGCTAAAATTTTCTGCCGCCCGCACCGAGAAGGCATACGGGCCTTGTACAACTACATCTTCTTCACGAACGTGCTCCGGCTGCTCGATGAGCGGCACATGACGAAAAAGGAGCTATCGAACAGGTCGGGGGTTTCGATCTCCTTCCTGTCCGATCTCACTACTGGCAAAGCCAACCCCTCCCTAAAGGTGATGGAGGACATTGCGCAGGCCCTTGAAACTCCCCTGCCGCTCCTGCTTGAATCGACCGACCTGGACAAAGAAGCCCTTGACACCCTGGCCGGCGGCAAGGCACCCCGAAGCCTGCCGCCAGGCTTCGAGCGCGTGGCGGCCGTGCTGCCAGAACACCAGGCGTTCATCGTCAAGAAGTGGGGCGAAGCGACAAGGAAGAAACTTAGAGGGAGTTGACGCCAGGATGTGAGAAGGGAAGGGAAGCGGCGCGGAACTGAGCCACAAGAGCCAGCCAAGTTTTAGCCGCTAAAGCCCGCCGGGGTGGCTCAACCCCCGGACAACCCATAACGCAAACGCCACGGGTTCGGCGCGAGGGCGCACGGAGCATGCGCCGCGTTGTCGCCTCTTTCGCCCCTGCAATCCGCGATGCAACGTCGCGGCCGAAGTCACCCTTGTGCGCTTCGGTGTTGCGGTCGAAATTAGTTCGGTATATCGTATGAACCTGTGTAGAATGCGCGAAACGCAACGGCATACAGGGCATACGGAATGACCGACCAGAAACCAGAACACAACAGCATCAAGGAACGGGCGAAGAAGAAGCTCGAACGCGACATGGGGCCGGAGCTGCTGGCCGCCCTCAACGATCCCAAGACCGTTGAAATCATGCTCAACGCGGACGGCAAGCTCTGGCTCGAACGCCTGGGCGAGCCGATGAAGTGCATCGGCACGCTGCGCGTCGCGCAGGCGCAAGCCATCATCGAAACCATCGCGGGCTACCACGGCAAGGAAGTCACGCGCTCCAAGCCGATCCTGGAAGGCGAGCTGCCCCTTGATGGCAGTCGCTTCGCCGGCCAGCTCCCGCCGGTTGTGCCCGCACCCACCTTCGCCATTCGGAAGAAGGCCGTCGCCATCTTCACGCTCGATCAGTACGTCGAACGCGGAATCATGACCGCGCCGCAGCGCAGGCATTGATTGCAGTGGTGCGCGCGCACCGGAACATCCTTGTGATCGGCGGCACCGGCTCGGGCAAGACCACGCTGGTGAACGCGATCATCAACGAGATGGTGATTCAAGACCCGACCGAGCGGGTTTTCATCATCGAGGACACCGGCGAAATCCAGTGCGCCGCCGAGAACTACGTCCAGTACCACACCAGCATCGACGTGAACATGACGGCGCTGCTGAAAACCACCCTCCGCATGCGCCCCGACCGAATCCTGGTCGGCGAGGTGCGCGGCCCCGAAGCCCTTGATCTGTTGATGGCCTGGAACACCGGGCACGAAGGAGGTGCTGCAACCCTGCACGCAAACAACGCCAAAGCTGGATTGGATCGGCTCGCCATGCTCATCAGCATGCACCCCGATTCCCCGAAACCCATTGAACCGCTTATCGGCGAGGCGGTTCACGTGGTTGTTCATATCGCCCGCGTCGAAGGCTCGCGGCGCATCCAGGAAATCTTGGAGGTTTCCGGGTTCGCCAACGGCCAGTACATCACCAAAACCCTCTGACTAGGAGTTACGACCAATGCAAGCAACCTTCCCGGCATTCCGCCTCAACCGCAACGCCCTGTTCTACATGGGCCTCTTCGCCCTCCTGGCGTTCTTCCTGCTGGCCCCCCAGCACGCATTCGCCTCCGAGGGCACCGGCGGCTCTCTGCCGTATGAGAGCTGGCTGACCAACCTCCGCAACTCCGTCACCGGCCCGGTGGCCTTCGCGCTGTCGATCATCGGCATCGTGGTCGCCCGGCGGCATCCTGATCTTCGGCGGCGAACTCAACGGCTTCTTCCGCACGTTGATCTTCATCGTCCTGGTCATGGCCCTGCTGGTCGGCGCGCAGAACATGATGAGCACGTTCTTCGGCCGTGGCGCGGAAATCGCCGCCCTGACCGATGGCGCGCTGCACCAGGTCAAGGTCGCCGCGCTGGACGTGGCCGGCTTCCCCGGCGAAGCCGTCATGCGCTGGGCCGAGCGCGGCCACATCGCGGGGTAAGTCATGGCTCTGCGCGCGATCCCCATCCGTAGGGCCGGCAACCGAGAAAACCTGTTCATGGGCGGGGATCGTGAGCTGGTGATGTTCTCGGGCCTGCTGGCCGGCGCGCTGATTTTCAGCGCCCAAGAAGTGAGGGCAACGGTGTTCGGCATCGCCTTGTGGTTCGGCGCGCTCTTCGCGCTGCGCCTCATGGCGAAGGCCGATCCGAAGCTGCGACACGTGTACCTGCGGCACCGCCGGTACAAGCCGTACTACCCGGCTCGCAGCACGCCCTTCCGTGACAACACGCCGAGTCAAGGGAAGCAATACAAATGATCGAAGCAATCGCAATTGCCATTGCTGTGCTCGGTGCGGTTCTGTTGCTCATCCTCTTTGCCCGCATCCGGGCTGTCGATGCCGAGCTGAAGCTCAAGAAGCATCGCGCCAAGGATGCCGGCCTGGCCGATCTGCTCAATTACGCCGCCGTGGTCGATGACGGCGTGATCGTGGGCAAGAACGGCTCCTTTATGGCCGCCTGGCTGTACAAGGGTGATGACAACGCCAGCAGCACCGAGGAACAGCGGGAAATGGTGTCGTTCCGCATCAACCAGGCCCTGGCGGGCCTGGGGAACGGCTGGATGGTGCATGTCGATGCTGTGCGTCGGCCTGCGCCGAACTACTCGGAGCGGGGCGTGTCATCGTTCCCCGACTCCGTTTCCTTCGCCATTGACGAGGAACGCCGGCGCTTGTTCGAGGGCCTGGGCGCGATGTTCGAGGGCTACTTTGTCCTGACCGTCACGTGGTTCCCGCCAGTGCTGGCCCAGCGCAAGTTTGTCGAACTCATGTTCGATGACGATGCGGTGGCTCCCGACCATACGGCGCGCACTACGGGCCTGATTGCGCAGTTCAAGCGCGAGATCACCAGCCTGGAATCGCGCCTGTCCTCGGCGGTCAAGATGACGCGCCTGCGCGGCCAAAAAGTCGTGTCGGAAGAGGGCAGGGAAGTCACGCACGATGACTT
Source organism: Variovorax paradoxus (assembly GCF_022009635.1). Classification (NCBI taxonomy): domain Bacteria; kingdom Pseudomonadati; phylum Pseudomonadota; class Betaproteobacteria; order Burkholderiales; family Comamonadaceae; genus Variovorax; species Variovorax paradoxus. The sequence continues at coordinate 7,877,487 of NZ_CP091716.1, forward strand.
CCTGAGCTGGTTGCAGTTCTGCGTGACGGGCCTCCATCACCCGGTCATGCTGCCCAGCAATCCGATGTACCTCGATGCGGTAATCGGCGGGCAAGAGCTGTGGGGCGGCGTCGTGCCCAAGATCGGGCGCAAGTTCATCCAGGTGGTCGCCATCGAAGGCTTCCCCTTGGAGTCAACGCCTGGGGTGCTCTCGGCCCTGGCCGAGCTGCCCAGCGAATACCGCTGGTCGAGCCGCTTCATCTTCATGGATCAGCACGAGTCCTTGAAGCACCTGGACAAGTTCCGCAAGAAGTGGAAGCAGAAGATTCGCGGCTTCTTCGATCAGGTGTTCAACACGAATACCGGCTCGATCAACCAGGACGCGGCCGCGATGGTCGGCGACGCCGAGGCGGCCATCGCCGAGGTCAACAGCGGCTTGGTGGCGGCCGGCTACTACACCAGCGTAGTCGTGCTGATGGACGAGGATCGGGAGCGCCTGGCGGCCTCCGCGCTCCTGGTCGAGAAGGCCGTCAACCGCCTGGCCTTCGCGGCCCGTATCGAGACGATCAACACGCTCGATGCGTACCTGGGCAGCTTGCCCGGCCACGGCGTCGAGAACGTGCGCCGGCCGCTCATCAACACGATGAACCTGGCCGACCTGCTGCCGACAAGCTCGATCTGGACGGGCAGCGCCACGGCTCCGTGCCCGATGTACCCGCCGCTGTCGCCGGCGCTCATGCACTGCGTGACGGTGGGCGCTACGCCGTTCCGCCTGAACCTGCACGTGCGCGACCTGGGCCACACCTTCATGTTCGGCCCGACCGGCGCAGGCAAATCGACGCACCTGGGCATCATCGCCGCGCAGCTCCGTCGCTACGCCGGCATGTCGATCTACGCCTTCGACAAGGGCATGTCGATGTACCCACTCGCGGCCGGCATCCGCGCGGCCACGAAGGGCAAGAGCGGCCTGCATTTCACGGTGGCCGCCGACGATGACCGCCTGGCGTTCTGCCCGCTCCAGTTCCTCGAAACGAAGGGGGATAGGGCCTGGGCGATGGAGTGGATCGACACCATCCTGGCGTTGAACGGCGTCAACACCACGCCGGCGCAGCGCAACGAGATCGGCAACGCGATCATGAGCATGCACGCCAGCGGCGCGCGCACGCTCTCCGAGTTCTCGGTGACGATTCAGGACGAGGCGATCCGCGAGGCCATCAAGCAGTACACGGTGGACGGCTCGATGGGCCACCTGCTCGACGCCGAAGAGGACGGCCTGTCGCTGTCCGACTTCACGGTGTTCGAGATCGAAGAGCTGATGAACCTGGGCGAGAAGTTCGCGCTGCCGGTGCTGCTCTACCTGTTCCGCCGCATCGAGCGCGCACTGAAAGGCCAGCCCTCCGTCATCATCCTGGACGAAGCCTGGTTGATGCTGGGCCACCGCGTTCCGCGCCAAGATCAGGAATGGCTCAAGGTGCTGCGCAAGGCCAACTGCCTTGTGCTGATGGCGACGCAAAGCCTCTCCGACGCGGCCAACTCGGGCATCTTGGACGTGATCGTGGAATCGACCGCGACCAAGATTTTCCTGCCTAACGTCTACGCCAGGGATGAGGACACATCGGCGCTCTATCGCCGTATGGGCCTCAACGCGCGTCAGATCGAAATCCTGGCGACTGCCATTCCGAAGCGTCAGTACTACTACGTCTCGGAGAACGGCCGCCGTCTCTATGACCTTGCCCTGGGGCCGATGGCCCTGGCCTTCGTCGGTGCGTCCGACAAGGAATCGGTCGCCACCATCAAGAGCCTCGAAGCCAAGTTCGGCCACGAATGGGTGCATGAGTGGCTGGCCGGCCGTGGGCTGAATCTCAACGACTACCTGGAGGCCGCATGAGCATCGCCGACACCCTCAAGGGCTTGATCTTCAAGAAGCCCGCCAACTCCGCCGAGCCGCGCGATCCGCGCCGCTCGAAGGAACCGCTCGCCGGCGGCCGCCGTGCGGGCGAGGCCGAGAACCCTACCTGGCCGCGCGCCGCACCTGGAACGATCACGTGGGCGGCGTCGTCTCGCAGCGCCAAACCTGGCAGGTGATAGGCATCCTGTCGCTGTTGATCGCGCTGGCCGGCGTGGGTGGCGTGATCCACATCGGCAGCCAGTCGAAGTTCATCCCCTACGTGGTCGAGGTGGACAAGCTGGGCCAGACGGTGGCCGCCGGCCCGGTGCAGGCCGCAGGGAAGGCCGATCCGCGTGTCATCCACGCCGCCGTTGCGGACTGGATGAGCTGCGCGCGCATGGTGTCGCCTGACGTGGCCTTGCAGCGCAAGTGCGTGTTCAAGGCGTACTCGATGCTCGCCCCCAACGATCCGGCGACGCCAAAGATGAACGAGTGGTTGAACGGCACGCCCGATTCCAGCCCGTTCAAGCGCGCCGAGAAGGAAATGGTCAGCGTCGAGATCAAGACCGTCATCCCGCAAACGCCCGACACCTGGCAAGTCGAGTGGGTGGAAACCACGCGCGACCGCCAAGGCACGCTGAAAGGTCAGCCCGTCACCTGGCGCGCGCTCGTGACTACCTACATCGCCGAGGTCACGCCCAACACCACCGATGAGCAACTGCGGAACAACCCGTTGAGCATCTACGTGCGTGATTACTCCTGGTCCCGCATCCAATGAATTCGAGGTCATCCACCATGAAGAAAACCCTCTCCGCTTTGATCGTGGGCGCTGCTGTGGCGGTGCCCTCCCTGGCTCTGGCCGCCCCTGGCGACGACATTGCCGACAAGTATTTCAACAAGACCAACCCGACGCTGACCGCTCAAGAGCGCGCGGCGCTCGCCATCGCCAAACGGTGGGAAGCGGGGTCGGCGACCGGCATCAAGCCGGTGGCCGGCTCGGGCGGTGCCATCAAGTTCGTGTACGGCGCGCAGCAGCCGAGCATCGTTGCGCGGTGCTCCAGGTGTGCGACGTGGCCTTGCAGCCCGGCGAACAAGTGAACTCGATCAACCTGGGCGACACGGCCAGGTGGACGGTGGAACCGGCCATCACCGGCAGCGGCGCGACCGAGGTTCAGCACCTCATCATCAAGCCGATGGACGTGGGCCTCGAAACCAGCCTGGTTGTGACCACGAACCGCCGCAGCTACCACTTCCGCCTGCGCTCGCATCGCACCGAGTACATGCCGCAAGTCTCGTTCACGTACCCCGAGGAAGCGCAAGCCAAGTGGGACGCGATCCAGCGCCGCGAGAAGCAGGAACGCACCGACAACACCCTGCCGGCGACGGGCGAGTACCTGGGCGATCTCTCGTTCGACTATGAGCTGTCCGGGTCGGCGAGCTGGAAGCCTGTGCGCGTCTACAACGATGGCCGCAAGACCATCATCGAAATGCCCGGCACGATGCAGCAGACCGAAGCGCCGACGCTCCTGGTCGTGCGCAAAGAGGGCGGCTTGTTCACCGACGACGAAACGGTGCTGGTCAATTACCGCGTGCAGGGCAATCGCTACATCGTGGACACGGTGTTTGACCACGCGATCCTGATTGCCGGTGTTGGCAGTAGCCAAGACCGCGTGACCATCAGCCGGAGGAAGTGACCATGCGCAAGATCGTCTCTCTCGCGCTCGCCCTCGCCCTGGGCCTCGGCGGCTGCGCAACCACCAGCCAGTACGGCAACTTCGTCCAGTCGGCCGCGCTCGATCAGCAGAAGCTCGCCACCGACGCGGTGCAGCAGCTCGCCACGCTGTACGCGCCGGCGCGCACGCGCCTGGAGCTGCAACAGCCGACGCCCGATCCGTTCGGCCAGGCGCTCGTCAAGTCGCTGCGCGACAAGGGCTATGCCCTCCTGGAGTACGCCCCGGCCGGCGCTTCCACGCAGGCCCCGGCCTCGGCGGCATCGCAGGCGAGCGCACCGGCCACCACGGCCGCGTCGGGCGGCCTGCCGTTGCGCTACGTGCTCGACCAGGCTGGCGACTCGAACCTGTACCGCCTGACCTTGATGGTCGGCAATCAATCCATCACCCGCCCTTACCTGGCGCAAAACGGCACGTTCGCGCCGGCCGGGTACTGGGTGCGCAAGGAGTGACGCCATGACAGAAAACGCCGATCAGATGGCACCTGACGCTTCGCCTGGCGAAGTGTCCAAGAAGGCGGGCGTCCGTCGCGTCAACAACATGCCCATGTACATCCTCGGCGGCGTCCTGCTGTCGTTCGTGCTGGTCATGGCCCTGGTCGCGGCGGATCGCGCGGCCAAGCAGAACGCGCCGGCGGACGGCCCCAAGGAGAAGGCCGGCAACACGTCGATGTTCGCCAAGGAGATCGCAGGCGACAAGACCGGCGGCTTGATCGAGCCGGCAAGCCCGCTCAAGGTGCCCGACATGCCGACCGGCCCGGCGTCGGCTCCGCTGGAGATCGCGCGGCCGTCCAACCCGGACGCGCCGCCGGCCGCCGGCCAACCCCGGCAACCCGGGCCAGCCGGTGAACGACGACGAGGCCCAGCGCATCCGCATGGCGAAGATGCAGATGTTCGGCGAAGCCGTGAAGGCCAAGACCACCGTGCGCGTGGATGCCCCGCGTAGCAACGGCTCCGCGCCGGGTGGCCCGAGCACCTACACCGGCACGCCGCAGACGCGCGATGAAATGCTGAACCGCATCGCAGCGGTGCAGCAGCAAATCGACGCGCAGCGCAGCAACGATCCGACCGCCGCCTATCAAGCACGCCTGGCGCAGATTCGCGGCATGGGCGTCGGTGGTGGCGGCGCGGCTCCGGCCGCCGGCGGCATGGGCGCGGGCGGTGCGCCGCAGCTCCTGCAAACCTCGACCAGCGGCGGCGGGCGCAACAGCATGGCGCAGTTCGGCCAAGGTGGGCAGGGCGACCGCTGGAAGCTGGATTCGCAGCCGGAAGCGCCGCGCACACCGTTCGAGCTGCGCGCGGGCTTCGTCGTGCCGGCCACGCTCATTTCGGGCATCAACTCCGATCTGCCGGGCCAAATCATGGCCCAGGTCGCGCAGGACGTGTACGACACACCGACCGGCAAGCACCTGTTGATCCCGCAGGGATCGCGCCTCGTCGGCTCGTATTCGAGCGACGTGGCCTACGGCCAAGCGCGTGCTGGTTGCGTGGCAACGCATCGTGTTCCCCGATGGCAAGGCGATGGACATTGGCGCGATGCCAGGCGCGGACAGCGCGGGATACGCGGGCTTCCACGACCAGGTGAACAACCACTATGTGCGCCTGTTCGGCTCGGCCTTCCTCATGTCCGGCGTGACAGCAGGCATCACCTACAGCCAACGCCAGAACCAGGCCACAAACACCTATGGCGCACCGAGCGCCAGCAGTGCCCTAAGCGAAGCCCTCGGCCAGCAGCTCGGCCAGGTTACGGCGCAACTCATCGCCAAGAACCTGAGCATTTCGCCGACGCTGGAAATTCGGCCGGGGTATCGCTTCAACGTCGTGGTCACGAAGGACATGACGTTTTCAAGCCGTACCGTTCCTTCGATTACTAACGCCATAGGAGAAAAGCACCATGAAGCCGAAGTTTTTAGCCGCTAAATTGGCCCTCGTCATTGCTGTTTCGAGCACGCTGGCGGTCACACCTGTGCAGGCTGGCATCCCCGTCATCGACGGCACCAACCTGTCGCAGAACATCATGACGGCCATCGAATCGGTGGCCCAGACGCTCAAGCAAATTGAGCAGTACAGCACCCAGCTCCAGCAGTATCAAAACCAACTCCAGAACACGATGGCCCCGGCCGCGTATATCTGGGATCAGGCGCAATCGACCATCAACGGGTTGATGAACGCGGTCAACACGCTGGATTACTACAAGACCCAACTCGGCAGCCTGGACAGCTACATCGGCAAGTTCCAGGACGTGAACTACTACAAGAACTCGCCGTGCTTTACGGCGGCAGGGTGCTCCGACGCGGAACGCGCAGCACTTCGGAATGTGGCCCAGCTCGCGAGCGAGTCGCAGAAGAAGGCCAACGATGCCTTGTTCAAGGGCCTCGATAGGCAGCAAACGAATCTCACGGCCGATGCAGCGACGTTGCAGCGTCTTCAATCGGCAGCGCAGGGCGCGCAGGGCCAAATGCAGGCCATCGGCTACGCCAACCAGCTCGCCAGCCAGCAGGCCAACCAGCTCTTGCAGATTCGTGGCCTGCTGATCGCGCAGCAGAACGCGATGGCAACCAAGATGCAGGCCGACGCCGACAAGGAAGCCCAGCAGGCGGCAGCGGCCGCACAACTGCGCCAGGGCAGCTACCGGGCCAGCCCGGCGCGCACCTGGTAAGGGGGATTCATGAAAGCAATCAAGGCTCTGTCCTTGGCCTCGGCCGCCCTCGTGGCGGCCTTGGTCGCCGGCTGCGACAACAAGCCGGCCACGGCCCCCATGCCGGAAGTGAACGACGAGAACTGCAAGCCCGAGAACATCGCCAAGATCGAGGACAAGGGCGTCCAGCAGGCTTTTTCGTCGCTGTGCTTGCGTCGTGGTGGGGATTTCAAGCCCAGCCCGAAACGCGAATGGTGAGGTGCTGACGATGAGAATGCCAGCCAATCTAAAAACCCTCGCCCTGCCGCTGTTCGTCTGGCTGGCGTTCTTCGCGGTCGATGCCCACGCGGCCATCGACAACGCCGGCGTGTTCGATAGCGTGCTGGATCGCTACCAGGCCGCCGCGAGCGGCTGGGCCGGTGTCATCACCACGGCCGCAACCTGGCTCTTCTGGACGCTGGTTGTGATCTCGATGGTCTGGACGTTCGGCATGATGGCCTTGCGCAAGGCCGACATTGGCGAGTTCTTCGCGGAGTTCGTCCGCTTCACGATCTTTACCGGCTTCTTCTGGTGGGCGCTAACCAACGGCCCTAACTTCGCCTCGTCCATCTATGCGTCGTTGCGGCAGCTCGCCGGCAACGCGACGGGCCTGGGCAATGCTCTGTCGCCCTCGGGCATCGTGGACGTGGGCTTTGCGATCTTCGACAAGGTGATGGATCAGTCCTCGGTGTGGTCGCCGGTGGACAGCATGGCCGGCATCCTCATGGCCGTGGCGATCCTGGTCATCCTGGCCCTGGTCGGTGTGAATATGCTTCTGCTGCTCGCGTCGGGCTGGGTGCTCGCCTACGGCGGCGTGTTCTTCCTCGGCTTCGGTGGTTCGCGCTGGACTTCCGACATGGCGATCAACTACTACAAGGTCGTCCTGGGCGTGGCCGCGCAGCTCTTCGCAATGGTGCTCCTGGTGGGCATCGGCAAGACCTTCCTCGATGACTACTACTCGCGCATGAGCGCCGGCATCAGCCTCAAGGAAATGGGCGTGATGCTGATCGTCGTCATCATCCTCTTGGCGTTGGTCAACAAGATTCCGCCGCTCATCGCCGGGATCATCACCGGCGCGAGCGTGGGCGGTGCCGGCATCGGCCAGTTCGGTGCAGGTGCTGCGTTGGGTGCCGCAGGCATGGCAGCAGCAGCGGCCGCGACCGGCGGCGCCGCTCTGGCCGCCGGCGCAGCCTCGGCCGCCGGTGGTGCCTCTGCCGTCATGGCCGCCTTCTCGAAGGCCAATGAGAACGTGTCGGCAGGCACGGACGTTATGTCGGCCTTCTCGGGCGGCGGCAGCTCGGGCGGCGGTGCGGGCGGCGGCGGCGACGCCGGCACCGGCAGCACGCCCTTCGCTCAGGCTGCGGGCTTTAGCGGCAGCTCCGGCGGTGGCTCTTCGTCGGGTGGCGGCAGCCCCTCGACCGGCAGCAGCTCGGGCAGCTCGAAGGGCGGCGATAAGGGCGGCGGCAAAGCCGACGCCGGCGGCCAGGGCAGCAGCTCGACGGCCAGCACCGGCAGCAGTGCCGACAAGGCCGCCAAGAACGAACCCAAGCCCGCCGGCGGGGCAGGGCAAGGGCAGCAGGCCGCACCGGGCAGCACCGGCCCCGGCTTGCTCGCATCGGCCGCATCGGCCCTCGGCACGGCCGGCCGCATCGCCGCCGACGCCGGCGCGAACTTGGCGAAGGGAACCGCCGATGTTGCCAAGGCCAAAGCCGCGAGCCTGCGCGAAGCCGCAGCCGAGCGGATCGCCGACACCACTGGCGGAAAGATCGCCGCCGCGATCAAGGCGCAAGGAAGCGGCACGGCCGAGAACATCGACGTGCCCGACCAGCAGCCCGCGCCGAGCTTCGGCGACAACAGCCTGGCAGGCGGCCCTGCCGATGCCGATCCCGAGTCCGAAGTAGCTGCGTTCGCCAACCGCGAGCAAGGCCGCGACGGCACAACTGCGTAACCAAGGAGAGTCCAACCATGAAGAAGAAACTGTTTGCCCTGGCCGCCCTCGTGGCAGCCCTCGGATCGACCGCCGGCACGGCCAGCGCGCAAGACGTGCTGACCGGCGACACGCGCCTGGCCTGCGAGGCGATCCTGTGCCTGTCGTCGGGCACGCGCCCGAGCGAATGCACGCCGTCGCTGTCGCGGTACTTCAACATCACGAAGCGCAAGCTGTCGGACACGATCCGCGCCCGCCTGAACTTCCTCCAGCTTTGCCCGGTGGCGAGCCAGACGCCGGAAATGCAGTCGCTCGTGTCGGCGATCTCGCGCGGCGCTGGCCGTTGCGACGCGCAGTCGCTGAACTCGACGTTGGTGATGTGGACGGGCGGCTACGACGATGGGCGCACGTACATCAGCAACCAGTTGCCTGACTACTGCGGGGCCTACACCGGCCACGCCTACACCGACTTCGCCAGCAGCGGCACGCTGCCGCGCTATGTCGGGACGCCAGAGCAGGGGCGGGTATTGGGTCGAAGCGCGCGACTATGACCGCGCCTTGGCCGAGTACAACGAACGCATCCGGCGCGAGGACGAAGAGCGCCGCCGTCAGTCCTGGCTGAACTGAGGGAGGGGAGGGCATGCCGTTCTTCGCCGATCTGCCGCCGCAGCTCCAGGAGCGCGTCGTCTGCTCGATCTCGGCCGCCGTCAAGTACGAGGTGCCGGTCAACATCGTGTTGGCCGTCGCCGAGAAAGAGCGGCAAGCCGGGCCAGTGGGTGCGCAACTCGAATGGCACGCATGACGTTGGCCCGATGCAGTTCAACACCGCGTACCTGGGCGACCTGGCCCGATACGGCATCACGGCGAACGATGTGGCGGCTGCCGGCTGCTACTCGTTCGACCTGGCCGCCTGGCGGCTGCGGATGCACATCCGCAACGACAAGGGCGACCTCTGGACGAAGGCGGCGAACTACCACTCGCGCACGCCGCAGTACAACGCGGTGTACCGGGCCGACTTGATGCGCAAGGCGTCGAAGTGGGCCGATTGGCTCGAAGCTCGGTTCGTCACGCTTGACGTGACGAAGGCCGGGGCCACGCCCTCGACGCCCAGCCAGCCCGCGACGGTGGCCCAGCGGGCGACGCCGGCGGCCAGGCCGGCACCAGCACCCCAGCAGGCCGCCCCAGCGGCCGCAGCAGCTCGCAGCGTGTCGGTGGCCGGCTACGTGCCCCGCACGGTGTCTTTCAACACTTCACGCGAGGGGTCGGCCGAGTAGGCCGGCTCTTCCGATTTAGCGGCTAAACATGGACAAATTCCACGCCTTCATGATGCGGTACACGCTGGGCGTCGGCCGGTTGCTTCAAGCCTATTGCAAGTGGGCGGAAGGGCAGGCCAGAACCAGCTCGATTTGCTTCTGCTGGGCCTCGGCCCGATCTTCGCCTTGGGCCTTCTGCTGTGGGCGCTGCCGGCGTGGATCGGCAAGCCCATCGCCTTCGTGCTCTCACTGCCAGCGCTCTACATCATCTTCCTGGTGCTGCGCGCCTACGCGATTCGCGGGGGCCGGCGCTGATGAAGGCCCTGCGGATTCCTGATGGAACCGTCGAAGCGTTGAAGTGGCTCGCACTGGTTCTCATGACCGGCGATCACGTCAACAAGTACCTGTTCAACGCGACGCTGCCGGTGCTGTTCGAGGCCGGCCGCGTGGCGCTCCCCCTTTTCGTGTTCGTCCTGGCCTACAACCTGGCCCGGCCGGGCACGCTCGAACGCGGCGTGTACGGCCGCACCATGTCGCGCCTGGCGATGTTCGGCGCGCTGGCCTCCGTGCCCTTCGTGGCCCTCGGCGGCCTGTACGCCGGTTGGTGGCCGCTCAACGTGATGTTCACGCTGCTGGTCGTCACGGCCACGGCTTACCTGGTCGAACGTGGCGGCAAGCTGCACCTGGCGGCCGCCGGCGTGGTGTTCCTGGTCGGCGGCAGCTCGGTCGAATATTGGTGGCCGGCCGTGGCTTTCGGCCTGGCGGTGTGGTCGTACACGCGCCGGCCGAGCTGGGCCGCCGCGGCGGTCGCGGTGCTGGCCTGCGCGGCCCTGTGGTTCGTCAATCGCAACCTGTGGGCCTTGGCAGCCCTGCCGGTGCTCTTCCTGGCCTCGCGGGTGGATGTGCGCGTGCCGCGCCTGCGCTGGGCCTTCTACGCCTATTACCCGCTGCACCTGGCCTCGCTCTGGTTGATCCGCATCCCCATGAGCAAGGCCGGCTACCTGTTCTTCTGATTGGAGTCCTGCCCCATGCGAAAACCCGTTCTTCTGGCCCTCTCTCTGGCGTTCCTGGTCAGCGCGCAAAGCGCACTGGCCGCCGGCGACGCCGGCAACTTCGGCACGCCGATCAAGTCCGGCGTATCGGTGTCCTTCCCCGACAGCAGCGCGACATTCCAGCCGACGCCAGAGGCCCTGGAGCTGCTGGCCGACGCTAGGAATGCGGCGATCATCTACATCAGCGGGCGCACCAGCACACTACGGCCCAGCGCGGCCGATGAGGCCCTTGCACTACGCCGTGCGCTCTCGGCCAGGTCGTACTTGGTGGCGCGCGGCGTCTCGCCGCTCAAGATCATGGTGAACTTCGCATCGGCCGCCGATTTCGTGGCAGACAACTCGACGGCCGAGGGCCGGCGCGAGAACCAGCGCGTGGACATTGAGGTGGTCTACATCCCCACCTACTGAGCGATCCGGCATCGCCATTCCTGGCGGTGCTGCAGGTCGCTCCAGCAGCTTCGCATCGTCGGCTCTGACGATGCAGGCCCGGCCGGCTTCCCTTGACAGCATCGCCATTTCTGACGATGCTTGTCGTTTTCAGAAGGCGACTGCACGAAATATCAGGAGTCGGCTGCACTGCCAGAACTGGCCGCCTGCAAGGCAGCGTAGAGAGCGGTTTTTCCTACCTTGAGGCGTGCGGCGGCCTCGCGGACATTCAAGCCGTTGGCGACAAGCTCCCGCGCTCGTTGCAACTTGTCGGCAGTGACAACCGGCTTGCGTCCGCCTTTGCGCCCGCGTGCGGCGGCAGCGGTCAACCCGGCCTTGGTGCGCTCGCGGATCAGGTCGCGCTCGAACTGGCCCAGCGCACCGAACACATGGAAGATGAGCCGTCCGCCCGGCGTGGTGGTGTCGATGTTTTCAGTCAACGAGCGGAAGCCGACGCCCCGTGCTTCCAGCTTGCCGACCGTCTCAATCAGGTGCGGCAGGGAGCGGCCAAGCCGATCCAGCCGCCAGACGACCAGCACATCGCCATCGCGCAGATAAGCCAGCGCATCGGCCAAGCCGGGCCGGTCTGCCTTGGCCCCGGATGCCGTGTCCTCGAAAACCCGTTCGCAGCCTGCATTGCGCAGCGCATCCGTCTGCAAGGCGGTGTCCTGTTCCGCCGTCGATACCCGCGCATAGCCGATGAGTGCCATTTCCGCCCATTTGTCCGTTATACCGTCCGCCTATCTTATTGTCCGTCATCCCGTTGCGCAAGATGTTTTCGGACAGGCGTCCGGTTTGGCCGCCTAATGATCGTTTGGCGGACAAGGCGACTGGCATCAGCCGAACAGCTCGCTATGGGAGCCAAGCCGCGCCAGTCGCAGGGTGTCGGCGTCGGACTTGCGGTAGATCAGCAGCAGGTCGGGCTTGATGTGGCATTCGCGGTAGCCCGCCCAATCGCCGGAAAGATCGTGGTCGCGGTATCGCACATCCAGGGGCTGATCGGTCGCCAGCGCGACCAGAACCGGCAGGTCATCATTCGTGCAGCGGACTCCTGATACTGTTCGTTCAATAGAGGGGTCGTCTCAGAAAACGGAAAATAAAGCACGCTAAGCCGGTTGCAGCGGCCGTAGCGGCCTGAACTTGCCCGCGCCGATCTTGGCGCTGCTGCGCCAGAGGTAATCGCCGGTCAGGTTGATGTGCTCCCAGCCGAGCGGCGACAGGTACTGCAACAGGCCGTCATCGACGGCTTGACCGTGGCCACGCAAGGCGTTCGCGGCCCGTTCCAGATAAACCGTGTTCCACAGCACGATGGCTGCCGTCACCAGGTTGAGGCCGCTGGCCCGGTAGCGTTGCTGCTCGAAACTGCGGTCGCGGATTTCGCCCAGGCGGTTGAAGAACACGGCACGGGCCAGCGCGTTGCGGGCCTCGCCCTTGTTCAGTCCGGCATGCACACGGCGGCGCAGCTCGACGCTTTGCAACCAGTCTAGGATGAACAGCGTGCGCTCGATGCGGCCCAACTCGCGCAGGGCGACGGCCAGACCATTCTGGCGCGGATAGCTGCCGAGCTTGCGCAGCATCAGCGAGGCCGTCACCGTGCCTTGTTTGATCGACGTGGCCAGCCGCAGGATTTCATCCCAATGGGCGCGGACGTGCTTGATGTTGAGCGTGCCGCCGATCATCGGTTTCAATGTCTCGTAGGCGGCATCGCCCTTTGGAATGTAGAGCTTGGTGTCGCCCAGGTCACGGATGCGCGGCGCGAAGCGGAAGCCCAGCAGGTGCATCAGCGCGAAGACGTGATCGGTGAAGCCCGCCGTGTCGGTGTAGTGCTCCTCGATGCGCAGGTCGGATTCGTGGTACAGCAGGCCGTCGAGCACGTAGGTCGAGTCGCGCACGCCGACATTCACCACCTTGGTGTGGAACGGCGCGTACTGGTCGGAGATGTGGGTGTAGAACGTCCGCCCTGGGCTGCTGCCGTATTTTGGGTTGATGTGGCCGGTACTCTCGGCCTTGCTGCCGGTGCGGAAGTTCTGGCCGTCCGATGACGACGTGGTGCCGTCGCCCCAGTGCTCGGCGAAGGGATGCCGGAACTGCGCGTTGACCAGCTCGGCCAGCGCCGCCCGTAGGTTTCGTCGCGGATGTGCCAGGCTTGCAGCCAGGCCAGCTTGGCGTAGGTTGTGCCGGGGCAGGACTCTGCCATCTTGGTCAGGCCCAGGTTGATCGCGTCGGCGAGGATCGTGGTCAGCAGCAGGTTCTTGTCCTTGGCCAGGTCGCCCGATTTCAGATGCGCGAAGTGCCGGGTGAAGCCCGTCCATTCGTCCACCTCCAGCAGCAATTCGGTGATCTTGACGTGCGGCAGGGCCATTGCGGTCTGGTCGATCAGGGCCTGCGCGGTGTCGGGCACCGCCGCGTCGAGTGGCGTGATCTTCAGTCCCGATTCGGTGATGATGGCATCCGGCAACTCGTTGGCCAGCGCCATGCGGTTTACGGTGGTGAGCTGCGTTTCCAGCAGCGTCAGCCGTTCATGCAGGTACTGGTCGCAATCGGTGGCCACAGCCAGCGGCAATTCGCTGGCCTGCTTGAGGCTGGCAAATTTCGCTGGCGGCACCAGGTAGTCCTCGAAATCCTTGAACTGGCGGGAGCCTTGCACCCAGATGTCGCCGGAGCGCAGTGCGTTCTTCATCTCCGACAGCGCGCACAGTTCGTAGTAACGCCGGTCGATTCCGGCGTCGGTCATCACCAGCTTTTGCCAGCGCGGCTTGATGAAATCGGTTGGCGCATCGGCGGGCACCTTGCGGGCGTTGTCGCTGTTCATGTTGCGCAGCACTTCGATAGCGTCGAGCACGTCCTGGCGGCGGGCGCGGCCCGCAGCGAGCACGGCGAGGAATTCCGGCGCGTAGCGGCGCAGCGTGGCATAGCTCTCGCCGATGCGGTGCAGGAAATCGAAGTCCTCGGGCTGCGCGAGTTTCTGCGCCTCGGTGACGCTCTCGGCGAAGGCATCCCAGGACATGACGGCTTCGATGGCGGCGAACGGATCGCGGCCGGCTTGCTTGGCCTCGATCAGCGCCTGGCCGATGCGTCCGAATAGCCGCACCTTGGCATTGATCGCCTTGCCGGATGCCTGGAACTGCTGCTGATGTTTGTTCTTGGCGGCGTTGAACAGTTTGCCCAGAATGCGGTCGTGCAGGTCGATGATTTCGTCAGTGACGGTCGCCATGCCTTCGATGGTGAGCGCAACCAGAGTCGCGTAGCGGCGCTGCGGCTCGAACTTGGCCAGGTCGGCTGGCGTCATCTGGCCACCCTCGCGGGCGATCTTGAGCAGCCGGTTCTGGTGCACCGACCGCTCGATGCCGGAGGGCAGGTCGAGCGCCTGCCACGCCTTGAGGCGTTCGATGTGTTCCAGCATGTGCCGCGAGTTCGGTTTGACCGGGGATTGCCGCAGCCAGGCCAGCCAGGTCGTCTTGCCGTTGTCGCGGCGCTTGAGCAGATCGTCGAGGCGACGGCGATGCATGTCCGATAGCGGTTCGGCCAAGGCGTCGTAGATGCGCCGGTTGGCGCGGGTGATCGCCTCGGCGCTCGCCCGCTCGACGGCGTTGAGCAGGCAGAATGACCGACTGCCGCCGCAGGTGCTCGATGAAGGCGCTTGCCAGCACAATGCCCTTGTCGGTTTGCATGGCCAGCTCGGTCAGCGTGTGGACGGCCTGCCGGTAGTGGCTCATGGTGAAGGGCCGGAAACCGAAGACGGTTTGCAGCTCGATCAGGTGCTCACGCCGGGTCTGCTCCCGCTGTCCGTACTTGCCCCAGCTTTCGATGCTGACCTTGAGCTGGTCGGCGACCAGTTTCAGCAAGGGCGGGAACGGCGGTTCATCAACGCCCAGTATGACGCCCGGAAAGCGTAGGTAGCAAAGCTGCACCGCGAAGCCCAGCCGATTGGCCGGGCCGCGCCGCTGCCGGATGATGGAGAGGTCGCTTTCGCTGAACGTGTAGTGACGGATCAACTCATCCTTGGTGTCCGGCAACGCCAGCAGGCTTTCGCGCTCGGCGGCGGAGAGGATCGAACGGCGGGGCATGCGGTTTCCTTCTTCTTGAAAACGTAGGTTTGTGACAAGCCCGCCAAGGCAACCGGCGCGGCTGTCATTTTCAGAAGACGACTGCACCATTCAGCGCGGTTTGAAGCCTCTTGTGCATACGGCTCCTGACAGCCAGATATCAGGACTCCTCTGCACGAAACTCGTCTATGCTCAATACTCGTGTGCACCAAAGCGAGATGAGCATGGCGACCGATACCGCACCGATTACCGAGCACGGCGTGGCCACCCTGCCAGAACAGGCATGGGAGCGTGCGCGTCGTCGCGCGGAGATCATTGGGCCGTTGGCGCAGTCGGAGACGGTTGGGCATGAAGCGGCCGACGCGGCAGCCCAGGCATTGGGGCTGTCCCGGCGGCAGGTCTACGTCCTGATCCGCCGTGCCCGGCTAGGATCGGGGCTGGTCACTGACTTGGCTCTTGGGCAGTCGAGCGGTGGCAAAGGTAAAGGCCGCTTGCCGGAGTCGGTCGAACGAATCATCCGCGAGTTACTGCAAAAGCGCTTCCTGACCAAGCAGAAGCGTAGCTTGGCGGCGTTCCACCGCGAAGTTGTGCGGGCGTGCAAGCTGCAAAAGCTGCGGGTGCCGGCGCGCAACACGGTGGCTCTGCGGATCGCCGGCCTCGATCCGCGCGAGGTCACTCACCGCCGGGAAGGACAAGATGCCGCCCGCGACCTGCAAGGTGTTGGTGGTGTTCCGCCACCCGTCTCCGCGCCGCTGGAGCAGGTGCAGATCGACCACACAGTCATCGACCTGATCGTGGTGGACGAGCGCGACCGGCAACCGATTGGCCGTCCATACCTGACCCTCGCCATCGACGTATTCACCCGCTGCGTGGTTGGCATGGTCGTTACGCTGGAAGCCCCGTCCGCCGTCTCGGTCGGCTTGCTGGTGCATGCCGCCTGCGACAAGCGCCCTTGGTTGGAAGGGTTGAACGTAGAGATGGATTGGCCGATGAGCGGCAAGCCCAGACTGCTCTACTTGGACAACGCGGCTGAGTTCAAGAGCGAGGCGCTGCGCCGTGGCTGCGAGCAGCATGGCATCCGGTTGGACTATCGCCCGCTCGGGCAGCCGCACTACGGCGGTATCGTGGAACGGATCATCGGCACGGCGATGCAGATGATCCACGACGAATTGCCGGGGACGACCTTCTCCAATCCTGACCAGCGCGGGGAATACGCCTCCGAGAAGATGGCCGCCCTGACACTGCGCGAGCTGGAGCGCTGGCTCACATTGGCGGTCGGCACCTATCACGGCTCCGTGCACAACGGCCTGCTCAACCGCCGGCCGCGCGCTGGGCCGAAGCTATCACGCGGACCGGCGTGCCAACCGTCATCACTCGCGCTACGGCTTTTCTGGTCGATTTTCTGCCCATCATCCGCCGCACGCTGACCCGCACCGGCTTCGTCATCGACCACATCCACTACTACGCCGATGCGCTCAAGCCGTGGATAGCTCGGCGGGACCGCTTGCCTGCGTTCCTGATCCGGCGCGACCCGCGCGACATCAGCCGCATATGGGTGCTGGAACCAGAGGGCAGCACTACCTGGAAATTCCCTACCGTACCTTGTCGCACCCGGCTGTCACCCTATGGGAACAACGGCAGGCGCTGGCGAAATTACGGCAGCAAGGGCGCGAACAGGTGGATGAGTCAGCGCTGTTCCGCATGATCGGCCAGATGCGAGAAATCGTGACCACCGCGCAGAAAGCTACGCGCAAGGCGCGGCGCGACGCGGATCGACGCCAGCATCTCAAGGCAACGGCACCGCCTGTCAAAACCACGCCACCACCAGATGCGGACATGGCTGACCCACAGGCCGACAACCAGCCGCCGGCCAAACCGTTCGACCAGATTGAGGAGTGGTAGCCGTGGACGAATATCCCATCATCGACTTGTCACACCTGCTGCCAGCGGCACAGGGGCTGGCTCGGCTGCCGGCGGACGAGCGCATCCAGCGCCTTCGCGCCGACCGCTGGATCGGCTATCCGCGCGCGGTCGAGGCGCTGAACCGGCTGGAAACCCTGTATGCGTGGCCAAACAAGCAACGCATGCCCAACCTGCTGCTGGTCGGCCCGACCAACAACGGCAAGTCGATGATCGTCGAGAAGTTCCGGCGCACGCATCCGGCCAGCGCCGACGCCGACCAGGAGCACATTCCGGTACTGGTCGTGCAGATGCCATCCGAACCGTCGGTAATCCGCTTCTACGTCGCGCTGCTCGCGGCGATGGGTGCGCCATTGCGACCGCGCCCACGGCTGCCAGAAATGGAACAACTGGCGCTGGCACTGCTGCGCAAGGTCGGCGTGCGCATGCTGGTGATCGACGAGTTGCACAACGTCCTGGCCGGTAACAGCGTCAACCGCCGGGAATTTCTCAATCTCCTGCGCTTCCTCGGCAATGAACTGCGCATCCCACTGGTCGGGGTCGGCACGCGCGACGCCTACCTGGTCATCCGCTCCGATGACCAGTTGGAAAATCGCTTCGAGCCGATGATGCTGCCGGTATGGGAGGCCAACGACGATTGCTGCTCACTGCTGGCCAGCTTCGCCGCTTCGCTTCCACTGCGGCGCCCCTCGTCGATTGCCACGCTGGACATGGCCCGCTACCTGCTCACACGCAGCGAAGGCACCATCGGCGAACTGACGCACTTGCTGATGGCGGCAGCCCTCGCCGCCGTGGAGAGCGGCGAGGAAGCGATCAACCATCGCACGCTGAGCATGGCCGATTACACCGGCCCCAGCGAGCGGCGTCGGCAATTCGAGCGGGAACTGATGTGAAGCCAGCGCCACGCTGGCCACTGCATCCGGCTCCCAGGAAGGTGAAGCCTTGTCTTCGTGGCTCAACCGCGTGGCCCTTTGCTATCACATAGAGGTGTCCGAGCTGCTGGAGCACGATCTTGGTCACGGTCAGGTTGATGACCTGGACACCGCGCCACCACTGGCGCTGCTGGCGATGCTTTCCCAGCGGAGCGGCATCGAACTGAACCGGCTGCGTTGCATGAGCTTTGCCGGCTGGGTGCCTTGGCTACTGGACAGCCTTGATGATCAGATTCCAGATGCATTGGAGACCTATGCGTTCCAGCTCTCGGTGTTGCTGCCGACACACCGCCGTAAGACGCGATCCATCACGAGCTGGCGTGCCTGGCTGCCCAGCCAGCCGATACACCGCGCCTGTCCGCTATGCCTGAACGATCCGGAGAACCAAGCCGTACTGCTCGCGTGGAAGCTGCCCTGATGCTGAGCTGCCCGCTGCATGGCTGCCGGCTGGAATCCTATTGGGGCGTGCCAGGGCGGTTTCTAGGCTGGGAGAACGCCGACGCCGAACCGCGCACCGCCAGCGACGCGATTGCGGCGATGGACCAGCGTACCTGGCAGGCACTGACGACCGGTCACCTGGAGCTGCCGCGCCGACGCATCCATGCCGGATTGTGGTTTCGGCTGCTACGCACGCTGCTCGATGAGCTGAACACACCGCTTTCGGCGTGCGGAACCTACGCGGGGTATCTCCGCCAAGTCTGGGAAGGCTGCGGGCATCCGCTGCGTGCTGGGCAAAGTCTGTGGCGACCGTATGAAACCCTGAATCCGGCAGTACGGTTGCAGATGCTGGAGGCGGCGGCAACGGCAATCAGCTTGATTGAGGTGAGGTACATAAGCCCGCCAGGCGAGCAGGCAAAGCTGTTCTGGTCCGAGCCCCAAACAGGGTTCACCAGTGGCCTGCCGACGAAAGCGCCGAAGCCCGAACCCATCAATCACTGGCAGCGTGCAGTCAGGCCATCGACGAGGCCATCATTGAAGCGCGGCACAACCCCGAGACGGCACGCTCGCTGTTCGCGTTGGCTTCCTATGGTCGGCGCGACCCGCTTCCCTGGAACAGTTGCGCGCCACCTTCGCGAAGGAAGGCATCGCCACGGAATTTCTGTCACATTATGAGCCTGACGGATCCTTTGCATGTCTTAGACAGAATGACGGGTTAAGTGACAAATTTTGACGACCTTAACTTTCCGGCGCACACTGTCACATAATCGAACGTATATGTGACAGGTACGACATGCTGATAGGCTACATGCGGGTATCGAAGGCGGACGGCTCCCAGGCTACCGATTTGCAGCGCGACGCGCTGATTGCCGCCGGGGTCGATCCAGTACATCTTTACGAGGACCAGGCATCCGGCATGCGCGAGGATCGGCCCGGCTTGACGAGCTGCCTGAAGGCGTTGCGAACTGGCGACACACTGGTCGTGTGGAAACTGGATCGGCTCGGACGCGACCTGCGACATCTCATCAACACCGTGCACGACCTGACTGGGCGCGGCATCGGCGAAGGTATTAACCGGGCACGGCGCGGCCATCGACACCACGACCGCCGCCGGCAAGCTGGTCTTTGGCATCTTCGCCGCCCTGGCCGAGTTCGAGCGCGAGTTGATCGCGGAGCGCACGATTGCCGGCCTAGCCTCGGCCCGCGCGCGCGGGCGGAAAGGCGGCCGGCCGTTCAAGATGACCGCCGCCAAGCTGCGGCTGGCGATGGCGGCAATGGGTCAGCCAGAGACCAAGGTCGGCGACCTGTGCCAGGAACTTGGCGTCACGCGGCAGACCCTGTATCGGCATGTTTCACCCAAGGGTGAGCTACGTCCAGATGGCGAGCTACTCAGCCGAATTTGATGCGGCATGAGGCAACGTAGCGACAGCGTGGTTTGTCTCAATGGGAAGCGCTCATGATCGATCTTTGAAGGCCCGCAGCAGTCGTGTCACAGACAGGACGAACAAACCGGTCAGCGTGAGGGCTGCGATACCCCAGTACTCTCCGATGAACGCGCCGGCCGTCGTGCCGGCCAGCACAATGGCGAGAATCGGCAAATGGCAGGGACAGGTGAGCACGGCCAGCGCGCCCCACAGGTAGCCGGTGATCGGTTTGTGCGTCTCGGACGGCAAGCGCTCGGGGCTGTTCATGGCAGACTCTCCGCGTGCTGTGCCGGCTCGGTCGGCATGGTGGCCAACTGCACCTCCAGATCGGCCAACGCTTCGCGCCGACGCTCGACGAACTGGCGCAGAACGGCAAGCTGCGCGGCCGCTTCATCGCCGTCCGCAGCATCCAGCGCCCGGCACAGCCGCGCCAGCGCGTCCAGGCCGATGCCCGCCTCGAAGGCCGCCCGCACGAAGCACAGCCGTTGCAAGGCGGCATCATCGAACAGGCCATAGCCGCCCGGGGTGCACGCCACCGGACGCAGCAATCCGCGCAGCAGGTAGTCGCGCACGATATGCACGCTCACCCCGGCATCAAGGGCCAGCCGGGACACGGTGTAGGCGCTCATTGAAAACCTCCTTTTTTTATCCAGCGCAGCAGGAAAGCTGCTTCACGTCCTTGTTGAAGGTCTGCGCCGCAAGCTTCAACCCCTCGACCATTGTCAGGTAGGGGAACAACTGGTCGGCCAGTTCCTGCACCGTCATGCGGTTGCGGATGGCGAGCACCGCCGTCTGGATCAGTTCGCCCGCTTCCGGGGCCACCGCCTGCACGCCGATGAGCCGTCCGCTACCTTCCTCGATGACCAGCTTGATGAAGCCGCGTGTGTCGAAGTTGGCAAGCGCTCGCGGAACGTTGTCGAGTGTCAGCGTGCGACTGTCGGTCTCGATGCCATCGTGGTGCGCTTCCGCCTCGCTGTAGCCCACGGTGGCGACTTGCGGGTCGGTGAACACCACTGCCGGCATCGCGGTCAGATTGAGGGCTGCGTCGCCGCCGGTCATGTTGATCGCGGCACGGGTGCCGGCGGCCGCTGCCACGTAGACGAACTGCGGCTGGTCGGTGCAGTCGCCGGCCGCGTAGATGTTCAGGTTGCTCGTGCGCATGCCTTGGTCGATAACGATGGCCTTGCGCATTGACAGTGACCCCGCCGCGTCCAGCGCGAGGCTGCGCGTATTCGGTGCCCGACCGGTGGCAACCAGCAACTTGTCAGCGCGCAATTCACCGTGTCCGGTGGTCAGCACGAATTCGCCGTTCACATGGGCGACCTGGCTGGCTTGCGTGTGCTCCAGCACCTCGATGCCCTCGGCGCGGAAAGCGGCTGTCACGGCCTCGCCGATGGCCGGGTCTTCCCGGAAGAACAAGGTGCTGCGTGCCAGGATCGTGACCTGGCTGCCGAGCCGGGCAAAGGCTTGCGCCAGTTCCAACGCCACCACCGACGAACCGATCACGGCCAGGCGTGCGGGAATGGTGTCGCTGACAAGCGCTTCGGTGGAAGTCCAGTAGGGTGACTCTTTCAGGCCCGGAATCGGCGGCACGGCCGGACTGGCACCGGTGGCGACCAGGCAGCGGTCGAACGTTACCTCGCGCTCGCCACCCTCGTTCAAACGGACGACCAGGCTCTGGTCGTCCTTGAAACGCGCTTCACCGTGCAAAACGGTGATGGCTGGATTGCCGTCCAGGATGCCTTCGTATTTGGCGTGCCGCAGTTCATCGACACGGGCCTGCTGCTGGGCCAGCAGTTTGCTGCGGTCAATCGCAGGCACAGTTGCCGCAATACCGCCGTCGAACGGACTTTCCCGGCGCAGATGGGCAATATGGGCAGCGCGGATCATGATCTTGGACGGCACACAGCCGATATTGACGCAGGTGCCGCCGATGGTGCCGCGTTCGATCAGCGTGACCGTCGCGCCTTGCTCGACGGCCTTCAGCGCCGCCGCCATCGCGGCCCCGCCGCTGCCAATGATGGCGATATGCAAACCGGCGCCCTCAAGTGCATCACGGATTTTTGGTTCATCTTTGAAATCACCAACCCGGATCGAGCCTTGATAACCCAATGCGGCGATGGCGGCCAGCAGTTGGTTGTGGCTCACGGCGGTGTCTGCCATGACTTGCGCGCGGCTTTCTGGATAGGACACCACAGCGGCATTCACGCCGGGAATCTTTTCCAAAGCATCTTTGACATGGGTGGCGCAGGATGTGCAGGTCATGCCATTCACGGTGATTTCGGTCATTTTTACTCCATTGAATTTCGGGGTGCAGCAGGCATCGGCTTGGCGTTTTCGTTGGATGGCGTAGATGGTCAAGCCGATGAAAATCGCCAGCGCAGGCAGCAGCACATAGTCCAGATAGCCGGTCAGCGCGGACAAGCCGACCACACCGAGCAAAATGACCAGAACAGGGTGAAGCAACACAGCGCCACGAGGGTTGTGCCAATGATGCTGACCCGCAGCAGTGTCTTCGGGTCTTTCATGATCAGTTCTTGACTGATGATGGGTAGCCCGCATCCTCGGTAGCCTTGGTCAGTTTCTGCACGCTGGTCTTGGCATCATCGAAGGTGACCACCGCTTCGCGCGTCTCGAAGGTCACGTCAACTTTACTGACGCCATCGACCTTGGAAATCGCCTTCTTGACAGTGATCGGACAGGCCGAGCAGGTCATGCCCGGTACGGACAGCGTAACGGTCTGGGTGGCGGCCACACGGGGCAACAACGGCAGCGAGGGCAAGGGCGGAAAGCAGCTTTTTCATGGTGAACTCCTGTGATCAATAGAAAAATGGCACGACGTAGGAAATCCGAGCGCGACCAAAACCAGCACGGCCACGCCCCAGAAAATGAGCTTGTAAGTAGCTCGCACTTGGGGAATCGCGCAAACCTCACCCGGTTTGCAGGCGGCTGACGGCCGGTAGATGCGCCGCCAGGCGAAGAACAACGCCACCAGCGCCACGCCGATAAAGATGGGGCGATAGGGTTCCAACACCGTCAAGTTGCCGATCCAAGCGCCGCTGAACCCCAAGGCGATCAGAACCAGCGGCCCGGGCAGCAAGCCGAGGCGAGGATGGCGGCCAGCCCGCCAGTGAAGAGCGCGCCGCGCCCGTTTTGAGGTTCAGACATACGTTTGTCCTTTCGAATCTGAATTGGATAGCTTAAGCTTACTTCCGTAGTTATGTACGGAGTCAAGCGATATGGAAAACAATTTGGAGAACCTGACCATTGGCGTTTTCGCCAGGACGGCCGGGGTCAATGTGGAGACCATCCGGTTCTATCAGCGCAGGGCTTGCTCCCGGAACCGGACAAGCCTTACGGCAGCATTCGCCGCTATGGCGAGACGGATGTAACGCGGGTGCGCTTCGTGAAATCAGCCCAGCGGTTGGGCTTCAGCCTGGATGAGATCGCCGAGCTGCTGCGGCTGGAGGATGGCACCCATTGCGAGGAAGCCAGCAGCCTGGCCGAGCACAAGCTCAAGGACGTGCGCGAGAGGATGGCTGACCTGGCGCGCATGGAGGCCGTGCTGTCTGATTTGGTGTGCGCCTGCCATGCGCGGAAGGGAACGTTTCCTGCCCGCTGATTGCGTCACTGCAAGGGAAGAAAGAACCGCGCAGTGCGGACGCGGTGTAGCCCGAGGAACTACGCCTTAGCGTGCTTTATTTTCCGTTTTCTGAGGCGACTCCAACGTCAGAAAAGACCGTGCGGTCGACTTTTGATATTTCGTGCTGTCGCCTTCTGAAAGTGACAGCGGCCGTCCTTGCCCATCGACCAGACGCTGCTGACCTGGTTTTCCAGCAAGGGCAGGTGGGCGCTCAGCGCATCCGGCGATGCACTGGCCAGCGCCGTGCGTTCGCGAGTTCGCCAGCGCTGATGCCAGAGCTTCTTGTCCTCGCGCTCGCTGCGGCGTCGTGTGCCCAACGATGGGTGTCTTGCGGCGGCTGCGACTCATAACGTGTCTGTCTCCCAGAACATTCAGGACTGATCCCAGGCGTCGATGGTCAAGACCAGATCGGCAGGACAGGCGGCCACACGGTCGGCATGCACTTCGACCTTTCCCATCCAGCCGGGCGGCTGGGCGTATTCCTCGCTTTCGTCGATACCGAAAATCCAGACGCCATCCTTGGACGGCTGGATGCCGCCGCCCTCAATCAGCGGCAGCACGTCGGCAGCGCGAGCGGTGTAGCGGTTTGGGTAGCCGCCTCCGGCGAGCTTGGCAGCCGTGCCCGCTTCCGTCAGGCGCTCAATCCAGCGGATGCCGTCCGCGCCTGTCTCCCACTGCGCCAGGATGGCCGCACGGCGGGCCTCCTGGTCGGCGCGGTCGCGTTCCTCAGGGCTTTGCGTCGATATGACGATCCACCAGCCGATCATTCGGCACCGTCCAATCCGCCGTAGTACAGGCTGTCCGGGTACAGCGCCGTCAACCGCGACAGCGTGTCCTGTATCTCTTCCAGCTTGGTCATCATGTAGGAAACCTGCTCGTCCAGATCACCGGCCAGCTCGAACAGGTCGGCAACCTGGCTGCGCGATCCCTCGTTGATGACGGCCATCGCCAGTTGGTGCAACTTCAGCAGGTCGGTGCGAAGCTGCGGCGGGGCGGCGTCTTCGCCATCGTTGAGATCGTCGCGCAGCTCGTCCATGGCATCGACCGCACGCAACAGCGAATGCGTCTCGAAATTCTCCGGAGACAGCTTGTCCCATTCTTCGTCGGTAATGCGCGCGGCCATCGTGACGTTCCTGGTCAGGCGGTGGCGAGCGTCAGGTGCCCGACCGGCTCGGATGCCGGGCGCACCTTGATTTCGATGTCGTAACCGAGGCGATTCAGGCAGTCCATCAGCTTGCGCTCGGACAGGTTGGTGAAATCGCCGTGCATCATGCCCGACACCTTCGGTTGCGGGATGCCCATGCGCTTGGCCGCGGCTTGTTGTGTCAAGCCAAGCGCACGCATCGCTTTCCTGATCTCGACTACCAGGCCGGTTTTGATTTTCAGTTTCTCGGCATCGGGCAGTCAAGGTCGGCAAAGACGTTGCCCGAGCTGCGTTGAACCTCGACGCCTTCAATGATTCGTTTTGCATTTCGTAGCTCCTGTGCCAATGCTTCGGCCACCTTCAGCCGAGCGCGGATGATGTCCATGTCCACCTTTGGCGTGGCGATCCCGCTCTTGCTCTTCTTCTGGAAGCAGTGCAGGACGAACACCGCTTCCGCAAACTTCACCGTGTAGACCGCCCGATACGTGCCACCGGCATCGTCTTCGATGACTTCCAGCACACCGGCACCGCCAAAGCCCTTGAGCACCTTGGCCGCGTCGTCCTGGTCGCCCATCTGCGCCAGCGACAGCGCGTAACCGAAACGCCGACGCACGTCCGGCGGCAACGCCATCAGATCCTTGTAGCTGCTCGCGATCCATTCGAGCGGTTTTCTTTGTCGGTCATGATGGCATCTTATACCTGTTCAGGTAATTTCACAAGTACGGCAGGTTCAAGGGGCATGTCGTGAAACACTTGTTTTACGACACCTCCGCAAAAGTCATGTGCACCAACCCATGGATGGCCTCAAAATTGTGCGGAAAACTCTGTCGCCACGCGCTACCATACGGAAACCTATTTCTGATGGTTATCCGCCTATGTTGATTGGCTACATGCGCGTGTCGTCTGACACCGACCGACAGAGCACGAACTTGCAGCGCGATGCACTGCTCGCCGCCGGCATCGATCCGCGTCACCTGTTCGAGGATCACGCCTCAGGCGCGAAGGATGACCGCGCCGGCCTGGCGCAGGCGCTGGAATTCGTCCGGCCCAGTGACGTGCTGGTCGTGTGGAAGCTCGACCGGCTCGGCCGCTCGCTGTCGCATCTGCTTGGCATCGTGACCTCACTCAAGGATAAGCGGGTGGCGTTCCGCTCGCTGACGGAGAACCTGGACACCACGACGCCATCGGGCGAGTTCCTATTTCAGGTGTTCGGCGCACTCGCGCAATATGAGCGCGCCTTGATCCAGGAGCGCGTCGTCGCGGGGCTGACCGCCGCGCGCAAACGCGGTCGGATCGGCGGCCGACCACCTGCCATCGTTGGCGAGAAACTGGACGCCATCATTGCCGCGCTCGATGGCGGCATGTCCAAGGCGGCGGTGTGCCGTAACTTCAATGTCAAGCGCACCACCTTGATCGAAACGCTGGCGCGGGTCGGCTGGCCCGCACCATCGCAACCAGGAGCGTAGGGGCATGGCGGACGGCAACGCGGAAGATCAGTGGCTGTTGGCACCGGCCGAACGCGAGCTGGTGATGACCAGAACCGAGCGACCCGGCTGGGCTTTGCCATCCTGCTGACCTTCTTCCGCGAGCGCGGCCGTTTCCCGCGCGACGAAACCGAAGTCGAGGCACAGGGCATAGCCGCGCTCGCCAAACAATTAGACGCACCCGCGCCCATTGACGGCGAAGCCTTCCTCACGGGCCGCACTGCCGAGCGGTTGCGCGGCGAAATCCGTGCGCGTTTCGGCTTCCGCGAAGCGACGGTGGCCGACGCTGAGCTGCTGACGGAGTGGCTGCGCGATCATGTTGCCGGAGAAGTCGGCGGTGACATCGAGCCGATGATCGAACGGCTGGAAGGACGTTGCCGCGAACTCGCCATTGAACCTCCGACACCAGACCGGATGGAGCGCATCGCGCGTAGCGCGTTGCGTGCCCACGAACCGCTTTCATAACGGAGTCCATGAGCGGCTGCCGCCCGCAACCCGCGAACGCCTGGATGCCTTGCTGCGCCCCGAAAAATCGGGCCACGGGGAGAGCGCCGTTGAAGATGCTCAAGGCGAAGCCGCAGGCAGCGCGCCGGCCGTTCTGCTGAAACTGCGCGGCAGTCCCGGCCGCCCAAGTCTTGCCAGCATGCAGGACGAGTTGGCGAAGCTGGAACTGATCCGGGGCATCGACCTTCCCGCCGATCTATTCGACCAAGCTTCGCCGCGCGATCTGGAGCGCTGTCGCCAGCGTGTGTCGGTCGAGGTTCCCCGCGATCTGCGCCGGCATCCCGATGCCGCGCGCCTCACTTGGCTGGCCGCTTTCGTCTACCTGCGCGCCCGCAGCTGACCGATGACCTGGTGGACTTGTTGATCGAAACCATCCACCAGATCGGCGCGCGTGCCGAGCGCAAGGTCGAGCGCGAACTGCTGGAAGATCTCAAGCGCGTGTCCGGCAAGCAGAACCTGCTGTTCAACCTGGCCGACGCTACGTTGGCCCAGCCGGATGGCGTGGTGCGCGACGTGGTGTTTCCGGTGGTCGGCGAGCAGACGCTGCGCGATCTGGTCAAGTGGAAGGCCACCGGCCCGACCTATCGCATCACGCTGCGCACGGTGATCCGCAATTCGTACCAGGGGCACTACCGGCGCATGGTGCCGACCTTGCTGGCCGCGCTGGAATTCCGTTCCAACAACGACCGCCACCGCCCGGTGATGGATGCACTCGACTTGGTGAAGCGCTTTGCCGACACCAAGGTGCACGTTTTCCCGGCTGACGTGGATGTGCCGCTCGATGGCGTGGTACGCGGCCTATGGCGCGAAGCCGTGATGGAGAAGGACGCCGCCGGCCGGGATCGCGTCAACCGCGTCACCTATGAAATCGCGGTGCTGGAAGCGCTGCGCGAGCGGCTGCGCTGCAAGGAAATCTGGGTGGTCGGCGCAAACCGCTACCGCAACCCCGACGACGATCTGCCGACCAACTTCGAGCAAAACCGCGAGGACTACTACCGGGCGCTGAGTCTGCCGCTCGATGCGGAGCGTTTCATCGCCGACTTGCAAGCCGAGATGCGCGAGGCGCTGTCCACCTTCGACGCCGGCGAGAAGAGACCCATTCGTCCGGCTGAGCAGCAAGGGCGGTGGCTGGATCACGCTGACGCCACTTGATGCGCAACCCGATCCGCCCAATCTGACTGCGCTCAAGGCCGAACTCAACGCCATCTGGCCGATGACCAGCCTGCTCGATATGGTCAAGGAAACCGATCTACGGCTGAGCTTCACCGATGCCCTGAAAAGCCCGACCTCCTACGAGACGATGGATCGCTCGGTGTTGCAGCCGCGCTGCTGCTGTGTCTGCACGGCCTGGGCACCAATGCCGGCTTGCAGCGCATGGCCGGACTGGATTCCGGCACCACGGCACGCGACTTGGCTTATGTGCGCCGCCGTTACATCAGCGTGGACGCGATGCGTCGCGCGATTGCCATCGTCGCAGACGGCACACTGCATGCCCGCAACCCAGTGATCTGGGGTAGCGGCACCACCGCCTGCGCGTCGGACTCCAAACACTTCGGCGCATGGGATCAGAACCTCACCACGCAATGGCACGTCCGCTACGGCGGGCGCGGTATCATGATCTACTGGCACGTCGAGCGCAGCTCGCTGTGCATCCATTCGCAGCTCAAGTCGCCGTCGTCGTCGGAAGTGGCGTCAATGATCGAGGCGTGATCCACCATTGCACCGAGATGGAGGTGGATCGGCAGTATGTCGATTCGCACGGCCAGAGCACGGTCGCGTTCGCCTTCTGCCGACTGCTCGGCTTCCAGTTGCTGCCCCGGTTGAAGGCGATCCACTCACAGAAGCTGTACCGGCCGGAAACCGGCAAGGCCGATGCCTACGCCAACCTGCAACAGATTCTGACCAAGCCCATCGACTGGGACTCGGTGCGGCAACAGTACGACCAGATGGTCAAGTACGCCACCGCGCTACGCCTAGGGACGGCGGAAACCGAAGCCATTCTACGACGCTTCACCAAGAAGAACGTACATCCGACCTACAAGGCGTTCGCTGAGTTGGGTAAAGCGATCAAGACCATTTTCCTGTGCCGCTACCTGCACGACGAGGCGCTGCGCCGGGAAATCAACGAGGGGCTGAACGTGGTCGAGCAGTGGAACGGCGCGACAGACTTCGTATTCTTCGCCCGCCGTGGCGAGATGGCGAGCAACCGCCGCGAGGATCACGAAGTCAGCATGCTCGCGCTGCACCTGATCCAGAACTGCATGGTCTATATCAACACGCTGATGATCCAGAAGGTCTTGGCCCTGCCGCACTGGCAAGGCAGGTTCACGCCGCGCGACTACGCCGCCCTGACGCCGCTGATATGGGAACACGTCAACCCATATGGGCGGTTCGACCTGGACATGAATACCCGGCTTGATCTGCCGTGATCGAGATGGCGGTTGATGACACGACTGCTTGTTCTACCCCAGGTAAGGACTGACGTCTCGTGTCATCAGCGTGAATTAAACAGCTCCTCGTTTACGTCGACGACCCGGTCGTAGTAGGCCGAGGGTTTCATTCAGCCCTCGTCAGTGAATTCGGTGAATGCCTTGGCGACACTCGATTGGTTTGGGATGGTGATCATGCGCATCCAGCGACCCAGGATTCGCATCTGGTTCACCGCGTTGAAACTTTGGCTGCCGCCGAAACTTGCATAACCGCCAGAGTTTTCCCTTGGGTCGGACGGACGGCCCCGATCGACAGGGAATCAATCAATCTGCGTTTTCATGATGCCCGTCATGGCTCCGTGTCGTTCTGGCGAACACCAGATCATCCCTTCGGCCCACGCTGCAAGCTTGCGCAGATCCTGGACCTTGGGGTGCGTTTCGGGCTCGCTGTCGGCCAGCGGGAGTCCAGCAGGATCGAAGATCTTGACTTCGCCTCCCATGGCCTGAAGAAGACGTGCCGCTTCGAGGATCAGAAGCCGGCTGTACGAACGCTCACGCAAGGATCCGTAGAGCAGCAGGAAGGTGGCAGGGGTCGAGACAGGACGCGACCGCCAGTCGTCGCTCGGTACCCAGCTCTGCCGGCCGTCCGAAAGTTCCTTGAGATGAAAGGACAATGCACTGCGCGAAACGCCCAAACCTAGCGCCATCGTGCCCGGAGTCAAGCCTAAACGGCCGGCGACCACCAGCGCGAGCCCCCTCCCCCATTCCGCATCCAGAAGCCCAGAAGCCTTCGGCGGGCAGGACAGCATCGACCCGCGTGACACCCGGCGGTACCTGTGCCGCTTCATCGATGGCGCGTAGTCCGCAGCGCACCATCCTCGGACCGAAGCTCAGGGCAGGGTGCTGCCCTCAGGGAACCCTGGTTCCTCATGCGGTGGGAATCAGCGTCCCAGCAGGGCTGAGGCGACGATGCTGACGCCGGTGGCGAGAAGCAACACACAGACGGTCCTGAGCACCGTCTCGCGTCGCCAGCGGGGGGGATAGCGTCGCAGCAGCCAAGATGTCCCCAGCACCGCAGGGGCGGCGAGCAGGATCATCTTCACCGCAACCAGGCTGAACTGTCCCGTTGCCAGGACGACGACAATCCGCATCGCGCTCATCGTGGTCAGCGCGGCGACCAAGGTGGCCCGCAGTGCTTCCATTGGCATGGGCTGTCGGTAGAAGTGGTACACAAGCGGGGGCCGCCGGCCGAAACAGGCCGCCCAGCAGTCCCGAGAGCAGGCCGAAACCGCCGAACCAGATGCCGCTGGACCGTACTGGCAGCACGTTTCCCGGCCGCAACATGGTGATCGCGCACGCGAATGGTCACGCCAAGCGTCACGCCCAACACGGTCATGACGTTTGCGCTCAGCCACTTTAGCAACATCACACCCGCGAGAACCCCCGGCGCGGATCCAGCCACCGCCTCGAGATAGGCAGTACGGTCGACGTGTCTCAGCGAGGTGCGCAGCATTGCCGCCGCGCCCAGCACGGCCAGCGTGGTTGCCACGTTCGCCAGGTCCGTCACGGGCGCAAGCTGGAAGAGTCCGGCGAGCCCAAGCAGTAGCACGAACGCGAAGCCTGTCAGCCCCTGCGCCAGGGTCGCGACCACCACGAAAGCGATGAACAGTGCGACCTGGGCGCCGCTCATGCGCCCCTCTCGCCACGAAAGTGCAATCCCTGGCGACCGGAAATGATCTGGAGTGTCCTCAGCACCTGCATGCCTTGCGAAGCCAGCAGAATGATGTGCATTCGTTGTATGTTCATGCGTTCAAAGGTGTTCACCATTCGACAGCATTCGATCTCGGACCTATCACATGCCGAACGCTCGCGGAAGGCATCTAGCCCTGGCTCAATGTTCAGTCGAACGGAGGCTCAATTGGCTCGGCGGCGACACCTTGGGCATTCGTCGCGTACGAACTCGCTGTGTATGCCCAACAGGAAGGCTGAACGGTTCGTGCAAACCAACCTGCGCGAGTGGGCGTACGTCCGCCCTTATGAGAGTTCAGCGAGCGCGGAGCCGCGGCCTCTTACTGACGGCAACTGGCTTCGCCAACACTCCGTTGAGAATCGCAAGCCGCCCATCAGGAGGATTCGCGCGTGAACAACGCCTTGGGATTCGACATTTAGAGCGGCAGATGCGTAATGCATCGAGAACGCGTCTCCAGTTGCGATGGACGCTGAAGCGCCAGCCGCTCCCGACCCGGACCAGCTCGTCCAGGTAGCGGCCGACCGCGAAGAGACTGGTCTCCCCGGGCAAGGTGCGAAACACCGAGAACGCGGTTTCTCCACGCGCCTCGTCACCCGTCACGCTCACCAGCGGC